>CAVOIX010000089.1:0-6159 GCA_963695945.1 uncultured Acidobacteriota bacterium | reverse complement strand
ACCCGTCGGTTTCACGCCGGCTTCGCTGTACCACACGATCGCGTTCACAATGGTGATTCCGTAGGGTCTGAGATTGCGGACCGCTAGGGCGACAACCATTCTTTGGTCATCTTGCCGGTCTTGGTATCGAAACTGGCCGAGATACCCGCGTCCGTAATCGGTGTAGTAGAGGACATCGTCCGGGGGTGATCGCCACCCGGCGGGGTCGTGCGGATTCCCATTCGGCAACAGAGTATTCGTGAATCTCCATCGTCTCGGGATCAATGCTGGCGATTTTGTTGGCGCCGAATTCCACGAAGTAGGGAATTCCTTTGCTGGTGATAACCATGCCATAGGGATTCGCTTTGGGCGTCGGCGTTGTAACCACTTTCGATTCGCCCGTCTCCGTATTCAGCCGTCCGACCATATTCGCCCCTTGCACGGTAAACCACAGCGTGCCTTTCTGATCGAAGAGGGGCATATGCGGATCCTTGGCCCTGGGATCCAGCGGATACTGTGTGAATTTCCGGTAGCTGGCGCAAACTTGCCGATGTACGCCTTGAAATTCGCGGTGAACCAGATGTTGCCCTGCTTGTCCATCACCAGCCCGTGCGGCCCGGACATTGGCGGGCTGGTGCGATACTCCTTGATCTCCCCGGTCTTCGGATCGATATGCCCCAGCAGGTTGGCCATGTGTCCGGAGTACCAGATCGTGCCGTACGCAGCCAGAGGGTCGTGGGGCCGCGTGCCCCGCGTGGGCAATTTCCATTCCTTGAACGACACTTCTACGTTTCCAGGGATGGCGGCCGGCGCTGGTCCCGGCTTTTCCGGGAAATTCTTAATCAGATAGTCCGTAACCATCTGGACTTGTTCGGGAGGCACGGCGGCGCCCGCGTTTAGCATCATGGAGACCATAGTTATCCACTCTTCGGGTGTATGGCCCAGTGAATTCGTGATGTTCGTCAGGCTGTGGCAGACGGCACAGGCGTTCTCGACGATCTTTCTTTTGGCGTCGCCGGCGGGCAATTGGACGGCTCCGAGCCACTGCGGTCCCATATGATACTGCGCGCGTGCCGGCGCAACCAAAAGCAGGGAACCAGCCATCAAGCATGTCAACACCGATTTAACCGCCATAATTCCTCCGGGGGGTGTGAGAAATTACCGCCACTCCTTAGATGAAAAATCCGGGCATTGCGTTACAAGGAATTGCAAAGTAAGGCGTTAGGCGCCCACCTAGGCCGGACTGAGTTTACCCCCGGCGATGAGCGCAAGGCGGTATAACACCACAGAAAATATTGAAAACATCTAATTTCATGGCGGAGTAAAGACGCGGTAAAAGGGGGGCGGGTGGGTTAGTCAACCGTCGTTTGGATAGGTGCGTCCGCCCCACTCTTAACGGAGGATATATAACATATTCGCAATGTTGTAGGGCAGGCATTTTATACTTATTTAATATAAATAAGACGTTACCTGTGGAAATCTCGTAATGCCCCTAAAATTTGCCCCTTTCGGTTCACTTTGCTTTCCGTTATGGCGCGCAATATAATGCGGTTCCGTCAACATTGGCCATCGATTATTGCAATTGGGTTTCGCATTCGTTAAAGGACCATTGAAATTCGGACTCTCCGAACAAGGGAACAGACAAGGCATGAACCGGAGTTCCGCGCTGCTGCTTATAGTTAGTTCCATTAAATTCGAAACGGTCAACTCAGCGGTGGAGCGAAGATGAATACTGTTCCGGTAATCGATGTTTCGGGCTTGACGTCATCCAACCCAACCGAGCGCAGGGCCGTAGCGGTGGAACTGGGCCGAGCCTGCCGCGGGATTGGTTTCTTCTTTGCCGCGAATCATGGGATCCCAGATTCGTTGCGCGAGGCCGTTTTTACCGCTTCAAAAACTTTTTTTGCTTTGCCATTGCGCGAGAAAAATGAACTCTCCATATTGCGCTCGCCGCACGACCGCGGTTACGTCGCTCTGGAGGGCGAGCGGCTCGATCAAAATTCCTTCGTGTCCGATCACAAGGAAGCTTTCAATGTGGGGCTGGAATTGGCGGCGGATGATCCGGAGGTCCTGGCAGGCAAGCCATTCCGGGGCGTGAATTTTTGGCCGACGATTCCAGGCTGGCGGCAAACGGTTCTTGATTATTTCGACGCGTGCCTGGCGCTGGGTCGGCGGATCCATCGCGGGTTCGCACTCGATCTCGGCCTGGTCGAGGATTTTTTCGAAGACAAACTGGATGCGCCGCTGGGCACCCTGCGCCTGCTGCATTATCCTCCGCAAGCCGCCAGGCAGGGCAGCGCTCCCGATAGCGGCGCGGGCACACACACGGACTATGGAAATCTTACGATCCTGGCGACGGATGGGGTGGCCGGACTTCAGGTTCGCGCGCGAACCGGCGAGTGGCTGGATGCGCCCCATATCCCCGACACGTTTGTGTGTAACGTAAGGGATTGCCTGATGCGTTGGACCAACGATCTGTATGTCTCAACGCCACATCGCGTGGGTATTCCCGTGCGCGACCGCTATTCCGTCGCGTTTTTTCTGGACCCTCCATCCCGATGCGCGCGTGGAAGTGCTCGAAAGCTGCCTCGCACCCGGGGCGGTCGCCAAATATCCGCCGACCACCCACAACCGAATATCTGCGAGAGCGCCTGACCGCGACCTATGGCCACAACTTTAAGGACCAAGCTTCCAATTAACTGCCGCGAGGCGTTTAAATGTGTAAAGTGGCGCAGGCTTCAGCCTGTGCCACGCAAGCACTTCATGCAAAATAAATTAGGAGGTTACTGTGAGAGCGATTCGCGTTGTGTGTTTTGTCGCGGCCATGGCCGTTTGCCCGCAATGGCTTTTGCACAAGAACCGGCCAGGCAGACGCCCAAGATGGGCAGCAAAGAGTGGACGGAACTGGAGAAAACGCTATCTGGGACGTGGATCAACAATGGCTGTGCAGCGCCGGCGCGACTCCCTATCACAAGGATTACAAAGAGTGCGTTGAGTTTCGCAACCAGTTCTGGACCGATCAGTTTTTTGAGATTTCCATCAAGGGAAAAGTTCAAACCAAGTCCGAAATGATCGCCATGCAAAGGGCGGCGCATCCGTCCAGGGGAGTGGGTCCGCATCCCGATGATTTTAAACTGATGGCCGTTTATGGAAACTTTGCCCTGGCGACCGACCACACGTTTTTGCAGAGCGAAAGCAAGGACGGCAAGGTCGAAGGAACGGAAACGCGTGTGCTGCGCATGTTTGCCAGGGAGAACGGGAAATGGCGGCCTGCCGGAGGGGCTTTGGTTTCCATACGTTCCGTGTGCTCTCGTAAACGTCGCGTTTGCGCAGGATGCTTGTTAGGGGCAGCGCCGCATTCGAGCGCATTGGAGCGCCATATTTTTATGTTAGAATAATAACAGGATCGATACGGGAGGAGTATTCCATGGCAGCCGTACCTCTCGTTGCAGCACCGTTCTGCCTTCTTGAACAAAACTACCAGGAATACACGCCGGAGCAACATGCGGTGTGGGCTGAGTTAGTCTCCCGGCGGCGTCCCCAGGTGGATGCCCACACCTGCATGGAATCTGTTCGAAGGATATGAAATCATCGGTCTGCGGGATGACCGGCTGCCGAATCTTCGCGCGATCAGCGATCGAATCGGTCCCAGAACCGGCTGGAGCACGACCCCGGTTAGCGGTTTTCTTCCCGGCGACGCGTTTTTTGAAATGCTGGCCGCCCGCAAGTTTCCGACCACGACCTGGCTGCGCGGCAGGGATTCACTGGAATACATTCCCGAACCGGACATTTTTCATGATGTTTTCGGGCATGTTCCGATGCATGCGCATCCTGTATTCGCGGATTTCCTGCAGCATTATGGCAGCATCTGCGCCCGAGTGAAAGATCCGGAGTTCCTGGAAAGGCTGGGCCGGCTGTTCTGGTATACGGTTGAGTTTGGACTGATTCGCCAGGATGGGAAAATTAAAATTTACGGCAGCGGCGTCATCAGCTCGCACCGCGAATGTACCAATGTGATCGAAGCTGGCTGCGATATACGCGATTTCAATCTGGAGGATGTTCTCGCAACTCCCGTCAAAGTGGATGAGCTTCAGAAGCGCCTGTTCGCCATTGAGGATTTCGAGCAGATCTATGAAGCCGTGCAAGAAGCTGAGAAGCGATTATTGCCTGACTAAACTTTCCAACCCCACGATCCTTTTCCAAGTTTGACACTGAATCGAAAGGCGTTCACAATCGCCGAAATTGGCGGGAGGTGCGGCTTGTCCACCCATCTTTGCCTTGACTGCGATTCTCCGGGTGATGGAAATTGCCCTGTGTGCCACGGCATCGGAAAGCTGCCGGGGGAAAGCGCCTCGGGAGAACTCGGGGGTCCCGGCACTGAATTCTCATGTGAATTGTGCCTGGGAACTGGGGACTGCCAGAAGTGTGATGGAAGCGGACAAGTCGAGGTTGGAGGCGAAGCTTAGCCGTCGTTAACGTCCACGGCGCCCATGGTTAACGAATATTTCCAGGAGATTTTTCTTGAGATCATTTGAAGTTCTGTGCCGGCTGACCGTGGTTTCCACACTATTGGTCGCAGTTTCGTCGTTTGCTTCGGGCGAAACCACAACGTCGCCGACAGCGATCCGTTCGGATCGACGGCGGGCACCGGTACGGAGCAGGAGGTCAAGGCGGTCGATCAAGAGTGGTTGCATGCCGCCTCCACGCAGCACCAGGACACGCTCAAGCGGATTTTTGCGGACGGAATGCTTGAGGTTCAGAAAGGCGGCGTGGTTGTCACCGGTGCGGAAATGCGCAAGACGCTCACCATGCCCGGCCGGCACATTCAAATCGATATCGACCAGGTTGAAGTTCGAGGCATTTATGGAAATACGGCGGTTCTTACCGACCGAACAAGGCAAGAGGGGGTCGCGCCCGATGGGCGCAAGATTGGCGGGCTCTACACGGTTCTGCGCGTGCTAGTAAAACGGAATGGCGCGTGGCAAGCCATCGGCGCTGAAATGACTCCGCTTCAGGCGTCAACCGCCGCTACGCCGATGCTGGATCGTGCGGGTGTGGGAAAAGATAAGCTCGCGGCGGGAAATGTTGAACAGGAACTGATCGACCTTGATCACAAGTGGGTCAACGCTGCCACGAAAGGCGACACTCAGTTCCTGAAAGGATTGTTTGGCGAACGAATGTTTGAGGTGCAGCCGGACGGCCATCCCGCCAGCGCGGAGGAAATGTTGAAGGGGATTGCCACACGCAAGCCCGGCCAGATCGAGGGTTACTGCGATCAGATCCAGATTCGAGGCCTGTACGGCGATACCGCGATCCTGACCGACCGCCGCGTGCGAAAGGGAACGGCCGCCGATGGCAAAGACATCAGCGGGCAATGGCGTGTCACCGGCGTGTTCGTGAAACAAAATGGAAAATGGCGAGCGGTCGCCGCGGCTATGACCACCATCGAGTGATCCCGTTGTCGCCCATGTAATTGAGTGCAAATCATTTTTGTGTTTCTTAATATCGCGTCCGCCTCATCCAATCCTCCCAGGACCCCGTAGAACAGAGTGCAGCGGAACGAAAACATTTAAAGCGAGGGAGATTCAAATGAGAAAGATTACACAGATGTGTGTCATGACGCTGGTCGCGGCGTCGGCGATTTTTGCGGCGACGAATCCCATGGTGGGCGGCCATGAAATGTTTCCGTCGAAGAATATCGTTCAGAACGCGCTGAATTCCGACGATCACACCATGCTCGTTGCCGCGGTAAAAGCCGCCGGTTTGGTCAACACGCTCGAAGGACCCGGTCCGTTCACGGTGTTCGCACCCACGAATGAAGCGTTCGCAAAACTTCCCGCCGGCACGGTAGATACATTGCTGATGGCGGGCAACAAGCCCATGCCGACAAAGATCCTTACCTACCACGTCGTCGCCGGAAAAATGGATTCAAAAGCAATCGCGCAGGCCATCAAGGCCGGTAACGGCGAAGCGGAATTGAATACCGTCAGCGGGGGCAAACTGTGGGCCAGCATGCAGGGCAAGGAACTGATCCTCACCGACGAAAAGGGGGGGATGGCCAAGGTCACGATTGCCAACGTCTATCAATCGAATGGCGTGATTCATGTGATTGACTCGGTGCTGCTGCCGAATTCATCGTCACGGCGGAAGAAAGCCTTGAGTAGCACAGACTTCAGTCTG
>CAVOIX010000088.1:0-11247 GCA_963695945.1 uncultured Acidobacteriota bacterium | reverse complement strand
GATGTCACTTTTCACCGCCCTGCTACCGGACTGCCTCCAAAGATGGCGCCGGAGTTGGTGGGAAAGAAACTAGCGCGGCATGTGCCCTCGGGAGATTTGCTGCAAGTTGAGGATTTTCTCCCGATTCCGACGTCGGGGAAAGAAACCGGGAGCTGTCTTCGTTGACATTCAGATTTCTGTATCGGGATCGGCAGAGCCTGTCATTGTTGCCATCATGCAGCCGGCATACTTGCCGTGGTTGGGATACTTCCATCGGATCGCTTGTAGCGACATCCACGTCGTGTTAGATGACGTCTCGATCGATCACAATAGCAAGACCAAGTTTGCCAATCGCAACAAGGTTCGAACCAAGGATGGCTGGAGCTGGCTCACAGTACCGCTGAAGACCAGCGGCCGATCCTCCGAAATGCTTCTGAACTCCATCGAGGTTGCGGACGACCCGCGGTGGTCCTCTAAACATTGGGAGACGATACGATGCTCCTACGCAAAGGCGCCTTCGTTTGCCGCGCATCGCGACTTTTTTGCTGCCACCTACTCGCAGCGGTGGACGCGTTTGCAGGATCTAGTTCGATCCACCACCGACTACCTGCGGGAAGCTCTGGATTGCCCCCAAGATTCTTTACAGTTCCGCCATACTTCGTGGGATCTTAAACCTTCAGACCAGAGGTCAAAGCGTAGTCGCGGAACAGATTTGAGACGGGGCCAGTAATGGGGTCAATGCGGACTACCCATAACAAGTTTTCAGACTGTATATCAGATGGCGTCATTCTATGCTCATTGGTTTTCAGTATCCGGCAATTGATGGAATATATGCATAGAAACCATTATACAGACACTTGGCGATATATCCGAAGGCTTAGCGATGGTGTTTAGGGCCTTTGCAGTGACGTCGAGGCATATATTTGGCCATTACAAGGGCTCGCGGAGATGGTCCTGCCAGCATGCCTGCACACTGCACACTATACCCGAGGTCGAGATCTCATTATTAAAACGCCTATCCACGTGGTAGAAAGAGCAGAAACCCATCTACATTACGTACTTGCCATCTTTTTTCGGTTCGGGAACCCCAGGCCGCCGGCATCTTCCAGATGCTGTTCCGGCTTTTCCTTGTAGTATTTCGCAAACAGCGCGATGCCGTAGGGATCTTCCAGGATATCGACCTGAACGCCTTTTTGCCGCAGCATGTCCTCATTGCCGGCAAAGCTGGTGATATCGCCGACGACCAGTCGCTGAAACTGGCGCTTGTAGATCAGCGCCGCGCAGATGTCGCAGGGACTAAGCGAAGTAAACATCGTCGTTTTGCTGAAATCCTGCCGGCCGGCATCTCGCGCTGCCGAAGTCTCGCCGTGATTATAGGGATGGTTTTCCTGCACCAGGGTATTGTGTCCTTTGCCCAGAATCAGCCGCGTTTCATTGCTGATGATGACACCGCCAATGGGGCAACCGCCTTCCGCGTATCCCTTTTCCGCCAACAGCACAGCCACGCGCATGTAGTCCCGGTCGGTAAGCTTCTTGAAGAATCCGTCTTCCACGATTGCAGAAAGGCTCCTGGTTGGAAGATGGGCGATCGTATTCAGAACCTCATCCGTGACGGGCGTATCTTTCGTAATAAAGGCCTTCATTCGTGCTCCTTTGGATACCCAGCGATTTGAGTTTTAAGGATTCGAGAATCTCATTCTCCAGGAATTGCGTGAAAAAGAGAAGAGGAACGGCAACTTCAACTTCCAGTGCGCGCGTCGTTCAAGATTCCTCCGGCAGAGACTCTCTTGCGCGCGAGCGAAATGCAAAAAACGACAGCACTACGACCAGGTATGCAAGATAGATGTAAGGCAGCTTACCGTATGCGCCCTCGGGGACGGGATAAAGATTCGCAACGAGAGCAAAGGCCATGGCGGCAAAGGCAATCCATGGGATCGTCTTGGTTGCAAGATTTTCCACGCCGTGATGATCTCGCAGATAGCCTGGAAGCGCGAAGCACACCAGACCATAACTGACCACGAATCCGTAAACCGCCAGCATACCCAGCCAGCCGTACACATCCAGTCCGCTTACGCCTTTGATCGCGAGATATGCGACGGGAAGGAAAGCCGCAAGCCCGGTGACGATCAGCGCGACGGTCGGCGTTTCGTTTCGCGCGTGCGTCGACCGGAGTAACCTGTGCGTAATTCCGTGATGCGACATCTGCAATAAAACGCGCGCGGCGGCCGTGATGCAGGCCAGGATTCCCGCAAACATGGCGAACAACGCGCCCATATCGATGAGTAATCCGAATACCGGAACTCCGGCGACGCTCGAAAGCACGTGGAGCGGCAGGTCCGTCGTTCCAAGATCCTTTCCGCTCATGCCCAGCCCGAGAACTTCCGCGTAAGCGCAGATGGCGAAGAAGACGCCGGTCAGTATCGAAGTTTGCATGACCGCGCGGGGAATCGACGTTAACGGATTGCGTGCTTCCGACCCCAGTGCGGTTGCGCTTTCGAAACCGACAAAGCTATACAAGGCCAGCACCAGTCCCTGGCGGAACCCGCTGGCGGTAACGCCGCGAAGGTGCAATTGGCTGGGATCGCCATGCAGGCCGTGGCGGAAAAGCACCAGCGCCAGCACGATACAAACGACCGTAACGGAAACCGCTTCAATCGCCAGCATAACGCGAGCGGAGATTTTTACGTCGCGCCAGGCGAGCCACACCGGAACGCCCGCGACGATCGTCGATAACAGCAATGTCGAAACGATGTGGCCCGTGGCATCGCGTAGCATCACGTTGGCGAAATGATAGAAGCCGCCAATATTGCTGGCGCTGCCCATGACGTAAGCCAACAGCAAACTCCACCCGGCCGTCACCGAAAGCCATGGCGGGAGGATCATCGCGGCGTACGAATAGAGAGAGCCAGGCGAAGAGGAGTAGCGCGCAAATCGGCCAATGCACCAGGCCACCAGAAGAATTCCGCCAGTCGCCAGAATGTAAGCCAGCCAGGTGCCATTGCCCGCGAGAGTAAACACCAAGGGGATCGTGACGAACGGAGTCAGGGTGGGACATGCGCCGGAAATGGATTGCGCGAGGGTTTCGATCGGCGAAAGTGTTCCTCGCCGCAGGCCGTAGGCATCGCCGGTGGAATCTTGTCCGACGACTTCCTTGACGATAAACGGAAAGTCGCCGCTGCTGGATTTGCTCGCCGGACTGGTTGTCATTCCAGGCGCCCGCCCTTCGAAGAACAAGAAAAGATGCTCTCGCGTGATGTTGGCGAAGCTGTCCGGCGGCACACGAGGGAAGGGCCGAAGGGATCATTCTCCGGCCGAGGCCTGAGAATCGCAAATCGATATAATCGATGTTCGCTATCGAAAGAATGCGTTTTTATTTCCGCGACACCACGCGTAGCCTCTCTCAAACTAGTTTGTAGGATGGGCCTTTTTCGACGGGCCGCGAGGCCTCGGTTTTCGCCCTTGGATCCAAAATCTTTTTTCAAGAGGACGAACCGATGTCTACTGGATATTGGCAGAGCTGTATCTGGCGTTGCTGCATCGTGACACTTCTTTGCTTGTTCCTCGCCTGCGCACCTCGAGCATATGCGCAACAAACGCTAGGCGGCGTAACCGGTACGGTGACGGATGCTTCCGGCGGCGTTGTCCCTACCGCGACGGTCACGATTGTCGGTGACCAGACCAAACTGACTCGCACTCTTCAGACCAGCGAAAACGGAATCTACGATTTCGTAAACCTGCCGATCAGCGTGTATACGATTACGATCACCCATGCCGGGTTTCAAACCCAGAATATTCCCTCCATTCAGGTGCAGGCCAACCGCACCGCCACGGTCAACGCCACCCTGCAAGTCGGCCAGGTGGGAGACAGCATCACGGTCGAGGAGGCGCCGCTCTTGAACAACGTCGACACGACCAACGGCTATGTGATGGACAAACTGGAGATCGATAATGCTCCGCTGCCCACCGGTTCGTTTACCGGCCTGGCGCTGCAGTCGCCCGGCGTGAACGAGGAGTTGCCGGCGGGAACAGGCGCGAACGCCGGACTTGGCAACCAACCCGTTTGGGCCAACGGCCAGCGCGATACCAGCAACACTTTTCTCCTCAATGGCGTGGACGCCAAAAATCTTTTCAACGGCAAAACCACCAGCCAGGTGACGTCATCAAGAGTTGTGAATGAAACCGGTGTGAGCACATCTTCCGCGTTAAGCGCGCTTCCCGTGCAAAGCAGCGCCTCCGTTTATCTGGCGATCGGCGAGGCGATTCCTTCTCCGGCTCCCGAGTCCATTCAGGAAGTTCGCGTGAACACTTCGATGTACGACGCTCAGCAGGGCTCGACGAGCGGCGCGCATATCGACATGAGCACCGGAACGGGCACCAATAACATTCACGGGCAAGCGTACGTGCATCGCGGAACCAACTGGCTGAATGCCGATCCCTATTTCTTCAATGCCGATCCGAACATTCCACTTTCGGAGAAGAATCCCAGCCTGCACCGCTACAGCGCGGGCGGAACGATTGGCTTGCCCATCAAAAAAGATAAACTTTTTTTCTACGGCAGCTATCAACACACACATGCGTCCGACGAAGAAATTGGAATCTCCAGACCCACGGTTCCGCCCGGGCTCACGAACGATCGTTCGGCTGCCGGGCTCGCGGCCGTCGGCAACGGCAACAACCTTTCCTCCTCGCTGGGGCTGGCGGATGGACAAGTGAATCCGACGGTGGGACTTGGGGCGGGCGATATCAATCCGATCGCCTATACGCTCTTCAATTACAAGCTGCCCAACGGGCAATTCCTGATTCCTTCCGCGAATCCGAACGCCGTCGCGCTGAACACAACCAATCCCGCGCTCATCGAGGCATTTCCCGAGGACGCCGAGATTCCCGGCACAGCGTACTTTATCGCCGATCAGGCGGTAGCCAATCTGGACTGGAATCCGAATTCAACCCACTCTTTCTCCGCGAAATATTATTACCAACATGATCCAACCACGGCTCCGTATGCCTATTCTTCCGTGGCGGGATTCACCCAGCACCTCGACGCCGGCAGCCAGGTGGTGGCGCTCAGCCACACGCAGCTGGTGAAGAACAATCTGAGCGTCACCGAAACGTTTGGCTTCATTCGCGAAAAGGCCTACAGCACGCTGGACCAGCCGTTTACTCCGGCGCAGTTCGGTTCCGCCTGCCAGACGTTTACGAACTTTGACGCCGCGGATTGCACCATCAACACTTTCGGCTCCAACGTTTTTCCCGGCATAACCATTACCTGGCCGGGCACGGTTCTGCCTTCCTACCAGCCGTTACTAAATGTCGGCGCCGGCGCGCTGTCTCTGGCGGCATTCACGGGCGTGTTCCAGAATCGCTTTAATCCTTCCGCGAACGCCATCTGGACCAAGGGAAGACATACCATCAGTTTCGGCGGCAGCTTCGAGTACACGCAGCTCGATACGCGGGACCGCAGAAACCAGTTGGGGACGATCGAAGCCCAATCCATCAACCAGTTCCTGCAAGGCACTCTCAATAACGATTACCTTTACGCCGGGACGCAGTTTTTAAGCGGGAACCCGAATCGCTACTGGCGATCCAACGAAACGGGCGAATTTATCCAGGATAAATTCCAGATGCGCTCGAACCTCTCGATTACCGCGGGAGTGCGCTTCGATTGGGAGGGAGGATTCACCGAAAAAAACGGAAACTTTCTGAACTTTGATCCCAGTAAGTATTCTTACGATCCCACCACGGACACCATCGTTTCCACCGGCTTGATTGTTGCCGGAAATAGTCCCCATGCCACTCCGGGCGTCAGTAACTCGACGCTTACCGGACGCCAGTGGGGTTTCGCTCCCCGCATTGGCGTGGCCTGGAGCCCCAAAATGTTCAACAGTAAAGTTGTAGTCCGCGCGGGCTGGGGAATGTATTACGATCGCGGCGAACTCTACTCCTACCTCTCACCTCCGGACGCCCAGAGCATCGCGCCGGGCGGACCCTTCGGGATCAACCAGCAGTTGCCTTTTGTCGGTGCGCAGTTCTGTCCGCTGCCAGCCGGTATTTTCGGCACGTTTAATTCCTGCGCTACTACGCTTTCCAACCCCTGGGGAGCCACGCTCGCGGCTCCGCCTAACGGAAATCCGGCGACCGTTACCACGCCGGATCCAATCACCGGCGTCGCTGCGATGCCCAACGCCGCGCAACTGGAGAGCGGCCAGATCCCGTTCTATCTGGCGGCGTACGCGCGCAACAATAAACTTCCCTATACGATGAACGCTACCCTCGACGTGCAATGGCAACCGCGCAAGGATCTAGTGATCGATATCGGCGGCGTGAACGCTCTGGGCAGGCATGAAATTATTCCCGTGCCGTTTAACCAGGGCCGAATTGCGTCGCCAACGAACCCGCTCTGCGGTTCCGCGCCGGTATGCGTCAATCCTTCGGGTTCTCCACTTGCGCAGTTTTATACCTACGGCTACACCGTGCAGACCGGCCCGAACTGCGGCTTTCTCGGTTGCACGCTGAACTTGCCGAACGGACAGCCCATGCAATTCAATTCCGAAGGCGGCAACATCGACGAGCGTGTTCCGTATATCGGGTACGCCGGCGAATCGGAACAATACACCGCCGCGGGAATTTCGGCGTACAACGCTCTGCAGGCTCATGTAGAAAAACAATTCAGCCACGGGCTGCAGGCCGGATTTTCCTACACCTTCTCGCGGTCATTCGACGAGCAGAGCGCCCTCGGCTTGTATTACAACGGAAACAATCCTTTGAATCTGCGGGATGGCTACGGCCCGTCTGACTTCGATCGCACTCACGTTTTCAATATCGACTACCACTACGAACTTCCCAAATTCGCCGCGGAATCTTCCGCGGCGGGAAAGTTTGTCGACGGCTGGGGAGTGCAAGGCCTCATCACGCTGCAAAGCGGCCAGCCCTACAGCGTGATTGACTACTCCGGCGCTGTCGGCAGCGTCTTCTACAGCATCAACGATGGAATTACCAATCCGATTGTGCCGTTGGCGCCGAACTGCACCCCGCAGAATGCCATCACCGGCGCGATCGGCAACAACTTCAGCCAGCCGGCTCTGAAAGCGACCTGCTTTACAGTGCCGCAGCTCCTTCCATGCGACCAGCCCAACGCTCAACAAGTGGATGGAGCCTTTCCTTGTTCGGCGATCCCGCCGGGCGACACGTTTGAAACCAATTTCCTTCCCGGCGGAGGCCAGCGCAATATTTTCCGGCAGTCCTGGCAGAAACGCGCGGACATTTCCGTGGTGAAGGTGACCAAAATCACGGAACGGACTTCGCTGAAATACAGTTTCGATGTTTTTAACCTGACTAACCATCCGAGCTTTGACATTCCCATCGACAACATCGACCAGAACCTGGCGTTCAGCCCGTTTCCCGTGGCCCAGCCGCCGTATGGCGCCAGCAGCACGCCGGCTTTGGCCTCAGGCTGCAATACGCCCTCTCCATCCAACGGTTTCTACGTATGCCCCACTGGACTGGGTCAGGTGGTGAAGACGATTGGCAGCGCGCGGCAGATTCAAATGTCGCTCAGTCTGATGTTCTGATCGCTTGCGTTGTAGTGGGGAAGGATTTTTCGGAGGTCGCGATCCGCTCCTTTCTCTAGAGCGGGTCGCGGCTTAACTGGCTGCTTCAGGACCCGGGAAGGTATCGATTCGACTCGGCCTAGAGCTGGCCCTGCGCGGTACCCGGCAGCGGCATGCTCCGCGCCAGAGCGTCGGCATCTTCCGGCAAAACAAAACCCTGCTGCACCAGAGCGTCGACGGCACGTTTGCGCTTCTCGGCGTAGTCTTGTGGGCTTTTGTAACGCTCTTCGAGTGAGAGGCGTGGATCGCCATCCGCCAAGCGTTCCTGTTTCGTGGCGGCGAACGGAATATAGGAGCCGGACAGGCCGCATAATTCTCCTGCGGAAAAACCTTCGGCGCGAACGTTCCTGCCCGAATAGGTCGCAATCGGCACGGCGATTTCCGGAAGAACAATTCCGCCCTGCGGATTACCATCAGCGTCCACCGGAGGAAAAAACAGGGGATAGGTGCGGCCCGAAGCTTCCGGCGGCATGCTCTGCTGATCCATCACTTGCAGTTGATTGTAGAGAGGGCTGAAAGGCGCGGCCGGAATTGCCGGATACGACGCCTGCACTTTGGCGATCGGCAGCAGCGTGTGGCTCTTCAAATTCGGAAATGCGCTTGGCGGGGGAGCGACGCCATCGGTGACCCAGCGATCGAGGGCTACCAGCAAAGCGCGCGCATAGGCCCCGTAATTCAAGGCGTTTTGCAGTTGCTGGCAATTGCCGCGGGTGTTCCAGTTCAAGGCGGGGAAATGTGCAAGGCCGGACATCATATAGACGCGCACATTTTCCGGGAGAGTAAGAGGGTGCCCGCTGGTATCGGTGACCGCGAGCGAGTCGCGGTTTTGCCAGAACTCGGTATCGGAATCGAGATGCACGATGCGCGGGCAGGTGTGAGATTTTTCGCACTGCAGCAGGAATCCGTCCGTCTTTCCGGTGACGGCGTCTTTGGTGGTGGCATAGGAAAAAGGGAATTGGTCGCCGCCATATTCGTGGTCTTCGTGCTGGCGCGCGAACCGTCCCGGCTGGGCAAACTCAAAATTCGTGAACGTCCGCCGAGTCGCCGAGAGAAGTGGCATGGCGCCGTCGAAAACCATGCGCCCGTTGATATCGGCGTTGAATCCCTGATAGAGGAAATCGTTGATGGCCCGTCCGGTCTGTGAAATGCCAAACGCCAGAGCGGCCTTAAAGGGCGCGCCAGAATCGTGCGTTGGATTGTTCAGCCCGGTGGAATCCTTATCGGCGTAACGCAGAAACGAAACGAAATCGCGCGATGCGGCCAGGCCCACGTCCGCCACGGTCTCATTTGTTGCCGGATAAATCAGTTCATAGATTGCGCCGCGATCGAATCCGGGCTCGGCTGTGATTTCCACGTGTCGTTCGTCGATGAAATGCCAGCTGGAGCGCGGCAGCGGCTTGCGCGCATCGGCTTCGTGTTCGCGAACGGTGAGCGTCGATCCCGTGGAATCAAGCAGAACGGGATAGGAAAGCGCTTGAGAGAAAATCGCGCCGGCGGGAACGTCGGTGAATTCGTCGCGGTTCATGCCTGTTGCCGGTTTGCTTTTCTCCATAATGATCGGCACATAGGCCTTAAGGAATCCAGGAGCGCTCGGAGCGTCGGCCTGCCATCCGCTCCACGCAACGGTATAACCTCGGGCCATCAGGAAGTGATTGCCGGCATCGCTTGCGGTGAAGGAGTCGCCGCTGTCGTCCAGCCGCAAGATCGTATTCCTGCCGCGATTAACAAAATCGTAAATCAGGCGTCCATTGCCCTTTTTCAGGTCCACGGGCTTGAGGATCATGAAGTCCACCCTGTATTCCACGTGGCCTGTGGCATTCACCGGTGCGCGGTTGAGGTTGACGATACTGGCGTTGGCGGGGGCGTGCGGAGCAAGTTCTCCGTACGCTGTACCCGCGAGAATCTCATAGGGCCCGGCGGTGCCGAAGGAAGCGCCGCCGTAGGCAATCTGGCGTTTCGCAATCACCAGCCGGGTGATGCCTGGGGCTGCAGCCGGCGCGCTCTGCTGGGCGGACAATGAGCCGCTGGCGAGGAAAGCCATCGCAGCGCCCAAAACGATAGTTATTTTTTTCATGTGTGCTCCGGCCGGACCGTTCTCGGGTCACACTTTTACTCCAAATATCCTGCGCGAGCAACACCCACTGCCCGCGCGCCACGCTCTAAATGGATTGGAGGTATGTCGTCTTGCCGCGATCAGGATTCCCAGCCGACCGAACCGCCGTTCTTCACGTAGGTTACGCCATGCCGGAACTGCCCGTCGGGCATTTTGAGGCAGTAGCTGACTGCAGCCGGGGTAAATATATTGGTGCTGGATTTCGTGTGGAAGGGGACAGAAGCTTCCAGGCGAGTTCCTTGCGGATATTGATTGCGGCATTTGAAACGGAAACCGCCTTTGGACACGTCCTCGCAGTCGACAACCAGATCGACTCCGGAAAAGCGTATGCACGCAGCCATTTTCATTGCCGTTCGCCTGCTTTTGCGCCGGTCTTGATTAGGCGCGCCGCTGGCGGATGCGTTGCCCTCCGATGCCGACGGCGAATCGCTCATTTTTTTCGATGCCGGTGGCCGGCGGCTCTCCCGCCAGATACCGGATGCATTGCACGTCGTGCAGGAGCGAATTAATTCGCGTGTGGATTCAAAAATTTCCATATCGCTATCGGACAGGGAAAGTGTGCACACGGAATGGCATCCAGTGCACTCCAGGTGCAGGAGTCTGCCGATCGCGGCGGGCCGGGAGAAGACATCCCAGAGGTCGGTTTCCGGATTCAGGAACGCCAGTTCATAAATATCGCCGGCAGCGCCTTCTGCCTTGTGCGCGGCCACGGATGCAATGGCTTCTTCGCCGGTTTCCGGGTTTCGCACGATCACTTCGGAATTTGGCGAAAGAGTGGCGCTCAGCAGAAGTGAGATGCCATCCCGTTGCAGGGATAGTGTCCGCGTGCTCTCGAGGAACTGCTTCCCGAAGGCATCGACCCCGGTGACTTCCACAGGAAAGTCAATCTTGACTGGAGGCGTTGCAACAGGATTCGACAAAGTATTTCTCCCTTACCTGACAGCGAAGTTAGTCGCACACAGCACGTGCGAACCTGGAGGCGCGCAGGTCAGGACTACCACTTCAAACCTTATCACTGGCCGTGCAGGTATGGGGGGCTATGTCAACTCATGACACCGTAAGAATCATCTACCAGCTGGCTGCGGGAAATCGGTGCGAAATGCCCCCAAAGGGACGGTCTCAGGACAGGTATCGCTAGGGGAGTGCGGAGCCCTGCAGCGCACGCCTCGCTCGGAGCGCGGCGCGCGACGGGTTGGCGGCGTCATCTCCCCAGCAGGGGATCATTGTCTGGCTATTCTAGAATGCCGCCGGGCACCCCCCCGCGATTGAAATTGATGTTCCTTCGAATAGATTATTGCACCGGATAGAATTTGCTGTTTTGCGGTAAAATCCACGCCCAAAAGATGGCTCTGCCTCGCTGCCGGGCAATTTTCTTGCTGCCTTGCCGTGGGTGTACCGTTTTCGCCGAGCTGCCGGATCGCATGCCATTGATTTCCTACCAGGTCGTAGGCTGTCTTGAGAGTGTTACGTCACTCAACTTGGGGAGAAATCCCGGAAACTCTGACTGATGCCAACCATACAAAAGCTTTTGGCACTGAATCGCGGCGA
>CAVOIX010000087.1:0-32647 GCA_963695945.1 uncultured Acidobacteriota bacterium | reverse complement strand
TGTCCTTTTCGCCGACGCGCGACAGGTTCGCGGCGAAATCCCCGCCCACCATGTTCGGGCCTTCACCCATCGAGTGGCAGGCTTCGCAGCCACGTTCTTCAAACAGCACTTTGCCGTTGGCCGCGTTTCCCGGGGCTTGCTTGGGAAGCTCGGGTCCGGTGATTGCCGACTGCCAGATGTAAGCGGAGATCGCCTGCACCTCATCATCCTGCAGGCGGAACTGCGGCATCTTGGTGGTCGGCCGCCATTCGTGGGTATGCTTCAGCCAGTTGGGAATCCATTCCTTGTGAATCTTCATCCGGACTTCTTTCAGGTCCGGACCAACTTTCTTGATTTCCCGCAGCAGGTTTCCGGAGCGCCGGTCGAGTTCTTCGATCTTGGCGTCCATGCCTGCGGTGGTGACCGTCAGGTTCGTGGCTTCCGCGTAATAGCGGTTGGCGGTGTCGTTGTCGGGAGCGGTATCGCCTTTCTTATTTAGTTGGGCGATCGACAGGCGATTGTCCAGCTTCTGATTTTCCAGTTGGGCGATGGCCTGGCGCGCGCTGACCAGTTCCTCATCCTGATTGTCAAAGCCCTGAAAGCGATGGCAGCCGATGCAGCCCTTTTCACGATACAGCTGCTTGGCGCGGTTCAGGACCGGAGCATGCTCGGTGACCATGTCGGAAGCGTGGCACTGCTGGCATCCGGCGTTGAAATTTTCCTTGTAGTAAAGAGGCCAGAGCCAGTGTTCGTAGCGGCCATGGCCCTTTTCAACGGTGTCCAGAGCGCGCCCGTTTCCGCCGTGGCAGGGCGAGCATCCAAATTTCTCCAGCGGATGCGATTTCATCATGTCCGGATCGGGATGACTGGTGAATGGCGCATCGTTGCTCTTGGCCATACCGAGGTCGGCCTTGGTCAACGTCATGGTTACCGGCACGATCAGCGGGTCGGTCCCTACGTGACACGATTGACAACGATCAACTAGACCTGCGCCTCCCAGGTTGTTAAGCGAAGTTCCGGTGGGATTCACATTGATCTGACGGATGTGAATGTCCAAATCCTTCATGCTCTGGCTGAGCGAGAACAAATCCTTCGATGCCAGTCCGGGCAAATTTTCCTTCACGTATTCGTTGATCTTGTCTTGAGCATCCTTGGCGGGCTGATCGACATCGCCACGCTGAGCGACCAGTTTGGCCTTGGACTGCATGATGGAAACGAACAGGCCATTCAGCTGGTCGTAATTAAAATCACGCGGCTCGATCTTGTTGCCTTCCACGGGCCATGCGACTCTGTACGTTTCGGCCTTGGCGGTATTCAGATCTTTCAGCTTGGATTCTTTCGCGCTTTTATCTTTTTCGTCGATTTGTTCCAGCTGGTAGGTGAGGGAGCCGACCAGGCCGCGGGAATTGGTGAAGGATTCGGTCATGGCCGCGCGCTGGCGGTCCAGCAAATCAATCTGTTGGCCGATCTGCTGATCCTGCGCGCGAGCGGCGTCGGTGGCAGCCTTGATGTCCGCCACCAGTTTCATGTATTCCGGCGTGGCGTAGAATTTCTGTTCGGCAGATTTGCGCTGCTGGTACTGCTTGTCAAGATAATTGGAATAGGCGCTGGAGAATTCGGCCTGGTACTTCCGCCATGGGCGCAGGCCGAAGAATTCATCGTAAAGCGACCAGGAAACGGTCAGCATCAGGATGAACACAGAAATCAGTACTAGTCCGGCCATCGGCCGGCTTGTAACCGGATCATCAGGCGGAAGCTCAGGCACCCCGTGCCTCCTTAATTTTATTCAACCGGGCCTTGCGTACGGCCCGCACCCAGGAAATTTTGCGACGTCCGATCAAATGCTGAACCACGGCGTTACCCAAACGTACTTGATGCGCAGCAGCAGGCGCAGCAGAATTTTCACCGGCAGGCTGAGCATCAGCACCAGGAACAATTCCATGGTTCCCATCTGCAGCAGCGTCATGCGCTGGAAAATTTTTCTGGTGAAATCCGTAGCCAGCACCAGCCGGTGCACAAAATATCCGGCCACGATGAAATAGAACGCGATCGGGAAAATGCCGAAAATAATGCGCGCCATAATCGGAGCGTAACTGGCATTCCCAGCCGGCATGAAGTGAACCATCCACGAACCGTTGATCCCAAAAATCTGATCGACGTTGCGGTTCACCGCAAACTCGACCCGCTGCGCGTCCCATGTTTGCCCTGGCCAGAACCACATCCAGCCAGGGCCTCGTATGAAGGTCCCTATTACAATCATTAAGACCCATAAACCAATAAATCCGAACAGGAACGTCCATATGGCGAATTTGCGCTGCTTATAAGTGTAATAACCATTGCCCAGAGGATTGGCGTCAATGTAGGGCACGACCATTAAGCCGACGATGATCAACGTCGGCATGATCACGCCGGCAATCCACGGATCAAAATACACAAGCATTTCCTGCAGGCCCAGGAAATACCACGGGGCTTTGGCAGGATTCATAGTGACGTTGGGATTGGAGGGCTCTTCCAGCGGCGCGTTCAGCGTGATCGACCAGACCATCAGCAACGCGGTGACCAGGACGGCGGCGACCAGTTCCACACGCATCAGGTACGGCCAGGTGTGAACTTCGCGCTCCCACTTCGGATTCCACGGTTCGGTCTTGCGGTATTCGGACTTGGCCAGCGCCGGGTCGGCGGACAGTTTTTCGATCAGGCGGTCGTTCGCCAGCGCCTGACGGAAGGCGTACCAGACGTAAAACGGGACCAGGAATAGCAGCGCCACGATTGGCACGTTATCCGGAGCGGATGCAACCTCCCATATCTGATGCCAGTTCATATCGGCCTCAAACCCCGCTGGTTAATTTGTCGAAATCGATCCCCGAAATGTTCCCTGGTTCCCGCCCCTGAAAATGTGGCCTTTAATCTCCGGCGTAAAATCCTCGCCGTGTGCTAAACCATTCCGCTGGGCCGCAGAATCACCGGCCGGTTACGATTCTCTTCCTTGATTTCCGATTCCAGCATGACCGGCGCCGGGCCGGAAATTCCGCCGTCCTTGCGCACGCGCCAGAAATGCAGCGCCATAAAAATACTTGCGATCAGCGGAATCGCGATGCAGTGCCAGATGTACGCGCGCAAGAGCGCGTTGGCGTCGACGATCGATCCACCCAGCAAGGCGAAGCGCACGTCGTTGTAGGGCGTCATGCCAAGGAGCGCGCCAAACGGCCCCTCCGTTCCTAACAAGGGAGTCGCCCTGGCCATGTTGGTTCCGACCGTGACCGCCCAAAAGCCGAGTTGATCGTCAGGCAACAGGTAACCCGTAAACGAGAGCAGCAGCGTCAGCACCATCAGCAGAACGCCGATGCACCAGTTGAATTCGCGCGGGCTTTTTATAGGATCCGGTAAGGAAAACGCGGAACATATGCAGCCACACGGCAATGATCATCAAGTGCGCGGCCCAGCGATGCATATTGCGCAGCAGTTTGCCGAACGGCACGTCGTTTTCCAGATACAGAATGTCGCGGAAAGCCTGCACCTTGCTCGGATGGTAGTAAAACATCAGCAACACGCCGGTAAACGTGAGCACGATGAACAGGTAAAACGTGATTCCGCCCATGCCCCACGTGAATTTATATTTTACGGCGTCGCGATTGACCTTGGCGGGATGCAGGTGAAAGAAAACGTTGGAAAGGACGGATAGCGCGCGATTGCGCGGCGTCTCATCGTGCTTGACGCGGAAAATCGAGCGAAAAACCTGAGCTCTTTTCGGGCTCTTTCAGGCCCTCGATTTCTTCCTTGCCCTTTACCTTAACGGTTTCCTTAAGGTCGGTAATGTCCTGGCGGACACGGTCGAGCAGTCCAGTGACCTTTTTTATTGCCGTTTTCTTCGGCCATCCCCACGCCCCCTCGAGAGTGTGTCCCAAGTCCTGAGGAACTTCGCGTTCGACTCTGTAGCTCGTTGCGAAGCCCCTTATTTATACGGGCAAGTACGCGCCGGGATCGTTAAATTGGTTCACTCCGGCGCGCGGATCATCCATGTACAGCCTGCTCGTATCGACGATCAGTTTCCCCGGTCGGATCCATGGCAATGTGCGCGCGGTCCATGGGACGCGGCGCGGGCCCTTCGAAATTCACGCCCTCGCTGTCATATCCGCTGCCGTGGCAAGGGCACTTAAACTTGTTCTCCGCCGGCTTCCATTCCGGGGTGCACCCCAGATGCGTGCAGCGCGCAAAGATCACGAAAATGCGATCCGGTTCGCGAACCACCCAGGCGCGATTGGTCATCAAGAAACGTTGATCGATGCCAATTGAGAAGTCGGCTGGATAACCAATATTGAAAATCGTGTTGGGTTCGTAGAGCGCGCGGGGGAAGAAAAACCGCAGGAACATCAGGAGATTAATACCAAGATAGCCGTAGATCATGCCCCAGATGACACGACGACGCATCGGATCCGGAGGGTCCGCGCTCTCTTTGGCTTTTGACGCCGGCTTCGCAACGGCTGGCGGTTTTGCTGCTGGCGGCGTCCCGGCTTTCGCCACTGGTGGCGCCGGGGTAGTTCCTTCCACGGGGTCGGCCATATTTCCGCTATTAGACCTCTCGATAAAATATATAGATCGAGACGATAAAGGTGCCCAATTTCTGGAAACGGCTAGTAGATAGGCCCTCTTATATTTCCGTACTGCCGCAATGTCAAGCCGAATTCCAATTTCGGGTAAAATATGTTTGTGGTCACGGTCCGTATGCTGGCGTAATAGAACGCCATGGGATTGCGGCTGCGACCCGGGAAAGCGCATTGCTGTTGCATGGCTCTTCGGAAAAACATTTCATCTTTCGAGCGTACCCAGGCGCCAAACCAAGCAACAGATACACCTGCGACGGCACAGGGCGTCTTCTGCCCTTCTCTTCCCTGCTTATAGGACGTAATTCTTTTGAGGTCGGTTGCGTTACAGGCGCACTATTTCGAGGAATCGCTCAACGAACGGCGCACAACGTCCGCGAGCGCGGAAATAAATGTGGGTGAATCTCCCACGGCGGGCATCATTTCAAATTGTTGGACGCCGAGATTGTGCGCTTCTTCTCGGGCTTCGATATTGATTTCGTGCAGAGTCTCGATGTGTTCCGTGACGAAGGCGACGGGAACGACCAGCATATTTTTCTCACCGGCGCGGGCCAAATTTTCGATAGTGTTCGTCAGTGAGGGCGTCAGCCATTTGCGGCGTCCTACCTTGCTCTGAAAACACAGCGTGTGGGGGTTCTTCCAACCTCCGCGCTGCACCACCAGCTTTACGGTCTCCGCTACCTGCCGCGCGTACGGGTCGCCGCGCTCGATCAGACTGAGCGGCAATCCATGCGCGCTGAAAACGATGTGCGCGCGGTCCGGATCGTCAAAGTGCGTCAGCGACAACGCAATTTTTTCCACGACCGCCTGAACGTATAGCGGATGATCGAAGAACGTTTCGACGGTATGCGTGCGCGGCACGTTGCCGTTGGCGTGATACACGCGTTTCCATTCCTTCAGGCTGCTGGACGTGGTAGCAAATGAATATTGCGGGTACATGGGCAGCAGCACCAGATCGGGCGCGCCCCACGCGTTTACCTGCGCAACGGCTTCCGCGGTCAGCGGATTCCAGTAGCGCATGGCGATGAAACACTTCGCGTCGCAGTGTGGGGCCAGCGCCACTTCCAGGGCGCGCGCCTGGCGTTCGGTGAGCAGGCGGATCGGCGAGTGCCCGCCGATGTCGTCGTAGTGCTCGCGCACGACGTCCGCTCGCTTGCGGGCGATATAGCGCGCCAGCGGGCGGCGGGCAAACCATGCGCCGAAAAAATCGATGATGTCAGGATCACAAAAAAGATTGTATAGAAATGGCTCCACGGCGTCCGGGGAGTCTGGCCCGCCCAGTTGAAACAGCACCACGCCGATTTTCTTCTTTTCGCTCAATTTACTCCGTCAATCAATCGCCGCGTGCTTCGTCGCTTACGGCCTTACTTTCCGTCCTGCTTCAAACGCCGGATGTCGTCCTTCAGATTCGCCATGCGCCGCGCCACGGACAAAACATAGCCGCAAAAGACCAGCCAGATTGCGATATATGCGGCCGCCAGAAAATTCAAATTCTTCATCGTTCATCTCCCGCAGTCCTGCAATCGCCTTGTGGTTCGACCGCCGTGTAGCGCCCAACTTCAGGTGGGCGTTTGCCGCGATAAAAAAAGCTACCGCCCGTTTCGCGCCGCTTCCATCCGGTACGCGTCCACTTCCGAGCGCAAAGCCTCCAGGCGATAACGCAACCGGATGAGCACCGTCATCACTCCAAGCGTCGCCACCCAGCACAACAGCAAGACCCAGCCCATGCGCGAATCAAGCTTGCCGCCATCGCCGATCACCGGTTGCGGATGCTGCGTGCGAAACCACCAGATCGAAAAATACACCAGGGGAATATCCAGGCATGCGAAAATTCCAAACACGGCCGATACCATGGCGCGGCGCTCGGGCTCGTCGACCAGCGTTCGCAGCACCAGATAGCTGACGAACAGAACCCACAACAGGAACGACGACGTCAGGCGCGCATCCCAGGTCCACCAGATGCCCCATACCGGCTTCGCCCAGATCGGCCCGGTAACAAGCACAATCGTAAAAAATGCCACGCCCACTTCCGCCGAGGCCACGCTAAGCCAATCCCACTTCAGCGCGCTTGTGCGCAGGTAGGCCACGCTGCCGATGAACACCAGGATGAAAGACACAAAGCCGGACCACGCGCTCGAAACGTGAAAATAAAAAATGCGCTGCACCAGGCCCATCGTATTTTCCGTGGGAGCCCAGATCAGCGCGCCGTAACTTGCCGCCGCCAGCAGCAGAAACACCAGCACACCGATGGCACGGAAATCACCGCGCGGGTCGCCGTTTCGGTTTGCGCCTCGGTTGCCATTTCACTCCTCCAGCAAATATTCGCCGACCATCCAGGCCGCCGTCAAAAATACCACGTCAAAGCATGCCAGAAACGTCAACCACACCAGCGATAATTCCGCCGGATCGCGCAGGACGCCGATGGTGGCTTCCGTGCTGGCGATCAACACCGGAGCCAGCACCGGCAGCAGCAACAGCGGCAGGAGCAATTCGCGCAGGCGCGCCTGCGCCGCCACGGCTGAAAATACCGTGCCCGTGGACGCGAGTCCTATCGTTCCGAGGGTCAACACCAGCAGCAACTGCCCCAACACCGGAAGTATTGCCACGTTGTAGAGCACCGCGAAGACCGGCAGCAGGATTACCTCCACCAGCAGCAGGAACAGAAAATTGGCCACCATCTTTCCCGCAAGAATGCTGAATGGATCGATCGGCGCCAGGCGCAGCGCGGCCAGGGTGTCGTTGGTGTGCTCCCGCAAGAAAGACGATTGCAGCATCAGCGAGCCCGCAAATAAAAACGCCAGCCACAAAAGACCCGGACCGAAGCGGCGAGACTCCGTCGACGTGGGGTTGAACGTAAAACTGAACAGGACGATCACGATCAGAACGAAGACCACGGTGGTACCCAGAAGTTCGCGCGAACGAAACTCGGTTCTGAGTTCCTTGGCGAGAATCACTCCCGTGGCGCGCGCGAGGGTCATGGGGGATTTTCTTCCCCGCTCTCACGCACCGCCGCCATGACCAGCACTTCATTCGGATTGCCGCCGGCGCCGGAATCATGCGTAATCTTTCCGCCTTCCAGGCGAATCGCCCGCGTGACCGCGCTTTGCGTTTCGTTTCGTCCGTGGGTGCTCATCAGAATCGTGCAGCCGGCGTCGCGCAGTTTTTTTATCGTCGCCCCCAGCCACTGCTGCCCTTCGGGATCGAGGCCCGTGCCCGCTTCATCCAGCAGCAGCAAGCCGGGCGAGGCCAGCAGCGCGCGGGCGATGGAAAGCCGTTGACGCATGCCGCGCGAAAATGTCCGGACAACGTCCGTTGCGCGGCCCGCGAGACCGACGGGCTGTAGCGCCCGGCGCGCGTGTTCGGCGGGATCCGCCAGCCCGAACAGTTTTGCAAAGAAGATCAGATTCTCTTCGGCCGTCAATTCCTCGTATAGCAGCGTGTGGTGCGCCACCATTCCGACGCGGCTTTTCACTTCTTCGAGCGAAACCGCGATTTCTGCGGCCGAGAAAATCGATTTTGCCGCGCGACGGCCGCGTCAGCTGTGCCGCAATCTTCAGCAGAGTGGTCTTTCCCGAACCATTGTGGCCAACGAGAGCAACGCATTCTCCCGCTGCGATCGTAAGCGAAACGCCACGCAGCGCCAGGCGCATTCCGTAACGCTTTTCGACTTCGCTGAACTGGATTTTCAGACCGGTGGCGCCGCCCGGCCGTCGCCGATCCGCCACTCGAGGAAGATGCAAGCGGGGTGGACACGCGCGACGGCTCAGCCCTGAACCAGATCGCGCAGCAATTGTTCGGCGCGTCCGCGCTCCAAAGCATACTCCGCGTCCGTGATCGTGCCGGCCTGCCGCCGCAATTCGAGACGCAGCAACGTGTCTTTCAGCGAGTCCAGATTCGAGTTCACTTCCTGCGTTACCCTCTCCACCGGTGGAGTCGGAGGCGCCGGTGTCGGAGCTTTCGCCTGTTGCGCGGCGCGCTGTGCCTTGCGGCCCTTGGAAGTCGGCGGCGGCGCTGGCGCAGTCGCCAGCTTCGGGACGGGTTTCCGCACCAGCAATCCGACGCCGACCGCGAAAATCGCCGCTAGGCCGCCAAGCAAAATCCATTTTTCGTCACCGAGGCGCGCCGGCGCGGTTTCAATCGTGGACTCCGGGCCGGACTCGTGTCCGTTCACCTGATCCGCCGGAGACGACGCGGACGCTTCGGCGGGCGGCGGCGCTGTGCCGGAAACGGAGACGTCAAATCCAGTTCCCGCTTTCATGGATTCTTTTGAAAATACATTGAAGCCCTGCTCAGTGCCTGCGGCGTTAAACCCGGCGCTGGCCACTTGCATGGTCGGCGGAATCACCAGCAGCACGCGCTGCGCGTCGTAGGTCGAGGATTCCGCGAATCTGAGCTTGATTGCCGGTGTACGGCAGGATGTAGGAAATGCGCACGCCGTTTTGCCCCGGCTGAAATGCATAGGCGATGGCGTATTGGCCCTTCCCCTTGTCGATCGTGCCCTGGCGCACCGGCATGCCCGACGGCCCAAACGTGGAGACCTGATCGAGTTCCGCGCCCTGCGGGAATCGTGAATTCAAAATTTCCGTCCTGCTTGAAATACGCCGCCGGCGGATTCGAGTTGTTCTGAATCGAATATTCCTCGCCCACCATCAGCTTGTCGCCGTTCGGCTGAAACACCAGAAGACGCAGAGGAACCTGGATCGCTGCCGGGATTCGTGGTGGGTTCGTAGACCGTGACGTCCACCGTCGAGGTGCCCGGCGTGAGCGGCTGATGGAAGAATACGCCGCGATACACCGCGCGGATCAGCATGGGCCCCTGGCCGATCCCAGGGTTGTCGAAATGGTAGCGTGCCGCTCGGCATCGGTCTTGGTGCTGGCCACCACGGACATGCCACCCTGCAGCTGTATCAGCAGAACGTCCACGCCCGGCGGCGGCCTTATTGCTGTTGGTGCCGTTGTGGACGACGCCGGTGACCGTTCCGGCATGAGCCGCAACGGAAACCAGGAAGAACATGGCGGCCAGGGCCGGCAGCCGCCATCGAATCCGTGTGTTTCGCGATTTCATCGGCAAAATAATTCCTCGTGGATCAGAAAAGATACGAGCCGCCCCTCGCACGCGCCACGACCGGGCGCACCTATATTTAATGTTCGAGAGAGATGGAGCAAAAGCGTCCTTCAAACCTATGTTTAGGTGGCCGGCAAACGAGTGAAGCTCACTGACCGCACTACGAAAATTCGCGGACGAAATGATTCACTGCCGGGAATTCGCGGCAGTCACCGGATCGCGGCGCGGAATCGGCGCCTGGTTTCCGGTAACCCGTTCAATTTCCAACAGAACTTGAGCCGCTTCATTTTCCAGCGAATCCCTCATCTGCTCGTAGTCCTGCTCGGCGTACTTTCCCGCGCGATTTTCAAATTTCAGGTCGCGCAAATTATCGTAGATCGAGTCGCGACGCTCAAGCAGCTGGTCAAGCTGCGAACGGTGCGGAGCGGAATCGCCTGGATCGGGCTCAATCCAGAAAACAAAAATGACCGCCGCCAGAGTCAAAACCACACAAGCCGAAAGCATCACTGTATCGGGGAACAAGAACGTAGTGAGCGCAACCGCCGCGATGGTCATAGTTCCTCGGTCTCACGGTCCGCTTGCTTCCGCGCGCGTTCCAGTTGCACGCTGCGAACTTCGGCAGCGCCAGTTTGCGGCATCGGCGGAGCGCCGGCCGCCGTCGCCAGCCGCGCCACATCGCGCTGCCGCCACAGTCGAATCAACGTGATCACGATGGCCAGTCCGATGGCGAAGGCCACGCCGGGGATGTACCAGGCGATGCTGTTAAATCCCTTCGACGGCGGCTCGCTCAAAACTTTTTCGCCGTATTCCTGCACGAAATCCTGAATGATCAGGTCGTCGGCCTCGCCCTTGGCGACGTGCGCATCCAGTTCCTTGAGCATCGGGCCGGACGACGGGCAATTGATGTGATTGCACTGCGTGAGGATCTGGCCGCAACCGCACATGCACATCAGCTTCGTGCCCAGCGATTTGGCGCGGTCGGTTTTCTGCGCATCGACGTGCAGCGGGACCAGTGCCGAGGCGATGCCAATGCAAGCGCCGCAGATGAACGCAAGTCGCCGGCGATTATTCATGGCGATCCGGCAGTTGTGAACGAGCGGAGTACGAAATCGACGCGGCTTGCGTGCCGCCGGGAATGGGCGACCGCGGCTGCCGGCAGCGGAAGTCGAAAGCACCATAACCGCCTGCCGATTGGGCAGCAGCGCGAGAATCGTTCCCAGGACGACTACAGCCGCCACCAAACCAGATCCACTTCACGAGCGGATTCAGATACGCGTGAATCACCGGAAGATTGGTGTCCGGATTTGTTCCCGCGTAAACCACGTAAAGATCTTCGCGCAGCGTCGAGGCAATCGCCACCATGGTGCCCGGATTCCTGGTTGGAAGGATAAAAGCGCCGCGTGGGATAAAGCATCATCACCGAGCGGCCGCCCTTTTCGACGTCAATGGTGGCGCGTTCGGCGCTGTAATTCGGTTCCTGCGTGGAATCGTAATTCTGAAGATGCAGGGTATATGGCCCGATGTTCATCTCGCGAGCCGGCGGACATGTCCATCTGCTTGTCCTGATTGAACGCCTGTCCGGAAATGCCGATGAACACCAGCACCATTCCGAAGTGGACCACGTATCCGCCGTAGCGGCGCGTGTTGCGCATGGTGAGCTGCGATGCGGAGGACAACAAGTTCGATCCGGTGCGCGCGGAGATCACGCGCGCGCCGCGATAAAACTCCGCGAGAATCGTGAGCGTCACGAACACCGAAAGCAGCAGGCACAGCGTCACGTAAAATTCGCGCAATCCCAGCGCCACGGCAATTCCCGCGGCGATGAATGCCGCCCGATCAGCGGGAAACCGAAATTCTTTCGCAGGCTCTCGACTGAAGTTTTTCTCCACGCCAGCAGCGGCCCGACGCCCGTTAGAAACAAAAGAAACATGGCGATGGGAATATTGACGCGATTGAAAAACGGAGGCCCCACGCTGATCTTCGATCCGCGTACCGCTTCCGAGAGCACCGGAAACAGCGTGCCCGCCAGAACCGCGACGCAGGCAACCAGCAGAATCAGATTGTTGAACAGGAAGCTGGACTCGCGCGAGAGCATGGAGTCCAGTTGATTATCGCTGCGCAGGTAATCGCGATTCTTGAAATAGGCCGCGATGCATACGACGATAATCAGCAGCAGAAAACCCCAGAACCAGTGGCCAATATTCGATTCCGCAAACGCGTGCACCGAATTGACCGCGCCGCTGCGCGTCAGCGAAGTACCCAGAATGCATAACATGAACGTCAGGAACACCAGCCAGACGTTCCACACCCGCATCATCCCGCGCTTCTCCTGCATGATCACCGAATGCAGGAACGCGGTTCCCGTGAGCCACGGCATCAAGGATGCGTTTTCAACCGGATCCCAGCCCCAGTATCCGCCCCACCCGAGCACCGCATAAGCCCAGTGCGCGCCCAGCAAAATTCCTGCGGACTGGAACGCCCAGGCGATCATCGTCCATCGGCGCGTCAGATGAATCCACTTCTCTCCGGGATACCGGCCAAGGAGCGCAGCCAGAGCAAACGCAAACGGAATCGTGAAGCCCGTGTAGCCGAATACAGCGTCGGCGGATGGATGGCCATCTCCGGATACTGCAGCAGCGGATTGAGTCCGCTGCCATCGGCGCGCGTCGCCATGTGCAGAATCCCGCCGGCGCCGGTGCCGGCAAACACCTGAAATGGGCTGGCGACGAAATTATTCATCGTCAGAAAGAAAATCTGAACGCCCGCCAGCACCACCCCGACGTACGGCATCAACTCCGGATGCTTTCCCCGATACGCATAGAGCGCCGAAAAAACATAAATCGAAAGCAGGAAGCTCCAGAACAGCAGCGAGCCTTCCTGACCGGACCAGAGCGCGGAAAATTTGTAGTACGGGGAAAGCGACCGATTGCTGTGCGCCGCAACGTACGCCATCGAATAATTGTCGGTATAGAAGAGATACCACAGGCTGATCGTTCCGATCCAGATGAGGACGCAAACCGCGAAGCCGGCATTGCGCGCGGATTTGATCAGGAGGGGACGGCGAGTGATGATCGCGGCGATGCCCCCGAAATCGCGTAGAGCGCGAAGGCAAACGCGAACAATAACGCGTAGGAACCGAACAGATCCAAGTCAGGTCCTCAATTCTCTGCCGTTCACCGACATGACGCGGAATGACTTCCTATTGCCGCGAACTCGACGTGATTCTTGAAGCGAACCGCTTCAAATGGAATCATTGCTGTCCGTTCTGACAGCACTCGGACAGCCCCCGTAAACCCGATGGCGAATTCGACTAGCTCTTGCCGCCCGGATACGAATCGCCGCGCTGCGCCGCCCGGCTGCGCTTGTCCGCCGCCGGGGCGGCTTCATACTTAGACGCGCACTTGGCTTGAACCGTCTCGGCTACAAACCGTCCGTCCGGCTGCACTTTGCCTTCGACCAGGCATTGCGCGCCATCCTTAAACGTGTCGGGAAGAGGATCGGTGCCCACGTAGCTCACGGGAAGGGCTTTTCCCTGCTCGACCAGAACGAAATCGATTCGGCCGGAATAATGCTGGATCGAGCCATTCTTCACGTCACCACCCACGCGCAGGCGCTGGTGCAGCGCCGACCCATTCAATGTGGGGATTTCCGAGATCGTGTGGTAGTAGGTCTTGCTCTGCTGGGCTCCGACGTAAGCCAGGCACGAAAGCGTGACCAGAATGATCGCGACTCCGATGCCAAATTTCGCTTTGGTTTTCACGACTTGCCCCCTGCTCCCAAATCTCGTCTGCTGCGTAACTTGAATTCTATCATACCCCGAGGAAAGATTTTTCCCGAGTGCCACGCGCCACCGACCGGCGGAACAGTTCCATCCATTCCCGATCTCCTGTCCTGGGGGTCGGCAACGGCTGCCCCTGGTCCAGGGTCAAGACTGGAGCTAATCTCCGCCATCCCTCAACATATCGACCAATGGAAACAGTTCTTGACCCATCGGGCGCAACGTGTTTCGGCCTGTAGTTAAATCGTATTCGACGGACCAGTGTTGGACCCAGGCGAGCGATCGTAGACGCGACGCTCTCTCCGATGCTCGGAATCGGACATTCGGACAGATATGCCAAGTGAATATCCCCTGTCGCTGAAATTCACGAGCCTCGCCGCCGTCCTCTGCGCCGTTCCAGCCCGCTCTCGTCTACCCGTGAGGGAAGGAATTTCCAGGGCGTCCAGGAAGCGGCATCGGGAATTCCTTCGATTTCGGCGGGCCTAAAAATCCTCGCTTCCGGAAGAGCCGCGGGCGCCAAGCGACAAACAGAACGCCGATGTGCACCGGGCCGAAACCGCGTGGAGAATTCGAGTCGCCGCACTCGCTGCGCGATATGTTCCGGCGAAGCCGGAATCCGCACCCGTCGCAAGGAAGATAAGTTTGAAGGCAGTTCCATATACATTCGAACATCCTACAGCATATAGCTCTCGAACCGATAAGAGAAAACAAGACGCCGCGCAACCCCAGCCGCGTAGAGGTGTGAAAATGGGGCACGACAGAAATTTAAGGGCGCGCCGTAATCGGGGAGCGGCACGCCCCGGGAAGCTCAACACCGCAGTCTGGGGGTTCCAGGGGAGGATTCAGACCGCGAGATAGAGCAAACTCAAAAACGAGTCCATGCGATCAAACACGTCGGCTGGGAAATAGTTGCGGTCGGGTTTGGATCTTGGCATTGTGGCCGCGGGCTTCAGTTCCTGTGCGGACTTGGCCTTGCGATGGCGGTTGCTTCGCACAGGCTCAATAGCCTGACGCCACTGCAGCCTACGAAACTGTGCTACTTCGCCGAGTTTATTGTGCAGGCAATACTTCAGTTCCGGGCTGATTTCGGTGATTTCCATGCCCGCGCTGACCAGGAACTTGCAGCTCAGCAGTTCGTGGGGGCGCTCTTCGTCGGTCAGCTTGCCGACGACCCGGCAATATTGGCAATCCTGGTTCCAGCAGAAACGGCCGTACGGGATGGTTTCCGGGCTAATGTACTGAAAGCAGCGAAGAATTGTGTTCTTTTCTGGAACCTGGAATGCTTTCCCCAAGAATTTTGATTTCCACCAGCCGTTCGTAGGGGCGAAATACCTGAGTCGTCCCAGTTCGGCTGCGCTGTTTCCGTCACTTGCGGTCCCGTATGCTTTGACATGAGAGGCCTGTCTCCGTCACCCAGATTATGACGAGACGGTGCAGCGCAACAACGAAGATGCTGCAGCGTGGTGCGAATCCAGCAATGCTCTATTGGACGGCTAAAAGCGGCTGGGGCGGGCAAACCTTCAGATTCCGGCGGTCTCGAAAAACTGTCCCATTCGGCGGAATTTTTCATAGCGGCGATCGAGAAGTTCGGGAATCGCAAGCTTGCTGAAAGATCGCGAAGCGCGTCATCGAGAACGGCGCCCAGCAGCGCGGCGGAAGCTTCATGATCAAGATGCGCGCCGCCTTCCGGTTCCGCAATGATTTCGTCGATAATTCCAAGCTCCTTCAAGTCGTGCGCGGTAATCTTCAGCGCTTCAGCCGCCGACCTCGGCCTTCGCCGAATCTCGCCACAGAATCGATGCGCAACCCTTCCGGGGAAATTACGGAGTAAACCGAATTCTCGAACATGTTGATTTGGTCGCCGACGGCGATAGCCAGCGCGCCGCCCGATCCGCCTTCACCGGTGATCGTCACGACAATCGGTACGGGCAGTCGCGCCATTTCGCGCAGATTTCTAGCGATGGCTTCGGCCTGGCCGCGCTCCTCCGCATCGATTCCCGGATAGGCCCCGGGAGTATCAATAAATGTGAAAATTGGCCGGCCGAATTTCGCCGCAAGATGCATGATGCGAAGGGCTTTGCGATAGCCTTCGGGCTTGGCCTGGCCGAAATTTTGCGCCACCCGCTGCTTGGTGTCCCGGCCCTTTTGCTGCCCGACGAGCACCACAGGACGTCCGCGGTACTTGGCAAAGCCGGTCACCATCGCCGCATCATCGCCGTATGCGCGGTCGCCATGAAGTTCGTGAAAATCCTCAAACAGCATGCCGCACGTAATCCATCATGTACGGGCCGCTGCGGATGGCGCGCAGCAGAGTTCGCTGCCATGCGCCCATATGCTCGTAAAAATCGCTGGCGCAGTTGCGCCACTTCGCTTCGCACGCGATCCAGTTCGGCGGAAGGAACGTCGCGGCCGGGCCATTCGCTGCAGATCGGCCAGTTCCCTCTCCAGCTTTTCGATTTCGTGTTTCCGAGTTTCTCGAGCCATAGTAATAAGTAGAACAGGCCTCAGCCTGTCAGCGTTTCGGTGCTCGCAGCTAGAGAAATCACCAGTTTGAAGTGCGCGCATCAGGCGACCGACGCCCGCGCTTCCAGTTGCACGGCATTGTCGCCGCACAATCGGCACACTTCGCGCACCAGTTCCTGATCGGCCCGCACGCGCTGATCGGCGCGCAGCGTTGCTACCGCGCCCTCCGGCGAAATCAGATCAAACGCCACCGAGCATGAACCGGGCTTGTTGGACGAACAAGCTCCTTCAATTCGTCCAGAACGCCGGCATCGACCGCGTCCAGATTCACGCGAACGCGCATCACGCTCGGGGGCGCTGGCCGATGTCTTCCAGCTTCCGCGCGTCCATGACCGCGAGGCGCGTGCCGGCCTCTTCCACATTGACGCGACCCTTCAGCATCATGGCGGCATTGCTCTTGAATACGGCCTCAAGACGGGCGAAGGATTCCGGAAACGCCAGCACTTCGAGGACGCCGGTCATGTCCTGCAAGGTGAGAATTCCCCATTTTTCGCCTTTGCGTGAACGCATGCTGCGCATAGCTACGACGATGCCCGCGACGGTAATTTCTTCGCCGTTCCGGCGGCCTTCCACGGCGGCAAGATCGATCGCGCCCAGTTCGGCGAGTTTCGACGCATATTTCGACAGCGGATGGCCGGAAATATAAAAGCCCACCGTCGCGAATTCCGCCGCCAGCATTTCGTGCTCCGGCCATTCTTCGAGGTCCGGCAGACGGTTCCTCGGCAGGTTCCGGCGCCGCGGAGGCCCCGCCGAAACAGCCCGTGCTGGCCGCTGTTCTTTTCGCGCTGGCGGCGCTGCGCTTTCTCCATCGCGCGGTCGATCACCGCGAACATTTGCGAACGCCGCGCGCCAAGCGAATCCATGGCGCCCGATTTGATCAGGCTTTCCAGGACGCGTTTGTTCAACAGGCGCGAATCGATGTGGTCGCAAAACTGATAGATCGAAGTGAAGCGCCCGAGCTCCGAGCGGGCTTCGAGAATTCCCTTCACCGTGTTCTCACCCACGTTCTTGATGGCGCGCAGCCCGAAGCGAATGGCTTCGCCCACGGGCGTGAAATCGAGATCGCTGGAATTGACATCCGGGCGGCAGCACCGTGATGCCCATGCCGCGCGATTCATTGATGTACTTCACCACTTTTTCGGTGTTGCCCGTTTCCGAGGTGAGCAGCGCGGCCATGAACTCCACCGGATAATGCGTTTTCAGATACGCGGTCTGATAGGCCAGCAGCGCGTAGGCGCACGAGTGCGACTTGTTGAAGCCGTAGCCCGCAAATTCGGCCATCAGATCGAAAATCTTCTCGGCCTTTTTCGCCGGAACTTTTCGCGCGGCGCATCCCGCCAGGAATTTTTCGCGCTGCGCGGCCATTTCCGCGTGATTTTTTTTGCCCATGGCGCGGCGCAGAATGTCCGCTTCGCCCAGGGAAAAGCCGGCCAGGCGATTGGCGATCTGCATGACTTGTTCCTGATACAAAATTACGCCGTAGGTCTCTTCCAGAATTTCCTTCAGCTCCGGCAGATCGTAGGTGACTTTCTTTTTGCCATGCTTGCGGTTGATGAAATCGTCGATCATGCCGCCCTGGATCGGGCCGGGGCGATACAGAGCGTTGAGCGCGGTGAGATCTTCGAGGCGCGTCGGCTGGTAGCGGCGCAGAATGTCGCGCATGCCGTGCGACTCAAACTGGAAAATCGCCGTCGTTTCGCCACGGGCAAAGAGTTTGTAGGTGGCTTCGTCGTCCAGAGGCAGTGTGCCCAGGTCTACGTGCACGTTGCGATTCTGCTCGATCATGCGCACGGTATCGTCCAGCACCGTGAGCGTCGTCAGGCCCAGGAAATCCATTTTGAGCAGGCCGATATGCTCGAGGCCCTTCATGTCATATTGCGTGGTGATTTCATCCCGGTTGGACTTGTAAAGCGGGACGATATTGGTGAGCGGCTCCGGCGAAATCACCACGCCCGCCGCGTGGGTCGAGGCGTGCCGCGCCAGTCCTTCGAAGCGCTTGGCGACTTCCATCAAATCCTTATAGCGAGCGTCGCTTTCGATCAGGGCTTTGAGCTGCGGCGCCTGTTTCAAGGCTTCGTCGAGCGTGATATTCAGCTGCGCTGGAACCAGTTTGGCGATGCGATCCACTTCCCCGTACGGCAAGTCCATGGCGCGGCCCACGTCCTTGATCGCCGCCTTCGCCGCCATGGTTCCGAACGTGATGATCTGCGCCACGTTGGACCGGCCATATTTCCCGGTGACGTATTCGATCACTTCGCCGCGGCGCCGCATGCAGAAGTCGATGTCGATATCCGGCATGGACACGCGTTCCGGATTGAGGAAGCGCTCGAACAGCAAATCGTATTGCAGCGGATCGACGTCGGTAATCTGCAGCGCGTAACTTACCAGGCTCCCTGCCGCGGAACCGCGCCCCGGCCCTACCGGAATTCCCTGCGCCCGCGCATGGCGAATAAAATCCCAGACGATCAGGAAATATCCGGAGTAGCGCATCTTCTGGATCATCTGGATTTCATTGCGTCAGGCGTGTTTCGTATTCGGCCAGCGATTTGCGCAGCATTCCGGCCTTGGCGCGCGCTTCCAGAACCGGCACGCGTGACGACGAAACCTTCGCGCGACGACGGCCTCGAAATAGCTGTCGACCGTTTGTCCTTCGGGAACCTGGAAATCCGGGAACGAATTCTGCATCGCGTCGATCTTGACGTTGCAGCGTTCGGCGATCGCCACCGTGCGTTCCAGCGCGTCGGGAAGTTCGCCGAACACCTGGGCCATCTCCTCCGCGGTCTTGAAGAAAAACTGGTCGGTGGCGAATTTCATGCGATGCGTGTCGCTCATGGTCTTGCCGGTCTGAATGCAGAGCAGCACTTCCTGCGCGTGGGAATCGCTGTGCTTCAGATAGTGGCAATCGTTCGTGGCGACCAGGGGAATGCCGGTTTCGCGGGAGAGCTGCACGATCTGCGGGTTGACGCGCTTCTCGATCTCCAGACCCTGGTCCTGAATTTCCAGGAAGAAATTCCCCTTGCCGAAAATATCGCGCAGGCGGTAAGCGGCGTCGCGGGCCTGTTCGGGTTTTTCCTCCACCAGATTTTCGGTGACGGCGCCGCGCAAGCAGGCCGACAAGGCAATCAAGCCCTTGCTGTGCTTGGCCAGCAGGTCGTAATCGATGCGCGGCCTGTAATAAAACCCTTCCAGGTATCCCGCGGACACCAGCTTGATCAGATTGCGGTAGCCCTCGGCATTTTCGCACAGCAGCACCAGGTGGTTTGCAGCCGCGCTGGCCCGGTTCCGCTCCGGCGAGTCGCGGGGCCGTTGGCCGGCATCGCGCTGCGACGCTTCGCCGCGATCGTGCCGGCTTCCCTTGGCGACGTATACTTCGCAGCCGATGATCGGCTTTACGCCGCGCGTCTTGGCCGCGTGATAAAAAGATTCCGCCGCAAACAGATTTCCGTGATCGGTGACGGCCACCGCCGGCATCTTCCGGCGCGCCGCTTCATCGACGACCTCTTCAAGGTCGCACGCGCCATCGAGAAGACTGTAATCGGTGTGCAGATGCAGGTGAACGAATCTGGGAGTTTCCATGCCGAAAGCTATTCTAATCTCGCGCGAGATATTTTGCTACGCCGCGATGGAGCATCCCGTGTGGAAACTTTCGCGAAGCGGTTAATTCGAGCAGGTAGCGCACCGTCGCGCCGGTCTGAATTTTCGGGTGCCGCGCTTTTCACGCTTTTTGTGAAGGGTGCGGGTTTTATCGAATCGCACCGAGGTTGAATGAGGGACATCCAAACCCGTACCCTTGAGTACCATACGGATGCGACACCCAACACCGAGAACTTCGCATGCGTCCTACTCACTAGAATAGTTACTTCTTCTTGGGCTTGGCCTTCGGCGTCGGCGCCAACTTTTTCGGCGCCATGCGGTGCGGCTCTATTTTTGGAGGCGTCACCGGCCCGGAAGTTGCAGCGTGGGCTTCCGGCCTGCCCGGCAACTCGCCTTTCTTCTTGGGCTTTTCCGGTTTTTTCTTTTCTTCTATTTTTTTCGGAATTCCTTGATCCCGGCCGAGCTTTCGCAAAATCTTTGGCGTGATCTTCCGGCTTGCGCGCGCGGCCGAGCAACTGTAGCTGGAAGAAATCCTCCACTACCTTATCGAACTTCGGGCCGCGCGGCATTCCCAGAGCTTGAGTTCCGCGGCCACTCCCGGCAGCGCCTGGCGGAGCGGTCTCCACTTGCTGAAATACGCGCGAATTTTTCCCACCGCTTTTCCGTTGGCAGATTCCGCCGCAGGTATAGCCAGCAAATCGAGCGGCGCCTTTTCCAGATAGGCATAAGCATCGCGCGGAGCGCTGTTTTCGGCCCGGTCAACGATTTTCACAACTTTCAACGCTTCCTGCTCGACTTCCTGCACGGCGCGAATTCGGAGGAAGGAAACCCATGCGCCCGAGCACGCTTTTTCGCTCCGTATCTTTCAGCCTGCCGAGGATCGCGACGGTAACGGGAGCGAACAGGCGAGGTCGCAAACCCCGTTGACACCATGTCCTCGCGCACGCGAAAAATGCGATTGATGGCCTCATAGTCGGGTGGCGTTTTTCCAGCGTGGGTTTACCACTCACGAGCAACCTATCGTTTCCCAGGACTTCAGGATCGCGGCTGGCCTTTCTTCCCGCGACACTTGCCGAAACTCACTGCCGGCATCCTCAGAGGTGATTGTCTCTTGTAACTCCCGCTCCAGCGCCAGGTTGAACCAGTCCTTGGTGCGCGTTTCCATCTTGAATCCCATGCGCGCCTCATAGCGCAGCGCGCGCAACAGGCGCACGGGCTGATTTGTGAAACTGTGAATCGACAGCGCGCGAATTTCGCGCCGCTCCAAATCGGCCAGGCCGTTGGTCGGATCAAGCAGTAACCCGCGCGAATTCGGATTCAAGCGAAATGGCGATGGCGTTGATCGAGAAATCACGCCGCCGCAAATCCTCCATGATGGTGGAAAAGCGAATTTCGGGTTTTGCGCCAGGGCCGCGAATAATTATCTTCGCGCGCGGCGGAAATGCTGGCATCCACTTCTCCGGAAGCACCAATTCGGCGGAGCGCAGGGATTCATCCTGCCGGGTTACTTTCGCGCCGCCCTTTTCCAATTCGTGGATGATGCGCGAAGGATTGCCTTCGATCGTGAAGTCCAGATCACGGATCGTCATGCCGGAAACAACGTCACGTACCGCGCCACCCACCAGATAGAGGTTGGCCTCGGATTCCGTGGCCAGTTCCTGGATGCGAACCATCGCCGCGCGCTGTTCCGGAGAGAGCCGGCTTTCGAGCTGGAACATGTAATCAGGCATGCGTTTACCGTCCTCGGCCGGAGACGCCGCTTAGTTCTCCGCGTCCCCGCACCCGATCGAATTTAACGTGCCACGGAAACCGACCCGTGAACTTACCTTGGCCTTCACGCACGCGGGTGATGCGCCTTGTAGATTTGTTTCAAGCGCTCCTCGACCACGTGCGTGTAAATCTGAGTTGTCGAAATATCCGCGTGGCCCAGCATCAGCTGGACCGAGCGCAGATCCGCGCCACCTTCCAGAAGATGGGTGGCAAAACTATGGCGCAGCTTGTGCGGCGTAAGTCGCCCGCGCAGGCCCAGCCGCAATCCGTAATCGTGCAAAATCTTCCAGATTCTCACGCGGCTGAGCCGGCGGCCAATTCGCGTGAGCAACAGCACTTGGTTATGCGGCGGAGGGCTCGACGGGCGGGCAAACTTCAGGCCGTCCGTGCGCCAGATACTGCTCGACCGCCTCGATGGCCTTGCGCCCGATCGGCACCAGGCGTTCCTTGTCTCCCTTGCCAATGCAACGCACGCAACCGGTGCGCACGTCGACGTCGGAGATACGTAGGTTCAACAATTCCGAAACGCGCAGTCCGGTGGAGTACAACACCTCAAGCATGGCCCGATCCCTCAATCCGATCGGTGTTCCCAGATCCGGGGCCAGCAACAGCTTGTCAATTTCGTCGACCCTCAGATAGGTCGGCAGGCTGCTGCGGACTTTTGGCGATTCCAGATTTTCTGTCGGATCGATGGTGATCAGCTCTTCCATCAGCGCGAATTTACAGATGCCGCGAAGTGACACCAGGTGCCGGGCCACTGAGCGGCTGTCCAGTTTCTCCTTGTAGAGGCTGGAAAGAAAGTCCACCACGTCTTCACGGTCGACCTCTTCCAGCTTCAGTTTCTGCCGCTTGCGCATGAACTCCGCAAACTTCCTAAGGTCGCGGCCGTAGGCCAGGATGGTGTTCTGCGCGAGGCCCTTTTCCACGCGCAGGTAACTCAGAAACATATGGATGTTCGATTCCATCGTCGCCTATCCCACGATCCCGGTCTTGCCCGTCTCGCCGACCGCCGAGGGAAAGGCAATGCCATATACTTCGCTGATCTCCGCGCAACGCAGAGCCCAGGCAAGGCCCAGGTAGGTGAGCGTCGCCGAACCGATCAGGCCGATGAAAACCAGAAGTCTCGGGAAAAAATGCTCAATGCTATCAAACTGCGAATAGCGTAGCGCTGCCCAGCAGAATACGCCCATCACGCCCGCACAAACCGCGATCTTGCCGAGAGACGCCGCAATCTCGCTGGTTCCCAGCCGCCCGAACCGCAAGCGGAAAATCACGAACAAAGTGAAGACATTCAGATAACCGGCCATGGCGCTGGCCAGAGCCGGGCCACCGTTTTTCAGCTTGGCGAAGAAGTAAAAAAGGAAAATTACATTCAACAAAACGTTCGCAAGCATTGAAAATACGGCCACGCGCACCGGCGTTCGCGTGTCCTGCGTCGAATAAAACGCCGGCACAATCAATTTGACGGCGGCGAACGCCGGAAGTCCCATGGAATAGTAGAGCAATGCGCGGGCCGTCAGACGGGTGGACGATGCCACGAACATGCCATGCTGGAATAAAACCTGTACGATCGGCTCCCTCAGAATCACCAGCCCGACAGCCGCCGGAATGGTAATGAAAGACACGATCCGCAAAGCGAAAAGAAACGTCTTCTTCATCCCCTCGTAGTCGCCGGCCGAAGCCTGATGCGACATCATAGGCAGGATCGCGGTCGCCACGGCGATGGCGTAGCCGCCCAGAACCAATTCGGTCACGCGGTCGGCCACGTAGAGGGAGATCAGGCTGCCCTGCGGCATCACTCTGGCGTTGGCGAACACCGTATCCACCAGCAGATTAATTTGAGCAATGCCGATGCCTATAAATCCGGGAACCATCAGTTTCGCTACCCGCCGGACTCCGGGATCGCTGAAGGATACGCCAAACTCGAAACTCATTCCGCGCTTGACCAGCTGCGGAACCTGCAGGAAAAATTGAAAAATGCCGCCCACGAGCACACCGACGGCCAGAGCCGCCGCTGGACTCGAAAAGTGCCGCCACACGATTGCTGTGGAAAACAAAATAAAGGAGATATTCAAGAGTATGGGCGTCGCAGCGGGCATTCCAAAGATGTGAAAACAGTTCAGGATGGCCATCGCCAGAGCCGCGATTCCAATAAAAAGAATATATGGGAAGATCAAGCGGTTCAGATAGATAGCTTCGAGTTGATTTTGATTCGACCCAAACATCGAAAACAGACGGACGAACAGCGGAGAGAAGATGACTCCCAAGACGGTAACGACCGAGAGAACCACACAAAACGTCCAGAACAGGCGATTCGCGAAGGCCCAGGTTTCCTCCCGGGTGCGATTTCGCATGTAATCCGTGAAAACTGGAATGAAGGACGCCGTCATGGAACCTTCGCCGACGAGTCGGCGAAGCAGATTGGGAATGCGGTAGGCCAGAACGAAGGAGTCCGCCAGCCCCGTGGTTCCCAGAAGCAGGGTGAGACGCTGGTCACGGACATATCCGAGAACCCGACTCACAACCGTAATGACGCTGATGATGGAAGCAGATTTGAGGATCTGCCGCTTATGGGTGACGGTTTCGGTCAAAAGTTCGAGGCCCCCAGTCCTAGCCTCTGTCTAAACCTATGAAAAATCTACACTTGACAGCAAAAGATCGCTTAACATAACATAGTTGCGCTCGACTCGCAAGGCCTGTGCTTGCAGTCTGCTCCCGTGAAGGTACGAATCCCATCGTCTACGCATAAGAAGGTCGTCGTGCGGTTCCTGGATCGCAACGTCGTGCGCGGATATTTGAACCCCGCGAAACTCGGCAGCACCGAAGCGCTGGACCTTTTGACGCCCGAAGGCGAACAGCGCTCTTTTGATGTGAAGGACGTCCGCAGCATTTATTTCGTACGCGAATTTGCCGACGACTATGAGCCCGAGCGCAAAGCATTTCTCTCCCGGCCTAAACTCGACGGATTATGGGTGCGACTCAAGTTCCGCGATGAGGACGTCATTGAGGGGGTAGTCCCCAACGATTTGCTGTCGCTCCTGGACCGCGGCGTACAAATCACTCCGCCGGATTTGCATGGCACGACCATAAAGATATTCATCCCGCGCGCGGCCCTCACAGAGATGACAGTGCTCGGAGTCGTGGGAATTGCGCGCCGCAAGCCTCCCGCACTGCCTCAGCCCGGACTGTTCAACGACTGACAGCGTGCGCCGTTCTGCGGCGCGAACTTCGGACCTGTAGCGCCCGTCTATAGGCGCGCGCTATACGGGCCGTTCCGCAGCTATATGATGTAGAGTGACGATTAAGCCGCGACGGCTTGGTGGCGTGCGGAATTCAATGGATCGAGGAGTGAGCGAACATGAAACTCGGCGAACTGGCCGCGCGATTGGGTTGCAAACTGGAAGGCGACGAAAACAGTGAGGTCCATGGCGTCGCGGGGATTGAAAACGCGCAAGCCGGCGACGTGACGTTCCTCTCGAACCCGAAGTACTCGCCCGAACTGGCCACGACGCTGGCCTCGGCCGTGTTCGTGGACGAGAAGATCGTGATCCGTCGCGCGCCAGGCCTTCCGCCACTCGCAGCGCTGCGCACGAAAAATCCATACTACGACTTCGCGCGGGCCATCGATACGTTTTTCGAGCCCACGGCATATCCGCCGGGCATTCATCCGACGGCTGTCGTGGCCCAATCCGCGAAGATCGGAGATCGCGCCCATATCGGCCCGCATTGCTTCGTGGATGAGGGCGTGGAAATTGGCCGCAATGCCGTCCTGCACAGTCTGGTGACCATCTATCGCGACGCGCGAATCGGCGACGATTTTCTGGCGCATTCGCAAACCGTGGTGAGAGAGAGATGCACGATCGGCAACCGGGTGATCTTGCAGAATGGAGTAGTGATCGGCGGCGACGGGTTCGGTTTCGCCAAACGCGCCGACGGCCGGTGGCACAAAATCATGCAGAACGCGCCGGTGGTAATCGAAGATGACGTCGAGATCCAGTCCAATTCCTGCATCGACCGCGCTACGGTGGGAGAAACGCGCATACGACGTGGAGCCAAAATCGATGACCTGGTGCTCATCGGCCACGCCTGCGAAGTGGGCGAAGACACCATTGTCTGCGGACAGGTGGGACTCGCGGGATCCACCCGCGTCGGCGCTCGCGTCATTCTCGCTGGCCAAGTGGGTTCCGCGGGACACCTTGACATCGGAGACGGCGCCGTGATCACCGCACAAAGCGGACTGCACTTGGATGTACCACCCGGGACCATGTGGTCCAGCTCGCCGGCGATGGAAAACAAGCTGTATTTGAAGGTGGTCGCCGCGCTCAAACGCCTACCAGAACTTCAGAAAAAAGTGCGCCGCCTGTCCGGAGAATCAGAGCAGAAGGAAGCGGCTAAAAAGTAGTGAGCGGAGTCGAAGCCGACCGACGCTATAGAAGCGCTGGCAGCCCGCGCGAATCGTCCAATCCCTTCCCGTTCAGAATTTGCGGCATACATTTCTCAACTCGTGAGACCCGGGTTTTGGATTGCTTAGGCGCGGAAAAATAAAGCAGATATGCCCTTTGCCGCCCCGGCGTCAGTGCGCGAAAAGCCGTTTTCAGCGAAGGGAGTTCGTCCAGTTTATTTTGAAGTTCTTCGGGGATTTTGCGTTCTGTAATCTTTTTTAATTTCACTTTCAATCCGGCTTTTTCCACTTCAATGGCTTCCCGGATATAGGCTTTCAGGACGGGTTCCAATTCCACGATTTCTCGAGCATGGATGAACCGAATCACGCGCGCCGCCTGTGTATTCTCACCAGGCTTGGCTAGAATTCCATTGGCATCATTTATCAAAACACCTTTGACAAACGTAAGCGCGCAGTATTCTTTAAATCCGCCCAATATCACGACGTTATGTTTCTGAAACGTGTAACAGGGAACGCGCCACTTCACTTCTTCGATCAGCCTGCAGCCAAGAACGATTCTTCGCAGTTCCGTCAATTCTCCCCGCCACTTCCTGGCTTTCCTTAAATATCCGTCGACCTTGGGATTCATTTCGTTCATCTGTCGATATCCTGGGATCAGTTCGAATTGAATTCCCGTCACTCGGAAGTGCCGCCAGAACCGCCTCTACGTGGCAGGCTTCTGATCTTCCGGCAACTCCGCGGCGACCGCGTCATGCACGCGCTGCGCCAGATCATCCCGCTGCTCGACGGTGTATGCGGACGCATCAATCGGCTTCCCGAATCGCACCGTCACTTTACCGGGCTGCACGATCAGCGAATTCTTCTTCATAATCCGGTGCGCCCCGGCGCAGGCCACCGGCACAATCGGAATCCCCGCCTCGATCGCCATGACGAAGGAACCCTTCTTGAATCGCCGGAGCCGGCCGTCGGGGCTTCGCGTGCCCTCGGGATAGACGAGAAACGAATAGCCCTGGCGGATATATTCGACAGCCTCTTTCACACTGGCGAGTGCCGCGTCACGGTTCTCACGGTCCACGGGAACGAATTTCGCCAGCCGGAAGGCGGTGCCAACCACTGGAATATCGAACAACGATTTCCGTCCAAGGATGGCGATGCGACGCGGGATGGCGCCCACGATCGCTGGAGCATCCGCATTACTGGTGTGATTCGCGGCGAACAGGCAGACGCCCGGCGGAATGTTCTCCCGGCCGTAGACCGTGACCTTTTCTCCGGCGATGCGCGTTACGTAAACCACCATCTTCACGCCTGTCCAGTACATCAGCGTCGCGGATTTCGTAACGATGGTCAGCAGAATCAGTGGAGGACCCAGCACCAGGGTGCAGAGGGCCATCGCGGTTGCAATAAAGACTGTGCGTATCATCTCAAGGAGTGGTCGTGCCGCGCAGGATGCCGTCGCGTATGCGCCGCTGCCTTTCGGTGGGAGAGGCAATCTCGGAGATCTGGTAGGCCGCGTCCGTTAATCGCCCGAGCGCAAAGGAGAAGTCGCGTTGTTCCCCGCCCCGCTGGATGTGAACGGTTACGCGCTCGTCCGCCTGGTGGTCACGCAGCCAGCGGTCCAGGTTGCGCGGAAACGCTTCGCCGTTGAGAGAAATCAGAACGTCGCCTTCTTTTAATCCGGCCTCGCGTGCGCCGCTGTCGCGATCCATATTGACGATGTTTATTGGGATGGAGTTGTCGCGGCTGACGGCAAAACCAAGCGTTGCACGCCGCTGGCTGATGTCACGAAGGTTCCATCCGGCGCGGGCCAAAAAATCCGAATAAGGGATCTCTTCGACTCCCGAGATGTAGCGCTTGAAAAAATCGCCCAGGTCGGCGTCCGCCGATGGGGCCTTCCTGTGAATCACTTCTTCCATCACCGCGCGCAGTCCGTCACTCTCGTCATAGAAGCGTCCAGCCTTGGCGTATTCGTCATTTAACGCGCGCAAAACATCGTCAAGACTCGCGCGATTGTCGGTTCGATCGCGTATCAGGATATCAAGAAGCACGCCGACGATCTGGCCTTTGTTGTAATACGAAATGCTTTCCTCAGGCCGCGTGTACAGAGGATATTTTTCGTACCAGGCGTCGAGACTGGATTGCTCCACACTTTGCCAGCGATGTGCCGGGCGCGACTGCAGTTCGCGTATTTCGTCCGCCAGATTGGCGTAGAACTGCGCCGGGGACCACAGGCCGCCGCGAAGAAGCGCATAGGCGCCATAGGTATTGGTGACACCCTCGGCGAACCACAGGACCTCGTCCACATTTCCTTCGTGTAATCCACCGGTTCGAGGGACTGCGGCCGGATGCGTTTCACGTTCCAAGTATGAAAAAACTCATGCGCCGAGTAACTTGGCAGCTGACCGGCACGTCCGCGGAGATGGCCGTGCAGTTCATGTGCTCCATTCCGCCGCCGCCGAAATTGCTGACCCCACGTGAAATAGGAAGAGGTATTCGCGAAATGGCGCGCCGCCCATCAGCGCACCTCGTAATCGACGATCCGCTTCAGGGTATCCTTCAGACGCGCGCGGTCGCCGGCGTCGCCGTGAACACGATGCGGATGGGCCTTCCGCCAGCCGCATAGCGAAACTCGTCGAACGTGCCGATTCCACGGGCGCGTCACCAGTGCATCGTAACTTGCGCAACAACGTGATTTTCGGTGGTGCGTTCGACGAGCGTGTCCGCGGATCAAGTTCCACTGCGCACGCGCCATCCTTCGCGGCACATCCGTCGAAACTTACGCGGTGTCCTCGGACCGGCGGTCCGGCACGTAGAGCAGCACCATCGCAAAATTCAGAAATGCATGTTCCGTATTCAACTGCGACGCAAACGGTCCCGGCTCGTCCCACAAAATGGGATAGCTCACCGTCACTGTGCCGTTACCGGTACCTTCCAGGTCTGCTTATCGAGCATGCGAAGCTGCAGCGCGTGCCCGTCTTCATCCATCGCGCTGACCTGCATCATGTGGGAAGAAAAATCGCGAATCTGATAGAGAGCGTTCCAGGCGGGCATCTGCAACAGTAACCTGGTCGCGCACGTCGGGAATGCGCATGGTCACTTCGAAGATGTGCCGCTCCGGATGAGACAAGGAAATGGTGTAGGCGATGGTGGCGTGCGCGGGAGAGGCGAAATAGAAAGCCGCGGCCAACATTAGGGCGCGGTGCCACACGCGCGAGCGAACGTTCATGCTTTGAATTTCCCCGCCGGGGCGCCGCGTTCCTGCAGCTTGCTCAATAGCTTGCCGCACAACCCGTCAAAACTGCCGTTGGACATCACCAGAACGAGGTCTCCTTCGTTCGTGCGTGCCGCGAGATATTCCGCAATATCGTCGACCTCATCAAACCCCTCGGCAGTGGGGCCCGCGGCGCGAATCAGGTCCAGAACGCGAGCGGGGGACATTCGCTCTTCATCGCTGAGCAAATTGGCGCGGTTCACAGCCCCCAGCACGGTGGCGTCGGCGGTGGCAAGCGACGCCGCCAGATCCTTTTCGAAGACTTTGCGGCGCATGGTATTGGAACGCGGTTCGAACACGGCCCACAATTTACGCCCCGGCCAGCGGTGGCGTGCCGCGTCGATTGTGGCTCGAATGGCCGTCGGATGGTGCGCGAAGTCGTCGACGACCAGCACGCCCGAAGTTTCCCCTTTTATTTCCAGCCGCCGCAGCACGCCGCGAAATTCGGCCATGGCGCTGGCAATCGATTCCCCGCTGACACCGCGCCCATGGGCAATGGCGATGGCGGCAACCGCGTTCAGAACATTATGGTGGCCGGCAAGAGCCATCCGCACGCGCGCTACTTCCTGGCCTCCGCGCGAAACACGGAAGTGCGTCTTGCCGTCGGTGATTTCCAGATCACCGGCGAGCCAGTCGACTCCGGGAGTAAAACCGTAGGTCTCCACCGGACAATATGCCTTTTGGACGACGCCGCGAACTGTTTCACTCTCTCCCCAGGCGACGATTCGTCCGTTTCGCGGCACCAGATTCACCATGCGCCGGAATTGCAGTTCGATGGCGGCAAGATTTTCGTAGATATCGGCATGATCGAATTCCAGTGATGTAATGATCGCTTCCTGTGGATGGTAGTGCAGAAACTTCGGGCCCTTGTCAAAGAATGCCGAATCGTACTCGTCGCCTTCCAGAACAAATTCATGTCCCCCGCCCAGCCCGAAGCTGCGGCCAAAATTTTCGGCAACTCCACCGATTAGAAAATTCGGATGGCGCCCGGCATGATGCAAAATCCAGGAAAGCATGGACGTGGTGGTGGTCTTTCCATGCGTGCCGGTGACGATCAGGGAGTCGCGGCCCGGCAGGAAAAACTCTTCCAGCGTTTGCGGCAGCGAACGGTACGGAATCTTGTGATCCAGCACCGCTTCCACTTCCGGATTGCCGCGCGAAAGCGCGTTTCCAAGAACAACGATGTCCGGCGCCGGTTCCAGGTTGGAGGCGGCAAATCCGTTGCTCCAGCGAATCCCAAGGCTCTCCAGCAGCGTCGACGCCGGCGGGTACACGCCCGCATCCGATCCGGTCACGCGATAGCCGCTTTCCACCAGCATTCCGGCGAGCGGAGTCATGGCCGCTCCACCGATTCCAGACAAATGAAAATGTAAGGGACGCGTCATGCGGTCACCGCCGGTTCCAGAATGTCCATACGACCTTCGCCCGCCGCTTGAAGTCTCGCCCGCACACCCAGCGGCATCGTCAGCATCGGCCGCGTCGTGTGTCCCACCGGCGTTCCGTAGACAATGGGAATGCGCAACGGGCCCAGAACGCGACGGCAAACATCAGCAACCGTCACCGAGCTTCCTTCGGGCGTTTCGGAATCCGGAAAATCACCGAGCACGATTCCGCGAACGCCGGCAAATTTTCCGGCCTGCTTCAAGTGCAGCAACATGCGATCGAGCTGGTATGGTTTCACTCCGCGGTCCTCAAGCAACAAAATGGCGCCACGCGTATCCAGTTCCCACGGCGTGCCGAGTGATGTCTCAATCAGGGTGATGCACCCGCCCAGCAGAGTTCCCTTCGGCAGAGCCGCGCGTAAAAGTTTCGCCTTCGAGCGGCACGGTCCAACCGCTATTGGTCGCCGTCATGGCCCACATGAAAGTGTCCGGATCGAAACCTCCGGTGGCGTTCGGACCCGCGTCAAATCCGCCCGCCACCAGCGGGCCATAGAATGTGACCCAGCGCAGTTTTGCCACAGAAAAATGTGCAGCGAAGTCAGATCGCTGAAGGCGCAGAAAATTCTAGCCTTCTTCATCCGTTCCGTCTTCAACCTTCGAGAATTTCTGTGCTTCCGTACCCGCCGCGAGGACACAGGACGGCGCGGATGTCGGGGCGTGTCAGCGCATCCTGCAAATGTTTGCGGCGTTCAGCCAGCGGCGCCGAAAAATATCCGTCCGGCTGGCCCCTGGCCATAAACCGTTCCACCCGGAAGTCGAGCCGTTCCAGATTTCGCAGCCACGCTGGATGCGTTCTTCCTTGGCCGAGCTAGCCGGCGCCACAATGGCGATGGTGCTTCCGGGAACGAGCGCCAACGGCTTACGAGGTTTCGTCATGGAAGAGGATCGCAAAATGGAAGTATACAACGCGCCAGCGAAGGGCAAGCCCATTCACCGCGCGGGATGTTGTCCGAACGGCAATGCGGTTGGAGTCGATCAAACCGAATTCTGCTGGAACCTGCTCCAGTAGCACAGGCTTCAGCCTGTGGGTGTTGGTCCAGGCACGAACTCGGTTGCTGCGACTAAATTCCACAGGCTGAAGCCTGTGCCACTTAAACCAACATTCCTTCACAGCTTCGGTTCCCAATTTCAGACCACTTACAGTGAAAACTGCGTCATCTTATGGAAATGCCGAGCCCTCGCGCTGATTTCCGACTTTTTCAACGCACGCAGCCTGTCCAAGCCAAATTTTTCGACCGCGAAGCTGCCCATGACCGAGCCATAAACCATGGCGCGCCGCAACGAAGCGTCGTCCACTTTGCGGACGCTCGCGAGATAGCCCATGAAGCCGCCGGCGAACGAATCTCCGGCGCCGGTCGGGTCGTGCACTTGCTCCAGCGGAAAGCGGGCACGCTGAAGGTGCGATTTTGGTGGACCAGCATGGCGCCGTATTCTCCGCGCTTGATCACCAGCGCTTTGGGCCCAGCTTAAAAATGTGGCGCGCGGCGCGCAACAGATTGTGTTCGTTCGAAAGCTGGCGAGTTTCGGAATCGTTGATCATCAGGATATCGGTGTGCTTGAGCGTTTCGCGCAATTCCTTGGGAGTGCGTTCGATCCAGTAATTCATGGTATCGAGCGCCACGACTCGCGGCCGCCGGCTGACCTGATGGAGCACGGAGGCTTGCAGCTCGGATCGAATGTTGGCGAGAAAAATATGCGTGGAGGACAGGTAGGCTTCCGGCAATCTCGGCTTGAATTCGGCGAACACATTTAATTCGGTCGCGAGCGTGGTGCGCTCGTTCATGTTTTCGCTGTACTTCCCGGCCCAGAAAAATGTTTTCCCGTCGGCGCGTTCCAGACCTTGCGTATCGACGCGGCGGCCCCGGAAAATGGATTCGTCTTTCGCGGTGAAGTCGGTGCCCACGATCCGACCAGATTGACGTGCGTGAAATAACTGGCGGCCACGGAAAAATAAGTGGCCGCGCCGCCGAGCATGCGGTCCACCTTGCCATGCGGAGTTTCCACGGCATCAAACGCAACCGATCCAACCACGAGTAAAGACATTTTCAGCGGGCTCCAGGAGTAAGGTATTTTCCAGCGATCATGCTCAGGCGCTTGCGTGCCGCGGCCGGAATCACGGCGGGATCGGTAATAATCGCGTGGGCCAGCGCCCGGCCGCACTTGCAGGCGCGTTCGGCGGGCATACTGCGCACAGCTTCACGAATTACGTTTTGCGCGTTTTCGGC
>CAVOIX010000086.1:0-10339 GCA_963695945.1 uncultured Acidobacteriota bacterium | reverse complement strand
TGATTGCACTCCTTTTCTCCCAGGGGCGGCGATATTCGTCGAGCGCCCAACGTGTGGCGTGAAAACGAATTTACCACGATTCGGCGGTTGTAGATCAATCCGCAGTCCCCGGCGAGAACGCATTGACTTGGGAGGGCTCGGTTTTCAGCGCGGGCGTTCCTGAAGTGGCAGCAAGTTCACAGCCGGACGACCGCTGTCCAGCGATCCTTTGGCAGGTTTGAAGCCTGTGAAACTCGGTCCCACAGGATCGATTCCCAACCCAATTCCGCAGGCTGAAGCCTGTGCCACTCTAATGAAACTCCTTGTTTCGCGAATTAATGCGCTTGTGCCTGCCGTAGGTATTCTGCGGTTTGCCGCTCAAGATCTGCGTAGTCCGTCTGCAACGCGCCGCGCAGAGCCAGTTCAAATGATGAATCGACGTCGAATCGCGCGAAGAGGCTCAATGCCCCACATGCCGGAACTCGACAAGATGTATTCGACCGTTGCGAGCGACCACGCGTAAGCGTAACGCGCGGCGGGACCGGGCATACCGGTCCACGGACCTTCGAGGCGCTGCAAAGCAATATGCTGTCCCCCGCCAAACGCCGCGACCAGGGCGGCCGCAGTATCGAATCGGTTCGCCGGCCCTCGTACCATTGCGCCAGCCCTTCGTTCAGCCATCCCGGGCAGCGGCCCGAGCGTCTTCTGCCGGATGAAACTGTGGACCAGTTCGTGCTTCAACTCGCTCGATAGAACCTCTGTGACGAACGTCAGGCCTTGCACCGGAACGCGGATACGGCCGTCATTATCCAGCGACAGCCCATGCCGGCGAGTCCGTAACATCGCGGAAGGACTCTTCCGTATACAGGACCACCTCCGATCGGTTCCGTCGGTGTGAAGCGAAATTCGGCCTGAAGACTGCGAAAATCCTCCTCCAGCGCGCTCAGAATTTCTCTTGCCAGTTCAGGTTGCGTGCCGCCCTGATAGCGAAGATCGAAATGGCGGTCGTTCACTTCGCCAGAGGCGCTCTCTGTCCGCCTGGTCTTTTTTGGCCTTCTCAAGTGCCCGGGCCACACCCTGCGAGGGCTGGATTTGCTGGGCAAATTGCCATGACTGGATGGCATCGTCAATTTGATTCAGGCCGTAGTAGGCCCAGCCGGAAAGTTGCGCGACCGCGGCCGACCGCGGAGCCAGGGCGCGAGCTTTGGAAAGATATTCAAGCGCCGCGCTGTATTGGCTTTCAACGATGCCGATATTCGCCAGGGCTACCAGGCTCAAAGTCTGCAGATCGCTTCTGCCGCTTGAGAAATTCAAAGCATACTGAAACTGTTCCACTGCCTCATCCAGGCTGCTGCGGTTGAGCTCGAAGGTCGCCGCGGCAAAACGCGCCAGGGCCGCGCGAGACATCGCCTCAGGTGAACCTCCTCGCGCGGCCCCATCGAATTCCGCCATCTTCGCCGCATCGATGGCTCCTTCACGCACTGCCAGTGAAGCGATCTGATCGTAGCCGTTATGGAGCGGGCGGAGGGATGCGCAAGCGGCACATCCCTGGAAATCCGGCTCGAGGCTCCGGAGCTGAGCGGTTTGATGGCTTCCACTCCTGGAGAAACAGCGGACACGCGCGCTACGGTTCGTTGCAAGCCCTGGCACTGCACATAGCCGAGCCTGGATGTTTGCGCCGGCAAGCGGACGCTACACCACCGCTCCGTCGCCTGGAATTCGAAATCGAGCCTCACCGCGTCGCCCTTTTTCAGGGATTGCGCGACCGTGCTGGCCGTGCTCATCTCCGCGTAAACCGGCAGGGACTCCGCCTTCACGACCGCGTTAGGCGCGGCTGCATTCGCCGTGGTTTCGGAATTTTCCGCGTGGCCCGCCGAACTCTGCCGGGCGTGGGTTAGCGCGCCACAGACCAAGCCGGACATCGGCAAAAGGGCGATGAGCGAAAAAAACCGGATTGAACGCATCGACATTTTGAACGTGAGTTCCAGCGTTTGCCGACTTGCCCTGCCCGGCGGGGAACCGGACGGCAGCAACTGAGCAAGAGTCTCCTCCCATCCCATCGTCACTGTCAAGTTATTCATGAAGTGATAACGTCCGGGGGAACTACGCGAGACGCAGATTGGGCTCCGCATTCAGATCGGGCGTGGCCAGATCTCCGGCGAGCAAGTGCGGATAGGCGGCTGCGGCGATCATGGCCGCGTTGTCCGTGGAAAGCGCGCGGCTGGGGAAAAAGACACTTACGCCGATTGCCGCGGCTTTGGACTGGAAGCGTTCCCGCAATTCAGAGTTGGCCGCGACGCCGCCCGAAACCAGGATCGTGCGGGAACCCGTTTCCGAGGCCGCGTCGAGTGTTCGCGCCACAAGATCCTTCACCACCGCGGATTGAAATTTGGCAATCAGATCAAGGGTCCGCGGGCTGCAAAGTGGAAACAGATCGGCAGCTTTACGGAGGCCTGCTTGTAAAGCTTTCTTGCGGGCTTCGATTTCATCGGCGAATTCGGGATGGGATTTTACGTAATACAGGACGGCGGTCTTGACTCCGCTGAAACTGAAATCGTAGGGATTGCCTTTGATCTTGACCGGGCCAAGTTTCAGCGCCTCTTTTTCGTGAAAACTCGAACCGGAGGCAGCTATTTTTGCGGCGATCTGATCGATGATCGGCCCGCCGGGATAGCCGAGCGCGAGGAGCCTGGCAACCTTGTCGTAGGCTTCGCCGGCGGCGTCGTCGCGCGTGCCGCCAAGCCGCCGGAACGCGAATCCCCGCGTTGCGGCATGGCCGTTCCCGGCCGCGGGCTGCACATGGTAGAGCAGCGTGTGTCCGCCCGAAACGATGAGGCAGACCGCCGGCAACTCCGGCGCACGGCCACCGATGTGCGCTTCGAGGAATACGGCGTGCACGTGCCCTTCAAGGTGATTCACGGGCACGAGTGGCTTACCAAGCTCGGTTGCCAGCACTCTGCCATAAGTCACGCCCACCAGTAGCGACCCAACCAGCCCGGGACCTTGGGTCACGCCAACCGCGTCAATGTCCTTGAAATCCATCCCCGCCTGAAGCAGCGCTTCGCGGACCACCGGAACAATTTGCCGCAGGTGCTCACGCGAAGCGAGTTCGGGAACAACGCCACCGTACTTGCGATGGATGTCCAGTTGGGAGGATACGACGCTGGACAGAATTTCACGGCCGTCGACCACCACGGCCGCGGCGGTTTCATCGCACGAAGACTCAATTCCCAGAATTCGCGTTGGCATAACCTATTCGTTGTCCTCAGGAAAACTCCATGTTAGCACAGGAGAAACAGCCGCAATCTGCCGTCTGAACATTGCCACCGGCGTGCTACTATCAACGCGCACTTTTGTTTACTGCCTGCGAGCGATCAGACTTTCACCGCGGAACAGTCAGTTCGTTAACGAAAATTAAAGTAGAAACACGGTGGGCGCGGTCGGGATGAGCGCCGCCGGCGGACTTTGCGAGCCACTTACCAAATCCGCGGAGCGCTGAATTACTTGTCAACTTTTGTGTCTAAGGGTGTAAGATTTTGCAGTACGCTACCGTACCCTTCCACTGCGCCGCCTCGGGGCGCCGGAACCTGAACCGCCAGAACGAATCGAACGACGCCAGCCGGAGATCCTCGGAGTCCGCCTTCCGGCAGACCGTCAGAGAAGAGTACGCCCATGAAAATACTGCTCTATAGCCCTGACAACGGCGTGACGCGAAACTTCATGCCGCATTTGTGGATGTTCCTGTTGCAATCACTCACTCCCCCGGGCCACGAAGTGGTGCTGATCGACGGCAACGCGCAACCCATGGATGAAGCGGGTATCGCCCAGTACGTGCGCGACAACAACATTGGACTGGTCGGCATCGGCGCGATGACGCGCATGATCGCCAAGGCGTATCGCATGGCTGACGCCGTGCGCGCCGTGGGAGTCCCGGTGGTGATGGGCGGGCCGCACGTTACGGAAATGCCCGACGAAGCGCTCGGCCGCGTGACCGGTAGACAACATGCGGACGCCGTCGCACTGGGCGAAGCCGATGAGACCTGGCCGAGGATTGTGGCCGATGCCGAGCGCGGCCAGCTCAAACCAACCTATGCTCCCGTGGATGAATTTGGCCAGGAAAGAAAGCCGAGCCTGCAGGCTTACCCGGCGATTCCCTGGGACACGATTGATCTCAACCAGTTCAACGTGGTGCCCAAGGTTGTTGCGCCGATGCTCAAACGATTCCGCGACGGCTGGGGAACGTTTCGCATCATTCCCGTGGAGTCTGGGCGCGGTTGCCCCTATGGCTGCGAATTCTGCACCGTCACCGGCTTCTTTGGAGACTCCATCCGCTTTCGCACCAACCAGAGCGTGGTCGACGAATTGCTCCTGCTTAAGGCTCGCGCCAAGAGCGAGAGGGGCCAGATCGCCGTCTTCTTTATCGATGACAATTTTGCCATCAATCCAAAGCGGACGAAATCGCTGCTGCGCGACATCATTGCCGCAAACGCCCAGGTTCACTGGGTGGCACAAATCAGCGCCAATCTTTTGCGGGACCAGGAACTAGTGGACCTGATTGCGGAGGCCGGAGGCAAATGGATTTTCATCGGCATGGAGTCCATCGATCCGACCAACCTTGCCGATGTGAACAAGGGATTCAACAAGCCCGGCGAGTATGCCGCCGTATTGCAACGGCTGGCCGACCGCAACGTCTTCGCCATCACTTCGTTCATGTTCGGAATGGACAACGATACCGTGGGAGTCGCCGAGCGGACCCTCGAGCAAGTTCGCACCTGGCCCGCCGGGCTGCCGGTTTTCGGACTGATCACTCCCCTGCCCTCCACTCCGCTGTACGCGAGGCTGGAAGCCGCCGGGCGACTGACGCGGCCCAAGCACTGGGAGGAATTCATTCCGTTTGCCATGGCGCATACGCCGCTGAAGATGAGCATCGCGGAAGCCCACGCCGAGGTCAAGTACGGGTGGGCGCAGGCCTACAGCCCGGAAGCCATCGCGCAGGCGGTGCGTTCGTTCAGCAGCAAACCGCTGGCTTACCGCATCAACATTCTCGTCGCCCGGCTGTGTTTCCGCGGAATTTATTTCCCGCAGATGGGGCCTCTGGCGTGGTTCAAAGTGATTGGCGAAAACGCCCAAACCATTTGCGATATCGTGAAGGAAGGGTTTCGCGACTGGTTCAGCGGTATGTGCAAGCGGGCACCGCGCTCGGCGGCAGCGGCATCGCACGGCGATTAGGTTTGGTGGCGCAGGCTTCAACCTGTTGAAGCTGGTCAGAGCGCCAACCTAACCGCTGAAACAAAAGTCCACAGGCTGAAGCCTGCGCCACCAAACCGATGGCGAAGCCTCATCACTTCCTTCCTGGCAGCATAAATCCACGGCGAGTTTTATCAAATTTCCGTTAAATATTTAATTTTACGAACCGGTAAGGCAAACGATGGATTGACACCGCGAACGAGCGACACGTAAGGTGGCATAGACTCAAAAACCTATGACCGACAAACCGAAGCGAGTTCACAAAGCAGTTCTTCCCGCCGCGGGTCTGGGCACAAGATTTTTACCGGCGACTAAGGCGCAGCCCAAGGAAATGCTGCCGGTGGTCGATAAACCTCTGATCCAATACGTGGTCGAGGAATGCGTGGCCTCCGGCATTGACAACATCATCATCGTCACCGGGCGGGGCAAAAACGCCATCGAAGACCACTTCGATTCCTCGCCCGAGTTGGAGAGTTTTCTGGAAGAAAAAGGCAAATCGGAACTGGCGAAGCTGGTGCGCGAAATCGGCAACATGGTGCACTTCAGCTACACGCGCCAGAAGGAACCGCTGGGCCTGGGACACGCCGTGCTGGTGGCCAAAGAACTCGTCGGAAACGAACCCTTTGCCGTGTTGCTGGGCGATGTGATCATTCCCGGACCGAATCCCGCGACCAAACAGCTGATCGAGACGTACGAAAGCACCGGGAAAGGCGCCATCGCCGTGGAGGAAGTGCCGCGGGACAAAACCGGTCTCTACGGTATCGTCGATGTGGAGCAAAAAAACGGCGCCGGCGCGAATAAGCGCATTCTGAAGATTCGTGACCTGGTCGAAAAACCGAGTCCCGCCGACGCTCCCTCCACGCTGGCCGTGACGGGCCGCTATGTGCTGCCGCCGGAGATTTTCGATTGCCTGGAACGCACCAAGCCGGGACGCGGCGGAGAGATCCAGCTGACCGACGCGCTTCGATTGTTGGCCCACGAGAGTGGCCTGAATGCTTACGTCTACGAAGGGAAATCTTACGACGCCGGTGACAAGCTGGGATTCCTGAAAGCGACCGTGGAAATCGGGCTTGAGAATCAGGAATTTGGAAAGGATTTTCGCGAGTATCTGCGGGCTCTTAAGCTGTAGCTTGTGAGTGTCGCATGCCGGGCGTTCCACGCTTACCTGCTGACGCCGTCCGCCTTTCACGATTGCGCGCTGCAAACCGCACCGGCCAGCGCGGGGACGCCGCGGGCCTCTGCGGGCGTCATTGCCGATGTTAGCGGCCTATTTGTCCTTCGATGAACTTCCCGATTTTTTACTGTCCTTCGAGGAATCCGATTTCGTTTCCGATTTTTCCGACTTATCCGATTTCCCGGACTTGTCGCTTTTTTCCGACTTTTCACTCTTGTCGGGCTTCCCGCCATCGCCGCCGCTCGTTTTTCTTCCGTAATCGGTGACGTACCAGCCGGAACCCTTGAACTGAATCGCCGGCGCGGTGATGACGGACTCCACCTTGCCGCCGCAGTGCGGACATTTCTTGAGGTGCGGTCCGTTCAGGTTCTCAATCTTATCGGTATGGCGCTTGCATTTGAGACACGCGTATTCGTAGAGCGGCAATTCTGGTCTCCTTCAAGATCCAAGTGGAATTGTACATCTTAACACGATGTCGGCGCTGGAGAGGCGGCTGCTCTCGCTCGGAGCGGTTTGGGGGCGAGTCTTCATTCGCAGCCCTCGTGTTCCGCCCCTGCCGGGGCTTTCTTGATTCTCTCGCCCGTTTCCCACAGCTTCCGCTGGGGGCTGCGTCTGGTCGTGCCTACGGCACTTTTCGGCACCGCAGGTTGCCGCTATCTAATTTCGGGTGGCAGGGGAACGGCTGGGGCGCGTGATAAACTCGCTGCGACAGGGAGCGCACAATGACGGACGCGCAAGACAATTCGCCGACCGGATGCCTTTATCTGGTGGCCACGCCGATTGGCAACCTCGAGGATATTACGCTGCGAGCGCTTCGCGTGTTGAAGGAAGCAGACTTGATCGCATGCGAGGATACCAGGCAAACGCAGAAACTTCTGCAGCACTATGCGATCCACAAGGAGATGGTCAGCTACCACGCCCATAATGAACTGACGCGCGCGCCGGAACTGGTGATTCAACTAGAGGAAGGCGCGCAAGTCGCACTTGTCAGCGACGCGGGGACTCCGGTCGTTTCCGATCCCGGGCATCGGCTAGTGGTGCTTTGCCTGCGGCACCACATTCCGGTTGTGCCGATTCCCGGACCGTCCGCATTTGTTGCCGCGCTGGCCGCCTCGGGCATGCCTACCGACGAATTTCTGTTTGTGGGGTTTCTTGCCGCCGCGGGCTGGGGCGCGCAGAAAAAAACTCGATGCGCTGAAGTGCGAACCTCGGGCCCTGGTCCTGTACGAGGCGCCCCACCGGTTGGCCGATACATTGTCGGACGCCGCGGAGATTCTCGGATCCCGGCATGCCGTGGTGGCTCGCGAAGTCACCAAGATTCATGAGGAATTTTTGCGCGGAACTCTTGGCGAACTTCGTGATGCCGCGAACTTGCGGGCTCCGCGGGGAGAGATCACGCTACTGATTGGACCGGCCGTGGAGGGGGAAGCGCAGGCCGCTCCATCGGTGTCCCTAAAGCAGCGCGTGGCGCAACTCGAAACGGAAACCGGGCTGGATCGCAAGGCGGCGTTGAAACAAGCCGCGCGCGAACGCGGGCTTGGCAAGCGCGAGGCGTACAAGCAGCTGCTGCTGGAAAGATAGGATAGGCTTCAGGCGGTCTGCTTTTGACTTCTGCGCAATTGCCGCAATCCCGCGGGACGAACGAACACGTAAACCGGACAGGCTGAAGCTTATCCTGCTAAATCACCCGGTTGAAATGTGGACCGGTGAATTCCACCCCTACGATCACTTCCTGAGCGTTTCTTCCGGTTTTGACGTGAACAATTCGGCCTTGGGTGGAAAATTCGCCGTCCTCACGCGCTCCACCGGAAGGCGCCTGGATCTGGATTTCCAATTGATATCCGGCGACGAGAGGATGGCGCGTGGTAATGGCGGCGCCGCCGCGGCATACGTCCACGCTGAAGGTATGCTCTTCAAACGCGGTACCGGCGCGGTCTGTGCCGCGAATCACGATGGGGAGGTGCACCGCCATCCGGCGTTCCCGTCGTCGCTCTAGGGCTGGGGCGGAAGCGCTGGCGGCGGTCATGGAGTTCCTCCTCAGGCTACGGTCTGGGCAAAAAAAGTATCCACGCGATCGAGAATTTCCGCCGGCGTGCGCGAGGTGTGCACGTTCCTGCGCAGTTCGGCGCCGTTTCGCACGCCATGCGTGAAATAGCAGGCGAACTGCTTCATTCTGCCAATCGCGTCAGGCCATTCGGTATCGACCAGATTTCGGAAATACGCGGAAAGCAATTGGTAGCGATCCCATTCGCTCGGTTCATCGTACGCACCGGTGGCGGCGAACTGTGAGATCTGACGGAAGATCCAGGGATTGTTCGACGCGGCGCGGCCGATCATCACGGCGTCGCAGCCGGTTTCGCGCAGCATGCGCATGGCGTCCGCTGGCGAGTTGATGTCGCCGTTGCCGATCACCGGCATGCTCACAGCCTGCTTCACGTCGCGAATCACGTTCCAGTCGGCGCGGCCCGTGTAACCCTGCGCGCGTGTACGCGGATGAACGGCGATACCCTCAACGCCAATCTGTTCGGCGAGGCGCGCGACTTCCACGGCCACGATGCTGTTTTCGTCCCATCCCGCCCGGATCTTGATGGTCATCGGAATTTTTACGGCGGAGCGCACCGCGCGAAGGACTTGTTCCAGCGCCTTTAAATCACGCAGTAAACCCGAGCCGCCGCACTTGACTACTTTTCTGGCGGGACACCCGAGATTGACGTCCACGATGTCAAAGCCCAGTTGCTCGACCATTCCCGCGGCGCGGCCCATCACATCGGCATCCGCTCCGAAAAGCTGGCCGGTGATGGGATGCTCGTCCGGCGCAAAAAACAGGTAGCGCGACGTGCGGGCGTTGTTGCGGGTGATGCATTCGGCGCTGGTGAATTCCGTCATAATCAGGCCGCAGCCGCCGAGGCCCCGAATCATGCGGCGAAAGACCGTGTCCGTTACTCCGGCCATCGGCGCGAGGACCGTGCCCGGTGAAATGTGCTTATCGCGAATGGAGAAGAGCGCCGGCAGCATGGTGTTTAGAGTAATCTTTCGTCGAGATTCGGAGCTTGTAATTCTGCAGTCGGCGCGGCGGAGGCGTCAACGGATTCAGATGCAGGCTCCGGCACAGCTTCCGGCACGGCCCGCGGCATAGACCCGCCCAGGAGCGGGCAAAATCGCAGTCGCACTTCCCTGCGAACCGAGCAAGGACAGATGCGCCGCGAGGGCTTCCGGCGAGCCGTCGAAAAATCCTTCTACAATCTTGCGCACCGCCTGCAGGCGGGCCTCTTCGGCGCTCAACCTCGGCTGATAGCGAAACGCGCGCCCCACCTTACGGCGAGTGACGATTGCCCTTTTGCTCGAGCCGGTCCATGATCGTTAGAACCGTGGTGTAGGCGCGGGGACGGGATGCGGCCAGCGCGCGATGAATTTCCCGGACGCTGCTTTCGCCGCTGGGCCACAGCACGCTCAGGCATTCCAGTTCGAGCGGCGCGAGGTCCAGAATGGAATGGCGAGGACCCGCAACTCTCGGTTGGATAGTCGCCTCCACAAAGTTTCCATTTCCGTCCGTGGGACCGGAAGGATCGGCGCCGGACTTTATGGCGACCGCTGACTTTTCCGCCACAGCACCTGCTTCAGCCAGAAACGCTCGGTGCGCAGAATTCGTCGCTCCAGCGCGCCGTTGTACGCCGTCCAGTTCCCTTCTCCCTGATCGGAATCCAGGGCGGAACGGATCGCGGCCATCTTGGAATCCAGATCGTCGAGATAATGGAGCATCAAGGCTTCACGAAACATTGGCAGCTTGGGAGATCCAAATTCATATTTGCCATGATGCGACACGAGCAGGTGCTGCACGAGAGTCTTGAGCGCAGGCGGAAACCCTGCAATGGCGTCCATCTTTTTCGTAACCAGTTCGTACTCGATCAGGATGTGGCCGAGAAGCTGGCCTTCATCCGT
>CAVOIX010000085.1:0-3521 GCA_963695945.1 uncultured Acidobacteriota bacterium | reverse complement strand
ATTATGTCCTCTACTGGTTTCACTTACGTATTGCTATTCGCTGGCTGCTGCTGTATGCGCGCACGCGGTCAGGAAAAACCATGACCGACAAGCTGGCCGAGGAATTGATGGATGCGGCCAATGCCCGCGGCGGCGCGATGAAGAAGAAGGAAGACGTGCATCGCATGGCGGAAGCCAACAAGGCTTTCGCGCACTATCGCTGGTGATGGGCGCTGGTAATGGGCGCTGGTCATGGATATTGGAAATTGCGTGCTGCTGTTTAGGTTTGATGTAGCAAGGTAGTTGGGTGGGTTTTTAGTTTTAGTTCAGGGGAGAAAGTCTCGGTCATTCAGAAATGGCACGCAAAGCACAACTCGCAGAAACACGCAACATCGGCATCATGGCGCATATCGACGCCGGGAAAACCACTTCGACCGAACGCATCCTGTTTTATACGGGCGTGACGTACAAGATCGGTTCCGTCGATGAAGGCACCGCCACGATGGACTGGATGGAGCAGGAGCGCGAACGCGGCATTACCATTACCTCGGCCGCCACCACTGCTTCCTGGAAGCGCTACGACAAGGAATACCTGATCAATATTATCGACACGCCGGGCCACGTGGATTTCACCGTGGAAGTCGAGCGCTCGCTGCGCGTGCTGGACGGCGCGGTGGCCATTTTTGACGCCGTCGCCGGCGTGCAGCCGCAATCGGAAACCGTGTGGCGCCAGGCGGACAAGTATCATGTGCCGCGCCTCGCCTTCATCAACAAGATGGACCGCATGGGCGCCGATTTCGAGCACGCCGTGAAAACCATGCGCGTGCGCTTGGCCGCGCATCCGGTACCGATTCAATGCCCCATCGGCAAGGAAGATCTTTTTATCGGGGTCATCGATTTTCTGGAAGAAAAAGCGATTATCTGGCTCGAGGAAACCCTGGGCGCGAAATTTGAAGTGTTTGAAGTCGAAAAGCTTTGGGATCCCGGGTTTATTGCTACCCGTCCGGACATTGCCGCCGCTTTGAAGTTTTCCGCGCTGGATGAGGACTACTACAAAGAGCATCGCGAAAAATCGGTGGAGTACATTGCCGAGCATGACGATACGCTCGTGGAAAAATATCTGAATGGCGAAAAGATCACAGCCGACGAACTGCGCGCCTCCATTCGCCGTTCGACGATTGCCTTGAAGCTGGTTCCCGTTCTGGCCGGTTCGGCCTTTAAGAACAAGGGAATTCAACCCCTGCTCGACGCGGTGGTGGATTACCTTCCGTCGCCGCTCGATGTTCCGCCCGTCGAGGGCACTACCGTCGACGACGAAGTGGTTTTGCGTCGCGCGAGCGATGACGAGCCGTTTTCGGCCCTGGCTTTTAAAATTATGTCTGACCCGTTCGTCGGGCACGTTACCTTCATCCGGGTCTACTCCGGCGTTTTGAAGACCGGAAGCTACGTTTATAACTCGACTAAGGAAACGCGCGAGCGGATCAGCCGTCTGGTGCGCATGCACGCGAACAAGCGCGAGGAAATCGACGCCATCTATGCGGGCGACATCGCTGCGTGCGTCGGCCTGAAGAGCGTAACCACCGGCGACACGCTGTGCGATGAAGACAAGGCCGTGGTTCTTGAAAACATCGTGTTTCCCGCGCCTGTCATTTCGGTGGCCATCGAGCCGAAAACCAAGGCCGACCAGGACAAGTTGGGCAACGCCATGCAGCGCCTGGCGCAGGAAGATCCGACGTTCCGTGTGCACAGCGATACGGACACGGGCCAGACCATTATTTCCGGCATGGGCGAATTGCATTTGGAAATTATCGTGGACCGCATGATGCGCGAATTCGGCGTGCAGGCCACCGTGGGTCGTCCGCAGGTCGCCTATCGCGAGACGATTCGCAGGCGGGCTGAAGCCGAAGGCAAATACATTCGCCAGACCGGCGGCCGCGGCCAATACGGCCACTGCGAAATTGACGTTCTCCCGATGCCCTCCTCCGCGCACGAAAACATGCATGACATGTCCACCGACGAACTGGACGTAGTGGCCAAGGAAGTGGGCGGTTCGGGCGGCAAATGGCGCTTTGACAAAGAGCACCGTATGCTTTTCATTGACAAGACCGTGGGCGGCTCGATTCCCAAGGAGTTTATCGCTCCGATCGACGCCGGCATTCGCGAAGCCATGGAAAACGGCATCCTGGCCGGTTACGAAATGGTGGACATTGCGGTCCTCTTGCTCGATGGCAGCTACCATGATGTAGACAGCTCGGAAATGGCCTTCAAAATTGCGGGTTCGATGGCGTTTAAGGCTGCCTGCGCCAAGGCCAGTCCGGTGCTGCTCGAACCCATCATGAAAGTGGAAGTGGTGACGCCCGAGGAATACATGCCGCAGGTGTTTGGCGACCTGAATTCACGCCGCTGCCAGATTCAGGGCACCGAAAGCCGCGGCGGAGCCAACGTGATTCGGGTGGAAGTTCCGCTGGCGGAAATGTTCGGGTACGCCACCGACGTGCGCAGCCGCACCCAGGGCCGCGCCAGCTTCAGCATGCATTTCTCGCACTACGCGGAAGCGCCGTCATCGGTTTCCGAGGAAGTGATCGCGAAATCAACCGGACGGTCGACACGAAGTTAGGGCGAAGTTAGGCTGTTCGGCGAGCCGGGGAAAACTCGTACTGGATTTAAGCGAACGCACCAGCTGAGGAGCAGACAGAGCAATGGCGAAGGAAAAATTCGAGCGCAACAAGCCGCACCTGAATATCGGAACGATCGGACACATCGATCACGGCAAAACGACGCTGACGGCGGCGATCACCAAGGTGCTGTGCAAGCACAACCCCAAGGTGGCGTTTCGCGCGTTTGATTCGATTGACAACGCGCCGGAAGAGCGCGAGCGCGGCATCACCATTGCGGTGTCGCATGTGGAGTACGAGACGGCCAACCGGCACTACGCGCACATCGATTGCCCGGGGCACGCGGACTACGTGAAGAACATGATCACGGGCGCGGCGCAGATGGACGGAGCGATTCTGGTGGTGGCGGCGACGGATGGACCGATGCCGCAGACGCGCGAGCACATTCTGTTGGCGCGGCAGGTGGGCGTGCCGTCGATCGTGGTGTTCATGAACAAGTGCGACGCGGTGGAAGATCCGGAACTGCTGGAACTGGTGGAGCTGGAAGTACGCGAACTGCTGAAGCTGTATCAGTTTCCGGGAGACGACATTCCGGTGGTGCGGGGATCGGCGCTGGGCGCGCTGAACGGGGAAGAGAAGTGGGAAAAGCAGATTGATGCGTTGATGGAGGCGGTGGACGAGTACATTCCGCAGCCGGTGCGCGATGTGGACAAGCCGTTTGCGATGCCGATCGAGGATATTTTCTCGATTTCGGGACGCGGCACGGTGGTGACGGGACGCGTGGAGCGCGGCAAAGTAAAGGTCGGCGAGGAAGTGGAAATCGTGGGATTCCGACCGACGATGAAGCGGGTGGTGACCGGCATCGAAATGTTCCGCAAGCTGCTGGATGAGGGCATGGCGGGAGACAACGTCGGCCTGCTGTTGCGC
>CAVOIX010000084.1:0-34907 GCA_963695945.1 uncultured Acidobacteriota bacterium | reverse complement strand
CGTGCTGGTGGAGTATTACCTGGTTCCCATCGATGAATGCTACAAGCTGGTTGGCCTGATACGCACCCACTGGCGCGGACTCTCCGGCGGCACGGAAGTCTGGCGCGAAATTGGCGCGTTTTATGCCGGACTTGAAGAAAAAGGCGCGCATCCATCACGAGGACTCCCGTGCCTGATTTGGAATTCACGATAGAAAGCGCCGGCGCGGTCCCGTATTCCGCTGTGCCGCCGATCGCGTTCAAGGTCCGCATCGTCAATCGCGCCGAGTGAAGAGACGATTCACACTGTCGCGATGCGTGCGCAAATCCAGCTCGAAGTAACGCGGCGGAAATATGATTCCACGGAGCAAGAGCGCCTCGAGGACCTGTTTGGCGAGCCCGACCGTCTGGGGCCAGACATTGCGAAACCTGCCGTGGACCCACGCGAGCGTCGATCGTGCCGGGTTTCCAGGGCAGCGTGCTGGCGGAGATTCCCGGTGCCGTGCACGTTCGATTTCAATGTGGCGGCTACAAAATATTTTCATGGCGTGACCGGCGGCGATTTGCCGCTCTGCTTTCAATTCAGCGGAAACGTTTTCTATCGTGGGGCAGGAAAGACACGCTTCAGGTTGCGCCAATTTCCTGGGACAAAGAAGCGAAGTTCCGCCTTCCGGTCAAAGCCTGGAAAGAGCTTGATGGATTTGCATTACCCGAATTCGGCCTGGCTCGCTTTGCATAGCGACACGTTTGAAAAACTTTATCAATTCAAGGTGCGCGAAGGAATTCCGACCTGGGAAGAAGCGATCGAGAGCGGCATTGAACGCGCTTCCGGAAACGGTGCGCTCATGAACGCCGCGCTGGTGGACGGAATCGTGAAGGCCGTTCTTTACGAAGGATACATGCTGTATCCCGTACCGCCCCTCCGCTGTAAAAAATCGGCAGAGATTTAATTTCGGCGTGGTCTATCCGCGAGTGTACAGTGAAGCGCAAGGCGGCACGGATGCCTGGACCATGCAAACGCAATGCCTGGTGCAGGGAAATGAAAATACCCAGTGCCTGATCCGTGTGCGATTCTTGCGCATGGTGGAGCGCTCGATCGCGAAGGTTCTTTCGCCGGTCCGCCGAATTCATCCGCTGCCGTTGAAAACCCGAAACAAAGCGTCGATCGTCTGGAAGTTTACGGCAATGTTTATCAACCGTGGCAAGAAGCTGTGGAAGAAGCGATCGAGGTGACCGAGTTCAATCTTTCCGCGCTTGCCACGCAGCCGATGCAATGGCCCTTCCGATTGTCGCCCAAGCAGGAAAGCGAACCGATCCGTGACGAGAGCGGTTTGATCGCCGGCGTCATTCGATGCCACAGGACAGAGCATTGCCGGAACGATCGAGTTTGCGGCCAGAGCTTCTGGAAAAAGGCGTTTTCAAACTTACCGCGCGCATCGCGAATCATTCGCCGATCGATGGTGCCGTGCCGCTGATTGCCGCGATGACGCCTCTGGCTCAGGCGCTGGTTTCAGCGCATACGATTCTGGAAGTGCGTGACGGCGAGTTCGTTTCGCTCGTCGATCCTCCGGACGAATTTCGGGATTTGCCGCGCACTGCCAGAACGTTGGAACGTGGCCCGTCCTTGTCGGAGAAGAAGGCCAGCGAGACACGATGCTTTCTTCACCGATCATCCTGTACGACTATCCGCAGATCGCGCCCGAAAGCCCCGGCGACTTGTTTGACGGCGCGGAAATCGACGAGATTCTGATGCTGCGCATCATGACCCTCACGGATGACGAGAAGCGCGAAATGCGGCAATCCGACGACCGCGCTCGCCAGATCCTGGAGCGCACCGAGTCCCTGCCGGACGAACAATTCATGAAACTGCATGGCGTGCTGCGCGGACTGCGCACCTCAGCGAGGAGATGCCATGAACGAATGGGAATGGCAGCTCCTGGAAGATAAAAATCCCGTCGAAGTCGGTTGAAATTCTGGGAGTCGCAGGTCCAACGCGGCGATCGCGTGCGGCTTAATCCCGAACGCCGGCGGCGATATTTTCGATCTCGCGCTCAAGGGAAAAATCGCGGCCATCGAATCCATCGAGCAGGATTATGAAGGCAACGCTGCACGTGTGCGTCGTTGTTGACGACGATCCCGGCAGGGACATCGGCCTCATGCGTCAACCGGGACACCGTTTTTTCTTCGCTCCTGAAGAGACTCGAACCTGTTCCGGCGAGGAAGAACCGGCGCAAAGTGCGGAAACGAAAAAAATTCTCATCGCGGGAATCGGCAATATTTTCCTGGGGGATGACGGTTTCGGAGTGGAAGTCGCCGAGCGCCTCGCGAATCAAGCGTTTCCGCCCGGCGTTCGCGTAGCTGATTTCGGAATTCGAGGTTTCGACCTGGCCTACGCGTTGATGGAGGGCTACGAGACCACGCTTCTCGTGGATGCCTGTCCCGGGCGAAGGACAGCCCGGGCACGCTCTTTGTGATCGAGCCGGACCTGAACGATTTGAATTTCACCGACGCGCAGCAAGGCGTTTGTTGAACCCCACGCCATGAATCCGGTCAGTGTGATTGCGCATGGCCAGGAACATGGGAGGCGAACTGAAGCGTGTGCTGGTGGTCGGCTGCGTGCCCGCAACGCTCGGTCCCGAAGAAGGACAAATGGGGCTAAGCGAACCGGTGGCAGCGGCTGTGGACGATGCCGTAAAGCTGATCGATTCTCTTGTGACGCGAATTCTTTCCGGAGAATGGCCTGCACAGAAATGAACTGCGATTCTCGTTGCTTAAAGGAGACTGCCGATGGCGACAGAAATCATCACCCAGATGGAGAATGGCAACAAGTCCGACAAGGAAACCCTTTATATGCTCGGCGGCGTGGCGATGGTGATATTCGGCGCGGGACTGGTGCTTTCTAATCCGACCGTGCGCCGCTACCTCGGGCAAATGGGAATCGGCAACTTGGCCTCCGCGGCCCTGCCGGATATGGAGAAATATTTTCGCCTGCGCTCCATGTAGGGTTCCTCGACGCGTGGGCGCGACGGGCAAATTGGAGCGCGGGGAATTGAGCCATGAATGCGGGAACACAGAGAGGACTTGCGCCAGTGAAATTTGCCATTGATGCAACTGCAAGTCGCTTCACGGTTCAAGCCTTTGCCACAGGACTGCTTTCCTCGTTTGGCCACAACCCGACCATCGGAATTCGCGACTTTGACGGTGCGATCGAGTACGAGCCTGAAACGTATGACAAGGCAACGTTCGTGTGTCCGTCCGGATGAAGAGCGATGGAAGTTCTGGACGAAATGAAAAGCGACGACCGCAAGAAGCTCGAACAGGAAATGTATCGGCACGGTTCTGGAAGTCAGCCGTTTTCCCGACGGCGGTTTTCGAGAGCAAGCAAATAGCGATCCAGAAGCTGGGCGCCGATTTGCTGAGTCGCCCGACGTGAAGGGCGATCTGACGTTTCACGGCGTTACGCAGTTCTCTATCCTTCGATGCCCGAGTCACCACTCTGGGAACCATGTTGCGAATCTCCGGTGATTTTCCGCTGCGGCAATCGGATTACGCGCATCAAGCCATTTTCGTTTGCTGGCGGAGCGTTGAAATTGAAAGATGAGCTGAAATTCGGTTTCGAACTGGTGGCCCGAAAGCAGGAATGACAGAAGGACGACGTCACGCCACAGGAATGCAAACCGGCAAGGGAGTTGCATCGTGTGCCTAGCGATTCCCGGAAAAATCATCGAGATCGATTCGCTGAATCCGCAACCAGCGGTGGTTGACGTTGTCGGCGTGCGGCGCAAAGTGGATTTGGGCCTGTTGCAAGACGATCCCCCGGTTCCCGGCGACTGGGTGCTGATCCACGTGGGCTTCGCCATGAGCAAGATCAGCGAAGCCGACGCCGCCGACCAGATGCGGATCCTCACGATGCTTGGCGAGGCTGAAGCCGCGCATGCAGGAAGTGCGCGGCTACGGTTTGGAGAATGAGGCGCAGGAGCCAGCCGGGCCAAAGGCGGATGCCATGAAATATGTGGATGAATTCCGCGCGCCGGAGCTGATCTCCAAAGCGGGCGAAGAAATCCGCAAGCTTGCCGATCCCGCGCGCCACTACCGAATCATGGAAGTGTGCGGCGGGCATACGCATGCCATTTACCGTTTTGGCTTGAAAGATCTGCTTCCGCGAAAACGTCGAACTGATCCACGGGCCGGGCTGCCCGGTCTGCGTGCTGCCGATGGGCAGAATTGACGATGGCCTATCGCTCGCCGCGCAGCCCGGACTTTATCTTTGCGGCGTTTGGCGACATGATGCGCGTTCCCGGGACGCACGGAAGCCCGCTGGAGTACAAGGCGCGCGGCATGGATGTGCGGATTGTTTACTCGCCCGCGGATGCACTGAAGCTGGCGCGCAGCAATCCCGAAAAGCACGTCATGTTTTTCGCCATCGGATTTGAAACCACCGCTCCGTCCACGGCGTTGACGCTGGTGCGCGCGAAAGCCGAGGGCCTGCACAATTTTTCAGTTTTTTGCAATCACGTCACGATCATTCCGGCCATTCGCGCGATTCTGGATTCGCCGGATATGCGCATTGACGGCTTCGTCGGCCCGGGACACGTTTCCACGGTCATCGGCTGCCGTCCTTATGATTGGATTGCCAAGGATGAAGGCAAACCGGTCGTGGTGTCGGGTTTCGAGCCGCTGGATATTCTGCAGTCCATTGTCATGCTGCTGCGGCAGCTGCGGAAGGGCGAGGCCAAAGTCGAGAATCAGTACAAGCGCGTGGTTCCGTGGGAAGGCAACCGCGCCGCGCTGCGGGCCATGGCTGAGGTTTTCGAACTTCGCCCGTATTTTGAATGGCGCGGGCTGGGCTTCATTTCGCAATCGGCCCTGAAGATTCGAGCGAGCTACGCGGAGTGGGATTCCGAGCAGCGCTTCACGGTTCCGGGCGTGCGCGTGACCGATCCGAAAGCGGCGCAATGCGGCGAAGTGCTGAAGGGCGTTCTGAAGCCGGCGCAATGCAAGCTGTTCGGAAGCGAGTGCACGCCCGAACAGCCGGTAGGCGCGCTGATGGTTTCCTCGGAAGGATCTTGCGCGGCCTACTACAACTACGAACATCGCAAACCTTGACGATCGCGAACGCCGCGACGAATTGAGCGGACTGAAATGCCCACGGCCACTCCGCACGCAAAATCAGCTTCCGCGAAACGCAGATCGAAATGGCGCACGGCGCCGGCGGCAAAGCCAGCCGCAGATTGGTCGAAGGTTTGTTCGCTCCGCTGCTTTTTGGATCGTCGCCAGGGACCGCTGGGCGACGCCGCACACATCCAGATCAACGGAACGCGAATCGCGATGACCACGGACAGTTTTGTGGTCAAGCCGCTGCGATTTCCAGGCGGCTCGATCGGCGAACTGGCCATCAATGGCACGGTGAATGATCTAGCCGTTTCCGGCGCGAGAGCGGAAGCGATCGTCGTCACGTTTGTTCTGGAAGCTGGCCTGCCGACGGAAATTCTGGAAGCGGAAGTTCGCGCCATGGGCGAGCCGCCGAAAAGGCGGGCGTGAGAATTGCCGGCGGCGACACCAAAGTCGTGGAGCACGGCAAGGCCGACCGCATGTACATCTCGACCACCGGAATCGGGCGCGCCGCTTCCGGGCGTGAAATTTCGCCGCAGTCCGTGCGGCCGGGCGACAAAGTTCTGCTCTCCGGCCCGATCGGCGATCACGGCATCACGATTCTGCTGGCGCGGGGCGAACTGGATCTGGAAGCCGAGCTGCGTTCCGATACGCGATCCGTTTTTCCGCTGGTGGAGGCGCTAGTGAGCGCCGCGGGCGCCGGGCATTCGCTGGATGCGCGATCCGACGCGCGGCGGCGTCGCCACTTCGCTTGAATGAACTGGCGCGAGACTGCGGACTGGGAATCGTTCTGTTCGAAGAACAGCTTCCCGTCCGCGACTCGGTGCGCGGCGCCTGCGAACTGCTGGGCCTCGATCCGCTGCACATCGCCAACGAAGGACAATTCCTGGCCGTCGTTTCTCGCCGAATATGCGGACGCCGCGCTTGCAGGCGCTTCGCGCAACGCCCGGCGGCGAAGGAGCGCGGGATCATCGGCGAAGTTCGCGAACAGCCGGCCAGCGCTGTTCTGGTGACGACGCTGTACGGCGGCAGCCGCATGGTGGACATGCTGGTGGGCGACCCTCTGCCCAGGATTTGCTAGGATGGCAGCATGGCTACCACTCTGCGAACTCACGGCGCACATCGAACAGCGGCTGCTGGCGCGCAACCAAGTGCTCGAATAGTTTTTTGCGCGCGAGGCGCGCCGGCTGGCGGAAGCTTGCCGCGAAATGTCGGAGCGATTTCTGCGCGGCGGCCGGCTGCTGGCGTTCGGACGCGGTCCGTACGCCACCGATGCGCAGCACGTGTCCGTCGAATTCGTGCATCCGGTGATCGTCGGCAAACGCGCGCTGCCGGCGCTGGATCTTTCGCTCGCCTTTAGTCCGTGGCTGCGAAGCGCTCTGCCGGCCGGACGACATCGTCATGGGATTCGGGCCGCCCGAAGGCGATCCGAAGTGTGGCGGCGCTTGGATGCAGCGCGCGCGGCGCGGCGCGATGACATTCGCGCTGCCTGGCACGCGAGGTTCCTACTTCGCAGCGCCGCCACGCAGATCCGTTCATGCATCAGGAACTGATCGAAATCCTCTATCACACGCTGTGGGAGACCGTGCATGTTTTCTTCGAACACCGCGAACTGGGCCACGACGTGGGCGAAGCGGGCTTTCTGTATCCGTTTCTGGGCAAAGAAAGCAGGAAACCTTCGATGTGTCTGCGGAAGTCGCTGCCTCCATTCAGATGAAAGTCGGCGACGACGCGATGCTGCGCGCAGCAAGTCGCGAAGGAAGAAGCCGAGAAAATCGGCAATGCCGCGGTGGCGATTCGCGAGCGCATCGCGCGCGGCGGCAAGCTGATTATGTTTGGCAATGGCGGTTCGGCCACGGACGCGAATGACTGGGCCATCGATTGCGTCTGCCCTCCCGCCGGCTACCAGCCGGTTCCCGCGGTTTCGCTCTCCATGGAGCCGGCGAATATTTCGGCGATCGCGAACGACGTTGGAACCGAATTGATTTTCCTGCGGCAACTGATCGCGCAGGCGCAGCCCGAACGACGTTGCCGATCGCGATTTCCACCAGCGGCGGCTCGAACAATATCGTGATGGCGCTGGAAGAGGCGCGCAAGCGCAGACATGCTGACCGTGGCGCTGCTGGGCTACGACGGCGGCGAAGTCGCTGCGGCGCGGCCTGGCGGATTTTCCGCTGATCGTGCGTTCCGATTACATTCCGCGCATTCAGGAAGTGCAGGCGTCGATCTATCACATGATCCGCGAAACCCTGGAGGTCTGCGCCATGGCTAAGCTGGAACTTTATGGCACGGCGAGTTGTCCCTACACGCGGGAAATGCGCGAGTGGCTCGAATGGAAGGGCAACGAGTTCGACGAGTATGACGTGGAGGCGGATGCGGAAGCCGTGCGACGCGAATGCGCGCGCTGGCCGGAGGCCACCGTACCGGTGCCCCTGCTGGTGGAGGACGGCAAAGTGATTCAAGTGGGATGGCAGGGCCGCGGTTGTGTCGTAGCGGAGAATAGACGAAATGCCAAACGCCTATTCCATCAAGGTGCGCGGCGTGGTGCAGGGCGTCGGATTTCGCCCTTTGTTTACCGGCTGGCGCGCGCGAATGATTTAAGGGCTGGGTCTTGAATGGCGCAAGAAGGGTGGAAATTCATCTCGAAGGTGAGAAGGGACCTCGTTCAATCCTTTATCGAAGAGATGAAAGCGAAGCCGCCGCAGGCCGCGGGATCGCGGAAATCGTGATCGCAGCCCGCCGAACGGTTGGCTTCACAGATTTCGCAATTCGGGAAAGTGCGCGCGAGCGGACAGCCCACTGCTCGAATCTCTCCTGATTTGCCGGTCTGCGAAGATTGCCTGCGGGAACTTTTCGACCCGAAGATCGCCGCTATCACTATCCCTACATCAATTGCACGAATTGTGGCCCGCGCTACAGCGTGATTCGAAGCTTGCCGTACGATCGCCCCAATACCACGATGGCGGATTGGCCGCTGGATGCTTTCTGCGCCGGGGAATATCGCGATCCCGCGAACCGGCGCTTCCATGCGCAACCTGTCGCTTGCGCCGAGCTGCGGGCCCCACTATTATTTTCGCAGCCGGCGAATGAGGTCGTGCCGGCGACGAAGAAGCAATTCAAAAGGCCGCGCATTGCTTCGCGCGGGCAAGATTCTCGCCGTGAAAGGTCTGGCGGCTACCACCTGGCTTGCGACGCGAAAAATCCGGAAGCGGTCGCGCCATGCGCGCGAGAAAATTTCGGAAAGAAAAGCCATTCGCCTTGATGGTGAAGACACTCGAAGTCGGCGCGCAAACTGGTCGAACTGTCTTCCGGAAGCGGAAGCTTTGATGACATCCGTCGCGCGGCCGATCGTGCTCGCGCCGGCGAAGTGGTTTTGCCCGGCGTCGCCCCGGAAAATGACGATCTGGGCGTGATGCTGCCTTACACGCCGCTGCACCATCTGTTGTTCGCCGCGGGCGCGCCCGAAATTCTGGTGATGACCAGCGCGAATCGTTCGAGCGAGCCGATCGCCTATCAGGACGACGACGCGATACGCCATCTCTCCGCCATCGCGGATGGTTTCCTGATCGGCGAACGGCCCATTGCCCGCCGCGTGGACGATTCCGTTGCTCGCGTCGGGCGTTTTGGGGCCACGATTCTTCGTCGCGCGCGCGGATATGCTCCTGGCGCCGCGGCCACGCTTCCAAGCGATCGCCCGATCCTCGCACTCGGCGCGGATCTGAAGAATACCATCACGCTCGTCGTGGACGGTCAAGCTTTCGTCAGCCAACACATTGGAGACCTGGATCACTACGAATCGTTTTGCGCATTCCGGAAACGATCGTCAGGACTTGCTCTCGATGTACGAAATCGATACGGATCAGTTGCTGGTCGTTCACGATTCGCATCCTCAATATGTTTCAACCGTCATGCTTTGGAACTTCTCGCGCGCGGAAACGCTGCGCCGTGCAACATCATCGCGCGCACATCGCATCTGTTCTCGCGGAGCGCGGCGCGTGGGACGAACGCGTCGTCGGCGTGAGTTTCGATGGCACCGGTTACGGAGATGACGGAACGATCTGGGGCGGTGAGTTCTTCACCGGCTGTGTGCGCGAGGGCTTTCAGCGCGTCATGCATCTACGCTCCGCCGCATTGCCGGGTGGCGATGCCGCAGCATCTTTTCCAATCCAGGCCGCCGTGGGCTTTCTCGCGCAATTGAACGACGCGCCGGACTTCACCGCCCCGCCGTTCTCATTTCCGTCGCGCTTTCGCGATGCTTTACAACTTCTGCGTGCGAATGTTCGCTGTTTTAGCACGACTTCCATGGGAAGGCTTTTCGACACAGCCGCCGCGCTTCTCGGTTTTGCGCGAGAAGTGACATTCGAGGGGCAAGCGGCAATCTGGTTGGAGCGCCTCGCCAGCCATTCGTTCGCGACGGACGGGTATCCATTCCCCATCGCCGGCGATGAACTGGATTTCCGCCCACTGCTCGCGGGGATTATTCACGACAGGCTCCGTGGAAGAGATCGCAGCGAAATTGCCCGAGCGTTTCAGCGCGGAATTGCCGACGGTGTTAGCGAAGCGGTTCCTACTCTGTCTCGCGCGGCCGGAATCGGAACCGTGGTTCTTTCCGGCGGCGTTTTCCAGAACGAACTCCTTTTAAGCGATCTCAAACTCCGATTGGAAGCGGAGCAACTGCGAATCTGGACGAATCACGTTGTTCCGCCGGGCGATGGAGGAATCAGCCTCGGGCAAGCAGCGGTCGCCGCACTGGCGAAACGCAAATCGAGCGAGTCGCGCTCGGAAGCCGATTTAAGAATGACGCACGCAACGTAAGAGCATGATTCTTTGGCAGTGTCGAAGGTCAGTGAGGCCGTCGGATGCATGAACTCTCGATCGCCATGAGCATTGTGGAAATGGCGCAGGAAGAATCGGATCGCCGGGGGCAAGCGCAAGTGCTTGCCGTGCACCTGCGGCTTGGGCGATTGTCCGGCGTGGTGAAGGAAGCGCTGCTGTCTTCCTACCAAATGGCCTGTGAGTCAACGGCTCTCGAAGGTTCACAGCTTTTGATTGAAGAAATTCCGGTCGAAGTGTTTTGTCCGACGTGTGACGGCCCGCGCGCGGTAGCCTCAATTCAATGGTTCTGCTGTCCGGAATGCGGCACGCCCACGCCCACAGTTCTGCGCGGCAAAGAATTGGAAGTCGTAGCGCTGGAGATCCAAGAATGATCACCGAACCACGGCTGGTAGAAGTCCGAAAAAATGTCCTCAAACAAAATGACGTGATCGCTCGCGCCCTGCGGGAGCGCTTCCGCGAGGCGGGGGTGCTGACGGTGAGCCTCGTCTCCAGCCCAGGCTCGGGCAAAACCGCTTTTCTGGAAAAGACGCTGACTCTTCTGCGTCCCAGCTACCGCGTTGCGGCGCTCGTAGGGGACTTGGCCACGGAAAACGACGCCGCGCGACTGGCTCGCAGCCAGGCGCCAGTAAAACAAATTCTCACCGGCACAGTCTGCCACCTCGAAGCGGCCATGGTCCAAAATGCCCTCGACGGCTGGAATCTGAATGATCTGGATTTTCTTTTCATCGAGAACGTGGGGAACCTGGTGTGCCCTTCCTCGTACGATCTCGGCGAAGATCTACGATTTGTGCTGCTCTCGGTGACCGAAGGCGAAGACAAGCCGCTGAAGTACCCGACGATTTTCAACAGCGCTGATGTGGCCGTGATCACCAAATACGATCTCGCTGCGCGCCGTGGAATTCGACGAAGCAGTTGCGATGCGCAATATTCAGGCCGTAAGTCCAGGCATGGAAGTCTTCAGGGTATCCGCGAAGTCCGGCGAAGGCATGCCGGAATCCTGGAATATCTCGAACATCGCCGCGCAACGTTCTCGCGCCGCCGTCACCGCAACGGCAAAATAAGATGATCACTCTGCTCTCCATTGTCGCTCTCGGCTTTTTTCTCGGGATGCGCCACGCCACCGATCCCGACCACGTGATCGCCGTGACGACGATCGTCAGCCGCCAGCGAAGCATCCGCCACGCCGCCGTGATCGGCATTCTCTGGGGTCTGGGCCACACCATTACCATCCTGTTCGTCGGTTCGGCGATCATTTTTTTCGGTCTGGTGATTCCTCCGCGAGTGGGCCTGTCGATGGAATTCTCGGTGGGCTTGATGCTGATTCTTCTGGGAGTTCTAAATCTTTCCGGAATGATGCGCTGGATCAGCGAGACTCTTATGCCCGCCCATTCACATCCAGACGCTCTTCTCGGCCAGAGCCGCGCCGATTTACAGAATACGCGGACGGCACAACATATGCATTCCAGGAATTCCGGGCCGGCAGGCTGGATGGATTGCACATTCGGGCGGTTGGGAATCTACCAAGTCGCGCGGCCTGTAATCGTCGGCCTGATTCACGGTCTGGCCGGATCGGCAGCCGTCGCGCTGCTCATACTCACAACGATCAGAGTTCCCTCGTGGGCCGTCTTTTATCTGCTGGTCTTCGGAATCGGCACCGTAGCCGGAATGATGTTGATTACGACCGCGATCGCTGTTCCACTCACGTACTCAGAATCCCGTTTCGCCCGCATAAATAAACACCTGGGACTGGCCTCGGGCCTGATCAGCATGGCCTTCGGATTTTTTATCGTTTATCAAATGGGTTTTGTGCACGGGCTCTTCACCGCCAACCCCGTTTGGATTCCTCGTTAAAGTCAACCTCCTGAGATCTGCGAGCGGCGCGAAATCGCGGACGCCAGCCTAAAAGGGGGACGCGACACAAGCCGAATTTCATTTGTTCAGGCGTGTTGCTTTCCGCTCCAGCCGGTTATATGTTTTCGTTCGACTAGGCAAACCTGGCCTCTATCCGGTCGGGGAGGGAGAGGACATGAAACGGCGGATCGTGTTAGCGTTGTGCGTAACGGTCGCAGTATCTTTGGCGCTCATCATTCCGGAGGTGAAGGTGCATTCCGCGGACAAAGAACAGCGGTTTCCTCTGCTGAAAATGGATCAGCTGAACGAACAGCAACGCCCATTTGCCGATGAAATAATGAAGGTCTCGAGCATTGGAATTTCCGGTCCGTACAATATGATGTTGCGCAGCCCGGTGATGGGCGAGCGCATGTTTGCGATGCTTGATTACCTGCGCTTCAACACTTCCGTTCCGCGCAAGCTCAACGAATTTGCAATCCTCATCCAGGCGCGCTTGTGGACTTCGCAAGTGGAGTGGACCGCACACTATCCGCTGGCGCTGAAGGCGGGACTGCCGCAGGCGGTCGCCGATGACCTGAAGGTGGGCAAGCGCCCGGCCTCGATGCAACCCGATGAAGCGGCGGTCTACGACATTTGCATGGATCTCGCGAATGCCCATGTAGTGAGCGATGCCACGTTCAAGAAGGCGCGCGAACTTTTTAGCGATCAGCAAATCGTCGATCTGATTACAGTCAGCGGGGTGTACATCACGCTGGCGATGTTAAGCAACACGGCGGAAGACCAGACTCCCGGAGGAAAAACGCCGCCGCTCGCGCCGCTTCCCGCACGGTGAGTGTTCAGGAGCACGTCATCGTTGCGTGGTTCGGTTGCCCGGCATACAGTATCGGCTGCCCGAGACAGAAGTTTAATTCGTTGCGAATCTAAAAGGAGAGAAAAAGCAAAATGAGACTGAAGCAAGCACTCACAACCTGCGCGATTCTGGCAAGTTCCATCGCCTTGGCTGCGCCCGCAAAAGCGCAGGCGCCGGCGGCCGCTCCAGCGGTTCCGGGCCTGGCGCTAAGCTCGCCTGCATTTGAGGACGGATCCGTCATTCCGGCCAAGTTTACCCAATCCGTAAGCGATTTTGTCTCGCCCCAATTGAAGTGGACCAACGTTCCGCCCAATACGGTCAGCTTTGTTTTGATCGCCCATGATCCGGATGTCGCGTTGGACAAAAAAATCGGCGACGTCCTTCACTGGATGGCGTTCAACATTCCGGGAACAGCGACCGGTCTTCCTGAAGCCGTGCCCGCGACAGCAACGTTGCCTGACGGAACCATACAGGCCAAGAATCGCCGCGGCGCCATCGGCTTTCTTGGACCGGGCGCGCCGGCGGTCGGCCCTTATCACCACTACACGTTTGAGCTGTTCGCCCTGGACACCAAACTCAGCCTCGGCCCGGACGCCACTCGTGCAGACGTGCTGATGGCGATGGACGGCCATATTTTGGGCAAGGGTGTGCTGGTCGGCCGCTTTCACAAATAGCTTTTCATTCCATCGAGGAAGATTCGCGGTATCGCAACAAAAATGGCTCGGGGGAGTCTAGTCTCCCTGAGCCATTTTTACTTCCGGGTTTGATTCGTATGGGCCGCTATTTCAGATCCGGCTGATTCGGCGTGGCCGTCATGACCGGAGAAGCCAGAATATAATTGTGATAGCTCTCCATCATCTGCCACAGGCCGGAAGCGTTCGGCGCGAGAACGCGGCTGGACCAGTAGGCCTTATCGCCGTAGGTCGGCTGAACGGATACCATCACGACGGCGTCTCCGAAATCCCACGTGCGAATCCATAGCGCCGGTGCCGCCCCAACCTTAAAAGCGTTTGGATTGGCCTCTTTGCGTTTGTTCATTCCGATGATGCGGTCCGCCTTTGATGGCGAAGCCCCACCGTAGGTGCTGACGACGCGCTGGTCCATATTATCGGCGACATGAATTTCCCAATTGGCCTGGCTGGATTCCTGCGTTTGCCATTCGTCGAGGGACGCCTTTTCGCCCGCGGTCAACGGTTTGTAGGGAACCGCCTTGCAGGGATTATTGCAGGGGATGTCGTACGTCGGCTCAACGGTTTGAAAATCGCGCTTGGGCATCGCGGCAATTTCGGTTGTATGCAAAAGCTTCCAACCAGCTGGGCGCTTCACCCAGAATCTCGCCGAATATTTATTTCCTTGATTCCATTGAATCCATACGACGCTCTTTCCGTACTTGTGTTCAATGACCTTCACGTCATCGCCCGCCACGACCAAAGGCTTCAAGCCTCCGCGAAATGCATCTTCCTTGGCCCACATAATTCCTTCGGAATCGATCCAGCTGAAATCCGGGTCGAGCCATTTGTTGGCGGCAACTTTATCGCCTTTCGCCAGCGCCGCGACTACGGCCTTGTCCGCGGTCACCACCGCATCATCGGCGGCCACTGCGGGCACGCTCGCCCACGTGGCCATCAGTCCGGCGCACGCCATTCCCGTCGCGAGCAGGTTCCTGAACAAACGATTCATGCTTCCTCCTTGGTTGGGACGTTTCACGCATTCTATTACATCGCTTCGCGGGGAGAACGATTTGTTGTGATCCGCACTACTGAGACGCGACGAGTCGTGGAACAGGTTTCATCCGGGAGCTTTGCGAACGCCTGCGCCTGCCTGCGGTTCGCGCTCTGGGGGTCTATTCCAGATGTGCGTTCGTGGGGGCGCAGGTTCATCAGAGCGGCAGGCTATCCGCCGGACGAATCTTTTGGCGGAGCAGGCGTCGGAGCCTCCCACCCGCCGGGTGGCGTTACTTGCGCCACTTCCGCGGGACCCCAGGTACCTTTCGCGTAGGGATAAATCGGCGTGCCCTTCTTGAGCACGGGATCGACAATTCGCCACGCCTCTTCCACATAATCTTCCCGCGCAAAGAGCGTGCTGTCTCCGGCCATCGCCGCAGTCAGTAACCGTTCGTAGGCCTCCATGTCGCCGCCGGGCAGAGTGTTGGCCACCATTTCTCCGGCCTGAAGCTTCAACGAGTCTCCGGCCGCCATCGTCATCAATCCCATGGCGATCGTCACGTCCGGGCTGATGCGCAAGCGAAGATGGTTCTCAACGAGTATCCGGTCGGGGATCAGAGTGGGAGGTTTACGAAACCTTGCAAGTATTTCCGTGCAGGTCATCGGCAGGCATTTGCCGGCGCGGATGAAGAATGGAACGCCCTTCCATCGCCAGGAATTAATTTCCAGATGTAAGGCGGCGAAAGTTTCGGTTTTGGAATCTTTAGCCACTCCCTGCTCATCGAGATAGCCCTGAAACTGGCCGCGAATAAGATTTTTGTCCTCAATCGGAGGAATCGCTTTCAACACTTTCACTTTTTCATCGCGCAGGGATTCAGCGTCGGCCCTGACCGGAGGCTCCATGGCCAGGTTGGACAGCACCTGAAACAAATGGTTCTGCACAACGTCGCGAACCGTCCCGGTCACATCGTAAAACGCGCCGCGGCCTTGAACATCGAAATCCTCGGCCATGGTGATCTGCACGCTCTCGATGTAATGGCGATTCCAGAAGGATTCCGCGAATGCGTTGGCGAAACGAAACACCAGCATGTTGTCCACGGGCCGTTTGCCAAGAAAGTGATCGATCCGAAAAATACAATTTTCATCGAAGATGGAGAGCAAAACCTTGTTCAGCTCGAGCGCCGAAGATAGATCGTGCCCGAAAGGTTTCTCTATAATCACCCGCGAATCGCCGGTTTCCTTGGATTTAGCGAGATTTTCGACCACGGTCTCAAACAGTACCGGCGGAATCGCCAGATAATACGCAGGGGAATGCGCGCCTTTCAGCTGGCCGCGCAATTCCTCGAACGTCTTCGGATCCCGATAGTCGCCATCGACATACCGCAGCAAGCCGCTCAATTTTTCGAATGCCGCTGGATCGACTCCTCCGTGTTTTTCCAGACTGTCCTTGGCGCGCGCGCGAAGCTTATCCAGATTCCACCCGGCCTTGGCCACGCCCACGACCGGTACAGTGAGGGTGCCGTGCTTCACCATGCCCTGCAGCGCGGGAAAAATTTTCTTGTAGGCCAGGTCGCCGGTGGCGCCGAAGAAGACCAGTGCGTCCGAATGCGAATTGTTCATCAACGATCTCCTTGGATCTCCCCGTGCAGTCCTGCGGGTCTCCGTGGCGCCGGCGTCTCGCCGGGGGTTTAGCGGCACATGCGAAAAATGAAATGGAAAAAACGCCGGCGGGACGCCGGCGCTTCAAAGTTAGACGGCGACCTTCTTGCCGATCGCAGCGCTCTTGGTTACGATCACGTCCAGCAAGTCCTTCCAGGACGCCACGAACGACTTCGCGCCCTCGTCCTGCAGCTTCGCCGCCAGCGCCGAGACATCAACGCCTGCTTTGGCAAATTCCGCGAGCACAGCTTCGCAATCTCCGCCATCGGCCGGCATCAGTTTCGTCAATTCGCTATGAGTAGCCAAGGCCTTCAGCGTCCCGTCCGGCATGGTGTCCACGGTATAGGGTGACGCCAGCGCTTCAACGTAAAGCACCGGGTCCGCCTTCGGATCCTTGGTGCCCGTGCTGGCCCAAAGCAGACGCTGCGGCCGCGCGCCGAAATTGCAGATTCGCCGCCACCGCTCGGATGCATACAGCTCGACTCCTGCCCTGTATGTGCGTTTCGCGATGGCAATACCCAACCGGTTGCGCAGACTCTCGGGAACTTTATCTGCGACCGCTACATCCCAACGGCTGATGAATAGCGACGCAACCGAAGCCACGTTCGGATTGAGTCCAGCGGCAATGCGCCGCTCGATGCCGCGCAAAAATGCATCGGCTGCAGCCAGGTACTGCTCGCGCGAAAATAGAAGGGTGACATTAATCGGCACTCCCGAAAATATGGCCTCTTCAATCGCGGGAAGACCTTCCTTCGTGCCCGGAATCTTGATGAACAGATTGGGGCGACTGGCGCGCGCAAATAAAGTTTTGGCCGCTGCGATCGTCCCTGTCGTGTCGTATGCGAGAAGTGGAGATACTTCCAGCGAGACGAATCCGTCCACACCATTTGTTTTTTCGTGGATGGGACGGAACAGGTCCGCAGCCCGCGTCAGGTCTTCGATTGCCAATCCGAAGAATAGATCCTCGCCGGACTTCCCGCTCTTCACCTTTTCGGCGATCGAAGCGTCGTACACCGCACTCTTTTTGATCGCCTGGTCGAAGATCGTGGGATTCGACGTCAGCCCGGTGATCGACCATTCGTCGATGTACCGTTTGAGCGTACCGTCATCGAGGATATCCCGCGTAATATTGTCGAGCCAGAGACTCTGGCCCAGATTATGAAGCGATTTTGGCCCATTCATGTTGTCACCTCTACCCTGGTATAGCCTGGCGGCCTGAATCGTACTCACCCCTATTATCGCCTGTCGAAGCGATCTTGGCTGCAAAGAATTGCGTGCCTGGCGTCATCTTCAATCGGGACATTACCTGATGGGGTTGGTGATACAATCCCGATCTTGAGCTACCCATGACAGACACCCCAGCCGCTGACCACGCTGTTCTGGAAGTCGTGTCGCCGGAGAACACCCGACGCTCCGTCCCCATTACCGAGCTGCCGTTTGCCATTGGCCGTGGCGAAGTGGGAAACCAGCTGGCCATTCCCGACCGGCGCATCTCGCGCAACTGCGCGGCAATTCTCTCCGAAGGCGAACAATACATTCTGGAGGATCGCGGGAATCAGCTCGGTGTCTACGTCAATGGCGAGAAAATCAGCAGACGCAGTCTGCAGGAAAATGACGTCGTCACGTTCGGCCTGGAGAATTCCTACCAGATCATTTTTCATCCCTCGGCGCCGGAAATCACCATCGAGAATCTGCTCACCCGCATGGGACGCATTTCAACCAGCGAAACTTCGCCCATCGGCCTCGGCAAACTGAATCTGCTGCTCGAAGCGACCATGCTGTTGCACTCGCAGCTGCCCCTCGACGCCGTCCTCGAAGCCATGCTGGATCGCGCCATCACCATCACCAATGCCGAGCGCGGCTTGCTGCTCGAAGCCACTCCGGAGGGTTCGCTGCTCCACCGTCTGGCGCGTCGCGCCGGCGGCGTCACCATGCCCACGGAAGGCTTCGCTCCCACGCAGACCGCTCTGCGTATGGCCATCGACAGTCAGGCAGGTGTGATCACCGGAGATCTTCAGCAGGCCGATCTCGCGCTGCAGGGTGCGCAGAGCATCATCGCGCAACGTCTCCGTTCCGTGGTGGCGATTCCTCTTTACGCGATGCCTCGCGCAAGCACAGCTGAATCCGTTTCCAATATTCAGCGCGGGCATTTTCTGGGTATTTTGTATCTGGACTCGCGGCGTGCCGCGGCGTTCTCTAAACTCGACCGCCAGATTCTCGACGCGCTTGCCGTCGAAGCCGCCAGCATTCTGGACAACGCCCGCCTCGTCGATCGTGAGCGTCAACGGCAACGCCTTGAGCAGGAGCTGAGTATCGCCCGCGAAATTCAGCAGGCCCTCTTGCCGCGCAGCTTCCGCGATTTTCCGCACCTCACGATTTCCTCTTTCAATACCCCGTGCCATGCCGTTGGCGGCGATTACTTTGACGTCTTTCCGATGAGCGATGACCGCACCGCATTCGTCATTGCCGACGTGGCCGGGAAGGGAATCGGCGCCGCGTTGCTCACGACGATGCTGCAAGGCGCACTAACGGGCATGACGCTGGGCGCCGATCCCGCGCGGGTCTTCCATCACATCAACGATTTCCTGTGCCAGCATTCCGATGTTGGTCGATACGCGACGATGTTTTTCGGAATGCTCGACCGCCAGGGCAATCTCGACTACCTCAACGCCGGGCATCCCTCGCCCTTGCTTCTCCGGCGCGGCGAAGTCACGGAGATTTTTACCGAAGGCTCGTTCCCCGTAGGTTTGATTCCCGAAGCCAGTTACTCCGCCGTGCGCGTGATGCTCGAACCTGGAGATACTCTGGTCCTGTTCAGCGACGGCGTTACCGAGGCTGCGGATCTTGCCGAGCAGATGTATGGAGTGCCACGTCTGAGCGAGGTCCTTGCGGGTCAGCATGATGCGCCTTTGGACCAACTGCAAAAGAGAGTCGTCGAATCGGTGGATAATTTTGCCCGGGGCGCAAGCCAGGCTGATGACATTACTCTTCTCTTAATCCGTTACCGCGCCGCTCCCCAGACCGCCGAATTGGGGGCTTAAGATTTACGATATTCAGATCGTCCCCACCCTGCACGAGCCATGGCTGTGTTGTAATGCTCCTGTAATATTTCGTGGAGTATGATCCGGCTTGCCCGTACAGCTATTCCGCGAAATCCATCGTGGGCAGAACGATGATGGTAGGGGTCTGACGAAATGCCAATTTCCACGCAAGAGCTGGAAGGCGGAATCACCAGGGTAATCCTGGAAGGACGCCTCGATATCGAGGGTGCCGCGGTCGTGGACATGCCGATGAATGTGATTGCCGGCACCAAGAAATTCGTCCTGGTGGACATGGAGAAAGTTTCCTTTCTCGGCTCAATGGGTCTGCGGGCGCTGGTTGCCCCGGCGCGCGCCATCAAGGGCCGTGGCGGAAAGATCGTGATTTTCGGTCCCAATGAGCTGGTAGAGAAGGTCTTGAAGACCAGCGGGGTCGACACCCTGATTCCCATTCATCACGAGCTACAAACCGCCATCGCCGCGCTACAATAATCCTCGCACAGACTGCCGGAAGGACCAGCCCGCGATATGACTGGGAACGGCGAGCACACCACGGTTGAGCATCTGAAGCTCCGAAGCCGGATCTCTGAACTGGCTCAGGTTCCGCACTGGATCGAGCGACTTGCCTCGCGCTACTCGATTCCTGATAGCACGCTGTACGCGATGAATCTCTGCCTGGAAGAAGTTCTCTCCAATATTATTCAGTACGGATACTCCGGCAAAACTGAAAACCCCATCAGCATTCACTTCAACAGTCCGCGGGAAAAATACTTTGTGTTGGTGGTGGAAGACGAGGCGCCGCACTTCAATCCGGTGGATTCTCCGGAATTGCCGGCGTTGAACTCGCTCGATGAAAATTCCATTGGGGGCCAGGGCATTCGTCTGCTGCGGCGCTTCGCCGATGCGCTCGAATATCAGGCCACGCCGGTTGGAAATCGTTTGACCATCGGTTTTTCCGCCGAGCATTCCGCTCTCGCGCGGGACTGATTCGGCTGCGGCCACGCGCTTGACACGGCCGCGGACCCATTCAGCGCGCGTGGGGATTCCAAGCTTAGGCGCGCGAACTTTTGTCGGCCCGTTTCTTGTTGCATTAAACAACTCGACTGAAAAGGAGAATCTTCCATGGCAACGATCACGATCAAGGACGGCACGCAGATTTATTACAAGGATTGGGGTAAAGGACAGCCCGTCGTATTTAGCCACGGCTGGCCGTTAAGCGCCGACGCGTGGGAAGATCAGATGATGTTTCTTGGCGAGCGTGGTTACCGTTGCATTGCGCATGACCGCCGCGGCCACGGCCGCTCCAGCCAGCCCTGGGAAGGGAACGAGATGAACACGTACGCGGACGATCTCGCCGCGCTCACCGAAGCGCTCGATCTCCGGGACGCCATCCACGTCGGCCACTCCACCGGCGGCGGCGAAGTGGCCCGCTACATTGGCCGCCATGGCAGCAAGCGCGTTTCGAAGGCCGTGCTGATCAGTGCCGTGCCTCCTCTGATGCTCAAAACGCCGGCGAATCCCGGCGGCTTGCCGATGGAAGCGTTTGACCAGATTCGCGCCGCCATTCATGCCGACCGCGCGCAGTTTTTCGAGGATCTGAGCATGCCCTTCTACGGCTTCAACCGCCCGGGAGCAAAAGTGTCACAAGGCTTGCGTGATTCTTTCTGGCTCCAGGGTATGATGTGCGGAATGAAAGGCGCCTACGACTGCGTCAAGGCCTTTTCCGAGACCGACTTCACGGAAGATCTCAAAAAGTTCGACGTGCCCACACTGATCCTTCATGGTGATGATGACCAGATCGTGCCCATCGGCGCAGCCGCGATGCTCTCTTCCAAGCTCGTCAAAGGCGCTATCCTGAAAGTCATCCCGGGCGCGCCGCATGGCATGGTCTCCACACTCAAGGATCAGATCAATGCGGAACTGCTGACGTTTTTCCAGCGCAGTCAGCAAGCCTCGGCCTAACAAACCAAATTTGGCTAAAAAATCGATGCGGCGGGGACGATGGAATTATCGAATGTGAGAAGTGTGGTTGTCCGCGGTAGTGCGGCTGGTCTTGTGCAGGAAGTGCATGCCGGCCGCCACCGCATCGTGGTCGACGAGCCGGCGTCGTCAGGCGGCACCGACACCGGAGCAACTCCCTACGACCTGCTGCTCGCAGCGCTCGGAGCTTGCACGTCGATGACCCTGGGAATGTATGCGCGCCGCAAAGCATGGCCGCTTGAGGAAGTGACAGTCTACCTACGCCATTCGAAGGTTCATGCCAAGGATTGCGCGGAATGCGAAACCAACGAGGGCATGTTGGATCGCATCGAGTGCGACATTCATCTAACAGGCGCACTGACCGATGAGCAGAGAGCCAAGCTCCTTGAAATTGCGAACAAATGCCCGGTGCATCGCACGCTGACATCGGAAATTGAAATTCAGACGCGGGCGATTTGAGGCGCGCGGGCAAGGATGCCTATGCAGTTTTGCGGCTGGAGCGTTTGTCGTGACGCCAAGAGTGGAAGCGCTGTTCGGTATTTGCCCTGGATAGAAGGCTGCCGCCGTTACTCTGATTCCGAATAAGGGCGCAACAGATCGAAAAGCGGAAGCCAACGAGCACCAGAAGTCATCCGAAGGAGATCTCATGACTCCCGCTACAATTTTGCTGCTGGCGTTTCTGATCGGCGTCGTAGGCGGATTGCGCTCGCTCACCGCGCCGGCGGTAGTCGCGTGGTCGGCCCGCCTCGGATGGATCAACCTCAACCACACGCCGCTTCATTTCATGAGCTCGATCGTAGTCGTCGTGTTGTTCACGGTATTTGCGGTCGTCGAACTGGTCGCCGATAAACTTCCGGCGGCGCCCAGCCGCACGGCTCCCCCAGGATTGATAGCTCGCATCGTCCTCGGCGGCTTGTGCGGGGCAGCCGTCGCGGCGGCCGGCGTGCAATCCATCGCCATCGGAGCGGTTTTGGGCGCGGTGGGCGGAGTCGCCGGCGCATTCGGCGGCTACCAGGTGCGCACGCGCCTGGTGAAGGCGCTGAAAGTCCCCGACTTCGTGATTGCCGTACTCGAAGACGCCGTCGCGATCGGCGCTGGACTTTTCCTCATGGCGCGATTTTAGGGGCGACAATTTTTTCACTTCTTCACCGTGCTGTGGTACGGTGGAAATATGAGTGTTGTGAAATTTCCGGGTGCGCAGCGCGAGTTACGGATTGTGTCTTCAAGGAACCGTACCACTAGGGATAGACAGTTTAAACACGCGGCAACAAGATTTTGTGCTTCCACGTGCATTTCCCCCTTGACAGAATTTTCACTCTTGATTACATTGCGCCCTCGGATTCAGGGATCGTGATTCGACAAACGGGCGGCCCATTCAAACCCCGGGAGTTCCGCGAAGTCGATTAACGCAACCTGCGGCATTTCATCGAGACATCGAGGAGGCTCCTTTCCACTCCCCGTTGCTGGCGCTCCCAGCGCAGCCGGCGAGGGAACCGCGTAACGCTAGAGGCCGCAGCGGCCGAAGCGATGCGCAAGGGATGCTTTTTGCTTTTTTCGGGTGCGGACTCCACTTACACGCGGAACGCGTCTAGTGACATTTTGAGTCCACCACGCGATGCTTGAGATTTTCCGGCGTTGAGAATCGAATTGGGCAGTGGCTTGCCGAGAATCAAGTCATTGCGGTGCTCCCAGCCACGTATTTAGGGAGTAAAATATAAGGGTTCCCTCTGCGCGGGGGAGCCTACCTGCGCGGAGGCGATAATGGCGTATACGAAGATGGCTCTGAACGAAAAGACGGCGCTCCAGGCCGGCACGACGCCCGCGGACGTCGAAGTCCGTACCGGACTCGAATTCGAACGGTATTTCACCGACGGCAAGACTTCGCCGTTTGATGCCGTCGAATGGGAACGCCGCGTGGCCCTGATCGGCAATGAAAAGGGCAAAACAATTTTCCGCCAGGAAGATGTGGAAGTGCCCAAGGGCTGGTCGCAGACCGCCACCAACATCGTCGCCTCAAAATATTTTCACGGCAAGATGAATACGCCCGAGCGCGAGAATTCCGTGCGCCAGCTGATCAGCCGCGTCGTCAACACGATCGTCGGCTGGGGCGAAAAGGGCGGCTACTTTGCCGGCGTGCCCGCGCGTGACGCCTTCCGCGATGATCTGACCCACCTGCTCGTCGAACAGAAGATGGCTTTCAATTCGCCGGTCTGGTTCAATGTCGGCGTGCAGCCCAAGCCGCAATGCTCGGCCTGCTTCATCAATTCCGTGCAGGACGACATGGAATCGATCATGAACCTCGCCAAGACCGAGGGCATGCTGTTCAAGTGGGGTTCCGGCACCGGCACGAATTTTTCGTCCCTGCGCGGCAGCCGTGAAACGCTCTCGGGAGGCGGCATCGCTTCCGGCCCGGTAAGTTTCATGAAGGGCTTTGACGCCTTCGCCGGCGTGATCAAGTCCGGCGGCAAGACGCGCCGCGCCGCCAAGATGGTGATCCTGAACGTGGATCATCCGGACATCGTCGAGTTCATCGACAGCAAAATGAAGGAAGAGCGCAAGGCGCGCGTCCTTATCGAGCAGGGCTACGACCCGGCGATTGACGGCGAAGCCTACTCGTCCATCTTTTTCCAGAATGCCAATCACTCGGTTCGCGTTACCGATGACTACATGCAGGCGGTCGAGGACGATCGCGACTGGTGGACCCGCAACGTCAACGACGGAAATCCTGTCGAGAAATTCAGCGCCCGCGAAATGCTGCACCGCATGGCGGAATCCGCCTGGGCCTGCGGCGATCCCGGCATGCAGTACGACACCACGGTAAACCGCTGGCACACCTGCAAGAGCACCGCGCGCATCAACGCCTCGAATCCTTGCTCGGAATACATGTTCCTGGACGATACGGCCTGCAACCTCGCGTCGCTCAACCTGATGAAATACCTGAATTCGAACGGCTCATTTGACGTCGAAGCCTTCCGCCGCGCCGTGGACATCACCATCACCGCGCAGGAAATCCTGGTGGACAACGCCAGCTATCCGACGCCGCGCATCGCCGAGAATTCGCACAAGTTTCGCCCCTTGGGATTGGGCTATGCCAACCTCGGCGCGCTGCTCATGTCCATGGCGCTTCCGTATGACTCCGATGGCGGCCGCGACATGGCCGGCGCGGTCACCGCGCTGATGTGCGGCGAAGCCTACGCGCAGTCTGCGCGCATCGCCGAACGCCTCGGTCCTTTCGCCGGGTACGCCGTCAATCGCGAGCCCATGCTGGACGTCATCCGCATGCATCGCGATTCGTTGCGCCCGCATCAAGGCCGAAAACGTGCAGCCTTCGCTGCTCGGCGCCGCGCAATATTCGTGGGACATGGCGCTGGCTCTCGGAGAAAAATTCGGCTACAAGAATTCGCAGGTCACGGTCCTGGCGCCCACCGGCACCATCGGCTTCATGATGGATTGCGACACCACCGGCATCGAACCCGACCTCGCGCTGGTGAAATACAAGAAGCTGGTCGGCGGCGGCGTCATCAAGATCGTGAATAACACGGTCCCCGCAGCGCTGATGAAGCTCGGCTACTCCCCGGAAGAGACATCGAAGATCGTTTCCTACGTGGATACCAAAGGCAAAATCGAGGGCGCGCCCGGATTCAAGCCGGAACACCTGCCGATTTTCGATTGTTCGCTGGCGGCCGTTGGCGGGCGCTCCATCGCCTGGCGCGGCCACTTGAAGATGATGGCGGCGGCCCAGCCCTTCCTCTCCGGCGCCATCAGCAAAACCATCAACATGCCCGAAGATTCCACGGTCGAAGACATCATGCAGGCCTATATCGAATCCTGGAAGCTCGGCGTGAAGGCCGTGGCCATCTATCGCGACAACTCCAAAGGCTCGCAACCGTTGTCGGCCGCGGGCGATAAGAAAGACACCGCGCAGCAGACGCAGCCTGCGGCGATAGCCGCCGCTCCAACCGCCAAGCCGGCGGACGCCGCTTCCGGCGTGGCTGAGCAGCGCGAACTCTTCCATCGCGCCCATCGCCGCAAGCTTCCGAGCGAGCGCTCCTCCATCACCCACAAATTTTCGATCGGCGGTCACGAAGGCTACATCACCGTCGGCATGTACGAAACCGGCGAGCCCGGCGAAATTTTCATCAAGATGGCCAAGGAAGGTTCCACGCTCTCCGGCTTCATGGACGGCTTTGCGCTTTCCGTTTCCATCGGCTTGCAATACGGCGTGCCGCTGAAGGCGCTGGTCGACAAGTTCATCAACACGCGGTTTGAGCCCGCCGGCTACACCGGCCATCCTGCGATTCCGTATGCCAAGTCCGTGCTCGATTACATCGCGCGCTGGCTCGGCGGCCGTTTTATCTCGCCGGACTACCTCACTCACAACGGTGAAGCCGCGTTGCCTGCGGCCACGGTAACGGCAACTCCGACCGTGCCTCCGTCGATGGTCCCGACGGCGGACGATGATCCATTGCCAGCAAGCGCGGCCCCATTCGGAATGAACGCCCGAAGCGATTCGCGCCCGATGTTCGACGGCGCCCCCACCTGCTCCGAATGCGGCATGCTGATGACTCCCAACGGCGCCTGCTACAAGTGCGAAAACTGCGGCGGCACATCAGGCTGCAGCTAGTTCGCACAGCAAAATAATATTCAAGATTCCTAAACCAATAGGGCACACGTAGAGTGCCCTATTGGTTTAAGTGGCGCAGGCTTCAGCCTGTGGGGGTTGGTCAGAAGGTGATCAATCCTGCCTAACCCACAGCTGAAGCCTGCGCCACTCGATCCCTCCCTTGCCCGGCGTTTCCTCCTATGCTCAAATGCAGTTCCAATGCTCGCTGTCGTCGCAACCCGAAATGCTGTTCGCGTGATTCAAAAACCGCGGCCGCGCCTCAGACCAGGCTGGGCGCTGGTCCGCGTGCGTCTCGCGGGGATCTGCAACACCGACATCGAAATTCTTCGCGGCTACCACAATTTTCACGGCACGCTAGGCCACGAATTTGTGGGTGAAGTTTTTCGCGTAGCAAGCGCCCGCGACGCGAAGTGGGTCGGGCAGCGCGTCGTCGGCGAAATTAATTTGTCCTGCGCGGGTCTCGGTTTTAGACCGCAGTGCAGCTATTGCCGCCGCGGAATCCCGACGCACTGTGAGAGAAGACGCGTCCTCGGAATCATCGGCCACGACGGCGCGTTTGCCGAATATGTGGCCCTGCCCGTCGTGAATCTGCATCGCGTTCCGGTAGGAATCCCGGACGAAGCCGCCGTCTTCACCGAGCCGCTCGCTGCCGCGTGCGAAATTCTGGAGCAGGTCAATCCGCGCAAGCACCGCGAAGCCGCGGTAATCGGCGATGGCAAGCTCGCCCAGATGATCGCCCGTGTCCTGCGCGCTTCTGGTTCGCGCACCGTGATGATCGGCAAGCACGAAGACAGATTGCGTTTGGCCCGTGCCGCCGACATCACCACGGCCAATCTTAAATCGCCGCGCGCACGCCGAGCGGACGAGTTCACCTTGACCGTCGAGGCCACCGGCTCACCCTCCGGCCTGGCTCTGGCGCAGCACATCGCCGCGCCGCGCGGCACGCTCGTATTGAAATCCACATTTCACGGCGCCGCCAACGTGGAAACCTGGCCGATCGTCGTGAAGGAGCTGTCCGTAATCGGCTCGCGTTGCGGCCCTTTTCCACCCGCGCTATCCCTGCTGCGCTCAAACACGCGTGGATCCGGCCGCCTCATTTCACGCGTCTTTCCCTTATAGGAAGCCGCCGAGGCGTATCCTATGCGTCAACAACCCGGAGTGATGAAGGTGCTGCTTAGACCGGGGAAGCTGTAGAGGGCGGGCTTGCGTTCGGGCGGGCATTTAAGTAGCACAGCGACTCCTCGCTGTGCCGGGTTTGTGGGCGCAGCGAAGGCCACGCTCGCATCCATCGCCGCAAAGAGCGCACACGAAGAGTCGCTGTGCTACAACAAAGGATGCGCCGCGGAGGATCAATGAAAGCGTTAATGACCTTCTAAAGTCTTGAAAGCATCCTGGATGTGCCAACCTGGAGGCAGATTCAACGCCTGGGCGACTTGCGAAACCTCGCAGTCCACAACAGAGATCGTGAACCGACTGAAGAGGAACTTCGAGACCTGATAGACGGAACCGAAAAGATTGGTAAAACGCTATACTAGGTTGAATCAGCAAAAGCCAATGACTCAGGCGGAACAAAAAACGGTCGTTGTAGGTGTCACCGGAGCCTCTGGGGCGCTGTTGGCGCAGGCGACGCTGCGACTGCTCGAAGCCGACGCGCGCGTGCGGCGGATTCACCTGGTGGTCACGGACACCGGCGCGCGCCTTCCTGGCCCATGAATTGGGACATTCCACGAGCGACGCGCAGAAGCTGCCCGCTCTGCTCGTCGGCGGCCGCGCGACGAAAACGGAAGTGCTCCCCAATAAGGATGTCGGCGCGTCGATCGCTTCCGGCAGCTACTCGGTCGATGCGATGGTGGTGATTCCGTGCTCGATGGGTACGCTGCGACGATTGCCGCGGGAACGAGCGACGATCTGATTGCCGCGCGCCGCGGACGTTTGCCTGAAGGAAGGGCGGAGGCTCGTTCTGTGCGTGCGCGACACGCCGTTCAGCCGAATTCATCTCGAAAACATGCTGCGCGTGCAGCAGGCCGGGGCCGTGATCATGCCCGGCGATTCCGTCGTTCTACCATCAGCCGAAGACCATCGATGATCTCGTCGCGCAGTATGTTTATCGCGTGCTGGCGCAAATGGGATTGCCACAGGATGAGATGTACCGCTGGGAAGGGCAGACGAAGAGTAAGGTCGTCGAAGCGAGGTTTCAGTGGGATAGGCTTCAGCTTGTCCGCTTTTCAGTTTTTCGGGCGTCGGCAAGAACTCAAACCGGCAGGCTGAGGGAAGCCTTTGGCGACTCTATACGAGCCAGCGGCTAAAGCCACATGAATACCGGGCATTTTGCGGCACGCTGAAGCCGTGCCTACAAAGATTATTCGTTGTCGGTAATTTCTTGAACCTGTCCAATTGAAATCCATAGGAGAACGGAACTGAGTACCAGCCCGCATCCGCACCGTGCTGGAAATGATCAAGTTCGAGCACTCCGTGTTCGCGCTGCCCTTTGCGCTGACGGGAGCGCTGCTCGCGGCGCGCTACGCGCCGATCGCGGGTGCGGCGCCCGCTGGCCCACGTGGCGGCAAATCGCCTGGATCATTGTCGCGATGGTCGGAGCCCGTTCCGCGGCCATGACCATGAACCGCATCATCGACCTGCAGCTACGATCGCGAAAATCCGCGCACCGCGCACGCGCGCGCTCGCCACCGGCGCGCTGACCGTACAGTTTCGCGTGGGTCTTCACGGCCGCCAGCGGCCGCTGTTCTGGTCCTCGCCGCATGGCAACTGAATCCGCTGGCTCTCAAACTTTCGCCCGTCGCGCTGGCCGTTCTGTTTTTCTATTCCTACACCAAGCGCTTCACGTCGTGGTCGCACCTGGTGCTGGGTTTCTGCCTGGGAATGTCGCCGGCGGCCGCATGGATCGCCATCGCCGGCTCGCTCGATGCGCGCATGCTGATCCTGTGCGCCGCGGTGACGCTGTGGGTCGGCGGCTTCGATGTGCTCTACGCCTGCCAGGACCTGGAATACGACCGCACGGCCGGCCTGTTTTCCGTGCCCAAGCGTTTCGGCGTCGCCAGCGCGCTTGATCGCGCGCGCCATGCACGTCGTGATGATCGCGCTGCTGGCATGGCTGGCCGTGAGCTTCCATCTGCCGTGGCCGGCGTGGGCGGGAATCGTGGTGGTCGCCGCGCTTCTGGCCTACGAGCATTCGCTGGTTTCGCCGAACGACCTGAGCCGGATGAATGCTGCGTTTTTTACCGTGAACGGTTATATTAGTTTATTGTTCCTGCTGTTCTGGGGCGCGGCGCAGTGGCGCTCAGTGGCGCAGCGACTCATCGCAGACTTTCGTAGCGAAACCGCTGGCACTGCACGACGATTGCAAACCCGCAGACCGAAGTCGCTAGTGCTACGCAAAGCGATGAGCGAACTTCAAATCAACGACGCGCGTCTGAAGCCGATCGCCGACAAAGTTCTGCCGGCGAACGCCTGACTGCCGACGACGGCGTCGCCCTGTACCGCTCGCCCGACCTGCTCGCCATCGGCTGGCTGGCGAACTATGTGCGCGAGAAGCGCCACGGCAACACCTGCTTCTTCAACGTGAATCGCCACATCAATCCGACGAACGTCTGCGTCGCGCATTGCAAGCTGTGCGCCTTTGGCCGCGATCCCGAACGCGCCGGGCGCCTACACCTTCGCTCTCGAAGAAATCTACCAGCGCGCCGAACAAGGCATGCGCGAAGGCGCCACCGAATTCCACATGGTCGGCGGCCTGCATCCCGATCTGCCGTTCGAATATTTCCTGGATCTGATGCGCGGCCTGAAAAAACGCTGCCCGTCCGTGCATCTCAAAGCCTTTACCATGGTCGAGGTCGGCTACTTCTCGCGCATCGCGAAACTGTCGATCCGAGACACGCTCCTAGCGCTGAAGGAAGCCGGCGTCGATTCGCTCCCCGGCGGCGGCGCGGAAATTTTCAACCCGCGCGTGCGGAAAATTATCTGCGACCACAAAGTGAGCGGCCAGCAGTGGCTCAACATCGCGCGCACCGCGCACGAAATCGGCCTGCGATCAAACGCCACCATGCTCTACGGCCATGTGGAAACCGAAGAGGAGCGCGTCGAGCACCTGCTGCTGCTGCGCGAATTGCAGGATGAGACCCACGGCTTCGTCGGCCTTCATCCCGCTGGCGTTTCATCCCGACAACACCGGCCTCGCGCACCTGCCGCCGCCCACTGGCTACCACGATCTGAAATCGATCGCCATCTCGCGCCTGCTGCTCGACAATTTCGATCACATCAAAGCCTACTGGGTGATGCTCACGCCGCAGCATCGCGCAGATCGCGCTGAGATTCGGCGCGGATGATCTCGATGGCACGGTCGTCGAAGAAAAGATCTACCACGACGCCGGCGCCAAGACCGCCGAGTTCACCCCGCGCGTCGAACTCGAACGCCTGATCCGCGAAGCCGGCCGCGTCCCCGTAGAGCGCGACACTCTGTATCGCCCGGTCGACCGCTCAAAAATGCCTCCTCCTCCCGGACCGCGCCCGGACGTCACGCTTTCCATCAACGTTTAGTTCAGAGACGCCGTGCACAAAGTAGGCATTTGGGAGGAACTTTGGCGCCGTCGCGCTGTCATAAAGCGACGAGAAATCCTCATGATTTCTAGTCTGACATCGGAGTAAGGTCAGTGGGTTTGTCGGCGTCTCCTCAGAAATTCCCAACCCAGCAGCACATAAAATGGCGCATAGCAGAGCCACTGAAAAAACGGATCGAACTCCCACGCACCGAACGCGCGATAATTGATAAATATCTTGTACGAGAGAAATTCCAGAATCGTCAGCAGCAGCCACGCCGGGCTCGGATAAAAGCACAAAAGCGGCACAATCCAGGTGAAATACCAAGGATAGCCGTTGGGCGCGAACAGCAGGACCGTGCCGATCATCAGAAATGCCGCGCGCGTGGGGTCCACATGCCGGAAGGCTAGCCAGACGGCGAGTCCAATGACCACGCCTTCCCCGATTCCTGCCGCAACGATATGCGAACCGGTCAGCCACAGCAGCACCGGATAAATGCTCGAATGGTAGTTTCGAAAAATGCGCTGGTAATAATTGAGCATTCCCAGAAATTCATGCCAGCCGTGCCGGTAGGGCCACACGCAGACCGCCGCCAGGACCGCGCAACCGGCCAGCCGCAAGCCATCCCCGCGGTTTCCTGGGCCAACCTGCGCGGCAAAGGGCCAGCGGCAGGAGCGTCGCGGGGAACGCCTTGGCCAGCGCCCCGGCCGTTAGCGTAAGCGTTGACACCCCTGGAAACCTTCGTATAATCAGTAGCGTAGCGACGACGGCGGCGATCGCCAGAGCATCATTGTGGCCGCTGGAGGCGAATTCGACGACTACCAGCGGATTCCAGGCGTAGATCGCTATCTGGTAGTTCCGTCCCCCAGTCGAACGGATCCACCCGGCCAGCATGGCTGCCACGGCAAGATCGGCGAGCAGAAATGGCAGTTTGAAACCAACCGGGTCCGGCAGCACACGCCACGTCGCGCGAAAGATCAACACGGAGAGCGGCGGGTACATCGTGGGGATTTCCGGCACAGGCATGACGTACCAGCCCGGATCGCGCAGCGACGCAAGCCGCGGGTCCGTAGGGGCCACAGCATAGGGATTCCAGCCCTCGTTCTGTACGTGGCCGTCCCAGCGGTAGCGGTGAATGTCCGAGGAGAGCGACGGCGGGTAGGGAAACAGCGTCAGGCGGAAGGCCAGCGCGCCCAGCAGGACCAGCCAGAGCACGGCACGGTTGTCTTTTGTGTGTTCCAGGGCGTATAAGGCCATGAAGTAGAGCACGCCGCCGCCCAGCGCCAGAGCCATGAATTCGGGGATGTGAACGGAAAGATCTCCGAGGCGCGCCATGGCAGCGAACACCGCTTCGAGCGCCACGAGGGCGACGAACGCGATCAGAACCTGCGGGTTTTTCCACGGAGGCTTCCGGTAGAGCCCAGGCTGGTGGGGCGGCGCGACTCGCTCAACGTGCGTACGCCTGTGGTTTGATTTCTCGCGATTTGGCGTTTTGTGGAATGATGATCTGCAAGGGGGACTGTCCGTTTTGATTTTCGCCCAACACACGATCAGTTTGCTGGCCATGGCGGCGCAAAATCCGCTGACGAATTATTGGACCAAGCTGACCGACGCAAACCGGAATCCCTTTCGCGGACTGTACCAACTCAACGCGTTTGACTTGGCCATCATGATTCCGTATTTCCTGGTGCTGGTGATCCTGGCCGCGTACGGCATGCACCGCTACTACCTGGTCTACGCCTATTTCAAGCACCGCCAGAATGTTCCCGGCCCGCCGCCCGCGGTCACCGAGTGGCCCAAGGTTACCATACAGCTTCCGATCTACAACGAGCGCTATGTGATCGAGCGCCTGGTGGATGCCGTGGCGCGCTTCGATTATCCGCGCGAACTGCTGGACATTCAGGTGCTCGACGATTCCACCGACGAGACGCGGCAGTGGCGCGCGCTTGCGTGGAGCGCTACCAGGCGCTCGGGCTTCCCGATCCACTACCTGCATCGCACCGACCGCGACGGGCTACAAAGCAGGCGCGCTGGCCGAGGGCCTGAAATCCGCCACCGGCGAATTCGTCGCCATCTTCGACGCCGATTTCTTGCCCGTCGCCGGATTTCCTGCGCCGCACGCTGCCTTATTTCACCGATCCCAAGATCGGCATGGTGCAGGGGCGCTGGACCTACCTGAACCGCCACTATTCCGCGCTTACCGAAGTCGAAACCATCCTGCTCGACGGCCATTTTGTGATGGAGCACGGCGCGCGCTCGCGCAGCGGCAGCTTCTTTAATTTTAACGGCACGGCGGGCGTCTGGCGCCGCGCGGCGATCGACGAAGCCGGCGGCTGGCAGCATGACACGCTCACCGAAGACACCGATCTTTCCTACCGCGCGCAGCTCATCGGCTGGAAATTTCTGTACCTGCCGGACATCGAATGCGCCTCCGAACTGCCGGTGGAAATGAATGCCTTCAAGGCGCAGCAGGCCCGCTGGGCCAAGGGCCTGATGCAGACCGCCAAGAAAATTCTGCCGCGCGTGCTGCGCTCCGACGAGTCCACTGCAGATCAAAGCCGAAGCCGTTTTCCACCTGACCGCCAATATCAGCTACCCGTTCATGGTGGTGCTCTCAACGCTGCTGCTGCCCGCGATGATCGTGCGCTTCTACCAGGGCTGGTTTCAGATGCTGTTCATTGACCTGCCGCTGTTCATCGCCTCCAGCTGCTCGATTTCCGGTTTCTACCTGGCGTCGCAGCGCGCGCTGTATCCCGAAGACCTGGAAGCGCTCGATTCTCTACATGCCGTTCGTCATGGCGGTGGGCATCGGCCTTTCCGTGCGCAATGCCAAGGCCGTGCTCGAAGCGATTTTCGGCAGTCCAATCGGAATTTGTGCGCACGCCGAAATTCAAGATCGAAGGCCAGGCCGGCACCTGGAAGAAAAAAGGCTATCGCAACCGCGCCGGCTGGATGCCCTATCTGGAAATCGCGCTGGGCCTGTACTTCGCCACGACGATTGTTTACTCCATCCAGAATGAAAATTACGCCACCGCCCCGTTCCTGTTTTTGTTTGTGTGGGGGTTCCTCTACACCGGAGTGATGTCCGTAGCGCAAGGTTGGATCGAGCGGCTGCGCTTCGGCGTTCAGCCTTCGGCAGCCTCAGCGGAAGCGCGCGCGTCCGCTTCCGGCGCGCCCGGGTTTTAGGTAGCACGGCGACTCTTCGCTGTGCGCTTTTGTAGCCGTAAAATTCGCCGCCTCAGACTCACAATCGCAAACTCCGCACAGCCAGGAGTGGCTGCGCTACTAAAATCACCGTTCTTCCACCGGCTCTGGATGTATGGTGACCCGTGCGATCTGCGGGAAATGTTCCTTCACTCGGATTTCCAATTCTCCCGTGACGTCGTGGATTTGGGTGATGGGCAGGCTGCCGTCCATGGCGCAGTGGCAGGACACCAGAATCTTGTGCTCCACCTGGCGCACGTGAACTTCGTGGCAATCCACCAGCTCATGAAATTCGCGCGGCAGGGTGTTGATGTAATTTTCGATGGCGCGGCCGAGGCCGCTCATTTCTCCGCGCTGGCCGTCGACCGAAGCGATGTGCGTGCCCAGCGGCTCGATGTGAATGTTCACTTTTGCGAGTGTACGGTCCGATGATTCGGCCACTCCGGGAAGCTTGCGAATTTCATCTTCCAGCTCCGTGGCGCGGCGGTGCGCGTCGCGCAGGCTTAAGTGTTCGTCGACTTCCAGGTGCATCTCGACAAAAAGGCGCCCATCCAGCTGGTCGGCGGAAATTTCGTGTACGGCTAGGCCAAGCCGCGCGGCGATCACGCGAATAGCGTCAAACAAATGCTCGCCCGCGACCGCGCGCGGTTCCATATGCACCATCACATCGGCGGGAACAATCTCGCCCACGCGCCGCTCAACGGCGTCCGAAATGGCGTGCACCTGCTCGAAGCTCGCGGAGCGCGGAACGCTGATCGTTACATCCACGAAGTGCTGGTTTCCGGCGCGTCGCACCCGCACGCGCTCAGTCGAGATCACGCCTTCGAGGCCTTCGACTTCTTTCATGACGCGCTCCTGCAGGCCTTCGGGTGCCACATCCAAAAGCGCATCGAGCGTGCGTTTGCCGAGCCGCGATCCCACCCAAATCACGATGGCCGCAACAATTAGTGCTGCGATTGGATCGGCGATCTGCAGCCACTGGATGCCGTAGTGCTGTCCCGCCCACACCGTGCCCATTCCCAGGATCACGACCAGCGTGCTCCAGACGTCCGTCGAGAAATGCAGCGCGTCAGCTTCCAGCGCCTCGCTCGGAAATTCGCGCGCCACCCGGGACAGCGCCCGCGATCGCAGCAAGTCAACGCACATGGCGAATCCGAGTACCAGCATGGCCAGCCCGCTCGGCTGCAAATGCACTTCCTTGAACAGCAGGCGCACGAACGCTTCCACAATGATGTAGACCGAAGTCGCCAGCAGCAGGCCGGTTTCAACGAAGGCGGAGAAATTTTCGAATTTTCCGTGGCCGTAGGTGTGCCCGGAATCCGCGGGCCGGTCGGACACTCGCACGGAGAGCCACGTCAGAATGGCGGCGATCAGGTCCAGACCGGAATGCAGCGCTTCGGAAAGCACGCCCAGGCTGCCCGTGGCCAGCGCCAGAAATACCTTTAGGCTCACAAGGATGATGGCGGAGCCGATGGATCCGAGCGCAGCCATCTGCTTGACCGATGTGGCGGAGCGTGTGATGGAAGAAACCTCGGCAGGGATTATACGACGGCATCG
>CAVOIX010000083.1:0-3662 GCA_963695945.1 uncultured Acidobacteriota bacterium | reverse complement strand
TTCCTGGGACGGGGTTCGCGGAAAGTTGCAGCTCCTGTTCACCAGAAACGCGGGCCTGATCGCCCGGGGCCAGTGCCGTGCCGTTGAGTTTCAGGTTTCCGTCGATCACGAAAATGTAAGCGCGGCGCCCGGGCGCGAGGCTGTAGGTTAGCGATTGGCCGGGAGGCAGGAGCGATGTATAAATCGCGGCGTCCTGGTGAATTTGCACGGCCGAGGGACTGCGGTCCTCGTTTTTGCCCGCCGGAACGGCGATAGGCAGCAACTTTCCAGTGCGCCCGGCGAGTGAAAACCTTTTTTGTTCCCACGAAGGCTGAAGGCGCGGGACCGCCGGCTGGATCCAAAGCTGAATCAGGCGCACCGGATCCGTAGGCGATGCGTTGAATTCGGAGTGGCGTACGCCGGTTCCGGCGCTCATGCGCTGGATTTCACCGGGGCGGATTATACCGGTATTGCCCATGTTGTCTTGGTGCTCCAGCGCGCCAGCGATGACGTAGGTGAGAATCTCCATCTCCCGATGGCCGTGGGTGGGAAATCCGCCGGCGGGCGCAACGGTGTCATCGTTAAACACACGTAAAGGCCCGAAGTTCATGTTCTGGGGATCGTGGTAGTGGTCAAACGAGAAATGCCACTTGGTGCTAAGCCAATCTGTTTCAGCGTGGTAGCGGTCTTCGGATCGAATGGTTTGGATCATGGAAGCGGCTCCCGGAGGGCAGCAATTTTGCGGCTCAAATGATTTTTTGATATATTGCCTTAGATGCAATAGCCGCAAAATCGACGCTTTCCGCTTCGGTTCACCGGCCAACCGCGATTGTTGTATTTGGCGGGATAGTACTCCCGCAAAATGCAAACTTGGTGTAAATTCCTGTGTGCCGCTTTACGAGATAGCGGTAACCGTCATGAATCCAATTAAACCTGAAGCGCAGGTTGCAGACGAAGGGACCACCCGCATGAGCCGGGACACTCTATCCATCACCGACAACCGCACTGGTAAATCGTATGAGGTGCCGATCAAGCACGACACGATCCACGCCACCGATCTTCGCCAGATCAAGGTGAAGTCCGATGAATTCGGAATGATGAGCTATGACCCGGCCTTCAACAATACGGCCTTGTGTCAGAGCAAGATTACCTTCATCGACGGCGACAAAGGCATCCTGCGATACCGCGGTTATTCGATCGAGGAACTGGCGGAGAAAAGCACGTATCTCGAAACGGCCTATTTGATTTTGCATGGCGAGCTGCCCACTCGCTCCGAACTGCAGGAATGGTCCTATCACATCACGCATCACACGTTCATTCACGAATCGGTGAAGAAATTCCTGGACGGCTTTCATTACGACGCCCACCCGATGGGCATGATGATTTCGGCGATTGCCGCGCTTTCCACGTTTTATCCCGAGGCCAAGGATATCTTCAATAAGGACTCCCGCAGGAAGCAGACCTATCGGCTGATTGGCAAGATGCCCACGCTGGCCGCATTTTCCTACCGGCATAGCCTGGGCATGCCCTTCGCCTATCCGGACAACGAACTCAGCTACCCTGGAAATTTTCTGAATATGCTGTTCAAGACGTCCGAGCTGAAGTATCGCCCGAATCCCACTCTCGAGCGGGCCCTGGATGTCCTGTTTATTCTGCATGCGGATCACGAACAGAATTGTTCGGCAAACGCCATGCGCTGCGTAGGGAGTTCGCATGTCGATCCGTTTTCGGCGACGGCCGCGGCGACCGCGGCGCTGTACGGTCCGCTACACGGCGGCGCGAACGAGGAAGTGTTGCGCATGCTGCTGGAAATCGGCTCGCTAGCCAATGTGCCGGCGTTCATCAAGCGCGTGAAGGCCGGCGAAACCAAGCTCATGGGCTTCGGCCACCGCGTGTACAAGAACTACGATCCCCGCGCGCGCATCATCAAGCACGTGGCTGACGGCGTGTTCGAGATCATGGGCCGCAATCCGCTGCTGAACATCGCTCTGGAATGCGAGCGCATCGCCCTTGAAGACGACTACTTCGTTTCGCGCAAGCTCTATCCCAACGTCGATTTCTACACCGGCCTGATCTATCAGTCCATGGGCTTCCCGGTCACGATGTTTCCCGTGCTGTTCGCGATACCGCGCACCAGCGGATGGATTGCGCAGTGGGAAGAAATGCTGCTCGATCCCGAGCAGAAGATCGCGCGCCCGCGGCAGGTGTACATGGGCTATGACCTGCGTCCGTACAAGCCGCTGGAACAGCGCAGCTGACCGGTAACTTTATCCAACTACTTGTGATTCATGATATCGACGCGCGAAAGAAAGTCGCGATGTCCCTGTTCTTCAAGTAACGCATCCAAAGCGGCTGTGCCTCCTGGGTCCTTTTTCTCGGATTCATCGAGAGCGGCGGAAAGCTTGTCGAGGCCTTCCGCTCCATTGGTTACGATCGCCATATAAAAACCGTTCGGATCGGAGGAGTGTATTACCTCCTCGTCGATCTGGTAGGAATAAATGGCGCCGTCGGCCTGGAGCTTTTCCAGCAGCGCGACCACCGTTGCTTTCATGATCTTTCCGCCCGGGTCGCTCGCTCCGGCCTTGTAGTTCCAGTGGCCCACTCGCAGGTAGCCATTCTTGAAGGAACCGGAGCGCGCGTTGTAGTCACGGCTCTGCATAATGTAGTCCCAGTGTTTTGACGCGGCCAGCACCGGGCTCACAGCCAGCGGAGCCGTGCGCACATCCTCCAGAACTTTCATCAGACTGGCCATCGAGCCGGCCTGAAACCAGGATCCATGGGTCGGCGAACCCTCCTGATGGTTTAACACCGTGAAACTACCGAAAGAGATCAGCGTTCCATCCGCGACTTGCTTGGCCAATCCTTCGTTTTCACCGGCCTCCATCTTCTGATAGTCCGCCCACATGGCCCGAGGCACGGCCCACTCGGAGACGTAGGTATAGAGCAGCGGCTTTTCCGCACCGGCGGATTGTGCCAACGCCGCGTTGCTGGAGCCCATCGAGGCCGTCAACGCGCACACCACGAGACAATTCCTGATAATTCTCCGACTCATCATCTTGTCCTCCACTCGTTTGCAGTTTTAGCGGAATCGACTCTCGACCAGGAGCCTTCGAAGGTCCAAAAAGAACCTGCGGGACAATAGGCCCGGGAGCGAAAGATTGTCAAGGAGTTGACATGCGGATGTATTTCGGTTTTGTGTAATGCTCCTTTGGTTATCTAAACGGCATGGCGCCGGCATTCAGAGGGCCCAGCGGCGGCCGAGGTTGGGCGAGCTATTTTTTCTTTGGCGGATACTTGTCGATGGACTTCTTGACCATGTCGTTGATTTTTCCTTCGATCTTCGCGGCATCGTTTTTTTCTTCCGCGGCGATGGCGCGCCAGACCAGCGATCGCGTGGTCGGATCGCGCAAGTCGATCACCAGGGTGCCCTCGGCGTAGGGCACTCTCACATAGCGAGTGCCGCGTCCGTACCACCCGGCGGGATACGCTTCGACTTCGGTCTTGCGGGCGGCCCCGAATGTGTAGCGCACATTTAGATCCGCGGGACCACTGGACACCATGGTCAGGCCCTTGGCGGTGAGATCGTTCTGAATATCCGCGTCGATCTGTTTCTTGACCAGCGCGCTGTTCAAGGCGGGATTGCGGCTGTTCAACTGGCCTTCGCGGATCGCGAATGTCTTATA
>CAVOIX010000082.1:0-85512 GCA_963695945.1 uncultured Acidobacteriota bacterium | reverse complement strand
CGGCAGCAGTTTCTGAATCCGGTCCACCACCTGAATGATGTTCGCTCCGGGCCGCCCCGCTGAATGTTGACGATCACCGCCGGTGTGTCGTTCATCCAGGCGGCCTGCCGCAACGTTCTCCGACGCAGGGCCACCGACACGTCCGACAAAATCACCGGCGCTCCGTTGCCCTAGCGCCACTACTACTTTTGCGAAGTCTTTACTGCTCAGAAGAAGCCGTCGTTGGCATCGATCTGGTAGTCCTGCGCGGGCCCGTCAAAATTTCCCTTGGCCAAATTCAGACTGGCCTGCTGCAGCGCCGTCCGAACGCTTCCGAGATTGATTCCATACGACGACAAAGCAGTGGGGTTGACTCGGACCCGCACGGCCGGTTTCAGACCGCCGCCGACGCCGCTGACCAGACCCACGCCGGGAAGCTGCGAAATTTTTTGCGCCGAACCGCGTGTCCGCCAGATCCTCGACCTGCGAAGGGGGAATCCAATAGCTGCGCCAGGGTAAGAATCGGAGCGTCGGCGGGATTTGTTTTGCTGGAAATTGGGAGGAGCACGCAGGCTGCCGGCAGATAAACGTCTGCCGCGGCGTTGATCGATTCCTAACCCTCTCGTTCAGCCACAATCCATAATGAGGTTCAGCCGGCGAATTGCAGAACGATCACCGAACTGCCGTCCGAACTGGTGGACGTCCATCCGACTCACCCCGGGGACTCGTCCGACTCTGCGCTTCGAGCGGCGCGGTGACGCCGAAGCAACGACGCTGGTTTCAGCTCCCGGATAAAACGTAACAACTTGAATGATCGGATAATCGACCTCCGGCAGGCCCACACGGAAGCTGCAGGTAAGCCACGAATCCGGCCAGAAGAATCGCCGCCATCAGCAGCGACGTCGCGACCGGGCGGGTGATGAATGGACGAGAAGGATTCATGGCCTGGTTTTCCGTGAGCGTGGCCGCCGTTGCCTTGGGAGTTGCTTTTGGCATTGCCCTACTATTGTCTGCGAATTGCCGGGGGCATTGCCCTGTCTATTGTTTTGTACTTTAATCTCGCGCTGTCCTTAATTTCTCAATCCTTTGACCACTGACCGTCTCCTCCTCCTGAAGGCCTGTTACCGACGCGGTGTCGCTGTCTAGTGGCCCGGGTGTGATCGTGCGGATGGAGGCCGTCCTGTCCGGTTTGATCACGTAGATATGTTTTTGCGCGTTAGCGCTGGATGGCCGGCGTGGGAATCAATACGGCATTGTGCTGCGTATTCGGCCAGAAGTTTGGCATTGAATGTTTTGCAAATTGATTGGCGAACAGCGTCCCATTTTCATTCTGAAAAATGGCCTTCAGCTTGAGCGTCCCGGTGGTGGTGTCGATCTGATCGTCCAGCGTCAACAAATACCCGGAAGCCAGCTTGGTCTGCTGGTCGCGATCAAAAAGGCATCTCCCGGCACGCCGAGCCCCTTTGCGCAGTTGCTGCTGGATCTGCGGCAGAAGAAATTCCTCGGCTACAGAAAAGATTACGGTAATTGGTTGTAGCTGAGTCACTACGACGAGCGCGGTGGTGCCGTGCTAGCCTGAGCAATATCTCGTGGGATCCGACAAGCCGAAGGCCAGCCGGCCCTCGATCGGCGAAGTAATGTGGCAATACATCTGGATTACCTTGGTTTTACGTGGAGCTCTATCGTTCTTCACCTACTGTGCCTTCATATTGATAGACGGGTCTGTTGCTGGTCATCCAACTGGTGCTGTGCTATCTTGCGTTTTGTTTGTGCGCTTAGGTTCAAATCGATCTTCGCTTCATTCAGCAGGGCCTGGTCATGTGCCATGTGGACTTTCCACACCAGCCAGCTTGGCACAAACTGCTGGGCTGTCATATTCTTTTCCAGGCAAAGGGTTCGCCTTCTGTGGACCAGCTGGCCTTCCCGAGAGTAGACATTCATAATCTGGCCCTGCACGCGACTTGTAATTGTGTCGGTATAGGACAGGGGTGACGGTGCCGAGTGCGTTGATATGAGACGCTGATGTCCCCCTCGCGGACTTGGGCTACGCCTACCGGTACGGATCGAGGAGCGGCCGCTGCGGCCTGGCTACTGGGCGCGGGATTCACTTTTGCGCCGCGCACATAGTACAGTGCTATTTCTGCCGCAACGATTAGGACTGATCACCACCACCCAACACCCTATGTCCGATGCTTTGGGCTATCCGGTGATTCAGTCGGCGGAGGCGGGTAGGTTTCTTTTTTGGCGGCCACGGGTCCGCTCAGGCATTTTCACTCCGCTTCGAATTCCGCTCGGTTCCAACGTACGCTGCCTCCGTCTCCTGATGGTGGTTCCTGCAGGCTGCAGGACCACGACCGTGCCACTATAAGACGTGAAATCGCAGCTTGCTGATTGCACTGAAATTGCTGATATTGTCCTATTCAAGTAGCAAAGGCATCGCCCGCATTTCCTCGCCGTAGTTCCAAAATCTTTTATAGCGCTTGGCATAAAAGGAAAAGTCTCAGCTGTCATTTCCTGGTCCCGAACCCCGGCACTCGACGTCCGGAGGCTGCGGAGGCGCACCATGCGGTCTTTGTTCGTAGATTGAAACTCCCCGGAATCGGCTGCAGTTCTTACGCCTTTTCGATTCAAAAAGGCGCCTCCCGGGGTATCCCCGACGGGCGCTCCGAGGTGTAGGTTTGCGTGGCACATGCATTGTAAGATGTACAAAACTTAGCCTTTTCCCTATATATACAACTGGCGGGCGGGAACGATACTAGTAAAGCCGACGAAACGACCGTCCGTATTGCAGGGATTCCCATCTCTCAGCGGTCGTTTACCGGCTGTGGTGATCCGTCGCCACCCTCTATTTTCTGTGGTCTTCATCCCCCGGCGTTAGCCCTGCTATTGTCCTTTCTTCTCACGCCGGTCGTGGCGGAGATTTTGAACGGATCACAATCTGCTCTGATTTTGGCCAATTTTCTGGCCATGCTTTCCTCGTGCTCTACAGTGGGGCTTGCTGGGCTGGAAGACATCTCACCAATTCGTTGATCTCACCACCCAGATCCCGACCTACAAAGAGCGCTGCTCGACAAGATTCACCTGCTGAAAGGCTCCGAGCAGCCAGAGCATCGATAAGGTGTCCCCCCCAAGGCTCTGAGAACGTGATTTCCACGCCCTCCGACGGCGCACCGCCATCCTCTCGCAACCCAAGACCGCAGCCTGGAAGCTCCGAATCGCACCCGACGGCCGTGGAGGTTGTCCCCCCGGGTAATCCACTGGGAGTCCGTTCAGAGGCACTGTCGGCCACCGGCGATGCCGGAATTATCGTGGTGTTTACGATTTCATGCTCCTGGACCGTGAGAACCTGCGTGATCGCTTTATCCGAGTAGCCGGAGGCGGGCGGCTCATGGCCATGAACTCAGGCTCGGACGGAGGCGAGCCGCTGCTTTAACCGCTATCTGCTGTTGCAGACGCCGGTCAACACAGCTTACGGAATTATTATAGATACGGGATCCAATTCGATCGGCATCCCTAACGCGTCGCCGCGGGGGGTCGCCGCGCGCTGCTGCTGCGTTTTTTGCCTTACGCGGGCTGCCCATGGCCCCCTATGCCGATCTTCCTGTCGCTGGCAATTTTCAGCGACTGGCACCACGCGTTGGAAACCGGCGGGCCCGTTTTTTATGCTGGAAGTAATCGTATCGAATTTTGTCGAGCCGCCGTTTTCGGACGCGCACGTTCGGCTGTCGGCTCTGGCAATCCTGGTTGCTGCGACTTGCTGGATGCTGATCTGGGGTTTGAGGGCTCCTGCTGTCAACGCCGCTCACCTGTTTTTCTCGTCGTTCTGGGGCGTTACCTTCCGAGCCTCGCCTTTCTTGAACGTCCGACTGGGCAGATGAGCCGGTTTCCTGCCGCCTCACGAGCAGTTTTATCAACGCCTGCTGGCGTCGGAACAGACCGCGCGCGGCATATTCTGGAATCTCACTGAAATCTGGGAAATCTTTGGAAGAAGTGTACAGCGATGTGGTGATTCCCGCGTTGAACCCGGCCGAACAGGACCGTTACCGCGATGAACTTGACAACGACACCCAACCTCTTGATGTACCACAGATTCGCGAACTCATCCACCACCTCGGAGGAATGTCGCGTGGAGCTTCTGCGGGAGCAAGGGAAACCGGCTGCTGCGGAGCGCTCCGAAATTGCGAACCAGGCCCTCGGAAATCGTCTGCGTTCCCTCCCGGGACACCGAAACCACGATATTCGTTGCGTTGATGCTGGCGCAACTGCTCGAGCAGCTTGGATATCGAGCGCAAAATGTCTTGATCGCACCGATCTCTGAAATGCTGGAGCAGGTTGCAGACGCCGCAAACCCCGAACCGTCGCAGCTCCGCGCTTCCTCCATTTGCCATCAGCCACGCGTGCGACAGGTACCGGCGATGGCGCCATCTTTCATCCGATATGCGCATCGTCATTTGCCTGTGGCATCTGGAGGGCGATCTCCAGGGGACGGCCGCGCGCCTGAAGTTATCCAGGGGCGACTTGGTATGCAGCACGCTGCACCAAGCTTTGGATTATCTGAATGCAAGCAACGCGGCGAGACGTTCACGCGTTGATTTCCGAAAACTCCGCACTGCAGCCATAGAATCATTTACTGGGCGATGCTTCTGGGGAAGAGGCCCGTCTTCCGGGTTGTTTTTTGACAGGAAAACCAAGGGGACCGCCTTCGCGTGGTCCCCGCATGCGGATGGAATTGATTCTGCAAGCCGGATCCCCGATTAGTGGTGCAGCTCACCCGTGGTCGACGAACCCGCGCCGATCGGATCGCCGGATACCACCAGCTCCACGCGCCGATTTTGCTGGCGTCCCGACGGAGTGCTGTTGTCAGCCACGGCTGAGTTTTTCCTAGTCCGGCCGCCGTAATTGGTTCCCGCCATCCTTCCGAGACCAAGATAATCGCCAACCGGAACCCCGCCGTTCGGAGTTCTGGTTGTATTCGTCGCTGCCCCCGACCGTCGGCACGGCCCTCCACCTTGAATTTCAGTCCGGGTGCGCCATATGATATCCACCGATTGGCGAGCTTCTCCCGCGTTCCCGGCTTCAGGGTGTACTTGCCGGAGTCGAACAGGACGTCGGCCATATTTACAATCAGCCCGCGCGCCGTTTTCGCGCGTCTCCAGAATCAGGTTCAATTGCTGGCGAATCTGTTCGCGCAATTGTTCCCCCCGCGCTCCGCTTGCTCGAGTTGCGCCTGCGCCTGCTGTTCGCCGGGCCAGCGCCGCGGCATGGTGGCCGCCGCGTCTCAGCCTCGCGGTCAGCCTCTTCTTGCGCTTGTTGCCGGGCCTGTTCCGATTCCATCCGTTGGCGCTCGGCATTGTCGCGCGTTCGGCGTGGCTCGCCCGGCCTGCGCCTTGGCGTCCGCTTCCCGCTGGTCGGCCGCCGCCTTTTGACGCTGGCGTCGTATTCTTCCTCCATTTTGCGAATCGTAATCAGGCGCGCGTCTTCGCCGTTCTGCGCGGCATCACGGGAATTCTGGGAAACCGTTTTCTTTCCGACTCCCCCGGTAAGTCTTCTTCGGCATTCTGCAGGCCGGACTTTTGCTTTTTCGAAAGTATCCGCGGCGTACTCTGTCCGCGCCGGTCCACTGCGCGATGCGCACGGCGTTGCGTGCTTCATACAATTCGAGCGGCACCTTGTGATTCAGCACGTACGGGCGAATTTCCGATGGATTCACATTCATGGTGTATTGTCCGCGTGACAATTCGTATTTGGCGTCGATGTCCTCATACCTTTCTTGCGTATCGGTGCGTATGAAATTCTCCATCACTACCACATCGCTCGGCTGGGGTAACCGCAAAATAAGGTTCCGCCGTGACGATCAATCCGAACGTCTGCAGATCGGTGGTCACATCCAGCTTGCTGTTGTCCCCGTTCAGAAGAACTTCACCAGAATTTGGCCGCCCTTCCGGAGTCACACGCCCACAGCACATACGTAAGATACTCGGGCCCGAATTGCGTTGCCGGAGTCAGGTGATCCATGGGCGTTGATTTCAATGCGGCCTTGCTTGCTGTTGACGTCGCCTGGCCCTTGGCCATGGGCATCAAGGCAGTGCCGCGCAAATCGACGGGTGTCGATCCGCTGCGGTGGCGGTAATTGATGGCCTTGGTCACGCGCGAAACCACCGTCACCGGAAATGTGGGCACCCAGCCGGAGCGGTCCAACTCAATCTCCCCTGCGGATCGGGCCGCTGCGCCCATCCGGGCGAGGCCAGCAAAACAAGCAGCGTGTCAACGTGATCCCTCGAGTCATAGTCCACCCTTCGCGCCGTAGAAGTCTTCCTCCGCGTCCTCAGTCCCTGGAACTGCCCGGGATATTAGGTTTTCCATTTGACACGAAATGGGACTTCGGGTCGATCAGCTTATCCACGTAAATACGGAATGGAAAATGCCGGCGATGCTCTAAGAAAGTTCACAAGGATAGACTCAAGGTGCCGTCCGTTAAGGTTTCGCTTGTACGGGCGCACACGGCAGCTGCCAGCGAACGGATTTAGAGCTGCAGTATGGTGGTTGGTACATCGTAGACCGGCGCCTGCCGGCGGAAACTGTGGGTTAGAAGCGCGCTGGAGTATGAACTGATATACTGATTACAGGGGGCGACACGGTTTCGACGGAAGCTGTCGCGACTCGAAGGCATGCAGGGCGCCACCTGCCCTTAATCGGGTGGAAAACTAGAACTGCCAATCAACAATTGGCATTGGCTGCCTAGCTTAAACTAGCGTAGCTACGTTTCCCCGGGCTTCGCCTATGGGCCCGGTAAGAAACGTCACACTGTAGGCTGGCCGTCAAGTCTCGGTCCGCGGCAAGACGGCGAGAACCAATCGGACTAGCCGGTCGCGTTTCTTGCTCATTCTGAGCGCGGCTGGCGAAACAAACGGAATTGAGCTAAGCATGTAGTCTTCGAGCCGTAGCGCTTTTCGGACGGGGGTTCAACTCCCCCCGCCTCCACAATCTTTAACTATTGCACTTACAGCATGTTAAGATGACTTTTTTGGGATGCCCAGAAATGGGTCCAACGGGACTGCTAATTTTCGGAGTATGAGAGCCTTTTGCGGATTTTGCCGCGTTCCCCCTCCGGATTCTTGGGTTCCCTCGATGCGGTCGAGTGTTCAGATCAGCCCACAAATTCTTAACCACATCTCAGCTTTTCTCGGCGCCCCTTCTCACCCAACGGCGATAGCTCTTCTCGGTGACTTGGAGATTGGAATGCCCGAGCAATGCTGCGACAGTTTCGAGAGAATTCCCGCGGTCAGAGTTTGGTTGTGAATGTATGTCGGAACAGGTGAGCATGGACCCTCGGAACATCCGGGCCCGATCGAATACAAGTTTCAGCTGATTGCTGACAGCTTTGCCACGGCCGATTTCGGTCTTCCGATGTCCCGGTCCAGAAAAAGTATTTCCCGTCAGCATTGATCGCGGCCAGGGCATCGAGAACAACCGGAGGCAGGGGACAGAATACATCAGTAGCCCGTTTTGGCCGTCCTCAGAAACAGCTTACCGTCGCGAATATGATCCTTCGAAGAGTCACCACGTCCCGAATTCGGAGCCCCGTGTAACGCATCACCAAGATCATCGCTCGCAACCGGATTTTGTCCTGGTTACCGTGACCGGTGTCACAGGCGGAAAGTATTTTCGTGAACTCGTCTTTCGTTATCGGGACGATTTGCGGTCCGTTGTCTTACCTGGTTTCAGACTTGCGGCGGGATTTGACTCAATCCAACCGCTGACTGGCAGAAACGAAAAAACGCTCGGGTGTTCTCCGAGTTTTTTGCGGGCTGCGAAATTCTTGTTAGGTCATGTCGCGCGAAATTCCCGAAGATCTCCACGTCTGAATCAGATATGAATACAAGACCGCGATTCTTTGCAAATTCCTGAAGCTGTTTAAACAGCAATTTGAATTTGTACAGAGTAGGCTCACGAAGTTCACGGCCTTCCTAGTGGTGAACTTCGTACAGGCGTCATCTACCGTAGCGGATGACTTCGTCTCGGAAATGCCTTCGATCTCCCACGTCGAACGATCGCGAGGGCTTTCTGGTGGTTACGAGTTTTCATCGACTTGCGAAATTTACGGCCGTTGATGCCCATTCTTTGAAGATCGGGCAGGAGCATTCGCGCATCCGTCGCGCTGCTTCACCGGACACTGGGGAATGTGTCTACGCCAGAGAAGTATCATCTTTTTGGCTATCCTTTAGGCAGGGCAGACAAGGGCGGTGAACGCGCAGCGCAACAGACTCGGAATCCGCAAAGTTACGTAGGCCCTGGCTTGTGGATTTAGAGTTCCCGATTCGAGGTCCCGGGCTCACATCGAAACAGCGAACGTATCGCTTCGGTGGAAAAACCCCACGACCTTCAAGCTCGGCCGGCGAGTAATGCTTTTCGACAATGACCGGCTTACCGAGGACGGGCTGGGAGTGTTCTGAAGCGCGACTTGTCCTAGTCTTCTTTTTTGGCTTGTCACCCGAGGCACGAGTACGGGCTTCCCCGGTTTCCAGTCTCGGAACTTAGAGGACTCCAGAAGTTTCCACATCTCGGCGGGAAGTATTTCGGGCGGGTCTGGGTCTTGCTCTTCCGCCCAGAGCCAGTCTTTAGTTTCCATTTCAGGCCGGAACCAATGGGAGCCGTAAAAGCAATTGAAAACACGTTTGAAACGGCTCTGGCTCCTCGATGAGTTGGACCATTTGGTTCGGAAATGGACATTGATTGGGCTCGCCACCAGATTTTTGGGTCCGGGAAAACGTGGCTTTAGCAAAGCGTCCATACAATCCGTAGCCTGCCGCAATTCGTAGAAGTTGCATGGCCGCGGAGACGGAGCTCAGCCGTCCTCTCAACCACGTCTTTCAAGAATTCTGGCTCGGATATCCGGAAAAATGTCTTCCGCCAGAAATAGATGGGTTCTTGTAAGATCGTGAAGATTAACCTGTTTTGTGTCGGAAGTCCCACCAGCCGCGATCTCAGCACAGCTGAGGTATAGTGGGGTGGGTCGAAAACGAAACGAAACTGCCCGTGGTTCGGCCGCGACCGTTCCCGGTAGCATAGGAGGTTGTTTTTATCAGCTCTTCTCAACCTTAAAATCGGGTGAAGTTGGGGGAACTATCGTCGTCGGGAAATTTGGAATGGATCATCCGCGGGGTTCCTCATCGAATTCGAATCGGCTGCAACCAATCCCCCGCGGATTCGCATGCCGGCTACCGTCTCTCCCGGCTCAAAACCCGGTGTTAGCTGGATCGTCGCACGAAATCTGCGTGCTGAGCAGCGGATCCGACGAGGCTTGAAAGAAGAGTTTGTCGAAAGGCGGCGGCCTCACGAAGAAAAGACTCCGACCGCGTTGTGCCGAAGCGCTGTGCAGGATACGAAGAAGCGGAAGACTGGCTAGTGTCCTTCCGGCTTAATTTCCTATGTAATGCTGGACATGGTGGCCGAATGCGTGCAGAAAATTGTGCGTTACTCCAGTTTGGTCGCCAAAATGTCAATTCAACTAAAGCGCAACTGCAATGTTTGACTATGTGTCACCTTCTACAAAATCTTCCCGCTTCCACCGCAGGAACTAATTAAGGGCCTCGGGGATTTTGCGTAACACAGACCGATTGGACATCCGGTCTGTGTTACGCAAAATCCCCGAGCCTGACGTTTTTTCCTGCGGTGGAACGGGGAAGATTTTGTAGAAGGTCGCGCGTAGCAAAGTCATTGCAGTTGCTCTTAGTTGAATTGACATTCGCGCGTCGAAACTGGAGTAACGCACAATCCAAATTTTCGGCACGTATCCGGCCACCATGTGCCGCATTACATAGGAAATTAAGCCGGAAGGACACTAGCCAAAAACTCTCCCGCTTCTTCGTCTGCTCCGCACCGCTTCGGCACAACGCGGATCGGAGTCTTTTCTTCGTGCCGCCGCCGCCTTTCGACAAACTCTTCTTTAGAGCCTCCATCAGATCCACTACTGGCGCCCGCGGATTTTGGTGCGACGATCCAGCTGACGCCCAAGTCTGCAAATTGGTTTTGGGGCGGAAGAGACGGGTCGCCGGCATGCGAATCCGCAGTTTGGTTGCAGCGATTCGGATTGGATGAGAAGATTCCGCGATGATCCATTCCAAATTTCCCGAGCGACAATAGTTCCCGAACTTCACCCGATTTTAAGGTTGAGGAGGTTTAATGGCCACAACCTCCAATGCTACAGGGAACGGTCGCGCCCGAACCAGCGGGCCGTTCCCTTTGGTTTTGAACCACCCTACTATCCTCAGCTGTGCTGAGATCGCGGCCTCTAGTGGCTCGTGGGGCTTCCGACGCAAAACAGGTTAATCTTGGCGATCTTACGCGAACCCATCTATTTCTGGCGGAAGACATTTTTCCGGATATCAAAGCCAGAATTCTTGAAAGACGTGGTTGAGAGACGGCTGACTCCATCTCCGCGGGCCATCCAACTTCTACGAATTGCGGCAGGCTACGGATTGTATGGACGCTTTGCTAAAGCCACGTTTTCCGGACCCAAAATCTTAATAACGCTCCCAATCAATGTCCATTTCCGAACCAAAATAGTCCAGACTCAATTTGAGCCGGGCCCATTTTAGAACGTCTTTTCAATTGCTTTTACCGCTCCATTTGTGTACCACCCTGAACATGGAAACTAAAGACTCGCTCTGGGCGGAGAGCAAGATCCCAGACCCGCCCGAAATACTTCCCGCCGAGATGTGGAAACTTCTGGAGCTCTCTAAGTTCCGAGACTGGAAACAGGGGAAGCCCGTGCTCGTGCCTGCGGGTGACAAGCCAAAAAAGAAGACTAGGACAAGTCGCGCTTCAGAACACTCCGAGCCCGTCCTCGGTAAGCCGGTCATTGTCGAAAAGCATTACTCGCCGGCCGAGCTTGCAAGATCGTGGGGTTTTTCCACCGAAGCGATACGTTCGCTGTTTCGATGTGAGCCCGGTGTCCTTCAAATCGGGATTCGAAATCCACAAGGCACCAGCTGGCTGACGTAACTTTGCGGATTCCCGAGTCTGTTGCGCTGCGCGTTCACGCGCGCTTGTCTGCCCTGCCTAAAGGATAGCCAAAAAGATGATACTTCTCTGGCGTAGACACATTCCCCAGTGTCCGGTGAAGCAGCGCGACGAGATGCGCGAATGCTCCTGCCCGATCTTCAAAGAATGGCGCATCAACGGCCGTAAATTTCGCAAGTCGATGAAAACTCGTAACCACCAGAAAGCCCTCGCGATCGTTCGACGTGAGGAGATCGAAGGCATTTCACAGGTCGAAGTCATCCGCTACGGTAGATGACGCCTGTACGAAGTTCACCACTGACGCGAAGGCGCGTGAACTTCGTGAGCCTACTCTGTACAAATTCAAATTGCTGTTTAAACAGCTTCAGGAATTTGCAAAGAATCGCGGTCTTGTATTCATATCTGATTTCAACGTGGACAATCTTCGGGAATTTCGCGCGACATGGCCTAACAAGAATTTCGCAGCCCGGCAAACCCCCGGAGAACACCCGAGCGTTCTTTCGTTTCTGCCGGTCAGCCGGTTGGATTGAGTCAAATCCCGCCGCAAGTCTGAAACCAGGTAAGACAACGGACCCGCAAATCGATCCCGATAACGAAAGACGAGTTCACTAAAATCCTTTCCGCCTGTGACACCGGTCACGGTAACCAGGACAAAATCCGGTTGCGAGCGATGATCTTGGTGATGCGTTACACGGGCTCCGAATTCGGGACGTGGTGACTCTTCGGAAGGATCATATTCGCGACGGTAAGCTGTTTCTGAGGACGGCCAAAACGGCTACCGAACCGGTTTCCCTGTCCCCTGCCTCCGGTCGTTCTCGATGCCCTGGCCGCGATCAATGCTGACGGGAAATACTTTTTTAGGACTGGGACATCGGAAGCCGAAATTGGCCGTGGGCGAATCTATCAGCGATCAACTGAAACTTGTATTCGATCGGGCCGAATGTCCGAGGGTCCATGCTCACCTGTTCCGACATACATTCGCAACCGAACTTCTAACCGCGGGAATTCTCCAGAAACTGTCGCAGCATTGCTCGGGCATTCCAATGTCCAAGTCACCGAGAAGAGCTATCACCATTGGGTGAAAGGGGCGCCAAGAAAAGCTAGAAGATGTGGTTAAGAATTTGTGGGCTGATCTGGACGCTTCAACCGCATCGAGGGAACCCAAGAATCCGGAAAAAGTAGCGGCAAAATCCGCAAAAGGCTCTCATACTCCGAAAATTGGCCGGTCCCATTTGGACCCATTTACCAGGGCATCCCGAAAAAAGTCATCGTAACATGCTGTAAGTGCAATCGTTAAAGATTGTGGAGGCGGGGGGAGTTGAACCCCCGTCCGAAAAGCGCTACGGCTCGAAGTCTACATGCTTAGCTCAATTCCGTTTGTTTCGCCAGCCCCGCTCAGAATGAGCAAGAAACGCGACCGGCTAGTCCGATTGGTTCTCGCCGTCTTGCCGCGGACCGAGACTTGACGGCCAGCCTACTGTGTGACGTTTCTTACCGGGCCCGTAGGCGAAGCCCGGGGAAACGAAGCAGCGCTAGTTTAAACTAGGCTGCAAGTGCCAATTGTTGATTGGCAGTTCTAGTTTTCCACCCGATTGAGGGCAGGTGGCGCCCTGCATGCCTTCGAGTCGCGACAGCTTCCGTCGAAACCGTGTCGCCCCCTGTAATCAGTATATCAGTTCATACTCCAGCGCGCTTCTAACCCACAGCTCCCGCCGGCAGGCGCCGGTCTACGATGTACAACCGCCATCTGCAGCTCTAAATCCGTTCGCTGGCAGCTGCCGTGTGCGCCCTAAGCGAAACCTTAACGGACGGCACCTTGAGTCTATCCTTGTGAACTTTCTTAGAGTCGCCACAGATTTCCATTCCGTATTTACGTGGATCACCTGATCGACCCGAAGTCCCATTTCGTGTCAAATGGAAAACCTAATATCCCGGCAGTTCCAGGGACTGAGGACGCGGAGGAAGACTTCTACCGCGCGAAGGGTGGACTATGACTCGAGGGATCACATTTGCCGCGCTGCTTGTTTTGCTGGCCTCGCCCGGATGGGCGCAGCAGCCCGATCCGCAGGGACACGTTCAGCTGGACCGCTCCGGCTCGGTGCCCACATTTCGTGTGACGGTGGTTTCGCGCGTGACCAAGGCCATCAATTACCGCCACCGCAGCGGATCGACACCCGTCGATTTGCGCGGCACTGCCTTGATGCCCATGGCCAAGGGCCAGGCGGACGTCAACAGCAAGCAAGGCCGCATTGAAATCAACGCCCGCATGGATCACCTGACTCCGGCAACGCAATTCGGGCCCGAGTATCTTACGTATGTGCTGTGGGCGGTGACTCCGGAAGGGCGGCCAAAAAATCTGGGTGAAGTTCTTCTGAACGGGGACAACAGCAAGCTGGATGTGACCACCGATCTGCAGACGTTCGGATTGATCGTCACGGCGGAACCTTATTTTGCGGTTACCCAGCCGAGCGATGTGGTAGTGATGGAGAATTTCATACGCACCGATACGCAAGGCACGTATGAGGACATCGACGCCAAATACGAATTGCTGCAGCGCGGACAATACACCATGAATGTGAATCCATCGGAAATTCGCCCGTACGTGCTGAATCGCAAGGTGCCGCTCGAATTGTATGAAGCGCGCAACGCCGTGCGCATCGCGCAGTGGACCGGCGCGGACAAGTACGCCGCGGATACTTTCGAAAAAGCAAAAGTCGGCCTGCAGAATGCCGAAGAAGAGCTTACCGGGAAGATCGGAAAGAAAACGGTTTCCCAGAATTCCCGTGATGCCGCGCAGAACGCCGAAGACGCGCGCCTGATTACGATTCGCAAAATGGAGGAAGAATACGACGCCAGCGTGAAAGCGGCGGCCGACCAGCGGGAAGCGGACGCCAAGGCGCAGGCCGCACAAGCCGACGCCGAACGCGCGACTGCCGAGCGCCAACGGATGGAATCGGAACAGGCCCGGCAACAAGCGCAAGAAGAGGCTGACCGCGAGGCTAGAGACGCGGCGGCCGCCCATGCCGCGGCGCTGGCCCAGCAACAGCAGGCGCAGGCGCAACTGGAGCAAGCGGAGCGCGAGAAGGCACAATTGCGCGAACAGATTCGCCAGCAATTGAACCTGATTCTGGAGACGCGCGAAACGGCGCGCGGGCTGATTGTAAATATGGCCGACGTCCTGTTCGATTCCGGCAAGTACACCCTGAAGCCGGGAACGCGGGAGAAGCTGGCCAAAATCGGTGGAATCCTTCTGGCGCACCCGGGACTGAAATTAGAGGTGGAGGGCCATACCGACAGCGTTGGCAGCGACGAATACAACCAGAAGCTTTCCGAACAGCGGGCCAACTCGGTTCGCGATTATCTGGTCTCGGAAGGATTGGCCGGGGACTCGATTACGGCGGCCGGACTAGGAAAAACCAGCCCGGTGGCTGACAACAGCACTCCATCGGGACGCCAGCAAAATCGGCGCGTGGAGCTGGTGGTATCCGGCGATCCGATCGGCGCCGGTTCGTCGACCACGGGTGAGCTGAGCCACTAATCGGGGATCCGGCTTCCAGAATCAATTCCATCCGCATGCGGGGACCGCGCGAAGGCGGTCCCCTTGGTTTTCCTGTCAAGATCGCACGCCGGAAGACGGGCCTCTTCCCCAGAAGCATCGCCCAGTAAATGATTCTATGGCTGCAGTGCGGAGTTTTCGGAAATCAACGCGTGAACGTTCGCCGCGTTGCTTGCATTCAGATAATCCAAAGCTTGGTGCAGCGTGCTGCATACCAAGTCGCCCCTGGATAACTTCAGGCGCGCGGCCGTCCCCTGGAGATCGCCCTCCAGATGCCACAGGCAAATGACGATGCGCATATCGGATGAAAGATGGCGCAATCGCCGGTACATCTCGCGCGCGTGGCTGATGGCAAATGGAGGAAGCGCGGAGATGTAGACGGTTCGGGGTTTGGCGTCTGCAACCTGCTCCAGCATTTCAGAGATCGGTGCGATCAAGACATTTTGCGCTCGATATCCAAGCTGCTCGAGCAGTTGCGCCAGCATCAACGCAACGATGTCGTCCGCTTCGTCCCGGGAGGGAACGCAGACGATTTCCGAGGTATTGGAATCCTGGTTCGCAATTTCGGAGCGCTCCGCAGCAGCCGGTTTCCCTTGCTCCCGCAGAAGCTCCGCCGACGCGCTTCCTCCGAGATCCTCGATCAGTTCGCGAATACTCTGGTACATCAAGGATTGGGTGTCGTTGTCAAGTTCATCGCGGTAACGGTCCTGTTCGGCCATGCTCAACGCGGGAATCACCACATCGCTGTACACTTCTTCCAAAGATTTTTCCTTCAAGTGAGATTCCAGAATATGCCGCGCGCCGTCCTGTTCCGACGCCAGCAGGCGTTGATAAAACTGCTCGTGAGGCGGCAGAACCGGCTCATCTCCCAGTAAAACATCGAGAAAGGCGAGGCTCGGAAGGTAACGCCCCAGAACGACGAGAAAAACGGTGAGCGGCGTTGACAGCAGGAGCCCTGGTATACCCCAGATCAGCGTCCAGAAAATCGCGGCGACCAGGATTGCCAGAGCCGACAGCCCGACGTGCGCGCCGTACAACAGCGGCTCGACAAAATTCGATACGATTACTTCCAGCGTAAAAAACAGGCCCGCGGTTTCCAACGCGTGGTGCCAGTCGCTGAAAATTGCCAGCGACAGGAAGATCGGCATGGCCGCGGCCATGGGCGGCCCGGCGTAAGGCAAAAAACGCAGCAGCGTCGCAGCGACCCCCCACAGCGACGCGTTAGGGATGCCGATAAAATACAATCCCGTACCGATAATAATTCCGTAAGCTGTGTTGACCAGCATCTGCAACAGCAGATAGCGGTTGATGCGGCGGCTGGCCTCGTCCAGAGCCTGAGTCATGGCCATGAGCCGCCCGCCTCCGGCTACTCGGATAAAGCGATCACGCAGGTTCTCACGGTCCAGGAGCATGAAAATCGTAAACACCACGATAATTCCGGCCGTCGCCAGTGGCCCGAGCATGCTCTGAACGGACTCCAGTGGATTTGCCGGGGGGACAACCTCCACGGCCATCGGGTGCGATTCGGAGCTTCCAGGCTGCGGCGTTCGGTTGCGAGAGGATGGCGGTGCGCCGTCGGAGGGCGTGGAAATCGCGTTCTCGAGAGCCTTGACCGTTTCCGACACCTTATCGATGCTCTGGCTGCTGGGACCTTTCAGCAGGTGAATCTTGTCGAGCAGCGCTGTCCTGTAGGTCGGAATCTGGGTGGTGAGATCAACGAATTGGTGAGATGTCTTCCAGCCCAGCAAGCCCAGTACGGCGCCGAGGAAAGCCATCACCAGAAAAATGGCCAATCCACGGGGGAGTTTGATCCGTTCGATACCCGCCACGACCGGCGTGAGAAGAAAGGACAATAGCAGGGCTAACGCCAGGGGGATGAAGACCACCTTCGCCAGATAGAGGGTGGCGACGATCACCACACCAGTAACAACCGCTGAGAGATGGGAATCCCTGCGAGATACGGACGGTCGCTTCATCGCTGTACCGTATCGTTACCGCCGCCAGTTGTCTGTAGGGAAAAGGCTAAGTTTTGTACATATTTTCATGCATGTGCCACGCAACCGCCCTGGGGAGCACCCATCAGGGATACCCCGGGAGGCACCTTTTTGAATCGAAAAGGCGTAAAGTCATTCCGGGGAGTTTCAATCTACGAACAAAGACCGCATGGTGCCCTCCGCAGCCTCCGGACGTCGAGTGCCGGGGTTCGGGACCAGGAAATGGCAGCTTGAGCTTTTCCTTTATGCCAAGCGCTATCAAAAGATTTTGGAACCCGGCGAGGAAATGCGGGCAATGCCTTTGCTACTTGAATAAGGACGATCAGCAATTTCAGTGCAACAGCAAGCTGCGATTTCACGTCTTATAGTGGCACGGTCGTGGTCCTGCACCCTGCAGGAAACCGCCATCAGGAGCGTAGGCAGCGTACGTTGGAACCAACCAGGATACGAAGCGGAGTGAAAATGCCTGAGCAGACCGTGGCCACCAAATCAGAAACTTACCCGCCTCCGCCAACTGAATCGCCGGATAGCCCAAAGCATCGGACATGGGTCTGGGTGGTGGTGATCGTCCTAATCGTTGGCGGAATCGCACTGTACTATGTGCGCCGCGCAAAAGAAAATGCCGCGGCCAGTAGCCAGGCCGCAGCGGCCGCTCCTCGATCCGTACCGGTAGGCGTAGCCCAAGTGCGCAAGGGGGACATCGGCGTCTATATCAACGCGCTCGGCACCGTCACCCCTGTCTATACCGACACAATTACAAGTCGCGTGCAGGGCCAGATTATGAATGTCTACTATCGCGAAGGCCAGCTGGTCCACAAAGGCGACCCTTTGCTGGATATTGACACCCGGCCGTATCAGGCCGCGCTCACCCAAGTGGAGGGTCAACTGGCGCACGACCAGGCCCTGCTGAATGAAGCGAAGATCGATTTGAACCGGTATCAATCCGCGTACGAGCAAAACGCCATCGCCAAGCAACAAGTGGATGACCAGCAACAGACCGTCTATCAATATGAAGGCACGGTGAAGAACGATGAGGGCCAGGTGGAGAATGCCAAGGTAAATCTGGTGTACTGCCACATTACTTCGCCGATCGAGGGCCGGGTCGGCCTTCGGCTTGTCGATCCCGGCAATATTGTTCAGGCTAACAGCACCACCGCGCTCGTCGTAGTGACTCAGCTACAACCAATTACCGTAATCTTTTCTGTAGCCGAGGATTACCTGCCGCAGATCCAGCAGCAACTGCGCAAAGGGGCTCGCATGCCGGTGGACGCCTTTGATCGCGACCAGCAGACCAAGCTGGCTTCCGGGTATTTGTTGACGCTGGACAATCAGATCGACACCACCACCGGGACGCTCAAGCTGAAGGCCATTTTTCAGAATGAAAATGGGACGCTGTTCGCCAATCAATTCGTCAATGCCAAACTTCTGGCCGATACGCAGCACAATGCCGTATTGATTCCCACGCCGGCCATCCAGCGCAACGCGCAAGGAGCATTCGTCTACGTGATCAAACCGGACCAGACGGCCTCCATCCGCACGATCACACCCGGGGCCACTGACGGCGACACCGCGTCGGTAACAGGCCTTCAGGAGGGAGAGACGGTCGTGGTCAAAGGATTTGAGAAATTGCAGGACGGCGCGAGGGTGACAGTACAAAACGATGGTCAGGGCAATGCCCCCGGCAATTCGCAGAACAATGGTCAGGGCAATGCCAAAAGCAACTCCCAAGGCAACGGCGGCCACACTCACGGAAAACCGGGCCAATGAATCCTTCTCGTCCATTCATCACCCGCCCGGTCGCGACGTCGCTGCTGATGGCGGCGATTCTTCTGGCCGGATTCGTGGCTTACCTGCAGCTTCCGGTGTCGGCCCTGCCGGAGGTCGATTATCCGATCATTCAAGTTGTTACGTTTTATCCGGGAGCTAGTCCCAGCGTCGTTGCTTCAGCCGTAACCGCGCCGCTGGAACGGCAATTCGGACAAGTCCCCGGGGTGAATCAGATGACGTCCACCAGTTCGGACGGCAGTTCGGTGATCGTTCTGCAATTCGCGCTGAACCTCAATATCGATGTGGCTGAACAAGAGGTTCAGGAATCGATCAACGCCGCGCAGACGTATCTGCCGGCGGACCTGCCTACGCCTCCGATTTACAGCAAAACAAATCCCGCCGACGCTCCGATTCTTACCCTGGCGCTCACCGCGAATTCGATTCCCCTTTCGCAGGTCGAGGATCTGGCGGACACGCGGTTCGCGCAAAAAATTTCGCAGCTTCCCGGCGTGGGTCTGGTCAGCATCAGCGGCGGTCAGAAACCGGCCGTGCGGGTCCGAGTCAACCCCACTGCTTTGTCGTCGTATGGAATCAATCTGGAAGACGTTCGGACGGCGCTGCAGCAGGCCAGTCTGAATTTGGCCAAGGGAAATTTTGACGGGCCCGCGCAGGACTACCAGATCGATGCCAACGACCAGCTTCTGAGCAGTAAAGACTTCGCAAAAGTAGTAGTGGCGTATCACAACGGAGCGCCGGTGATCTTGTCGGACGTGGCCAACGTGGCCGATGACGTGGAAAACGTGCGGCAGGCCGCCTGGATGAACGACACACCGGCGGTGATCGTCAACATTCAGCGGCAGCCCGGAGCGAACATCATTCAGGTGGTGGACCGGATTCAGAAACTGCTGCCGGTGCTGCGCGAAAATCTGCCGGCCAGCGTCAACGTCTCGATTTTGACGGACCGCACCACCACCATTCGCGCATCGGTCAAGGACGTCGAATTTGAATTGATGCTGACGGTTGCTCTGGTCGTAATGGACATTTTTATTTTTCTGCGCAACGTTTACGCCACGATTATTCCGAGCGTAGCGGTGCCGCTATCGATCGTCGGGACCTTCGGAATCATGTATCTGGCCGGCTACAGCCTGAATAACCTGACGCTGATGGCGCTGACCATTTCCACGGGCTTTGTGGTCGACGATGCCATCGTGATGATCGAAAACATTTCCCGCTTTATCGAAGAGGGTGAAAAACCGTTCGAGGCCGCGCTCAAGGGATCGGAGCAAATCGGATTCACGATCATATCTCTGACCATTTCGCTGATTGCCGTGTTAATCCCGCTGCTGTTTATGGGAGACATCGTCGGCCGGCTGTTCCGCGAGTTCGCCATCACCTTGAGCGTGACGATTCTGGTTTCGGCCGTAGTGTCCCTGACGCTGACGCCCATGATGTCCTCGCGGCTGCTGCGCCACAAGCCGAACTCCGAGCAGGGCCGGTTGTTCCAGGCCTCGGAACGCGCATTCGAGAGCATCATTGCCTTCTACGGGCGCACACTGAAATGGGTTCTGCAACATCAGACTGCAACCCTGATCGTGGCAGCCGGGACTTTGGTCCTCACCGTGTTGCTTTACATCATCGTTCCCAAGGGATTTTTTCCCGTTCAGGATACCGGAATCATTCAGGGCATTTCGCAGGCGCCGCAGTCCATTTCATTCACGGCCATGGCCGAACGGCAGCGCAGAGTGGCTCGGGTGATTTTGCAGGATCCCGCAGTGGAAAATCTTTCCTCGTTCATCGGCGTAGATGGCACCAATACAACTTTGAACAGCGGCCGCATCCTGATTGACCTGAAGCCGCTGGAGGCGCGCAACATCAATGCTTCCGACGTGATCCGGCGGTTGCAACCGGAACTTGAAAAAATCGACGGCATCACCGTCTACATGCAGCCGGTGCAGGATCTGACGGTGGAAGACCGCGTGAGCCGCACCCAGTATCAGTACACGCTGGAGGATCCGGACTCAAACGAATTGAATCTGTGGACCGCGAAATTTGTCGACAAACTGAAAGCAATTCCGGAATTGCGCGACGTGGCGACCGACCAGCAGACGCAAGGCCTGGCCGCGCAGTTGGTGATTGATCGCGTCACCGCTTCGCGCATGGGCATCACGCCTCAGGTGATCGACGAAACTCTGTATGACGCATTCGGGCAGCGGCAAGTCTCCACCCTGTACACGCAGTTGAATCAATATCACGTGGTTCTGGAGACGATGCCGGACTTTCAGAACAATCCGGGCAAACTGAATGACATCTATGTGCGCTCCGCCGTCGCGCCGACGGCGACCACCAGCAACGGGTCGCAGATCATCACCGCGACCACCGCCAGCGGCGGGTCCAGCGCCACGGCATCGCCTAAAGCCGGGTCCTCTTCCAGCGCGTCAACCGGTTCCTCTTCTCCGATCGCCGTGACCGCGCTGAATGGCGCCGCAGTTCCGCTAAGCACGTTCACGCACTTTGAATCGTCCAGCGCGCCGCTGGCGGTGAACCACCAGGGTCAATTTCCGGTGGTCACAATTTCGTTCAACCTCGCGCCGAATGCTTCCCTGGGCGACGCCACCACGGCGATCAACAAGGTGCAACAGGAAATCGGCATGCCGTTGAGCATTCAGGCGGCGTTTCAAGGCACCGCTGCCTCGTTCCAAGCGTCGCTCTCAAACGAACCGATCCTCATTTTGGCGGCGCTCGTGACGGTCTACATCGTGCTCGGCGTGCTCTATGAAAGCTACATTCATCCCATCACGATTTTGTCGACACTACCCTCCGCCGGCGTTGGTGCGATTCTGGCGCTGCTGATCTGCAGAACGGAATTGAGCGTGGTGGCCCTGATTGGAATCATTCTGCTAATCGGAATCGTGAAGAAAAACGGCATCATGATGATCGATTTCGCCCTGGAGGCGGAACGCATTGAACATAAAACGGCCGAAGAAGCGATCTATCAAGCTTGTTTGCTGCGCTTCCGGCCGATCATGATGACCACTATGGCTGCCCTGCTCGGCGGCCTGCCCTTGGCGCTTGGGTCGGGAATCGGTTCGGAACTGCGGCGGCCGCTCGGAATTTCGATGGTTGGCGGATTGATCGTGAGCCAGGTGTTGACGTTGTACACCACGCCGGTCATTTATATTTTCTTCGATCGTCTGGCCCAGAGATTCTCCGGAAAGCACGCGTCAGGAACCGCAACCGCGGCGCCGGCACCGGCGGACTAGATCCATGAATATATCCGCTCCATTTATTCATCGCCCGGTGGCCACCACGCTGCTGACCATCGCCATTGCGCTTGCCGGCGCCGTCGCTTTTAAATTTTTGCCGGTGTCGCCACTTCCGCAGATCGATTTCCCGACGATCACCGTGGCCGCGGGCTTGCCGGGAGCCAGCCCCGAAATCATGGCCTCCTCCGTGGCCACCCCGCTGGAGCGCCAGTTTGGCCGGATCGCCGGCATCTCGGAGATGACCTCCTCCAGTTATCTGGGAACAACCAGCATCACCCTGCAATTTGAGCTGGACCGCAATATCGACGGCGCGGCACGGGATGTCCAAGCGGCCATCAATTCCGCCAGAAGCTATTTGCCGTCGAACCTGCCGAGCAATCCGACGTACAGAAAAGTGAACCCCGGCGACGCTCCAATCATGATTATCGCGTTGACGTCGGACATCTATACGCAGGGCCAGCTCTATGACTATGCCTCCTCCATCATGCAGCAGCGCCTATCGCAGATTGAAGGCGTCGGACAGGTTGGCGTGGGCGGCAGCTCCCTGCCCTCCGTGCGTGTGGAAATTAATCCCACCCAGCTGAACAGCTACGGCCTCGGACTGCAGGATGTAAGCGCCATGCTGAGCCGCCAGAACGCCAATCTGGCTAAAGGGCAAATCTGGGACAACAACACCACCGCCGATATCGTAACCAACGACCAGCTGCTGAAAGCGGCAGACTACAGACCGCTGGTGGTCGGATATCACAACGGCGCGGCCGTGAAGCTCTCTGACATTGCGGATGTCCAGGATTCTGTACAGAACATTCGCGCCGCGGGATTCGTCAACGGCAAGCGTAGCGTGTCCGTCATCGTGTTTCGGCAGCCGGGCGCGAACATCATCGACACCGTGGACCGCATCCGGCAGGCTCTGCCTTCGCTGAAGAGTTCGCTGCCCACGGCGATCGATTACACCATCGTCGTGGATCGAACGGTGACCATCCGCGCATCGGTCAACGACGTCGAACGAACTCTGCTGATCTCGATTGCCCTGGTCATTCTTGTGGTGTTTTTCTTCCTTCGCAATGTGCGGTCCACCCTGATTCCGGCGGTGGTCGTACCGGTTTCATTGATCGGGACGTTCGGCATCATGTATTTGTTCGGATATAGCCTCGACAATCTTTCGCTGATGGCGCTGACCATCTCCACGGGTTTCGTGGTGGACGACGCCATCGTGGTAATTGAGAATGTGGCGCGCCACCTGGAGAAAGGCCTCTCGCCGATGGAAGCGGCGCTGGAGGGCGCGAAAGAAATCGGGTTCACCGTGCTGTCGATCAGTTTGTCATTGGTCGCCGTTTTCATTCCCATTCTGCTGATGGGCGGGATTGTGGGCAGGCTCTTCCGCGAATTCGCGGTGACCTTGTCCGCCGCGATTCTAGTTTCTCTGGTGATCTCGCTGACCACCACCCCGATGATGTGCGCCATTCTTCTGCAGCATGACCAGCCGGAGAATCACGGACGCCTGTACCGAGCGAGCGAAAAGTTTTTTGACTGGATGCTGGGAACTTATGAAACATCACTGGGCTGGGTCCTGCGGCACCAGCCGTTTACTCTGGCGGTGCTGCTGATCACCATCGGTGTGAATGTCTACCTGTTCATCATTGTGCCCAAGGGATTTTTTCCCCAGCAGGATAACGGAACGATCTATGGAGGAATTCAGGGAGCGCAGGATATTTCTTTCCAGTCCATGCAGTCGCTGGCCAAGCTCTTCGTCGATCGCGTGAAATCCGATCCGGCGGTGGAGAACGCCATCGCCTACACCGGAGGCAACGGCGCGGTGAACGGCGGGTTTGTGTACATCGGACTCAAACCGCTGAGCCAGCGAAAAAACTCCAGCGCCAGCCAGGTGATTAATCGGTTGCGCCCGAAGCTGACTTCCGTGCCCGGCGCCACCGTCTTTCTGCAGGCCGGACAGGATTTGCGCATCGGAGGCCGGCAGAGCAACGCGCAGTATCAATACACCATTCAAAGCGACAACGTGCAGGACCTGGTGAAATGGGGCCCGTCGGTTCTGCAGCAGATGAAAAAACAGCGCGGGTTCACCGACGTCAACAGCGACCAGCAGAATCTGGGTCTGCAGGCCACTCTCAATTACGACCGGCAGACGGCGTCACGCATGGGAATTACGCCGCAGTCGATCGATAACACGTTGTATCAGGCATTCGGGCAGGCGCCGGTTTCGACCATGTACACGCCGCTGAATCAATACTTCGTGGTGATGGAAGTCGCGCCGCAGTTCTGGCAAAGTCCGGAGGGGCTCAAGTATGTGTACGTGCATCCCACAACGGGCGGAGAAGTTCCGCTGAATGCCATCACCCAATATCAGCCGAACACCGCGCCGCTGGCCGTGAACCATCAAGGTCAATTCCCTTCCGTGACGATTTCGTTCAATCTCGCTCCTGGAATCGCGTTAAGCGACGCGGCGCAAACAATTAACGCCATGGAGCTGAAGATGGGCATGCCCGCTTCGATCCACGGCATGTTCTCGGGCACGTTGCAGGCCTTTCAGGATTCGCTCGCTACCGAGCCATTTCTGGTGATCGCCGCACTGATGGCCGTTTACATCGTGCTCGGGATTCTGTACGAAAGCTATATTCATCCGATCACCATTCTATCGACGCTGCCTTCGGCCGGAGTCGGCGCGGTGCTGGCGCTGATGCTATTTCACACCGATCTCAACGTGATCGCGCTGATTGGAGTGATTCTGCTGATCGGCATCGTCAAGAAAAACGCCATTCTCATGATTGATTTTGCGCTGGCAGCGGAACGCAACGAGGGCATGAGTTCGGAAGCTGCGATTTTTCAGGCGTGTCTGCTGCGCTTCCGGCCGATTTTGATGACCACGATGGCGGCCCTTCTGGGCGCTTTACCCCTGGCGCTGGGCACGGGAACCGGCTCTGAATTGCGCCGTCCCCTCGGCATCGCCATCGTGGGAGGACTTATTTTCAGCCAGATGCTGACGCTGTACACAACGCCGATCGTCTACCTGTATCTTGACCGCCTGCGCCTGCGCGGACAACAAACACGCCAGCAATCCCCAGGACCATCGCCGCAGCCAACACTGGGATGACGAACAAAACGAGTGGCCCCATGAAACGAATTGCAGAACAGCCCGCGCGCGTGAACCGGAATATCCCAAAGATCGCGCCGCGCTTGCTTACAACCTCGTTCATTTCCGCGCTCCTGCTGGCGGGCTGCACCGTTGGACCGAAATATCACACGCCGACCGTGCAGACTCCCACCGAGTATAAGGAGAACAAGGACTGGAAAGTCGCCTCGCCACAGGACGCTGTTTCGCGCGAAAAGTGGTGGGAGGTATACAACGATCCCCGGCTGAATTCGCTCGAGGAGCAGGTAAACGTCTCCAATCAGACTATTGCCGCGGCAATGGCAAGTTTTCTCGAAGCGCGCTCTCTGGTCCGGGAAGCGCGCGCGCAATACTTTCCGACGGTGGGAGTGAGCGGCTCCATCACGAATCAACGCGCAAATACCCGGACGCAAACCAGCACCGGCAATACTTCGTTCACGGCGTATTCGTTGCCTTCATTTGATGCCACGTGGGAGCCGGACCTGTGGGGCCGCGTACGCAACACCGTGCGCGCGAACGTGGCCGGAGCCCAGGCCAGCGCCGCCGATCTTGAAAACACGCGGCTCAGCATTCAAACCGAGCTCGCCGTCGATTACTACGAGTTGCAGGGGCAGGACGCGCTCGTAAAACTCTCCGACGAAACGGTCGCCGCCTATACCGAATCGCTGAGGCTCAATCGCGTGCTGCTGGCCACCGGAATCGGCTCCGATGAAAATGTGGCGCAGGCCGAGACGCAATTGGAATCCACGCAGGCTCTGGCGACCAATCTCGGCATCGCGCGGGCGCAGTTCGAACACGCCATCGCTCTTTTAATCGGGCAGCCGGCGTCAACATTTTCGTTGCCCACGGAACCGCTCGCCGCTCAGCCGCCGGATATTCCTTTGGGCATTCCCTCTCAACTCCTGGAGCGTCGACCCGATATTGCCACGGCGGAACGCAGCGTTGCGCAGGCCAACGCCCAGATCGGCGTAGTGACCGCGGCGTTTTATCCCAACGTCACGCTGAGCGCATCGGGAGGCTTCGAGAGTACCGTTATTTCCAGCCTTTTTAGCTGGCCGAGTCGTGTCTGGTCCGTGGGACCCGCGATCAGCGAAACGATTTTCGATGCAGGTTTGCGCCGCGCGACGGTCCAGCAATATCAGGCCGCCTATGACGTAACGGTTGCGAACTATCGCAACGCCGTTCTCACCGCGTTCCAGCAGGTGGAAGACAACATTGCCGAGTTGCGAATTCTATCCGCGCAGATCGGCCAGCAGGACACCGCCGTGAAATCGGCGGATCGCAGCTTACAACTGGCTACGACCCGCTACCGACTCGGCATCGACCCGTATTTGAACGTGATCACCGCGCAAACCACGCTGTTCAGCAACCAGCAAATCGCCGTCAATTTGCGCACGCAACAGATGATTGCCAGCGCCAACCTGATCAAGGCCCTGGGCGGCGGATGGAGTGTTTCCCGGGTGCCGGCACCCCATCAAATGATTTCCCAGGCCCCACCCAGCCCATAACTCGTCTAGCCTCTGCTGGATACAGCCTGCACGAATCTAAAGCGAAATACTGTTCGCTTTAGATTCGCCTTTATGTATAATCCCCAGCCATGGGGACTTCCATGACCAAGACGCTGCTCCGATTCGCACTCTACGCGCTGCCGCTCGTTGCATTCGCCATCAATTTCACGGAGCCGCGCGCCGCGGCTTCTGCTCCCATCGTTACGCGGGATGTAGTGGTTCAGGCGAACCCACCATACAAGGTGACGATCTATAAGAGTGAAAGGTCGCTGCTTGCGAACGCAACGCGCCTATCAGCCAACTCCGCGCGATTGCGCAACAGCAGGCCAACGCCACAGGAAGTGAAATCCTACGTGCAGAATCAAGCCATCGAACGTGGCGTGAATCCGCAACTGGCGTTGTGGATCGTCAAGCACGAGTCTTCGTTCAATCCTCGCGCAAAAGGCGACGGAGAGGCCAGCCGGGGACTGTGGCAGATCTCAAAAATTTATCATCCTGAGGTTTCTGACGTGACTGCCTACAATGTTGCCTCCAGCACGCGATGGAGCCTGGAGCGCATTCGTGAAGGCAAGGCCAATGAGTGGTCGACCTACCGGTTTTGCAGGACGCTGTATGAGGATTGCCCGTTTTAAATGGCGGAGGCTCTAGCAGTCAGGGTCTTTCCAGCGGGTGCGAAACCCCGCAGGCTGAAGCCTACGCCACCGCGGATCGCACCGGTAATTTTGCGGCTTCCCAGCTGACAATGCCGCCGGCAATTTCACTGACGCGGTCGAAGCCGGCGCGTTGCAACAAGCTGGCGGCGATGGACGAACGGTAGCCGCCGGCGCAGTACACCAGCAGCGAACGGCCTTGCGGGATCTTCTGCAGATTTTCCGTCAGGTGATTGAGCGGAATCGCCAAACTCCCGCCGATATGTTTCTGGTCGCGCTCCCGCGGCGTGCGGACATCGACTGCCAGCGGCGGCTCAGCCGATGACAACAACTCCGCTGCAAACGGCGCGCTAATGCGTTCCGTCGCAGCCGTCAGATCGGGCCGCGATTTCAAGCTGTGCAGACCACCTTCGAGGAATCCGACCACGTGATCGAAGCCGATGCGTCCGAGGCGCATCGCCGCTTCGCTCTCCCTGCCCGGATCCGCGATGATCACAATCGGATGTTCGCGGTCCAGCACCGTGCCGGCCCAAGTCGCATACTGGCCGCTAAGCCCGATATTGATGCTACCCTTCAGATGAGCTGCCGCGAATTCACCGGGATCGCGAGTATCCAGGATCTGCGCGCCGATGCCCTGCATGGCCAGCAGGTCATCCAGCGTCATGGGATTCACGCGCGCCATCGTCTGGTCCAGGGTGGGGCGCTCTTCGCTGTTCAGCACAGCGTCATAGGTGAAGTAGGAAGGAGCGTCGGGCTGATCGGCGGTTACCACTTTAATGAATACTTCCTTGCTCATGGGTTGAAGAGCGTAGTTTGTGCGGCGCTGTTCGCCCAGGGTTGAGAACGTCTCTTTGCTCAACGATTTCCCACAAAGCGAGCCCGCGCCGTGCGCCGGATACACGAGGCTCTGGTCCGGCAGCGCCAGCAGCTTGATGTGCAAAGAATCGAAGAGCATGCCGCCCAGATCCGTGGCCGACCAGCCCAGCGAGGCGCGCAGATCGGGACGCCCGACGTCACCGATGAACAAGGTGTCTCCCGTAAGCACGTATTTCGGTTGCTCGCGATTTGCAACGGAATTGGGGCTGAGGTCATACACCAGGATAGAGATTGATTCGGGAGTGTGCCCTGGAGTTTCCAGCACTTTGAGGCGCACCTCGCCGAATTCGAGCGTGTCTCCGTCGCCAAGGGGAGTAAACGGATACGCCGCTTTCGCCCTGGCACCCAGATAAATGGCGGCACCCACGCGGTCGCGCAGTTCCAGATGGCCGGCGACGAAATCGGCATGCAGGTGAGTGAGAAAGACGTACTTGATTTTCAGGGAATGCTCTGCGGCGAAGGCGAGGTAAATATCGGTGTCGCGTTGAGGGTCAACAATGGCCGCCGTGCCTGTAGCCTCGTCTCCAATCAGATAGGAAGCGTGGGCCAGGCACGGCAGATAGAATTGTTTGAAGATCACCTTACGCTGCCCTCACTGGTGGCCGGCTACTTTGGTTGGGCAACGATGCGCAGGTAGGGCTTGGGTGATTTCCAGCCGCCTGGATATTTCTGCTTAGCTTCTTCCTCGGTCACCGCCGGCAGGATGATGACGTCCTCGCCCTGCTTCCAGTTTACCGGGGTGGCTACCTTGTGCTTGGCGGTGAGCTGCATGGAATCAAGAACGCGCAGAACTTCGTCGAAGTTGCGCCCCGTGCTCATGGGGTAGCTGAGCATCAGCTTGATTCGCTTATCGGGACCGATCACGAATACCGTGCGCACCGTTGCGTTCGTCGCGGCGGTGCGTCCGTCGGAAGTATCGCCGGCGTCGCCCGGCAGCATGTCGTAAAGCTTGGCAATCTTGAGCTGTGGGTCTCCGATCATCGGATAATTCACCTTGTGTCCCTGGGTTTCCTCGATGTCCGAAGCCCATTTGCTGTGGCTCGATACGGGGTCCACGCTCAGTCCGATGATTTTGGTATTGCGCTTGGTGAACTCCGGCTGCAATCCGGCCATGTAACCCAATTCGGTGGTGCACACCGGCGTAAAGTCCTTTGGATGTGAGAATAAAACGGCCCAGCCATCGCCGATCCATTCGTGAAAATTGAGCGTGCCCTGAGAGGTTTCAGCCGTAAAGTTCGGCGCTTCATCATTTATACGCAACATCGATATTCTCCTGAATTAATTCTATTTTTTGGCCAGCACCATACGCCAACATTGGATGCTCTCTTGCCGCCAACGGACTCCGAAGCCCAAACCACCCGAAATCTCGAATCGGAACTTTCGTCCGCGCATTCTACGCTTCTCCGGCTGGGTCTACAACTAATATGCCAGACGCAATCTCCGGCTCCCATTCGGCATGTGGAGCCCAGGGGGAATCCGGAACCCCGATCGCAGGCGCTTATGGAGCTGTGGCATCCGCCAACGAAGTCTCAGCCCTGAACCGCAGGGGAATGCAAGTAAGTGATCAGGACGTTAACCTATCCAACACAAAAAAACCAGCGTACTACTGTTCCCGAACGGAACTTTGGGCATGATCGCTATTCGATCTTCCCCAGCCGAGCCTGCAGATTCTGGCGTTCAGGAGTCCGACTTTGAAACGGCAGTGGATCTCACGACTCGGCGACATTAACAAAGAGCTTCTCCTGATCCTCTCGATTATTGCTGCGGCGGGAATCGTCAATTTCTTCGTCGCCGGCCAGCGATTAGTGCTGACCTTCTACAATCTTCCCACGCTCATGGCCGCGTATTATTTTGGACGGCGCCGCGCGGTGGAGGCAGCGGTAGCCTCCATCCTTTTTGTGATCTGGATGAACCTGATGAATCCAACCGCACTCGGAGGATCCGCCGGGTGGAAGATGCAAGGAGTGCTGGCCTGGTCGGACTTGACCGTCTGGGCGGGCTTCTTATTAATTTCCGCTTATGCCACTGGCAGCCTGTACGAATTGGGAGAGCGCCGGCTGACCGAACTCCGGGAAACGTATTATGGTGTGCTGCAAATCCTGAACCAGGTCATCGGGAACGATAAATTCACGCAGAACCACTCCTATCGGGTATCGGTCTATGCCACATGTATTGCCGCCGAGATGCGTATGCCGCACGAACAACTCGAGGACGTGCGCGCCGCGGCTCTGCTGCACGATATCGGGAAGCTCGAAGTGAGCCGGGAAATTCTTTATAAGGCTGCACGGCTCGACGACGATGAACGTCAGGAAATGAAAAGCCATGTGGAACGAGGCGTGACGCTGTTGAAGCCGGTCGGCGGCTCGCTTCGCCGCGTACTGCCCATCATTCTTGCGCACCATGACCGGTATGACGGTTCGGGCTACCATCCATCGAAGGGCGAAGAAATACCGATTGAGGCTCGAATCATCGCCGTCGCCGATGCCTATGACGCCATGATCAGCGATCGACCTTACTGCAAGGGAATACCTCCCATCGAGGGGCGCGACGCCATCCTGCGGGGCGCCGGAACCGTTTTTGATCCCGCGGTGGTGAAGGCCTTCGAGTCCGCATTCCGCAAACAAACGCTGGAGATTTCCGAAGTTCTGGTGTGAAAACGCCGGTCAGAATTACGCCATCGTCTTTTGGAAAGTCGAAACTGGCCTATTCCTCTGTGTGCTACTTTCAGCCCTCCCCGAACGAAAGGAAGGATATTTTAGTTCTACCGGTGCGAGGGAACACTCTCCCGCGCACCGGCAGAACCGATTTCAGAAGGTAAGCTTCAATCCGAGTTGCATCACGCGGCTGCTTCCGGAACCGACCAGCGGATTGCCGGCCGCAACGTCCGGCGTGGCGCACCCGCAGCCGAAAGAGCCGGGTTTGCTCACGTCACTGCCTAAAAAGCTTGTGTTCGACGAACCGAACGGATTGGCAATATTCGGATGATTGAACAGGTTAAAGATCTCCCAACGGAACTCCGCGCCGAATCGCTCCTTGAATTTGAATTCCTTGAACACCGAAAAATCCACATTCTTGAAGCCCGAGTCTCGAAAGATGTTCCGGCCCATATTGCCGTAAGTTCCCAATGCATTAGGAGTTAGAACCGAGTTGCCAGCCACAAAGCAGCCCGCTGTCGCTAGAGTACTCGTGGCGGGGGTGGAATATTTAGCGTCAGCGGCCATGCATGTGGACCATCCGTCCGCAGCAGCGGTAGTGGTCCCGTAAATGCCGCTGGTCTGAGTGCAGGCATTCGGACCAGAGCAGTAAGGAATGGAACTGGTGCTGGACCTGAAGTCGGCAGGGTTGCCGGTGATATTCCAGCGATCGGTTAAGTCACCGAAACCGCTACTGCCCGTGCTGAAATCTTGCGAGCTCGAGCCGTCAAAGACCAGCCACGGTTGGGGACCCTGGACGGTCACGATGGTGTTCAGCTTCCACCCTTCCAGCGCCTGGCCGAAGCCTTTCTTGCCGGGAATGGCATAACCAGCCGTTACCGTCAAGCGGTGCCGAACGTCGAAGTCGCTGCTGCCGTACTCATTCTGTTGATGGGTACTGTCCTGTGGGGGGAGTCCCTGAAAATTCAGAGAACCATTGTCAAGGCCATGACCGTAGGTGTAACCAACGGTGAAGTCCAGCCCGTGAGTAGTCCGCTGGGTCAAGGTCGCTTGCAAGCTGTTGTAATTCGAATGGGCATGATTCGTTTGGTAGTTAATGATCTGCAGATAGGGGAACTTGTTGAAGAAGGGACGCGATGCACCGCTTGCGCATTGGGTGGGATCCGCATTTGGAATGCACTGATTGACGTCGCTCAGAGCCAAGAGGCTGTAACCGTCATTGCCAACGTAGCTAACATCCAATGACAAGTTACTGGTGAAGGAGTGCTGCACGCCGAAGTTGTAATTCACAACGTAGGGGGTCTTGAGATTCGGATCCATCCCATAGAGCGGGCACGGTGCGCTTTGTGTGCAGGAGAGCGCGGCCTGCGGAAAAACAACGCTATTATTCCAGCCGAGCTGGCCGCCGAGCTGAGGGGCCAGGAAGGTGGCCTGGGCGAGATTGATCGTGCCGCCAAAGGTGTGCCCTCCGGACTGTGCGCAAGTTTGTCCGGGGCTTACGGTCACACTACATGCGCCTGACGGGTCTTCAGCGTTGTTGCCCAGCGAGTTGTTCGGGGGGCCGTTATCCATGAACGCCCTCGCAAAGAGCGTTGTGTACATGACGCTGGACCCGCCGCGGAATACCGTGGTCCCCTTGCCCGTGACGTCCCAGGCAAAACCTACGCGGGGCGAGAAGTTCTTGCGGTTGGGCTTCCAGAGAGTCGGGCCTACTCCTGGCTCGCCCTGTTGAACAATTCCATACTGGGAATTCGGATCGAAGTTACCGTAGAGGCCGTTGATCTCTTTAATCGGCTGTGAATATTCGTAGCGCACGCCTAAATTGAGCATCAATCTCGGCTTGATTCGCCAGTCATCCTGAGCGAACCCCGCGTAATGCCACCAGATCATCTTGCGGACCCCGTCGCCTACGGTGACAGATCCCACATTTGGGGTTCCTGCAAAGAAGTCTTCGAGTGGAGTGGATGATCCCGGGATCGCCAGGCCGCCGTTGAAATTGACCTGAACGCCCCGGAAGTCCGTTGTGAATTGATCGGCCTCGATATGCGTCAGCTCTCCGCCGAATTTAAAGGAGTGCTTGCCGCGCAAATACGAGAGACTGTCCTGAAAGTCGAAATACGGGCTCGGGCCGGTAACACCAGGACGCGTGCCATTGGGGTTGCCCAGGCCACCGCCGAAACCCGCAATCGTGATGTTCGGTAACCCGCCCCCTATCGTTACGCCCGTATTGAGGGGATAGCCCTTGCCACCACAACCGCTAACGGTGCACGGACCGCCCGAGCCATCGGGGATGATGCTCTGGTCGCCAATGGAAAATCCCTGCGTAAGCCGGTCGTAGCCAAACCGGAACTCGTTCACCACAGTAGAACTGGGCGTCCAAATCCAGTTCTCAACGTTTGACCACGAACGGATAAAGATTCCGGATCCCCACAATGGATTCACAGTGGGGTGATCCTGGCCAAACGCTTCATAGTAGCCGACCCACAACATGCCACTGATCCTGTTTTTGCTGTTGATAACGTAATCGAGTTTTGAAATTCCATTGTCGCTGCGATTGACGTTGGGGAATGTCGAGGCGTAGCCGGTGGAATTCGAAGGGGCGTTCAAAATGAGGCCGCCGGTGCAGGTGGCCGTTGTGATCGTCGGCTCGGTACAACCTAAAAGGTTCTCGCTAATCGTGCTCCGCGGTACGTTCGCCGCTTGCAAAGCCTGGATCGCGTCAACCATGCTGTTTGTCGGGCCGCCTCCCGCGGCGGTTTCGGGCATTGGAAAGACAAATACGTTCCCAATCAATGAACGCAGGCCTTCATAGCCCGCCAAGTAGAAAAGTTTGTCTTTCTTAATCGGTCCGCCCACCACGGCGCCAAACTGCTTCAATTGGACCGGCAGCTTATCGCACACGCCGGACGGAGAGATGCAAGATCCGTCCGCTTGCGGTCCCGGATTGAACGCATTGCGCGCGTCCCAGGCGTCATAGCGGCCAAACGCGTAAGCCGAGCCGTGAAAGCTGTTGGTCCCGGATCGGATGCCGACGTTCACAATAGCGCCGGGCTTCCATCCATACTCCGCCTTGGGATTTTCCTCGAGGTTAAATTCCTGGATGGCGTCAATGGGCACGATGGTCGCCGCATCGGTGAAGGCACTGGGCGCGTTGCCAACCTGACGATCATCATAGAAACTGACATTGATCACGCCATCCATCATCCAGCTGTTTTCATCGGGTCGAATATTATTGGTGCTCTGGCTCCAGGCCGAGCCTCCCGGCTGGACCATCACGCCCGGGCGCAGAGCAAGCAGATTTTGGTAGTTGCGGCCATTCAAAGGCATATCGTTGATGTCCGTGTTCTCAAGTGTGCCGCCCAGGGTGGCGTTCGTAGTCTCCACTAGCGGAACCGCCTCGGTGATGGTGATGGTCTGCTCCTGCGCACCGGGCTGAAGGACCAAGTCCACTCGAACTTCCTTGCCGACTTCCAGCACAACGTTCTGGCGTTCAATTCTCTTGAACCCTTTGGCTTCGACGCGGACCGTATAGGCGCCCGGAATTAGTGTGGGAGCGTTAAACTCCCCAGCCTCATCGGTAGTGAGCGTGCGCGCCACACCTCTCTGCGTGTCTATCACGGTTACCGTTGCGCCGGCTATAACACCGCCGGATTGGTCTGTAACGGCTCCGAGAATCCGGCCAAAATTGCCCTGCGCAAATGCCGAAAGGCAAACGAAAAGCGTTGCCAACACCAGTGCGACGAATCGCATGGATTTCATGCAATCTAGTCCACGTGCTTCTCGGCGTGCTGAAGCGAAAAAGCTCATTTTGGGACCTCCTGTCCAAACAAATATTCCAAATTTGGGCCCGGAGCCTGGCTACTGAGCAGAGGTACGCCTACAGACAATTTGGAGATGATTTTTTTTCGAGCGAACCAATCCTCACAATCCGACCGTTGCAGAGTACTTGATGCTTACCCCTAGCATTTGTTTATGTCAAGTCAATTCATCATCAGTAGACATTTTTACGAGATGGCACTTCAGGAAACTACTGCACACGGGGTGGGCCACGTCCGGAGTAAGCGGCGCTGTGCTGCGCGGCCAATCCTTACAAATTCGCAGCAAGGCAATGCCGGCGCGGCAGATGTATGACGGTCGGGACTCCACGCATCGAAGGGCGAAGAGATACCGATTGAGACTCGAATCATCGGGGTCGCCGCCGTCTATGACGCCATGATCAGCGATCGACCTTACTGCAAGGGAATACCTTCCATCGAGGGGCGCGACGCCATCCTGCGGGGCGCCGGAACCGTTTTTGATCCCGCGGTGGTGAAGGCCTTCGAGTCCGCATTCCGCAAACAAACGCTGGAGATTTCCGAAGTTCTGGTGTGAGTTCTCCAGGCGTCCCAAAAGAAATCCGCGAAAAACGGTGTTCCCGTTTTTCGCGGATGATTTTCACCACGCGTTTCTTTTCCCGCGCAACGCGCAGAATCTCTTACCAGGTAAATTTCAGCGCGAACTGAATCTGCCGGGAAGTTGTATTCATCAACGTAACCGCCCCGGCGTTCGCCGGGATGCTTCCGTCCGGGTTCAGAATTACGCGATTGTCGTTGGGAGACTGGAAATTCGGGTGATTGATGATATTGAAGAACTCCGCCCGGAATTGCCCTTTGAGCGCTTCTCGGATGGGAAAGTTCTTGATCAAGGAGAAATCGAGGTCGACCAGTCCAGGGCCGATCACCGAGTTTCGCCCGGCGTTGCCGAGTTGCGTGATGGGATTGGGAACCGTGAAGCACGAAATTTTCACGTAATTACTGGCGTTTTGCGGGTTGATGGGGTTGGCGCAGCCCGGCGAATTGACCTTGTCCGGATAGCTGTACGCATCGGTGTTGTTCTGGCCAAGTTGATCACCGCTGAGCAGCACGGTGAACGGCGTGCCGGACGCCAGCGTCAAGATGCCTCCCGCTTCCCAGCCGCCCAGGACCAATCTCTCAGGTGATCCAAGCGATGCCGGTGTGGGAATATCCCATTCGTAATTCAGGGTCAGGTTGTGGCGCTGGTCCTGATCGGAAAGACCGCGCCGGCAGGACTTGCAGAACCAAAGAAGCGTGGAAATGGAATTTCGGAATGGATCGGACGCCACCGAGCCGCCTCCGTCGTCCATGTTCTTTGAGTAGGTATAGGAGCTCTCCACCTGGAAGCCATGACTCATCTTTTTTTGAAATTGCACCTGAAGCCCGTTGTAGCTGTAGCTTCCATCCCACAGGGCCATTTGGGTGCGGCCCATGAATTGGTTGACCACAGGGCACGGGAATATGGTTGATCCATCCGGGCAAGCCCCAGTGGTCGGGCCCGGCCACACCAACGGGTGACCCGGCGTGGGCTCGGCGGTTCCCGTGAGCGGATAAACCATGTTGACGTCGTCGGCCTGAAACCGCATGTGCTTGCCGCGCGCTCCTACGTACCCCACCATCAGCGAGGTGTTGGGAGCGATCTCACGTTGAATATTCAGATTCCACTGCATGACGTAATTGCGCTTGGGGTTGAAATCCATGACGTAGTTACGGCCGCTCTGATTGCTCAGCGCCGTGCCATAAGCCCCGCACGGAGTTGTGCAACCCAGGTGCATGGCAACATCTCCGGTTGGAGTTACATTGGCTTGGCTCGCGGAGACATCGAAAGGTACGGATCCGTCCACGCCGCTCCCCATTTCGACAGGCAAAGGCAGAACATCAAATAGGCCGAATCCGCCGGCTACAGAAGTCTTGCCGTTGCTGAAAGGGTCCCAGGCGAATCCGACGCGTGGCTCAAAGTTCTTCTTGGTGGGATTGTTGATGTAAGGGCTTCCCGTAAAGATCTGTGCCTGGCCTGGCCCCGGAGTCCCGACGACTGGTTGCAGATTGTTGTACACAACGCTGAAGTCCCGAAGATTGGCGAGCTTTCCGGCCTCTTCGGTGATGACACTGGCCATCTCGTACCGGAGTCCGATGTTTACGGTCAGATTGGGGCGGACGTGATAATCATCCTGGACGTAAGCGCCAAAAATGGTTTGCCGCACGCCGCGTCCCGTTACCGTGCCTGGGACATCAGCGTTCACCGAGGCAGTATCGTTGACTAGAAAATCGTACAAGGTAGGGAATATCAGCTGGCCACCGGGGAAATCGGCACCGAATGTGTTTCCTCGAATCCGCTCGACGTTCGCGCCAAACTTCAGCGAATGTTTTCCTTTGGTATAGAACACGTTGTCGTAAACCTGAATCGAATTCCAATGGAATTTGAAGGGGGCCTGCACATCGACGCCTCCCGGGTAGCCGGCCAGCCCATCCGAGTTGATGGAGACGTTTCCTATGCTGGTTCCGGGTATGTAACCTAGCGTCGTATCCGCCGCCGCGGGATTGATTGCCGTCGCGCCGGAAGGAGATTCCACATTGTCACGATTGAAACCCACGCGCAAAGAATTCAGCAGGGCGGTTGAGAACACATGGCTCTCTTCGACGGCTACGGTCTGGCGGAACATGGGGTTGTGAAGAAGCAGAGTGTTGTATTGATCCGGTATGCTCTGCGAGGCTTTATCGAACTGGTAGGTGGCGAAAATCCGGTCCTTCGATGAAAAGGTGTGGTCGGCGCGGATGATGAAGAAATTCTCCGCCGTAATCTGCAACTGCGTAAACGCGAACTGCGCGGAATTTACGCCCGGAACATCGCCGGAGGTAGCCTTCGGGATGAGCCCCGTTGCCAAAAATCTCGCGGTGTTGGGGTCGATGTTCACCTTACATTGGTTGGGATCACCAGCAATTGCCGCGCACAGCGGGAAATTCACGGGGTCCGGAGCCATATTGATGATTCCGTTCAGCGCGTCCGTCGAAAGGACATTGGAGACCGTGGTAATGCCCAGAGCTTGCCTGACGCCCTCATAATCACCAAAAATAAATGTCTTATCCTTCTGGATTGGGCCGCCCAACGAACCGCCGAATTGATTTTTTCGGAAGGCCGGTTTGGGATTGCCTTGGGCGTTATCGATGAAACTGTCGGCGTCGAGCGCTGCGTTCCGGAGAAACTCGTACGCGCTTCCGTGAATCTCGTTGGTTCCCGACTTGGTTGTTGCGGTGATGACGCCGCCCGACGTTCGCCCGTATTCCGCGGAATAATTTGTAGTCAAGACGGCAAATTCGGCGACGGCATCCGTACCCAAATTACCGCCGAGCACGCTGCCCGGACCGGCATTGGCATAGTCATTGATGTTTACGCCGTCCAGGAGATAGTTGTTCTGTTGCGGGCGCGCGCCTGAAATCGTCAGTTCGAGGCCCAGCCCGCGCTTAATGCGGTCGCCGGCGGTGATGGGAGGCTGATCCTGGGAAGCGTGCACGCCGGGCTGCAAGGTCGCCAGATCGGTCCAGGAGCGCCCGTTCAAGGGAAGCTCTTGCACCGTTCTCTGCTCGATCACCCCGCTAATCGTGGCGTTCGCCAGGTTGACCGTTGGCGCGTCCGCTGTCACCGTGACCTGTTCGTTCACGCTGCCCACCTGAAGCGACAAATTCAAAATCAATTCCTGGCCCACCGTCAGGCTGATGCCTTTACGCACCAGCGTGGAGAAGCCTTTCTGCGAAGCAGATATCTGGTAGCTTCCGGGCTGCAAATTCGGCACCGTAAAACTGCCCTCACCTTTTGTTACGGTGTTCGTGACAATTCCAGTTCCGACGTTGGTGATTGAGATATCCACGCCGGGCATTTTGGACCCGCTGGAATCGGTCACTGTCCCAGAGATTGTCGCTCCCACGACTTGGGCCGAGACCTGAGCAGTAAGGCAAAAGGAAAGTACAAGCGTTATCAGTGCAAGCAAATAGACACACGTAAACCTGACCCCGGAATTCGCCGTCATTTCTAACTCCTTTCGGTTTTTCAACCCCACCCCGATGCAAGGCCCCGCTCGAACTTACCCAACTTGGAAGGTAGAGGAATCAGGCACGGTGATACTAAAGTTTACATTCGGGTGTCAAGATAAAAACTGCTGTAGGCAGGCATTAATCGTGGAGGATTTGTTCGTGCATTACCACTAAGTACCGCGCTGACAGTAAGATTGAGGTTCGGTAAGCGAGGAAATCCGTCCATATTTTCAGGAAAACTTCAAGAAATCGAGGCAACAACAAAGCTTACGGGAGCGGCGAGAGAGGAATTGCGGAACGAGAAGTGCCCTTGCGCGCCAACTCTCAGGTGAGGGCACCCGGAAATCAGCCCGGATGCCCACCTGAAGACGGACCCTACACGGAATGGTCTTATTCGCGGGGCTGCACGCGAACCAGATACCCGTTGTAGTCGACATACCATACGGTTACCGGGTGCGTGGAACTGTCGATGTACGTCCGGCGGTCGTAGGTGAACGGTTCGGGCATCTGGTAGACCGTCCAGGCTTCGTTCTTGGGATTCAACCGCACCATCTGACGGCCGTGGAGCACGCCAGCCCAGACTTCGCCGTTCTTGTCCGGCTGCGCTTCGTAGAAATCGGTGAGCGGGCTCGGTGCCAGCGGCGGCACCCATTCCTGAATGAGGCCGGTTTTGGAGTTGAGTTCGATCAACGCGCCATCGCCGCCGCCAAACCAGGGATTGTCGTCGGGATCAAAACCGCCGCGCTTGGCGGTGGCCATGTGATTGCCGGTGTTCGCGTTAATCCACTGCCCGGTCTTGAGGTCCATCCGCTCCATCGTGTTTCCCCAGGCTGGCAGTCCGCCGCCGCCATAATATTTTCCGTCGGCGGAAATCAGGTTGTCATAGCTGAAACCTACCTGCAGGGGAAAGCGCTGAACCACTTTGCCGGTTTCAGGATCAATCTTGCGGACATTGTAGTCGCGGCTATCCCAGACGTAGCCATCGTCGGTCATAGAAAAATTGCCGAAACCCGGCGCATTCAGAGGAACAGCGTCCTCAATCTTGACCTGCGTGACTTTTCCGGTTTGCGGATCGAGGCGGTCCAGGTTGTGTCCCCAGTTTTCAGAAAACCAGGGGACATCGTGCTTGTCAATCCTCACGGCGTGCGTGCCCGGCATCGCTTTCGGCGTAAGCGGAATGGTGTATTCCGTCACAATTCCCGTCTTCGGATCCAATTTTCCGACCACGTCCGTCTTGTGGCTGGTAAACCAGATCATTCCCTTAGAGTCGCCCTGCGCGTCATGCAGCGCCAGCAGCGCTTGGGGAAGTTCGTATTCGGTGATCACGACCTTTGTAGAGGCTCCGCGAGGCCGCGGGAATACGCGCAGCGGCGCATCCTCTGCGTTCGGCCCGCGCACACGCGTCAGGAATTTCACCAGCGTCTGGACTTCCTCGGGTGAAGTGCCGTCGCGGCGGGTCACGGAATTGGTTCCGCCGCCGGTGCTGTCGATTCCCTTGATGCGGATCACCAGCGAAGTGCCGGAATACTGCGTCATGCGGTCGACGATCAGGCCCCAGCTGTGCTCGTCATAACGGTTGCGGAAAATCTGTTCCCAGGAGTGGCAGGCCGAGCAATTTTTCTGCAGCGTCGCTTTCTCGTTCGCCGTACCCGGCATATTCCACAGCAATTCGGCGCCGCTGAGCTGCCGCTCGATTTCCGGCGTGGCCGGCAAGGCATCCGTGTCGGCCACGCGTTCCAAAACGATGTCATCGATCTTAGAAGCGCCGTCGACATGCACGGAATCGACGACGTAGGGCTTGAAGAGCAGCGGCGTGGGAATGCGCAAAACGTAATCACCGGTCTGCATCTTGGGGAACTCAAACTTGCCTTCGGGATCGGTGTACACCGTCGTTCGCACTCCGTTCGGCGCGATCAGTTGCACCCCGACGCCCTCAGGAGTATCGCCCGATGGAATCTTGACCAATCCGGTCGGCCCGCCCGACAGGCTGCTCGATACCGTCCACTTTTTCTGCTCGGCGCGATACCACGGGTTCGGCCCCGGATTTTCGCCCTCGACGCAGCACTTCCCTTCCTTGATATAGGTCACAACGTCGGCGATGTCGGCGTCTTTCAGGGTGGTGCCAAATGAGGGCATTCCCGGTCCGCCCTCTTTAATCTTGTTCATTACGTTTTCTTCCGTGACGGGATCGCCGGACATCAACTGCGAGTGCTTAAACAGTTCCTTCAGGTAGGGACCGGTCTTGGCGTACTGGTTGTGGCACATCCAGCACTTATAGAAATAAATGTTTTCGCCGCGGCCCGCGCCGCTATCGGCGATCACGCGATAGGTGTCCAGCCTGGCCGATCGCTGGTAATCATCGGTGTGTACGACCTTGGGGGCGGGGGCATCGCCCGCGGGTCGCGGCGGCGCGGCATGTGAACGGCTCACATTCCCCACCACCAGAAGCGCCAAAGCAGTGGTGATTGTGGCCAGAATCGTGACGCGAACATGCTTGCGGCTTTGATTGTTCATGGTGTCCCCTATTTTCGGAAATCGCTGATCTGTCGGCAATGGCGTCAATCGCTTAATCGGGTAGACCCGCCCACCCGCGTAAAAAGCTACGATTAGCTATAGTTCATAATTCAAAAACTGTCAAAATGTTTTCAGTTCGGCAGTGACATCACAGCGGACCGCGAAGCCTGGCTCTGGATTCGGCGATGCGGCAAATAATATTTCGCTGGTTTCATTGCCGAGATCAGTGATAGTAATGCACCCGCACGGCAATCGGTCAGCGTACCGGAAGGTTGCTCGTTTTCGCTGCCGTGAGATTTCATTTTTTACGCCTGGTGTTGGCGTCCCCCTTTTCGGCCGAACTCAAATCGTCTTGGTAAGAAATTGAATTTCTTGGAGGTGTTACATGTCTCTCGGCAAACGGGCGACTGCGGAGTTCTTCGGCACGTTCTGGCTGGTGTTCGGCGGCTGCGGAAGCGCGGTGCTGGCGGCGGGTTTCCCGGGATTGGGAATCGGGTTCGTGGGCGTTGCACTGGCATTTGGATTGACCGTGCTGACGATGGCCTTTGCCATTGGGCACATTTCGGGGTGTCATCTGAATCCGGCAGTATCGGTGGGGCTCTCCGTCGGCGGACGGTTCCCGGCGTCTGAGCTATTGCCCTACGTGATTGCTCAGGTCCTAGGCGGCGTTTGCGGAGCCGGCGTACTCTACATCATCGCCCAGGGCAAAGCCGGATTTGACCTCGCCGGCGGTTTCGCGTCCAACGGATACGGCGCACATTCTCCGGGCGGCTACTCGCTTCTGGCGTGCTTCGTCGCGGAAACTATCCTGACCCTGTTTTTCCTTTTGATCATCATGGGATCAACCGACAGTCGAGCGCCGCAGGGCTTCGCTCCCATCGCCATCGGACTGGGATTGACGCTGATTCACCTGATCGGAATTCCAATTACCAATCTGTCGGTCAATCCGGCACGAAGCACCGGACCGGCGGTCTTCGTCGGTGGTTGGGCCGTCAGCCAACTCTGGCTGTTTTGGCTTGCGCCAATCCTGGGCGGCGCGATCGGCGGCGGCATTTACAACGCTTTGTTCGGCGAAAAGGCCGCGGTGAAGTCGCGAGAGATCGAGCGTGTTGAAGACCGGGTGCCGGTCTGACAGTTGGCCCAACCGACACCCGGTTTTTCCCCAACGGATGAACTGATTACCGGGAAGTGTTCAACTGCGCGTTCTCGTTTCCGGGAGCGAGCTTCGACGCCGACTCCACGGTTTTCAGTGCGGGAACGGGCCGTTGCCAGAGAACGCGCGCATCGGGAGCATCATTTGGATACGCATCGGTTGATTCCTGGCCAGTTGGCTCAAGGATGACGTCGACTCGCCGGTTGTATGCCAGCCAAGTCGCCTTCTTTTTATTCTTCATCCACTTTGGTTGCGGCTGGGAATCCTTGGACTGAAGAGCCATCACCTTCGTTTCGGTGAGCTGGTCTCCCTTGCCCTCGGAGCGAGTCTCAATCTTGTCCGCGGGAATTCCCTGGGCGATAAGGTAATTCTTGGCGGCCTCGGCGCGCCTGGCGCTGAGGGCCTGATTGTAGCTCTTTGGTCCTCGCACATCCGCGTGACCGACGACCATCAACTTATTATTTGGATCATACTGCTCGTTGTCCTTGAAGGTGGCCGCTGCTTTTGCCAGAGTCTTTTCCTGGCTGGAGACGAGTCCCACTTTTGGGTGCCGCCGTTCGGGATAGGCGGTGGGGTAAAAAAGACTGGCCAGCGTAACCGCCGGAGCGGGATCGATCGAGCCGACCACGTGGAGCGATGCGGTCCGGGTCGCCGTTCCTCCGCAGGCGTTGGTGGCCGTCAGGGTGTAGGTCACTTCGCGGTCGACTGGGCCGGTTCCGGTTCGATCCGGGGCGGCCTCAACGCTTCGACTGCCGCTATCGCTCACGCTGCCAAGCGGCTGGATGGTGACGTGGCCGGCATTCGACGCCGACCAATTCAGGGTCGCGGAATCCTGCTGCACAACCTTGTCGCCAATCTTGTGATAGCGCACTTGCGGCTGGCTCAGCGCCAGCGTGGCTGTTGGCTGCGCGTTTACATTCACGGTTACGTTCTGCTTCACTGTGCCGCCCGGCCCTTTGGCCGTTAGCTGGTAGGTTGTCGGATGCGTTGGGCTCACGGATTGCTCGCCGCTAGCGGCAACATTTCCGATGTTCGAAATGGAAGTGTCGACGGCGTCGCCCGTTTTCCAGTTCAATTGCGCGGATCCGCCGCAAGTGATCTGGTTGGCCTGGGCGGCAAGCTGTCGCTGCACCGGAGCGAACGGGCACCATGGCGCTGGCGATGCCGGCTTCGAACCGCGGCTCCGGCCCGAGATTCAGGCCGCGCTTGAAATCTTTCGTTTCGTGGCGCCGTTATGATTGAGATCGACGATCACGCGCTCGCCGGCCTTTACCGTGACCGGTCCCGACCAGACTGTTTGCCCCTTTTCCGTGGCCGTTAACCGATAGTTGCCAGGCTTCACCAGCAGCCACTGGTGCCAGATCAAGTTGTTATCGAATTCGTCGACGTGCCCGACAAAATATTGGGGAGTGGTTCCGTTCAGCAGCACAGCGGCGCGCGGGTGGCCCTTTAGTTCGATGTCGCCGAACGGCCCGCTGACTTTGTCGCCGGAGGCCTGCAGGGTGACATCCACGTCGGTCGTCTGGTTCGCGGTGACGGCGACGGATTTCGTTTGCGCGGTGTAGCCGTAGTTGCTGACGTCGACGGTATGACTGCCGGCGCTCAGTGCGATGGTCTGGCTGCCATCGCGAATCGCCTTACCGTCGACAAACACGTAGGCCTGCTTGGGGCTGACATGAACTTTCAGTTTCCCGTTTACCTGCGCGCTTTGGGCGAAGGCGGGAGCGGCCGCCATCGCCAGAATGGCCACAGCAATTAACGGGACGGCATTGGGGATTTTGATCTTCATGGTTCCGTTCTCCTTTTCGATCGGACGAAATGCCGTTTTGCGAGTGGGCCTTCCGAGGACAATATCGCAAAACGATACATTAGACGGCGCGGAGCCGGCTCTTCAAACTGTCCAGCGCGCCGCGCTTGACAAACTGTATCGTATCACGATATAAATGACAAGGGCGTGTCCCTTCCGTGGGGCAGATATGACCAGCCCTAACCTGCCATCTTACGAGCCCCGAAACAGCCCGACAATTCTGGAGGATTACACTATGATCAAGCAACTGAAGCACGCAGCGGTAGCCGCGTCCCTTGTATTTGCATGCGCCGGACTGGCCGGCCTTTCCGCCAGCGCCGCTTCCCGTCCCGAAAGCGCGAAATCCACCACCAAAGAGAAAACATCCATGTCCAGGGTGTCCGATTCGGAGTTCGCCAAGAACGCCGCGGAAGGCGGCATGGCCGAAGTTCGTTTCGGCGAACTCGCCAAGGACCGAGGATCCAGCCAGGCGGTAAAAGATTTTGGAACCCGCATGGTCACCGATCACACCAAGGCCGACGACAACCTGAAGACCGCCGCTTCGAAAGACAACATTTCCCTGCCGGCTCAACTGAACGCCAAGGATCAGGCGACTTACGACCGTCTCTCTAAACTCTCCGGGACGGCATTTGATCGCGCGTACACACGCGATATGGTTCGGGATCATGAGGCTGACGTCGCCGCCTTCCGTCATGAAGCCAACGACGGAAAAGACGCCTCGATCAAGGGCTTCGCGTCACAGACTCTTCCGACTTTGCAGGATCACTTGAAGGACGCTCGACAAACGCTGCAAACCGTTGAACCGAAAACCACGGCCAGGAAGCAAGCTTCCTGAATAACCACGACGCCGAAAGCAACGAGCTTACGGTATCGCGGAGGCGGCGGGCGACGGCAACGCCCGCTTCCTCCGGATTCCGCCGGACGAATCGACACGTAAGGACATGAACGTGTCCGCAAACGGGACGATGGGCTCTCGAAGTGGTTACAAAATATGTCTGTAGACGCCGGACGACAATTTCTCTTCGCGCCTCCAGCAGGACGTGTTTATGGTTCCGCAAACCCTGGAACAGAAAGCCAGCGAGCCCGCGGTTAAAGAGCCCGCCGTTTCAAAACCGCGATCAGGGCCCGGAAGGCCCGACGGCCAGCCCACGGACAAGAACCGGCGGCGACTGATCTGGGGCCTTCTCGGCGGGTACCTGGGAATTAATTTCCTGATGTTCCTGCGTTTCTTTTTTCCCAGAGTGCTCTACGAACCGAATACCAACGTGAACATCGGTTACCCTTCCGGATTTCAGCAAGGAGTCAATCAACAGTTTCTGCAATCGAACCGTCTCTGGGTGGTGCTGGAGCCGGGCCGACTGTTCGTGATTTTCGCGCGCTGCACGCATCTGGGGTGCACGCCGGACTGGCTGCCGCAACAAAATATGTTCCATTGTCCCTGCCACGGCAGCGAATACGATCCCGAAGGCGTGAACTTCGCCGGGCCCGCGCCGCGGCCCATGGACCGGTGCAGCGTGAAGCTGCTGGCCAATGGCACGGTACAAGTCGACTCCAGCAAGCTGTACATGCAGGATCCGCGCGCCGGAATCAACCAGTTCAATGCTCCGGGCGCTTACGTTGACGTTTGAACATCTACGACCGGAGGTCGCACCGTGACACGCGCGTTCTTCTAACTTGCCGCTGTTCCCGCTCTTCTCTCCTTTTCCGTTTCGGGCTGCGGAAGCAAGCAAACCGCACCAGAGGCATCCACGTCCGCCAGCGGCGCGCCCGTCGACGCCGCCACCGCGGGTTCCATCTCCGGCAGCGTCCGGCTCGACGGCACACCGCCCAAAATGAAGCCGATCAACATGGCCGCTGAACCCGCGTGCGCCAAGGAGCATAAGACTCCGGCCACCAGCCAGGAAGTGGTCACCGGAAAAGATGCGACTCTGGAAAATGTTGTCGTTTATCTGGAGGGCGATTTCACAAAATACAAATTTGACCCGCCGCTATCCCCGGCGACCATCACGCAAAGAGGCTGCATGTACGATCCTCATGTGGTGGTGCTGCAAACGGGCCAGCCGTTTCAGGTCATTAACGCGGACCCGGTGACCCACAATATTCACCCGATTCCGAAAGATAACCGCGAATGGAACGAATCGCAGCCGCCGAACGCCATGCCCATCGATCAAACGTTCGCGCACCAGGAAATTCCCATCCCGGTGAAGTGCAATATCCACCCGTGGATGAAAGCCTACATCGGCGTGTTCAACAGTCCCTATTTCGCCGTCACTGGGCCGGACGGCGCTTTCGATCTGAAAAATGTTCCACCCGGAACTTACACGCTGGTAGCCTGGCAGGAGCTCTACGGGCTCAACAAGCAGCAAGTCACGGTTGGCCCCAAGGAATCGAAGACGCTGAATATTACGTACCAGACGACGCCTGCCGCGCACGGCTCGTAAGTTCACCAGTCTCATTCGACTCGTTTTGGCGCGACCTGCCAGCGGTAACGACCCTCCGGACATCGGCTTGGGTGCGGAATGCCCCCGGAGGGTCGCGGCAGAGGCGCTTCTCTTCCCGCCGCGTCAGGATTTCGCCGGCGCAAAAATTCCGTTGACAAGGTTTGCGACTGGCATATACTCGTATGCGAGTATTTGGAGAAGGATATCTTATGACGGATACAAAACGCCCCTTCTCCAACCCCCTGGCCCTGGCCATTCTGGTCCTGTTATACGAGCGGCCCATGCATCCCTACGAGATGGCTACCACCCTGCGCGAGCGCCGCAAGGAGAGCAGCATCAAGCTCAACTACGGCTCCCTCTACACCGTCATTGAGCAACTGCTGCGTGAAAAGCTCATCGCCATCCGCGAAGTCTTGAAGGAAGGCAAGCGCCCTGAGAAAACGATCTACGAACTGACCGCCGCGGGCCAAACCGAATTGATCGACTGGATGCGGGAACTGGTCAGTTCCCCGGTAAAGGAGTACCCCGTGTTTGAGGCCGCGATCTCGTTGCTGCCGGTGCTGCCGCCGGAGGAAGTGATCGATCTGCTGGAAATTCGCATTGGGCTTCTCAAAAAGACGATTGAGGAATTCGACGAAGACGACCGCATCTGCCGGAAGATGAATCTGCCGCGGCTGTTTTCGTTGGAGAACGAATACTACAAGGCCATCACGCTCGCGGAATATAAATTCTCTCAGGATTTACTCTCGGATATCAAACGCGACGCCGGCGGGTTACGCCGCGGATGGACGGAAATGCGCAAACAACTGTTGGCGGTGAAAGCGAGCCAGCGCAGCGCGCAAACGACTGCTGCGTCGATCCGCAAAACCCGAAAAAGAAAGGAAAAATCATGAGCGACAAAACCGTTGAATCGTATCAATCGGAGACCAATCCTCACATGGCGGAGTACTGGATGCGCCAGGGTCCGAAAACCGCGGCGTTTCTGCTGGTCATTCCAGGCTGCGCCACGATCGGTTACGGGATCGGACTTCTGACCGGGCATCCCCTGCCGTCCAGCATGATCGGCATGGGCGCAGGACTTCTAATTTGGGGGCTGATCGTTGCACTCAGCAGCTAGTCCAGCAGTCTGCGGGCAGCGCGGCAGCCCGCCGAAAATGAAAGGAGATCCAGCGATGGACGCAACGGCAAGAAAACCATACCGGGGAATTTCCATGGAAGGCGGATTGGCCACCTGGTACGCCAAACTCACACGGAAAGATCTGGGCGAATTCGAGCGGCTGGCCCGGGAATTGTCGAATGATCTGCCGCGAAACGCGCGGGTGCTGGAGATCGCTCCCGGCCCCGGATTTCTTTCCATCGCGCTGGCAAAACTCGGAACGTTCAAGATTACCGGCCTCGATATCAGCCAATCGTTTGTGCGGATGGCTAGCGAGTATGCGAGGCGAGAAGGAGTAATCGCCAGATTCATTCACGGCAGCGCCTCGGACATTCCCCTTGAGGACGGAATGTTCGACCTGATCGTTTGCCGCGCGGCCTTCAAGAATTTTTCCGAACCCCTGAAAGCGTTGAACGAAATACATCGCGTGCTGAAGCCCGGAGGCCGGGCGGTGATCATCGATCTTCGCAAGGATACGCCCATGAACGAGATTGCCGCGTACGTGAATGGACTCGATCTTGGCGCTGTGAACCGATGGTTCATGAAGTTCACGTTCAAACATATGCTGCTCAAGCGCGCCTACACGGAGCTGCAAATGAAGCAACTTGCGGCCCAATCCGATTTCGGGTCCTGCGAAATCATCGGGGCGCCTGTCGGCATGGAGATCAGGTTGATCCGGCGGCAACCGCTTGCCGAACAGGCGGCATGACGCGCGGGCGGCAATTCCTCGATGGCTTTTGTGGCGCGCGGGCTTCACGATTTCGGGGCGACTCTTGGCAGTGCCGAAACCCCCAGGCTGGAGCCTGCGCCACTCCGCGGATCGGCTGTATTTTTGCTTGGTTTGGAGAATCTTCGGCCCCCACATTTTTCCTTGTAAACCAGCTTCCCCCTCTGCAATAATCCCGCGGCTGCGGCAGCTTAAGGCTTCGTTGCCGGCGGAAATAAACCGCCTGCGACGGACGGTTTCCGGCGAGATTGCGTCGCCTGCGCGCGGCATTCCACCGGGTGTGGAATCGTACCAGGGGGATCACGGCGAGCAAGGCGTCTTCGGTACGATAAGAGACCGAAGATATTCACGGAAAATTCATTCAGATAATTTTCATGTGAGATTGCTATGCTTCACTCGTCTGCCTATCACGAGTTTGTTTTTACGGTTGGATTCTGCTTCCGCCAAGCAGGCGGTGGAGATTTGCTCCGGCTCGGCGCGTAGACAGCGGCGGCCGGGAACGGGAGGAGATGGACTTCATGGGTCTTTCTTTTGGTCTTCTAGATCTTGCCTTCTCTAAAGTGCGGATTAATCCTCAGGAATATAGTTCGACCAGCGCGGTCAGGCGCATATCGGTGCTGGCCTTGGGCCTGACGGTTGCGATTGCGGTCCCAGCCTCAAAGTCCGCGGCGCAGGAATCAGCGCCCGCGCCAGCCGCGGCATCCGATGTGCAGCTGCTGCAGCCGAAAGGGCCGGACCAGGCGACTCCGCCGTCGACGGTAACCTTGCAGGACGCACTGGAGCGTGCCCGCAAACTCGATCCGACGCTTCTGGGCGCGGTCTTCGATGCGCGCAGCGCGCGTGAGGATCGCCTGCAGGCGCGCAACGCCATGCTACCCGGCATCACGGCGACCACCCAATACCTTGGCACACAAGGAAACGGCGGACGAGTTTCCGACGGAAGATTCGTTACCAATGACGGTATTCACGTTTACCGCGCCTGGGGAGTCCTGCACCAGGATCTGTCACCCGCTCTCTTGATGGGAACGGCATATACCCGCGCGAAAGCCGCGGAGGCGTTGGCGAACGCTAAGTCCGAAATTGCGCGTCGCGGCCTGGTGGTGACCGTCACGAAAAACTATTACGCAATGGTGGTGGCGCAACGCAAATACGCCACGGCACAGGCTGGGCTGGACCAGGCCAAGCACTTTATGGACATCACGCAGGAGATGGAACACCAGGGTCAGGCTCCGCACAGCGATGCCTTGAAGGCCGAGATCCAATACCGAATCCAGAAGCAAGCATTCGATGAATCCAGATTCTCCATGGAAGATACGCGCCTGGGTCTGGCCGTCATCCTCTTCCCCGACTTTAACGAAAACTTCACGGTGGTGGATGATCTTGATTCCGCGCCGGCCTTGCCGCCGTTCCCGGAGATTCAGGCCATGGCCGAAAAGCAAAACCCGGATCTGCGCGTCGCGATGGAGACGGCTCGCGAAGCCGAACTGGACGTCAAGTCGGCGAAGACCGCATTTCTCCCAACCGTGACGGTAGAGACAGACTACGGCATCGAGGCCAATTGTTTCGCTCTGCACTGCGCCCGCGCGTCATTCCCCGAAGCGGGCGTTCTTCCGAACCTTGGCTATTTCCTGACGGCGGCGTTGACCGTGCCGGTATGGGATTGGGGCACCTTGCGCAGCAAGCTCCATCAGGCTGAATATAAGCAGGACTCCGCGAAAGCGGCAGTAAGTCTCGCCAAGCGCACCAATATTAGCGAACTTTATGCCACCTACGACGAAGCCTTGATCGCCCGCGGAGGGCTGGAGGAAGCGCGGCGTACCGAGGAACTTGCGGCCGAGAGCCTGCGTCTCAGTACTTTGCGTTATCAGGGCGGAGCCGCTCCGGCAACCGATGTCGTCGATTCGGAAACGACGTTGGTGACCGCACGGAACGCTTATGCCGACGCGCAAGTTCGTTATCGTACCTTGTTGGCGACTCTGCAGACCTTTACAGGAAGTTTCTGAACGATCGAAAACACCACAGCAAGCAAAGGAATTGGAGCGAATCAATGCACTTTCTCTCGATGAATAGAATGGACAAGGGGCAACTGGCCCGCACTCTGGCCGTACTGCTCGCCGCGGGTGCGCTGTTCTCAGGTTGCGGCACCAAGGAAGCGGCCGAAGCCACTCCCACCGTGACGGTCCAGGTGGACGCCGCCGAGAAAGGACCAATTCAGCGCAAGATCGTGACCGACGCGGTGCTGTATCCGCGCGACCAGGCGGCTATCGTGCCTAGGGTCGCCTCGTCGGTAAAGAAGTGGAACGTCGATAAGGGCAGCCACGTGAAGGCTGGGCAGCTGCTGGGTGAACTTGAAAATAGCGATCTGGCCGGGGCTGCGATGAAGAGCCAAGGAGGCTACGCGCAGGCCGAAGCCACCTACCAGATGACCGTGCAAAAAAGCGCGCAGGATTTGAGGTTCGCCAAGCAGTCTCTAGATTCGGCGCAGAAGTTTTATGACGGCCGCTTGGCTCTTTATAAGGAGGGTGCCGTCTCCGCCAAAGATGTGGACGACGCCAACGTCGCGCTCAGTTCGGCCAAAAACACCTACGAGTTGACCCAAAAACAATACGATTTGAAAGTTGCCGAAGGTGCAGTTACCTCCGCTAAGGGCGACTCGGCGAATGCCGACGCGACTCTAGGCTACACGAAGATCACCAGCCCTATCGACGGTGTTGTTACCGATCGGCCCTACTATCCCGGAGAAACTCCGGCGGCCGGCAGCCCTGTGATTACGGTAATGGACCTTTCTCAGATCGTCGCTCGCGCACACATCGCGCAAACCGAAGCGGCCAGCCTAAAAATTGGCGACCCCGCAACCATTACCGTGCCCGGCCAACCGGTCCAGGTAAAAGGAAAAGTGAGTCTGGTTAGTCCTTCGGTGGATCCGAACAGCACGACGGTGGAAGTCTGGGTACAAGCGCCCAATCCAAAGGGCAGCCTGCGGCCCGGAAGCAGTGTGCGTGTCTCCATGGTCGCGCAAACGATTCCAGACGCGGTTGTCATTCCCCAAGCCGCGTTGCTGACCACTCCGGACAGCGACAGCACGGTCATCGTTCTGGATAGCGACAACGCGCCGAGTAAGAAAAAGGTCAAGGTCGGCATTCGCGATGACGAATTGCGTACCGTGCAAGTCACGGACGGACTTTCAGGAGGCGAACGCGTCGTCACAGTGGGGGCGTTCGAACTTTCCAACGAAGACGATCCGGTTCTGGCCAAGACCAAGATTCAGGTCCAGGCGCCTAAAATGCCGGATGAGGATGACGAGTAATGGTCATGTCAGCTTACATTCCTAACCAACGCAGGCTGGATGCTCTGGCTGTGGGCTGCGCGGCCGCTGATCTCAGGTTTTCAATTACGACTGTGCGACAGGTAAACTGCCATGCCATCTAACACGCCCAAACATTCCGCTTCACCTGAGTCGCGCTACTGGTTTGCCCGCCACTCCAAGTCGATCATCTTCCTGATTTTGACATTGGCGGTGGTCGGCGTTTACGAGGCGCTGTCGCTGCCGATTGCCGTCTTCCCGGCGACCAATTTCCCCCGCATCATCGTAGGCGTGGATAACGGCGTGATGCCCATCGACCAGATGGAAGTCACCATCACGCGCCCTCTGGAAAATGCGGTGAACAGCGTGCCCGGTCTCGAAGATGTGCGCTCGACGACCAGCCGCGGATCGGCCGAAATCGATTTGTCCTTCAACTGGAATGTGGACATGATCACCACGCTCCAGTTGGTGAACTCCGAAATCGCGCGCGTCCAGAGCACCCTTCCCTCGACGGCGGCGATTGAAACGCACCGGCTGGATTTCGCCAGCTTCCCGATTCTTGGTTACAGCTTAACGTCCGACAAAGTTCCGCAAACGCAGCTCTGGGAAATCGCCACGTACGACATGAAGCCGCGACTGAACCGGTTGAACGGCGTCGCGACCGTCATCGTTCAAGGCGGGCAGACACCGGAATTTCAAATTACGCCGGACCCGTCCAAAATGCTGCGCGCGCACGTGACGATCCAGGACATTCTGGACGCCGCCAATAAAACCAATATCGTCGATTCCCCGGGCCTCTCAGCCGCAATCACCAGTTGTTTCTCAGCTTGGTCGATTCGCAGGTCCACAACTCGGAAGATATCGGCAACATGGTCATCAAGAATGTGAATGACGCTCCTGTTCGTGTCCGGGACGTTGGGATCGTGGCGCCCTCCACCGCGCCGAACTATACCGTCGTCACGGCGAATGGAAAGCCCGCGGTGCTTTTGAGCATCAGCCGCCAGCCTGACAGCAACACGGTGGAAGTCGCCAACCTGGCCCACCAGGAAATCGAAACGATCAGGTCCAAACTTCCCGCCGGCGTCGAATTGAGCATTTTCTACGATCAGTCCAACATCGTGCGCGAATCCATTGGAAGCGTGCGCGACGCCATCATCATCGGACTGTTGCTCGCCGGGCTTCATCATCTGGCTGTTCCTGCGCGATGTGGGCACGGCTCTGATGACCGGACTTGTGATCCCCGTGGCCATCTTCGTGACCTTCATCGCCATGAAGGTCCTGGGACAGAGCTTTAACATGATGACGCTCGGCGGCCTTGCGGCGGCCGGCGGCCTGGTGATCGACGACGCCATCGTGGTCGTCGAGAACATCGTTTTGCATCGCGACGGCGGCGAAGGCCGGCTGGAAGCAGTCAACAGCGCCTTGAGCGAGTTGACCGTTCCACTGATCGGCTCGACGCTGACGCCGATCGTCGTGTTCCTGCCGCTGATCTCAATCACCGGCGTAACCGGAACATTTTTCCGCGCCCTGGCCATCGCCATGAGCGTTTCGCTACTCACTTCTCTGGGACTGGCGTTGACCTGGTCCACCAACCTCGGAGTCTACCTGATCCGGCGCGGCCAGCACGGATGCCTCCGGAGTCCGCGGCCACCGCGGAACAGCTGCTCTCGATCCCGAGGCTGCGGAACTCGAGCGCATGAAACGCATGATGGCAGCCGAAGAAGAATCGCTCCGCGGCGGTCTGTTCGAAAAAATCATCGTGTTCTACGAGCGCTGGTTGCGGCGCGCGCTGGAACATCCGATCTGGCTCGGCGGCTTTGTGCGCCATCCTGATCGCCGTTTCCTACCTGTGTTTCACGCAGCTGGGCAGCGATCTGCTTCCGCACATGGACGAAGGCGGCTTCATTCTGGACTACGTCATGCCGCCAGGCAGTTCGCTGCAGGAAACCAACCGCGTTCTACGCACGTGGAAAACATCATCAAGTCCGTCCCTGAAGTGGAGAACACTTCGCGGCGCACCGGCTTGCAGCTGGGACTTGCAGCGGTTACCGAACCGAACACGGGCGACATCGCCGTCAAGCTGAAGGACAAACGCAGCCGCGGGATCGATGACATCATCGCGAAGTCCGCGCGCAAGGTAACCACTGCAGGAACCCGCGCTTGGATGTGGAATTCACGCAAGTCCTGCAGGACATGATTTCGGACCTCACCGGCGCTCCGCAACCGGTCGTGGTTCAGCTCTTTTCGTCCCAACGTGGATCTGCTGGCGGCCTGGGCGCCACGCGTGGCGGATGCGCTGGGCCGGATTCAGATCAATTACAAGAAACCGGTCGTGGACATCGAGGATGGAATCGAGAACACCACCAGCGGCCCAGCCGTCGTCTTCACCGTAAATCCGGCGGCAGCGGCCAAGGCCGGATTTACCACCGACCAGCTCACCACTGTCGCGTCCGCCATTGTGGACGGCGAACCTGCCACCGCGCCCGTCATCATTGACGACAAGCCGTATACACTGCGCGTGCGCTACCCTGCGGCAAACCGCTCCTCGCTTGAAGCCATGAACAATACGGTGATCGTCAACGCGAACGGCGGATCGGCCACCCTCGGTTCGGTGTCCACCGTTAACGAAGTTCCGGGCCAGACGGAAATTCTCCGTGACAACCTGCAGCGGAAAAGGAAGTCACGGCGCGCCTCGAGGGCATCGACCTGGGCACGCGGCATCGCCGCCGTGCAGAAGGCGGTGAACGATCTGCACTTGCCGCCGTCCATCCGCGTGGAATACGGCGGCACGTACAAGGAACAGCAGAAATCATTCAACGACCTGGTCGTGGTGCTGCTGCTGGCCCTGGTTCTGATTTTCCTGGTGCTGCTGTTTGAATTCCGGTCTTTCTCGGCGCCGCTGGCGATTCTTTCCTCGGCGATTCTTTCCACGTCCGGCGTGTTTCTTCGCGCTGTTCATCACGCGCACCGATTTCAACGTCGCGTCCTTCATGGGCTTGATCATGGTGCTGGGCATCGTGGCCAAGAACGGAATTCTGTTGCTGGACGCCAATCAAAAATTCCGCTCGGTGGGGTTCGCAGCGGAAGAAGCCATGATCCAGGCCGGACGCCGAAGACTTCGGCCCATCGTCATGACGGCTATGGCCGCCGTGGCGGGTATGCTACCTTTGTCGCTCGCGATTGGGAGCGGGTTCGCAAATGCTGCAGCCCTTGGCAATTGCGGTCATCGGCGGAATTTTGATCTCGATGATTCTGTCGCTGATCATCACGCCGGCCATTCAGTACTACATGACGCGTGACAAGGAAGGGGCGGTGTCCGCTGCTGACACGCCGGTCGCGGTGCGCTAAAAATAGAACGGCCGCGGCGAAACATCGGGTGGCGCGAAACGTACTATTCAGTTAGAACCAGGTACCAGGCTTTCTGCTCAAACGAAAACATAAGGAGATGCTTCGCATGTCACGAAAAATAAACGCAGGATGGTTGCGACGGATTGCTCCAGCGACCGCTCTGGCATTGGTCGCGGCAGCGGTCATTTACGCCGCCCCGCAGGCAGGCGGCTATCACGTAATCAAGAGGATGCCGGTGGGAGGCGACGGTGGATGGGATTACATGACGGTGGACCCGGACACGCATCGTCTCTATGTCGCCCGCGGAAATCATTTTATGGTCGTGGACGATACGACAGGCAAGGTGATCGGCGATATTGAGATTGCCAATACCAAGAACTCTCACGGCATGGCGCTGGCGCTGGATCTCGGAAAGGGCTTCACCAGCAACGGAGACGCCAATACCGTCTCGGTCGTGGACTTGAAGACCTTGAAGGCCACTTCGGTGATCCCCATTCCCGGCAAGGATCCGGACTCCATCCGTTACGATGCCGCCACCAAGAAAATCTTCACCTTTAATGGTAAGAGTTCGGATTCCACGGTCATCGACGCAACCTCCGGCAAAGTCATCGGAACCGTTAAGCTTGCCGGCAAACCGGAAGAAGCGGTCGTCGATGGTAACGGCAACATGTGGGTCAACATCGAGGATAAGAGCACCATTCAGGAATTCGACACAAAATCCTACGCGATCAAGGGATCGTGGCCGCTCGCTCCTTGCGAAGGCCCTTCGGCGATGGCGTTCGATAGCGCGCACCACAGACTTTTCGTGGCGTGCGACAAAGTCATGGTGGTCGTGAACTCGGATAACGGCAAGGTGGTCGCGACCCCTCCAATCGGCGGCGATCCGGATGGCAACGGCTACGATCCGGCCACGGGCATGGCGTTTGCTTCGTGCCGCGACGGCTTCGTTTCCGTCATTCACCAAGATTCACCGGACAAGTACACCACCGTCGGCAATATCAACACCCAGGTCGGCACGCGCACGATGGCCCTGGATACCAAGACGCATCGCGTTTACACGGAGACTGCGGACTTCAAACCCGCAGCCGCGCCAACACCGGACAATCCGAAACCGCGCCCGACACCGATCGCGGGTTCGTTCGTGATCCTGGAAATCGGTCAGTAAGCGAATTAGCGAAGCTCTAGCAGAAAGCGTCCTGGGCCCTCAGGGGGACCCAGGACGTTTTTTTTGACTCAAAATAAAAAACTGATCAAGCCTACAAATTGCCCTCGAGGCCCTCACTTCTTCCCTTTCGTGACCAGTTTCTGCACCCGCCAGTTATTCATGTCCGCGATATAGAGAAGATCCTCCGAGGGACAGGCCATGCCGTGCGCCCAGTTCAATTCTCCCAATTCGTGGCCTGACTCGCCCCAGATGCCGAGTATCTTTCCTTCCGGCAGCTGAATCTTGTAGAGCCGTCCGGGTTCGGCATCCGTGGTAAAAAGATATTGCGGCGTGCCGTTGGTGATGCAGACGGTCCAGGGCGCGGTCTCATCGGGCCGTTCTACCGGCAGGTCGCCCAGCACGGGATGACGCGTCTTGTTGTACGGCACATTCAGGAAGATAAATTTTTTGAAATTTCCGTCCAGGTCAAACACCTGAATGCGCCGGTTGCCGCGGTCCGCGACGTAGACATTGCTGTCGCGATCAATTCCAATATTGTGAGGATTCCTGATGTGGCCGGGATTTTCGTTGGCGTGAACTCCACCGGTCCCAGGGTCGCCCCACTGCTTGATCCAGTTGCCATGCTTGTCAAATTTGGCGATGCGCGAGTTGAAATAGCCGTCGCCCACATAGATGTTGTCATCCTTGTCCCAGGCCACATCGGTTGAGCCGTTGAAATATCCGTCCACGGGAACCGGTGGCGGGTCGGCATGACGGTAGCGAGGCTGCTCCGGGCCTTCATCGCGCCGCCCAAGATTCATCATGACGTATCCCGCGGGATTGAACTTGATCACGGACATCGCCGCCTTGTCCACCACCCAGAGGTTGTCATATTTATCGAAGCGGACCGAATGCGCATAGGCCAAGCCATATACGCCGCGGCCGAGTTCGCGCAGAAATTTTCCGTCTGCATCGAACTCGAAAATTTGCGTGGTGGCGTTGCCATACACCGGGCCTGACGTCGCCGTGCCCGGGTGATTCAGCACGATGATGTGGCCGTGGGAGTTGACCGCCACGCTCAGCACTTCGCCTAAATTCTGGTCGATGGAATATTTCAGGGGATTGGGCACCGATTCAAATGGAAGCGTTGGTACGCTCGGCCCAAGTTGAGCGAATGCCGGGGCCGCCGGAAAGACCAGCAAAGCAATGACGAAGAACGCCTTCATGAAACCTCCAACGAGCCGGATGAAATCACGAGCCTGGACTTTGCGAAAAGCGTGTTTGGTATATACTCTCGATCAGCATTCCAAGTCAAAATCGCATTTTTCATCAGGAGCAAACGCCAATGAAACTTTCATTGAATCGACGGGTACGGATTCGGCGCGCCGTTGCCGTACCCGCGGCCTTCCTGCTGGCATCGATTTTCGCGGCGGCATCGGCCCGCGCCCAGGCGCCGGTCGACGACAGCAAGACGGTTGTGAAGTCCAACAAGATCACCGACAGCTTCTACACCGTGGACGGACGCGGCGGCACGATCGGCGTGCTTGTCGGCCCGCAAGGGACGTTCATGGTGGATACGCAATTCGCTCCGCTCACCGACCGCATCGTCGCGGAAATCAAGAAATTTCGCCGAATCCGATTCGCTACGTGGTCAACACTCACGTGCATCCCGATCACACCGGCGGCAACGCCAACATGGCCAAGCTGGGGGCGACGATTTTCGCGCGCGACGAATTGCGCGATCGCCTGATGAATCCGGCCCCGGGCGCAAATGGCCAGCCGGGCATGGCCGCTCCGGACGTCGCCCTTCCGGTAGTCACCTATGAAAACAAAATTACGTTTCACTTGAACGGAGAAACGGTCGACCTGATTCCCATACGCAAAGCGCACACCGACGGCGACACCATGGTCTACTTTCACAACGCCAACATCATCATGACCGGAGATTTCTACCGCTCGATCGGATATCCGAACATCGATCGCGTGAATGGCGGAAGCCTCGACGGGATGATCGAAGGCCTCGCCGAGGTAATTGCGCTCGCCGGGCCGAATACTAAAATCATTCCAGGCCACGGACCCATCGTGGACCGAAATGCCGTGATCGCGCATCGGGATATGATCCTGGGCGTGCGGGATCAAGTGGCGAAGCTGATGAAGGAAGGCAAGTCAGCGGACGAAGTCTCGCGGCGCATCGTGACCGCCGACTTACGACGCAAAGGTCGCGCCGGCCGCGCCGAACGGGGACAAGATGGCGGACCGGTTCGTCGGGCAGGTTTACGCGGAACTGAAACCGGCCATGTAGCGTCTAGTCGCATTTGTATTAGGTATGATCTTCCGGCAGCACGGGCTTCAGCCTGGGGTGGTTTTCAGCTTCTTTGCCAGTACAGAAATCCCGCGGCTGAAGCCTGCGCTACATAAGTCCTCCAAATTCCATGCCCACCTCTCGTCCTTGAATCCTTGCAATCGCTGAAAGGATTACGCAGGCCGCGAAATCGGCACGACCGAATGGCTGGCTGATCACGCAGGAGCGCATCCAGCAGTTTGCCGAAGCCACCGGAGACCGCCAGTGGATTCACGTCGATGCCGAGCGCGCGCAGCGCGAATCGCCTTATGGAGCCACGATCGCGCACGGATTTCTGACGCTTTCTCTTGTGAGCCATTTTGTGAGGGAGGCGATCCAGGCTGCCGGGCGAGGTGCGGCAGACATTAATTGCGGATTGAATCGTGTTCGCTTTCCTTCGCCCGTTCGCGTCAGGCGAGAAATTCGCGCGCGCATTCGTTTGCAGTCCTGCAGAGAGTTGCCGGCATGCGTTTGAGGCGGTCTATGACGATCACGATCGAAACGGAGGGCGGCGAAAAACCGATCTTGCGTCGCCGAATGGATCTTGCGGTACTACACCTGACGGTTCGCCTAACTAAGTGCATGACGGCTTATGCTTCAATCTTTCGTTGCGGGATATTGTCGAGCCGAGGATCACCCAGGCCAGATCCAGAACGTAAAGCACAATCACCAAATCGCCCAGTCGCAATGATGATGCAGCCTTGGCGGCATGAATTGGATTGCGCCCCATAGCAGGAAAGTCGCCGCAAGCAGCCCGTTTTTCAGAAGGTCCACCAATCGAGGACGAAGGACCGGTTGCATCGCAGAAAGCCGCCCCGACCAACAGCAGAGGCGCGGCGGAGATTGCAGCCTCTGGTATTCCAGAAAACGTCCCCGGCCTCGCATCACGCAATCATCAGACCGATCCCCGTTATGATCGCCAAAATTGACAGAAAATACCCCCGCGAACCTTAAAACCTTTCACAGCATAAAAAAACATTCTCCTGAGTTTGTGGAGTTGCCGCTTCCTTCTCGGACCTGAACGCTGGCCCCGCCAACTATGCTCTCGCATCGAGCGCGGCCTTGCGGAACTATGGCGCGACTTCCATAAATAAGTCGTGAGGAAAAAACAATAAGTTGAAATCCTTCGGGTACAATTCAGAATTCGTCAAAGGGAGAACCCATGAAACAGAGCGCCATTCTGCAGGTGCAGTGCTCCGGACCAGAAGGGTCTGGATGCGACCCTGGCGGAGTTTATCTACCGCGCGGATGGAAATATCATGCACTTCGAGCAGCACATGGTGCCGGAGTTGGGGTTGTATCTGGCGCGCGCCGAGTGGGATCTCGATGGATTTAAAATTGAGATGGACGATTTCGCCCGTCACTTCACTCCGATCGCGCAGCGTATGAACATGAAGTGGCAGATCGCGCTCTCCAGCGAGCGGCCGCGCGTGGCGATCTTTGTTTCCAAGTACGACCACTGCCTGGTGGACCTGCTGTACCGCTGGCATACCGGCGAATTGCGGTGCGAAATTCCGCTGATTATCAGCAATCATCCCGATGCCAAACGTCACGCTGACTTTTATGGCGTTCCTTTCATGTGATTGAAGTAACCAAATCGAATAAGGCCGATGCCGAACGCCGCCAGTGCGAGTTGCTGGAGCAGCATCAAGTCAATCTGATCGTCCTGGCGCGCTACATGCAAATCGTGTCCCCGGAATTCATCGCCAATCATCCGCAGCGAATCATCAACATCCATCACTCCTTTCTTCCGGCGTTCATTGGCGCAAAGCCGCATCATCAGGCATTTGAACGCGGCGTCAAGCTGCTTGGCGCCACAGCCCATTACGTCACCGAAGTGCTGGATGACGGTCCCATCATCGAGCAGGACGTCATGCGTATCTCGCATCGCGATTCCCTGCATGATCTGGTGCAAAAGGGCCGTGACCTGGAAAAAATTGTACTTTCCCGGGCCGTGGGCTGGCACTTGGATCATCGGGTGCTGCTGTACGCGAATAAAACAGTGGTCTTCGATTAGAACTGATTTCATCGACGGTGGGCCACCCGAGTTCATCCAACAGTCAGCAGCAACCCTTTTTCAATAGCGACGCCGTTGCTGTAGCTCGCTCAGAGGCCAGAACTTTCCCGTCGTTGCGGCGAGAGATGCCAGCGCCGGAAGACGCAGGCCAGGCGAGCAGCGGCGGGAAGCCATCGTAGCGCTGGAAAAATTCCACGTCGGCAAGTTCCGAATGACTTCCACGATTCTGGTATCCTCGTGGGAGTGCCCAGTAAAGTGATTTGCCTGTTCTTTATCTGGATGATCACGGCCGCACAGGTAGTGTCCGCGCCGCGGCGGTCATACAAGTTCCGACGCCGCCCGCGCAACAGCCATCCACTCCGGTTCCGCAGCAGGCTCCATCCGCGGCGCAACCATCGCCCGATACACCGGTTCCGCAGCAGAAATCCCTCTCCGTTGTGATTCTCGATCCGGCGCACGGCGGTGCGGACACCGGCGCGCGAGGGTCGTCCGGTATCGCAGAGAGCGAGGTTGTACTCAGCTTTGCCCGCCTCCTTCGTATTTCCCTCGAGTCGCAGGGACTGCGTGTGATCTTCACGCGGCAATCCAACGAAGATCCGTCGTTTGACGATCGTTCAAAAGTGGCCAACGCGCAGCGCGGAGGAATATTCATCACCCTGCACGTTTCCTCCACCGGACCTGCCGGCACGGTGCGCGTGTATTCGATGCCGCAGATGGCCGTGCCACAGAATTCCGCCGCGGCGCCGCGGTCCGGACTTTTAGCGTGGGATCGCGCGCAATTCAAATTCATCGATCAAAGCAGGCGGCTGGCCGAATTGATCCAGATCCAGATGGCCCAGCGCTTTCACGGCTCGTCAGAAACGCCGCTGGAAGCTCCCGTGAGGCAATTGCGAACAGTGGGCGCCCCGGCCGTGGCCATCGAGATTTCGAGCGTCAGCCTGCCGAGCCGCGCAACGCTCGATCAGATGGGCCCGGGCTTAGCGGATGGAATCGCCCGCGCCGTCGTCGCATTTCGAACGATCTACGAAGCGGGAGGCAGGTAGCGCCATGTCGAAGGGACTTCGAACCACGATCATGGCCCTCGTCGCGCTGGTGGTACTTGGGCTGTTCGCGTTGCCCGGGTTGCGCCAGGCAATCCAGCGGCTGCGCAGCACTCCCAAGACCGAGGAGCAGTCGCGGCGCGAAGTGCTGCAGGAGCCGATCTCCACGCCGACGGACGTGAAAGTGCAGGCGCAAATGTATTGGCTCTCCGCGACTTCTCCAAGCTCGCTGGAGTCTTCGACGATTCAGCTTCCGTTGTCCGCCAATCCCGTCGAGCGCTCCAAGCAGCTTCTGAATGCGCTCATTGCGCGGCCGCCCGATCCAAAAGTTCGCACCCTGCCCGCGGAGGCGACACTTCTGGCCTTCTACATTCAACCGGATGGTACGGCCATCGCGGATTTCTCAGACGAAATCGCTTCCGCGATGCCATCCGGAATTCTGAGCGAGCAGTTGGCGGTGCAATCGATGGTGCAGACGCTGGGAGCGAATGTAAACGGTATCCGCCAGCTGAAAATCCTGGTGCACGGGCAGGAGGCGGAGACGCTGGCGGGACATATTGATTTGTACGGATTTTTTCCGGTTGCTTCGGTGGCTGCGGTTACGCCTGCATCCACTCCCGCAACTTCGCCGGCGGTTCCGGCGCCGCCAAAAAATAGGATAGACTTCCGCCTGTCCGGTTTAGAGATCAGCCTGGCATCAATTTAAACCGGACGGACTGAAACCTATCCTATTGAAATCACGCCAGCGGGCCCGGCCTGCTCTTATAGCGCTTTACGATGGCGTCAGCGCTCATGTAGGCGAGCGCCTGGATCGTGAGCGTCGGGTTGAAGCCGCTCATCGACGGAAACGTGGAGCTGCCGATTACGAAGAGATTCGGGATATCCCACGTCTGCCCGTAGCGATTGACGACCGAAGTTTTCGGGATCATTCCCCATGCGCGTGCCGCCTTCGTGGTGCGCGCCTGGAGCTCCCGGGCTCAGCGAACCGCGCCATACTTTTGACGCGCCCATGGCATGGCCAATTCCTTCCATCTTCTGCATCAGGAATTCGATGCGCGCGCGTTCGTTGGGCCGCCGCCAGTCGTAGGTCACGCGTGGCGCCGGCATTCCGTATTGATCGCGCACGTTGGGATCGAGATCGATGGTTTGGTCGGCGTACGCGAGGTTTTCGGTCTGCGCGTTAATTGCCGCATAGCGTGAGAAATATTTTCCAATGAAATCGCGATACGCCGCGCCCCACTTGGGTGTGCCCGGAGGCGGGTCCATGCTCATTGCCGTGCCGATCGGTCCGGCCTCCAGATCGGCCGGTGCGACCGAGACTTGCGCGCCGCGAATGAAGCCCAGGCCGCTGTGATCGAAATTATCGGCGTTGAAATCGTCGATGGTGTGCTTTTGCGCGCTCGGCCCCATGTAAATGTTCACGAAGCGGTCGTCGTACGCCGCAAAAACTTTGGCCATGATGTGAGCCATCACGTGCTTTCCCAATTGGCCGCTCGAGTTGGCCAGACCATTCGGGAATTTATCGGTCTTGGAAAGCATCAGCAGGCGGGTGTTGTCATAAATGAACGGCGACAGGATGACGAGTTCCGCTTCAATCGTATTGTCCGAGCCGTCGGGACCGTAGTAGGACACGCCTGTCGCGCGTCCGCTATTGTCGGTGTTCACGCGATAGCACATGGTGCTGGTCAGCAGCTTGAAATTGCCGGTGGCATCCGCCTCCGGCAGCTTGGTGACGAGGATGCTGGACTTTGCACCCACGTGGCATCCAAACGATTGGCAGAAGCCGCAGTAGGTGCAGCTGGCGCGGTCATGGTACGGCTGAGAAATAATCGCGCGCGGCGAGGAGAACGGGTGATAGCCGAGCTTGCGAGTTCCCTCGGCAAACAAAACGCCCGACTGATCATCCATTAACGGCGGAAGAGGATAGTCACGGTTGCGCGGCGCCTCGAATACGTTACCGCCATCGATTTTGCGGCCTTGCAAATTCCCTGCTTTGCCGGAGACGCCCAGTTCGTACTCGGCCTGATCGTAAAACGGTTCCAGATCCGCATATGATACCGGCCAGTCGGCGAGCGAGGAATCTTCGGGAACAGCCGACGCACCATAGCGTTCGATGGTATGCGAGTGCGCGCGGAAATCGTCCTCATGCATGCGCCAGGAAAGCGTGCCGTAGTGAACCGTGCCTCCGCCGGCCTGATTGCCGTAATTCAGAATGGTCATGGGGTGCGCGGTGGCGCTGGTATTGGGACGCCAGGTGACCGGCTGGTGCTTCCAGTTCGGACGCAAGTCCTGGCGCTGAAAATAACGTAATTCGTCGTGCGGGTTGAAGTCCGCAGTTGAAAGGCGCGGGCCGCGCTCCAGGCCAATCACTTTCATGCCCGCTTTTCCGAGTTCGGCCGCAAGGATTCCGCCCACTGCGCCGACGCCGACGATGACGACATCTGTTTTTTCGATTGCCATGGCTTATCCCTTCCCCATCGAGCTTTTGGCAATTTGCTGCAGGCCAACGATCGGCGCGCGTGTGAATGCAGCTTTGCTCTGCAGATCCGTGGGCGAAAAAATCGCCTGCGCTCCGGGAAACCCGACCAGCCGCCAGCCGGCGAAATCGCGATTGCCGCCGTAAAGCGGATCCGCAAACATGCCTTCCATCGTGTGCGTGCGCAGGATGCTGAAAAATTCCTTGGATGAGGGCCAACTGAATCCGGTGGCGTTGCCCGCTTCCAGCGCGGCGATGACCTCATCCTGCTTTTCAGGCGTGAGGTGCACGAAAGATTCTTTGTAAGCGCCGCGGCAATGCGCCTCGAGAGAACTCAAGCCACGGCGATAAAAGTCCTGCATTTCGGCATACGCACCGGCCAGCGCGAGATCGATGTAGTTGAGCACGTCCGCATCGCGCGCGCCGGGCTTGTCAGGAGCGCTGGGCATGAGCCGCTCGGTAAACGCAGCAATCGTGGCGGCATCGGCATGATTGAAAAATGCGCCATGCTCGCTGCCGGAAGGATGCTGCGCTCCGGCAGCCGCCGTTCCGCCCTCCATCGGCATTTCATGAGTCTGGGCGATGGCATCGGGAACGAGTCCCGCGCCCGCCGCGGCTCCGGCACTGACTGCCGCGCGCACTAAAAATGCGCGGCGGGATGCGTCGTGTTTGGTCATGGCTTTTGTGCCCCTTTTGCGTCAGGAACCGATATGCACGGCATGTTTTCCGGTCTGAGAGTGAACAATATCAATTTTTCGCGGCAAAGTCATTGGTCACACTTAGGAAAATGCCACGGTATGAGCTATTGAGTGCGTGCGCATTTTCCGCGAAACTCAGTGGCGTCGATTTGTTGGTAATTTGTGTGGACCTGCATTCTGGAATCGACACCGCTGCCGTCCCCTGTCCTTGGTTGACAGTGGCGCGTGCGGCGGGCAAACTCTGGGCCATGTCACGAGGGGGAAAATTGCGAAGTGATGGACGCGCGCACGACCAGATCCGCCCGGTCAAGATGACGCCGGACTTTATCACCAGCGCCGAAGGCAGCGTGCTGATTGAAATCGGAAACACCCGGGTGATTTGCACGGCGACGGTGGACGATGGCGTTCCGTCGTTCCTGAAGGGCCAGGGGAAAGGCTGGGTGACCGGCGAATACGGGATGCTGCCGCGCGCTACGGAGCAGCGCACGGCGCGCGAATCGATGCGCGGACGCCCCTCCGGGCGCACCCTGGAAATTCAACGGCTAATCGGGCGATCTTTGCGCGCGATCGTGGACCAGGAAAAGCTGGGAGAAAAAACCATCTGGCTCGACTGCGACGTGATCCAGGCGGATGGCGGCACGCGTACCGCGTCGATCACTGGCGCGTATGTGGCCATGGCGTTGGCACTAGAGCGCATGGTTGCCGCCGGAATGCTGAAATCGGTTCCATTGCTGGATTCCGTTGCGGCCACCAGCGTTGGCGTGGTGAATGGCTCTCCCATGCTCGACCTTGCCTACAGCGAAGACTCCACCGCCGAAGTCGACATGAATGTGGTAATGACCGGCAGCGGGAAATTCGTGGAAGTTCAGGCCACGGCCGAAGGGCAGCCGTTTGGCGGCGCCGAGTTGCAGGATCTTTTGGCGCTGGCAGCCGCCGGAATCCGCCGCATGACCGAGTATCAAGCCGCGCTGGTCCAAACCGATTTCCGTGTTCGCGCCAGATAAACCATTGCAATTATTCGTGGCGTCCTCGAACCCTGGGAAGCTGCGCGAATATCGCGCGCTGGCCGAACCGGCCGGCGGGCGCATCGAGCTTGCTTTTCTTCCCCACTTCGATTCCTTGCCGGTTTTTGAAGAAATCTGGCCGACGTTTGCGGAAAATGCCGCGGGAAAAGCGCTGCATTACAGCCGGTTTGCAAAAGGGTTGCTGGTCGCGGACGATTCCGGCCTGGTCGTGCACGCGCTTGGCGGTGCGCCGGGCGTGCGATCCGCGCGCTATGCCGGGCCGGGAGCTTCGGACGCCGACCGCATCCATAAATTGGTGGGCGAGATGCGCGGAAAGGCCGGCGAAGAGCGGCAGGCGCGTTTTGTGTGCGTGGTGGCTGTCGCGGAATCGGGCCAGATGCGCGGTCTTTTTTCCGCCTCCGCCGAAGGACTGTTGCTGGAGGCGCCGCGCGGCGACGGCGGCTTCGGCTACGATCCGATTTTCTACTTCCCTGCTCTCGGGAAATCATACGCTGAAATCTCCCAAGAAGAAAAAAACCTGCACAGCCATCGCGGCCAGGCATTCCGAAAAGCGCTCGATTTTCTTTTGTCTTCCCGGTAGCTCGATTGAGATGCCCGTTTTGTGGCGCAGGCTTCAACCTGTGGGTTTTAGTCCTTACAAGGACAAAATTCCACAGGCTGAAGCCTGCGCCACCTCAGCCAATGCGCTGCCTTCATGCTATATTCATCCGTCCAATCGTTCGTAGGACGTTTTATGAAGCGCGACCGATGAAAAAGAAAAAAGTAAAAATCAACAAGGCTGGCGCGCGACCCTCGAAAACATCGAAGGGCTCGTCGGCTACGCGAAAATCGAAACCCTCAAGAGCCTCCAGCGCGAATCCGCGGGCTGCGGGCACGAATCCCGAGCGCGTGAGTGCGATCCTGGAGAAGCTGGATGAAGCGTATCCCCATGCCACTTGCGCCCTGGTGCACGAAAATCCGTTTGAATTGCTGATTTCCACGATTCTTTCGGCGCAATGCACGGACGAAGCGGTGAACCGCGTTACGAAAACACTCTTCGCGAAATATCGCACACCCAAGGACCTGGCGTACGCAAATCCGGCGGAACTCGAACAGGAAATCCGGCCGACCGGATTTTTCCGCAACAAGACCAAGTCCATCATGGGCGCCAGCAAAAAAATCGTGGAAGAGTTCGGCGGCGAGGTGCCGCGGACCATGGACCAATTGCTGACATTGCCGGGAGTAGCGCGCAAAACGGCGAACGTCGTGCTGGGTACCGCGTTTGGCATTGCCGTTGGCGTGGTGGTGGATACGCATGTAACCCGTCTCTCCAACCGGCTGGACCTGTCCCGCAACAGCGACCCCAAGAAAATCGAATTGGATTTGATGGGCGTGATTCCGCAGGAAAAGTGGGTCTCGTTCTCGCACCAGCTGATCTGGCACGGACGCCGCGTATGCCAGGCGCGCAAACCGAAATGCGTGGAATGCAACCTCGAACGCCTCTGCTACTCGAAAGACAAGACGGTCTTCTCTACGAAGACCGCGCACAGCCACCTGGTGTAGTCCGCCGGCAATGTATCTCTCTCCCGACTACGCTACCGCACAGGGCTGTCCTTTACGCCGCATGCCCGCGTACCCGTCGTGGACGCCCGCCGCGTGGTTGGATATAGTCGCGCCCATGCAACTATTGTCTGGGAAAGAAGCGGCGAATCACGTCTCAGGAATCATTCACTCAAAATATCAAGTGCATGGGTTTTCCGTGCACCTCACCGTAAAAAAGATTTACGCCATCGATCCCGCGGGAAAGCTGGACTTTGGCGGCGGCGAATACGCTCCTGCCGGACGCCTGGAACTGTCGCCGAATCAGCTTCGGCCGGAGGACAATTACCGGTGGTGGGATCTGGGCCGGGAAAGTTATTTCGTGGAATGCAATGAGGTGCTCAGTCTGGCCCCGGATCAAATGGCGTTGCTCGAGCCCGAGGACCGCTTGCTGCGAGCCGGGGCGTGGCACGTTCCGCTCTTCGTCCGCGGACAACTGGATCCCGTAGAGTTGTTGCTGACGGTGGGAGTTCCGCTCTTGCGCGTGAAGGAAAATGCGCGGATCGCGCGCGTTCGCTTGTTCCGCATCGATGAGCAGGAAAAGCCTTCTCGTGCGGCGCATAAGAACGGTTCCAAAAAACCCAGTAGCGCAAAACGCAAGTAGCTTCGTAATTCTCTTCGGAACTTGCGGGTAGAGATTTTCGCAGCACGGAATTTGATTGGCGGCATTTGCGGCGGTAAAGTTCAAATCCCACAGACTGAAGTCAGTGCTACTTTCCGCTCACGGATGGCTGTAGGCCGGACTGTCGCTTGCTGGCGGGATGTAGTCTTGCCCGTACTTGTTTTTGTGTTCGAGGGTAAAGTTTGGATTTTCGACGATGCGCACCGGCTCGAGCAACCGCGTGGATTCGGAAATCGTAACCGTTCGCGATCCACTCTTCAAATCGTCCGGCAGGCTGCGCTCATACCAGACATTCAGCTGGTAGCGGCCATCGGGAACATTGGCAATGGACACCCGGCCACTCCGGTCGGACATGCCAAAGTACGGCGTATCGACGGCCACGACCGCGCCGCTCATTTCCGGATGAATATTGCAGAAAAGAAAGCTGACGCCGGCGCGATCGAAATGCACCGTCTTGGTGGAACCCGCTTCGTAAAACCCCAGGTCAAACCGCTTGCCGTCGAACAGTGAAAAGACATTGTGCAGGAAAGGATCCTTATTGGGGAATTGAACCGGAGTGCCCATCTGAATGACCAGCACGTGCGGATCAAAGCTCTTATTGATCTGCGCGATTTGCGGCATGGGGTGGGTCGATGACGAACTGGCACTGATCCCGGCGGAGTTGAGCGGCGTGAGCCAGACTACGATGTTCGACAGGTCCGCAGGCCCCTTGGCCGCCGCCGACTTTTTTCCGCTCCGTGAATTTGCAATTTCCACCTTGATGGTGACCGGCGCAATGGTGGTTTGGGCAAGCAACATGCACGCGCCGGTGCAGATGAAGCCGAGAATCATGATGTTCCGCAATTGTTCGATGCGCCGCACTAGAAAAGATATCCCAGACTGAAATTGATGTGATGGGCGCTGACTGAATCGCTGTCCAACACGGAAGTATGAAGGTACCGGTATTCCGTGGAGAATAAAATGTCCGAGCGAATTTGGTAGATGAAATTCACAAAGGGGCTCAGGTTCCTTGTGTACGACTCAGGATAAATGGTATTGGCATTGTACAGCCTCAGTTCGCCGGCGAAGGGATTATCCGAGCCGAACGCTCCATTGATCTCAAAGTTGGGTTTCAGCTTGAATTTCAATTGCGCCCACCCGCCTAGCGAGTCGAGCCCTCGGAACGTCGTGGCCGGGTTTATAAACGATCCGTTGAGCAGGACATCTTGACCGACTCCGCCACCAAAACCGCCCACAGCGCGCCCTCGATAGAAGGCGCCCGTAAACTCAAATCGTTTCCCAAGAGGCAATGTCAAATCGGCGGTGGCGGCCCAGCCGTCGACGTCGCGGCCGAAGCCCCAGTCCTGACGTCCGTAATAACCGCCTGCACCGGCAATGAAATCCTGGCCAAAGATCCGGTGCGCCCAGGAGACCCGCGCGGCAAAGGCGGGCTGGCCCGATTGCTCGCCCCAGCTGGGATAGCGATCTGGACCGTCCATCGGAACGTCGCCCGTCACGCTGTCAAGAACCCCTCCCTGAACGGAAAGGCTGGACGAGTCCGACAAAACGATGCGATGTTCGATGCGCAATTGAGGCGTCCAGGCCCACAAGTTTCCTGCATAGGACAACGCCGGAACGGCAATGGTGGCTAGCGAGGTGGGAGACAACGGGGCGAAAAACAAGCGGTCCTGTCCGGCGACGATGGACGTGTTATTCCAATCCAGCCGCGCAACCGCGGTGCGCATTCGCAATTGCCCCATCCAGGCGCCATTTGGAGCTTCTGGCAGTCCACCTGCGAAATCCAGATTCACATCCGCACTGGTGCGGGCGCCGGCAATGTCCGGTCCGAATGCCTGAATCCGAATTTGCGATTGGCGAAGCGATCCACCAAAGGATCCCGCGGAAGCGTTCGGCAATTGCGAGGCTTCGGATTGGGCCAACTCCGGGAAATCCTGGTTGTCCACGGTGCCGCGGTTTTCGTATAAGTTCAGCAGCACGATGCCGGAAAGCCGCAGCCGGTATTTCGATCCGCTCTCGACCTTGGTCTGGTACTGATCGTTAATCTTCCCTTCCAGCACTTCCTGATTTTCTTCCAACTTGCCGATGCGCTCCTCGGAAGCCTGTGCCGATGCCGGTGCCGGCGCCGGGCCGGATGGGGACTGCGTCGCGGATTCTCCCGCAGAGGGTTGCGCATACGGATTCAGCGGTCCGCTCCCGGCGGGCCCACCCTGCACGCGCACGAGCTGAAGTTCTCGCCGTAGATCCCGGGTCTCCGCGCTCGCGCGTTCCTGTTCGGCGCGCAGATCGCCGAGCTGCGAATTCAGCGTCTGCACCTGGGTCTGAAGATCGCGCACCAGGCCGGCCAGAGCGCGGATCTCCGCCGGGGCCTCCGCGGATTCGGAAGGAGCCGCGCTGGACAGCGCCGCGTTTCGGACTTCCTGCCCCTGAGCGCCAGCCGCGCAAAGGAACAAAACGCCAGCGGACACTAAAACTTTTAGCAGCGATTGAAGGTAGCGCTTGCCTTGCATATCTGCCTCCTTGGGTCCCCCAAGCTTAATACCAGAAGGCGCAAAGCCCGAGCGGAGACGCCTGACGATTAGGTGACGCGAAGACCCGTTTCCTGCTGCGCGGTTGAGTCCACGCCCAACGGCCGTGCAAGAGTTTCACGTACAATTTCAACCAACGACGCCGGAGAAAATGGCTTTTGCAGCACCAGGGCGTCTGGAAATTCCTTGCCCAGATCGCCTCTGGAAAATTCGGAATAACCGGACATGAATGCAACTCGAATGTCCGGCCGCGTGGCTTTCAGTTGCACCGCGAGTTCGCAACCGCTCATCTTGGGCATGACCATGTCGCTCAAGACCAGATGAATGACGCCCGGATGCTGGCGTGAGACTGCCAGAGCCTCCAATCCACCCTCGGCTTCCAGCACCTTGTAGCCTTTAACGCGCAAGAACTGGCACGCCAATTCGCGAACTCCGCCCTCGTCCTCGACGACCAGCACGGTCTCGTTTCCCCCGGCCACCACGGATGGCTTTTCCTGGGAGTCGTCGCTGGCGGCCTTTCCCGAGACCTGCGGGAGGTAAATTTCGAACGTTGTGCCCTGCCCTTGCGAACTTTCCACCCAGATGAACCCGTCGCTTTGCTTTACTACGCCATACACGGTGGCGAGGCCCAATCCGGTGCCTTTACCGACTTCCTTGGTGGTGAAGAATGGCTCAAAAATATGAGTCTTGGTGGCCTCGTCCATTCCATGTCCGGTGTCGGTAACGGAGAGAAGAACGTAACGCCCAGGGACCATGGGCGGCCGCTTCAGGGCCTCCGGTTCACTGATCGAAACATTGGTAGTGCGCACCGCAAGCTTGCCGCCCCGGGGCATCGCATCGCGCGCATTCACAGCGAGATTCAGAATGACCTGCTCAATTTGGCCGGGATCAGCTTTGACCGTGGAGAGATTCGGATCGGGCTCGAATGAGTATTCGATATGCTCGCCGATCAGGCGCGGCAGCATCTTGCCCATCTCCACGACCACATGGTTCAAGTCCATTACGCGCGGTTGAAGAACCTGCATGCGGCTGAACGCCAACAATTGGCGCGTCATGGAGACTGCGCGGCCTGAGGCCTTCTGGATCTGGTCCACGCATTTCTGATGAAAGGCGTCAGAGCCTTCGCGGTCCTTGAGCAGATCGCTGTTGCCTCGAATGATGGTCAGCAAATTATTGAAGTCGTGCGCGACGCCCCCTGCCAGCCTGCCAACGGCTTCCATCTTGTAGGCTTGCCGCAGACGTTCTTCGAGCTGCTTCTGTTCCTGTTGCGTGGCTTCAAGGCTCGAACGCATGCGAACAAAGGCATCGCTGACCTCGGACACTTCGTCGCCGCCTTGCGTGTCGAGCGGGTAACTGTAATCGCCCTGCCCCAGGGCCCGCGCCGCCTCCACGAGCCGCGTCAGGACTTTCAAATAGGTGTGGGAAATCCAGAAGGCCAAAACACCGCCTAGCGGGATACTCAGCAAGCCTAAGGCGATCAGGGAATTGTTCAATGAACTGAGAAACGAGGAGGCCTTGTCAAAGGATTTCAGAACCGTCAGGGATACCACCGGTCCGCCATCGGGCGAAAGGATGACGGTACTGGCGAGGTAGCGCTCCGAGCCCAGTTGAAATTCCTGAGCCTCATCTGACGGACTCTTCCCACGCTGCCGAATCTCTTGCGCACGATCGGATTGAAAGGAAGAATTCAAAGTGCTCGCGACCGGGGTCCCATCAATGTTGAAGGCGACTTCGCTTGAAGCGATGCTGGCGAGTTCCTTTGCGGCGCGTTCATCCACTTCGTGGCCCACGGCGAGCAGCCCAATCATCAGATTCTGGGACGACGTGCCAAAATAGATCGGCTGGATCCACACCTCGTACAAGTGTCCGCCGCCAAACCACCAGTTTTGCGATTCGCGGCGATCGAGGGAGCCTTGTAGAAGTCTCTGGGCGGTGGCCGAGTTCAGGACAGATCCACGCGTCCGCACCGCAGTTACCTTTCCGGTTCGGCTGGCTAAAAGCAACAAGTCGCTTCCACTCAACTTCCACAGATCGGCAGAGGCATCTTCGATGGTCGCGGCGTCCTCGGTGGTCATCAGTGCGCGGACGTTGGGAAGATTGGCAAGCAGGGCGGCGGATCGGGTCAGGGAATCTTCACGCTGGGATTCAAAGCTTTGATAGGTGCGCAACGAATCCCGCAATTCCTCGCGAAGATTTTGCCGCACGCGCTTCTGGACCCCATAGCCGACCACCAGCAGCGCCGCAGCCGTCAGGCAAGTGGAAATTGCCACCAGAGACAGCAGGAACTTCGTTCGCAGGCGGATTTTGCGTAAAAGAGGCATGCGCCTTAGTGTGCGGTGCGGGAATAGAAGCCAGACCCGACCGGATGGAGCGACCCAATCCGGTATCCAATTTAGCATCGTCGCGGCCCGCCTCTTGCGGCGTGATCGGTGGAGGTGTCGAAACAAGTAGTGCCCGGGATGGAACCGGAAGCTGTGGCCTCGGAAAAGGACGGTCACGGGGTGCCAATATTTTCAGTCGAAAGCCGTAAATACCTTCAGTTCACGGTAGTGGCGAATGTAGGAGCTGCGAACATCCCCAACCAAAACACCCCAGATACTCAGCCCCTTCAGCTTTTCGGCACCAAGCTAATCGGGCTTACGCCAGAAAACGGGTGAAAGGTCCTTTCCCTATAGACTCCCCGCATTCCTGAGCATTCCCCCGTCGATAAAATGGGTGCTCCCCGTGACGTAAGCGGCCGCGTCCGAAGCTAAATACACTGCCAACTGGGCGACCTCTTCAGGCTTCCCCCATCGGCCCATGGGGATTTCTGCAAGTATGCGGTCATTCAATTTGGCATCACTTTCAACGTCCCTGTCGATCGCTGTATAGATTGCCCCTGGGCCGATGTTATTTACGGTAATTTGATGAGGGGCGAGTTCCACCGCAATAGTGCGCATTAGCATGCGCAGACCGCCCTTTGAAGCACAGTATGGAGCATTGGTGGGCATAGGTAGATCTTCGTGGACCGAAGAGATATTTATGATTCGACCCCCTTGTCCCTGATGAATCATCTGCTTTGCCGCAGCTTGGGAACAAAGAAAAGGCCCGGTAAGATTTACAGCCATGATCTTGTTCCACTCGTCGAGTGGATACTTTACAAAGGGGATCTTCCTTTCAATTCCAGCGTTGTTCACGAAAATGTCGAGCCTGCCAAGCTTGGCCACCGTCTTTCCGATCAGATCGTCGACTTCAGTCGGCACAGAAATATCGGCCTCGACCCCCAAGGACGGGCGTCCCATCGCAGTAATCTTGGCAATCGTATCTGCGGAAACAGACGCGCTACCGACATAATCCACTACAACTGCCGCACCAGCCGTGGCAAAGGCAAGCGCTATGGCCTGCCCGATGCCCGTGCCGGCACCTGTCACAATCGCAACTTTGTCTTGTAAGTTCATCGGACCGTCCTCTCGCGAAAACGCTCGAGCCAGTCCTATGGGAACACATTTTCAGGAATTAGTCCTCGCTGCCAATCCGAAGAAACGTCACGGCAAACCCAACCGCAAATTCCCCGCGTGCTATGCTTTGTCTCTTAGTATCGATAACGGTGTGTCTTGATAGCAGTCCACGTTTTGCCCACGACGGAGTCAGAGTGACCTATACCGAGGGCAAGGCAACAACGAGCATCTCAGATAAGACTCTATTTCGAGCCTGGTCGCAGAATTGGACGCTTTACATATTTGAGGCTTCTGAGCTCGCAATCTTCATGATTTCGGCGTGCGCTTTTACCGTCTTTCTCTTCGATCCGGCTTATCCCGCTCTTCGTCTTTTCCCCAGCGCTGTGGTCCGGAGAACACTCATGGGAATTGCAATGGGCGTTACAGCCATCCTGATCATTCATTCCCCGATGGGAAAACGGTCCGGCGCACACTTCAATCCGGCCATCACACTGGCATATTTTCGGCTTGGTAAAATTGCACGGTCTGATGCAATGTTTTACGTCCTATTCCAATTTATTGGAGGCGTAATGGGTGTTGCGGCGGCCGCTCTGGTTTTCGGTAACACTCTTGCGGATCCAACGGTGGAGTACGCTGTCACCGTGCCGGGGAAGTGGGGCACCATGGCGGCTTTTTCGGCAGAACTCTTCATGTCTGCCCTGCTGATGGGAGCTGTTTTGTGGATGACGAATCGATCTTCCCTGGCGACGTACACCAGTTACGTAGTCGGGCTGCTGATCGCGCTCTACATTCTCTTTTTCGCTCCTGTTTCCGGTTTCAGCATCAATCCTGCCCGCACGACGGGATCGGCGGTGTTTGCGGACATCTGGACGGCAGTGTGGCTACACTTTGTCGCACCCTTATCTGGGATGTTCGGTGTCGCCGAGATTTATATCCGAAATTATGGCTCTGACCGGATCCTGTGCGCGAAATTGCATCCTGATCAGCGCTACCCGTGCCCGTTCATATGCACCTTTCCCGGGCATCGTCACGAGCCGCAGCAAACTTTAGAGGCCGAGCCTTAATGCAACCCCGTCATTATTCCCGGCCGAGTGAATCCCCCTGCGGGAATAGGTGCTATCGTAGTAAGCATGCCTGATCAATACGACGCAATCATCATCGGCACTGGAGCGGGAGGAGGAACTCTCGCTCTGTATCTTGCCCAGGCGGGCAGGAACATTTTGATACTTGAGCGTGGCGCTTTCATGCCCCAGGAAAAACTAAATTGGGATACGTCCGCCGTTTTTCTCGACAATCGCTACCATACAAAGGAAATCTGGCAGGACAAAGACGGAAAAGATTTACACCCTCAGCAATCCTACTTCGTTGGCGGACAGACTAAGGTGTTTGGAGCGGCCATGTTTCGCATGCGGGCACAAGATTTTCGCCTCATCCAGCATCACGGAGGCATATCTCCGGCATGGCCACTCTCATATGCCGACATGGAGCCTTTTTACACGCGCGCTGAAGAATTATTTCACGTACATGGCGACCTCGGTTCAGCGCCGCCGGTACCGGGCGGCTACGGAAGCGCTTTCGACCCCACCGAGCCGTTTCACTCCAAGAAATATCCGTTTCCCGCACTCGCGAACGAGCCACGTATGCAGGCAATCGAGGATAGCGTAAGGCAACTTGGTATCAACACTTTTCCAATTCCTTTAGGGCTGAAGCGCGACGAAGCGTCTCCGTTGGATTCCAAGTGTGTTCGCTGCGATACGTGCGACGGCTATCCCTGCCTGGTACACGCCAAATCCGATGCTGACATCAATTGCATTCGTCAGATTCTGCACTTGCCAAATGTAACTTTGATGACCAACACGAGGGTGACGCGCTTGCTCACAAACCCCAGTGGCCGAGCGATCGCTGCCGTTGAGGTCATCCATTCCGGTTCCGACGCCGTTGGGCTAAGTTTAGAGAATTTTGCGCCTCCTTCTACCAACGGAGGTACAGTTACCTATTCGGCTGAACTTGTCTGCCTATGCGCGGGTGCGATCAACTCCGCTGTGCTGCTATTGGCATCCGCGAATGACAAACATCCTAACGGCCTTGCAAATTCTTCCGATCAGGTCGGGCGGAATTTTATGTATCACCAGGCGGCTGCCCTGCTGGCTATTTCGACCGACCGAAATGAGGATTCATACACCAAAACCTGGGGCACAAATGACTTCTACCTCCAGGATCCCGATCCGGATTACCCGTATCCATTGGGGCAAGTGCAGCCTGTCGGAAGCTTTCACCATGAAATGATGAAAGGAGACGCTCCGCCACTAACTCCGGGTTTTGTTCTCGATACTTTGAAGCACCACGCCGTACCTTGGTGGCTAACGACCGAAGATCTCCCCGATGCGGACAATCGAGTAACTTTGCACAATGCCACGCCCCTGTCAGTTGAAAGTAAGCAGCCGGGTGTGGCCGGCGCTCATCCCTCGGGGGACACCGGCCACACGAACGAGGCCGAGAGAGTTTCAAACAATCCTCCGTACCGTATTCGACTTTCTTACACGCCTAATAATGTAACGAGTTTTGAGCGTCTGAAAGATAGGTGGGTTGACACTCTCAAACGAGCGGGGCACGCTGCTACATCCGTTCCTCTGCGCGCGTATTTCAAGAAACGCATTCCAATTGAGGGCGTTGGCCACCAGAACGGGACCTGCCGAATGGGCGATGACCCTTTGTCCAGCGTTCTTGATCCCAATTGTAAGGCGCATGACCTGGATAATCTCTATGTCGTCGATGCTTCCTGTTTCGTGTCTGCGAGCGCCGTCAACCCATCATTAACGATCATCGCGAACGCCATACGAATTGCTGATCATTTGCTGGCGGAGCGCTTCAGATAAATTCGGTTGATATCCCTGCGCTTTGACGATGATGCGGGCACTTACTTGGGTGGCGGATATGATTGGCGAGTGTTGAGAAAAGCGACGATCTTATTCAGATCGTCGGCGGTTAAAATTCCCCCGAATGCGGGCATGTTAGTTCCTCCATTTACGATACGAATCGTCATCTGTTCGTCGGAGAGCCGGTCGCGAACATAGGAAAGATCGGGACCACGCTCACCGCCGTAGCCTTCAATTCGGTGGCAGTACTCACAACCTCGGGAATGAAAAAGCTGGCGCTCCTTCGTAAGCAGGTCCCGTAGCAACGCCTACCACCTCTGCGGGCAATTCTTTCGCGGTGAAATCGGGCGACCAGGGCGATCTCCGTCCCTCGCCCCAGAGAGTCCCGATCATCACCCAAAATGCCACGACAATAGCGATGGCCCACGGGCGGCGCCAAGCGCTACGTTCCCCCTTGTTGAAAAACAGCGGAGGCAACAGTAACAGCGCGCCGAAAAGCAGAGGGCCCAGGATGATAACGTAGTTCTCCATCGCATGAGGGAGGAGTGCGAGGAGCGCGAAATACCAGAGCAGATACCAATCTGGGCGAGGTTGCGCCACGAGGATCGTCGGATCAGGAGGTCGCGCTAAGTGTGGGGCTCCAACGACCCAGGCGAGTATCACCAACGCGGTAATCATCACCACGCCAAATACAACGTCCCGCCATGCCGCGTCCGGCCAAAACGGAACCCCCTCATGCTTCAACATATCCTCGTACCATGCACGATAGGTCTTTGGATCGACCGGCCGACCGGCTTTCGGTGGCTCCGAAATACCGTTGCGGATGACAAGATACAGATGGAGTCCCACAAATCCAAAAATCATCATGGGGATGAAGAACACGTGGTAAGCAAAAAAACGGCTGAGCGTGGCTGCGCCAACTGTGTCCCCGGCTAGAATGAAATGAGCAATATCCTTTCCCAGGAAAGGAACACGGCCGGCCTGTTCTGCGGCAATGTACACAGACCATACGGCGATTTGATCCCAGCGCAGCAGTTGTCCTGTAAATCCCATCAATATCGTGAATAGCAGAAGCGCCACACCGGTAAGCCAATTCAACTCGCGAGGATATTTGTAAGCTGCCATTAAAAATGTGCGAGTCAGATGAATACCGATGAATAGGACCATTGCAGATGCGCCGAAATAGTGCATTCCGCGAAGCAGGTGGCCCCACTTGGCCTGATCGCTGATGAATTCGAGCGTGTGGTAGGCGTCCGCCGTCGACGGCACGTAAATGGTGGCGAGGGCGATTCCCGTGGCAACCTGTACGATAAAAGCAACAAACGTTGCGCTGCCAAATACGTACAACCAACCAGTATTGCGAGGGACTGCGTGCTTTGCCGTTGCCTTCCATATTTCGGAAGCGCCGGTACGGTCCTCAAACCAACGGCAGATCTTCAGGAAGAAGCTTTTCATATCGTTGACGGGTGTGCTTAGGTAATCGGAGCGGGGCTTGAAAGAACTTCCACACGGCCGTCTTGCACCCGAACCGGATAGCGGGTCAGGCCCCTCGGCGCTGGACCCGCCGCTACCGAACCATTTTCGTAGTACATACCTCCGTGGCACGGACACATAAAAAGTTTGGCCTCCGCCTCCCATCGTACCGGGCAGCCAAGGTGACTACAGTTCACAGAATATGCAACGAATTCTCCTTCGGATTTCCGGTGAAGCCACGCGGCTGTCTTGCTGGTCAAGCCTGCCCAAGGAAGCGAGGAGGAATCATCGAAGGTAACCTCTGAGATTTCGTTGACCTTGAAGCTATCAACTGGGCCCACCTGGCGCCAGAGGCGAGGCGGATCTCGAAAGAGCGGCGCAAATAGGAAACCGACGACGGGGATGCCCACTAGAAAGGCGCCGAATGCGGCCGCGGCAATGCTAATGCGACTCAGAAAATTGCGGCGGTTCAGACCTTCGCACGGGGTATGTGAAGAAGAGCTCTGGGCGGCGTTCGATCCGGTTTCATTCGTTTTCATGACGAAGCTCTCCAATCCAAACCGCCAATCCGACCGAAAGCAAAATGCAACCGAGCAAGGAAATCAGAATCGTGGTGACGAGCCCCCACAATAGGCATACGATTCCGAGGGCCACCACTGCCGGACAGTAGGTTGGCCTTGCAATCTTCTGATCCTTGGGTTTTGTCCAATTCTGCCTCGAGAGAGCGGCAGGGCCGGGCTAAACCCGATTCATATGCCATTGGTTGCTCCAGGCGAGAGATTGGCAATAGCTTGATCGGGCGCGCGGTACCACTCGATCAGCGTCCCCAATATAAAACAAAGGTAGATCAAGCAAGCCGGAACCCACATCAATAAACCGCCCCATTGTTGATCCACGCCAGGGGTAAGACCCCAACGATCTCGAATCAAGGGAAGTAAGTTCAAGCTATCCGCCGGGTGCAAGTAAGCGGGATAAATCCCAGTGGGCGCGAACGCGATCAGGATGGCAAGAACGGTGTGCGCAGTACACGCGCCGAATACATATACCACCGACGAAAGAGGTGAAAGCCGCAATTCCTGAACAGGGCTAATCACAGGCCACCAAAAGATCGTGGCCGTAACTAGGAATATTAGGTGCTCGGCGATGTGGATCATCTCGTGGTTGAGCGCTGCATTGTAAAGAGGAGGCCAATGCCACACCCACATCGTTCCGACGCCAAGGATCCAGGCGATTAGCGGAATACTCAACATCCTTTCGGTACTCAAGATCCCAGGCACTTTAAGCAACTTTCGCGCGAATTGGGGCGGTATGCCCAGAATCAGAAGCGGTGGTACGACTAAAATGAAGAGAATGTGTTGCAACATGTGTGCGCTGAAGAGGTAAGTATCGGCGAGCGTGTCAAGCGGAGAAATAAGAGCAAAAGCAATACCGCGATACCGGCAACGAAATAGCACGCCCGGCGCGGCATCCGGAAACCGAGCGTCGCCGCATAGCCGAGCAAAAGAGCCGCGCAGCCCACGATCACGGAAGGCTCAAAATCCCAGCCGAACATCAGCAATTGCTTCCCCGTCATAACCGCGACCTCAAAAGTAAATCCACAGGTAAACAACCGAAAAAATGATCACCCAAACCCAATCGACAAAATGCCAATAAAGAGCGATCGTTCGGATAGCCGAGCCGTCCGAGGCCTTAAATCCACCGGCTGTTGAAACCGCGAGCAGAACCGAGAGCGCGATCAAACCCAACACCACATGCAACCCGTGAAATCCGGTGAGAGTGAAAAATGAAGTGCCGAAGATATTGCGGCTCACCGTCACGTTTTGGCGATATAAGCGCATGTATTCCCGCGCCTGGCCGAACATAAACACAGCGCCCAGTCCGATCGTTGCTGTCAGCCAGTATGCAAACGCGCGCATTCGATTGCTGCGATGGCATTTTTCAGCGCTCCACATCGTGAAACTGCTGGCCAAAAGAAATACCGTGTAGATGCCGGTTGTAAGCGGCTGCAAGCTGTTCGCTGCATACGGACCGCTTATCACGGCACCGTGGAAATAAACATACGCAATGATTAGAAAGGCGAAGAAAGCCCCTTCAGAAATTAGAAAGAGAATCATCGCGAACCTGTTCGCGTCCGCGGCAATAACTTTCTCGAACGTAGCTTCAGCCGCCATGTTTCCAATCCGGGCTCTCGGGGTGCGCGAGGTCCCATAACGGCCGTCGGCTGCGGATGGGCGGCAGCATGTCGAAAGTTGTGTTCCGGAGGGGGCGAAGTGGTGGCCCATTCCAGCGTCCATCCGTTCCACGGGTTATCGCCGGCAGGAACTCCACACAGCGCGCTAGCCACGATGTTCCACAGGAAAATTGCCACAGCGATTCCCATAATGCCGGCGCCAATTGTCGAAATCATGTTAAGCGCCGCCCATCCGGGCAAGTCCGGGTAAGTAAACACGCGACGCGGCATCCCCATGATCCCCAGAAAGTGCTGCACCATAAACGTCATGTTAAAGCCTACAAGCATGAGCCAAAAATGAAGCTTACCTAGCCTCTCAGAAAGCATCCGGCCGCTGATTTTCGGAAACCAGTAATAAACTCCTCCAAAAACCGCGAAAGCTGTCCCTCCAAAGAGAACGTAATGGATATGGGCGACCAGGTAATACGTATCCGTAACTTGCCAATCAACTGGAAACGCCGCGAACGATATTCCGCTCAGGCCCCCGATGGTAAACGTGACCAGGAAACCCGACGGCGAAAAGCATTGCCGACGTAAAGCGGATTGCGCCTCCCCACATCGTGGCGATCCAATTGAAGATTTTGATGCCGGTAGGAACTGCGATCAACATACTTCCGAGAGCGAACACGGTGTCAAAAGAATGGCCAAGTCCCACGGCAAACATGTGATGAACCCAAACGAGAAAACTAAGGACCGCAATCGCAACCGTGGAGGCCGCCACGAATTCATAGCCGTAAATCACTTTGCGGGAAAACACGGGGATGATTTCGGAAATCATCCCGAATGCAGGCAGGATCAGGATGTATACCTCAGGATGGCCAAAAGACCAAAAAAAGTGCTGCCAGAGAAGAGCGGAGCCCCCGGAATCGGCGACAAAAAAGTGAGCGTGCAACAGTCGATCAATCAGAAGCATGGCGAGCGAAGCGTTTAATGCCGGAAGTGCCAGAAGAACCAAGACCTGCGTAACCAGAACCATCCATACAAACAGCGGCAAACGTCGAATCGTCAATCCGGAGGCGCGGAAACTTGCGATGGTAACAATAAGATTGATCGCGGCGACGATGGAACCGATGCCCAGCGCAAACAAGCCCAATCCATAATAGTCGACTCCAGTGCCCGACGAGAAAGCACGCTCGCTAAGTGGCGCGTAGCTGAACCATCCGGCCGCAGGAGCCCCGCCAGCAATAAAACTGAAATAAAGAAACAATCCGCCGAAAACGAGCAGCCAAAGACTCAGGGCGTTCAGGCGAGGAAACGCCACATCTTTCGCGCCGATCATCAAGGGAACGATGTAATTCGCCATCCCCGTCAGTACTGGCATGGCCACGAGAAAAATCATAGTCGTCCCATGCATGGTGAAGATCTGGTTGTAAGCCGAAGGAGAAAGGAACGAATTATTGGGACGGGCGAGCTGAATCCGAATCAGCAGAGCCTCAATCCCCCCAACGCCGAAGAAAAACAGGGCTACGACCAGATACATGATTCCGATTCGTTTGTGATCGACGGTAGCGATCCAGCTGAGCAGACCCGACTCCTCTTCAGCACTCGCGGGCAGCGACGGCACGAGTGGAATGTGTCGGACATCGCTCATCGTAGCGTCTCCAAATACGACGTCAGCTGAGTCACTTCCTCCTGAGGCAATTGAAAATTTGGCATGTGAGAATCCGGTTTTACACTCTGGGGATCGGAAAGCCACCGGCCAAGACTGGCTGGAGTATTTTCAAGACGCCCCGCAGCGAGAGTCTGCCGGCTGGCGACATGAGCGAGATTGGGACCGATATCCGGACTGCTGAGGACCGCTCGAAGTCGAATGGCAGGTGGAACAGGTGAGATGCGTAAAGAGTTTCGCGCCTTCCTGGGCGTCGTAATTCAATGATGTAGCAGGGGTCGCTTGAACTTGATGTGCGATCCAGCGATTAAACTCGGCCTCCGGTTCCGCGATTACCAGAATTCGCATCCAGGCGTGTTCGGCGCCGCAATATTCCGCGCACGTTCCCGTGTAAGACCCGGCAGAATCGGCTTCCAACCACATAGAATTAGGGTGACCGGGTATCGCGTCCATTTTTCGACCCAACGGCGGCACCCACCAGTCGTGAATCACGTCGGCCGAATCCAGTCGCACATACAAAAGTTTATTTACGGGGATATGAATTTCGTTCGCGGCCACTGCGCCAGAACGAATGTAACGCGCCTCCCACCACCACTGATGCGCGACGATCACTAAATCCGGTTGCTGGCCGGAAGAAGGCGTCGGATCGGACTGGCCCATGGTATGGAGCGTTGCAGCAAAGAGAAAAGAAAGGACCAAGATCGGAGCAATCGTCCAGGCAATCTCTAATTTCTTATTGCCAAATCTCTGTTTCGGTTCGCCTCCCCCTTTTATGTATCGATATCGAAATGAAGCATATAAAACCAGCACCGTAACAAGCAGCAAAATCACAGCCATCATTATCCCGACGATTACAGACAAATGCACAATCGGTTGCGCCAGCTTCGAATGCTGGTCAAAGACGGCAAATGGATTTGCGTCAATCGTAGCCATTAATTGCCACTAGTTCGCAGATCGAAAGCCGGCTCGCCGGAGTCCCTCAACGACATAGGGGCAACGCTGCATCAGCTTCCAAATTAAACCGGTTCGGTAATTCTCGATCATCAACACGACGGGGCCCTGATTCAATCCATAATGCCAGGGGCTTTCCCACCCATTCGCTCTTCCTTCAATTTCGTAAGTCGGATTGAAGGAGGCCTTAAAGCCGTAAGACATCTGTTCTCGAATGCGGAAATGATCGAAGTGACGCATTGTAGGCAGAACAATTTCTGGCGCGAACGGCAGCGAGCTCACTGCCGCCCACGGCGCAATTGTGCCATCATCCGGGCCGGAGGGAACACCACGGGCCAGGTAGCCGAAAAACTTCCGACGAACGCCGTGGATGCGGCGGGTTTTGTGGCCGGGACCGTCACTTGCGGTAATGCCCCAGCAATGGCCGGAATACCCCGCAAACCTCTTGGGATTCTGAACCGCATACCGCTGCTGGATGATCGTTGCCCTGCGACTATTTTCGAAATAATCGATCTTTTTTCGGCGCATGTAATGATCCTGTATTCCACGCAGATCGAGCCACACCTGGGAGAGTTGATGAATGAAGAGAGGGCCGGCATACAACACTTTTTGCCCCAGAAGATGTTTCCACTCGAACCCGGAAGTCCATGCTTTGTAACTCTTTTCGGGCAATGGATGCGTCGGCGATCCAAGACCGAGCACGTACAGCAGTAGCGCTTCGTTATAGCCTTGCCATCGGTATTTTAAGAATCCGTATCCACGGCCCGGCTTCCAGCCATGACTAACAGCGGCGCCTCCGTTAAGAGCCCATTGCCAATCTGCGCGCAGATACAAACCGTCAGCGAGATCGCGAATTTCGCGCTCTTCACTGTTGTTGCCGTCGAAGTACATTGCCGAGATCAGAGCTCCAGCTAGAAGCAAAGCCGTATCAATTGTGGAAAGCTCACATTTCCACACCCGCCTGCCTGTACGCATGCTCAGAAAATGGTAGTAAAAACCCTTGTATCCGGTCGCTTGTTCCCCCGTTCCTTGCGTACTGGTCCAAAAGAACTTCAGGGCAGCGAGCGTCCTCTTAATGGCATGAGCACGAGATATAAATCCTCGTTCAATCCCAACCGGATAAGCGGAGAGCGCCAAGCCTACTGAGGCGATGCTTGACGGCGCTCCGGTTCTCGCTTTGTCCTTTACAAGACCGTTTGCCGGATTCGCCTCTTCGACGAAATAACGGAAAGTCTCATGTTGAACCTCTTGCAACGTAGCGTCGTCCGTGGAAGGAAGTTTTTCTGATCTGGCTTTGGACATAATCGCGTATTTTTGCTTAGGCGAACTCAATCGTTAAGGCTGCAACTCCGTGGGGCGGCATCCGCACGTTGCAACTAAGAGTTCCATCGTCGAATTCCCACGGTTGCTCTTCTTTCACAAGCTCGGAAGCGGCTTGTAATTCGCCCACTTGTGCGGCGCTCAGATAGTTCGGCCGCCCCATTGACTCCCACACTTGACGTGGATTTGCATGATGATCATCGATTTGACCTGACCGGCGATTTTTGTACCAGCCGAAGTGAGAGAGAATCTCTTACGAGGAGGACGGCTGGATATGCCAAACAAGAGGTACAAGGCAGAGATCGTGACGTTGTTGCGGCAAATCGAAGTGGGAATCGCGAATGGAAAGACCACCCCGCAAGCCTGCAAGGAAGTTGAGATCACCGTGCAGACCTATTACCGCTGGAGGAAGGAATACGGCGGCCTGAAGCTGGATCAAGCAAAACGACTCAAGGAACTGGAAAGAAGAACGCCAAACTCAAGCGAGTGGTGGCGGAGCTGTCGCCGGAGAAGCAAGTTCTCAAGGATATCGCGGAGGGACTTCTAAGCCCTGAGAGGCGTCGCTGTGCGGTGGAGCATGCGCGAGAGAAGCACGAACTTTCCGAGCGGCATGCTTGCCAACTGGTGAAGCAGTGGCGTGGAACGCAGCGCTACCTGCCGATCCAGAGAGTGGACGAAGATGCGCTGACCCAGACATTATCACGCTGGCCAGTCAGTATGGCCGTTACGGCTACCGGAGGATTACGGCGCTGTTGCGGACCGCAGGCTGGCAGGTGGGGAAAGATCGAGTGCAGCGCATCTGGCGTCGCGAAGGGCTGAAGATACCCAACAAACAAAAGGCACGGAGAAGGCTCTGGTTAAATGATGGCTCCTGTGTGCGGCTGAGGCCTGAGCGGGCGAATCACGTCTGGAACTATGACTTCGTGAGTGCAATGACCCACGATGGCAGAACGATTCGCATGCTGACGATGATCGACGAATACACGCGAGAGTGCCTGGCGATTCGAGTGGCGAGGCGATTGGGAAGCTACGAGGTCATCGAGGCGCTGGCGGATGTGATGCTGTGGCGAGGAGTGCCGGAGAATATTCGGTCTGACAACGGCGCGGAGTTTGTGGCCAAGGAACTGCGGAAGTGGCTGGCGAATGTAGGGACCGGAACGTTGTATATCGAGCCAGGAAGTCCTTGGGAGAACGGTTACTGCGAAAGCTTCAACGGAAAGCTGAGGGATGAATGCCTGAATGGGGAGATTTTTACTCGCTGAAGGAGGCACAAATCGTGATCGAGAAGTGGAGAGTCGAATACAACACCAGGCGGCCCCACTCGGCGCTCGGCTACAGCCGCTGCCCCCGCGGCCTGTAGCCCCTGGGATCGGCCTAACCAAGATTCACAGTCCATGGCTGTGAGATAAACTCTCTCACTCACCGTGGTACAAAAACTCGGT
>CAVOIX010000081.1:0-43525 GCA_963695945.1 uncultured Acidobacteriota bacterium | reverse complement strand
GCCTTCCACGTCGAAAGGGAATGTCCCCGGTACTTCCCGCAGTAGCAGCTCTGTTCCAGACACCGCGCAGTGTCCCGGTAAGTTAAAAATTAAATTGAGGTCGGTTCACGAGAACCGCGCCGTTTTCCTTATTTCTTTCACGTTTTCGGCAGGAAACACATTTTTAGGAGGCTTCATGATCGGTGAGCAAAATCTTGTTCTGGAAGATGTCTATCCGGGCGGAAGGGCACAAGCCAGCACGGTGTTACCCGCGCCCGCCATTTCCGCAACCAACCGCGTATTTGCCGAGGCCCTGCTTGAGAATTCCACCACCCGCCAGCGCCGCAGCCCCATGGATTGGGCCCTTTCGTTTTTCATACATTTCGCCATCTTAATTGTATTGTTGTTTCTTCCCCTCTATTTCTCGCAAGGCATTGACATGAAAAGGTTGGAAACGACGTTGCTGGTTGCACCCATGCCCCCGATGGCGCCGCGCCCCCGGCTCCGCCTGTTGTTACGCGAGCGGTCCACGTAACGCCGAAAGTTTTCACGCCGGGAAAGTTGACCGCGCCAACATTTATTCCGAAGGCCGTTCCGACGGTAACGAGCGACGCAGCGCCGCCGGAAGAGGCGATGGCCGCGGGGATCTCAGCAGTTCCAGGCGGCGTGCCTGGAGGTCAGATCGGCGGTATCACCGGCGGAATGCCCGGCTTGGCCGCGCCGGTAGCGGCCGCGCCGGTGGTTGAAGGACCAAAGCACCCGGTGCGCGTCGGCGGCGACGTCAAGCAGCCACGTTTGCTATTTGGTCCAGCGCCCGTCTACCCGGTGCTGGCGGCGCAAGGGCATATCCACGGCATGGTGGTGATCGACGCGGTCATCGATGAGCACGGCAACGTGGTTCAGGAAAAGATTGTCAGCGGACACCCGTTGCTGGTGCAGGCGGCGATGAAAGCCGTCGCCCAACGAAAATATGAACCAACGATCCTCGACGGACAGCCCACACCGGTTGACCTGAGAGTAGAGGTCAACTTCCAAATGTAGTGACCCTACACCTCCCGCCACGGACCTGCGCGCGGCCGGTAACACGGCCGCGCGCAAGTCTCTCCCTCCGACGATGTGCCCCGAATAGGTACAAGGTGGACAACACACCACCAGCAAGCGCTTGTGTGCCTATAAGTTATGGTCAAGACTGAAGGCAGATTGTCGCGCTGCGTCTGGCGCGTATGGTGTCAGGGCCGAATAAACAGCCGCAGAGGTTCGAATTATGTCTTCCGTCGACCAGAATGGAACAAACAGCAAGCTTTCTGTCGCCGCAGTCGAGCGTGGAACGCCGCCGTAATTTACGATTCCCCTTTTCTGCTAGCGTGGAAGCAGTTGACACCAAGAGCGGTACTAAGGTCGTCGGGCGAACCAGTGATTTGAGTCTGGGTGGCTGCTATATCGATACGCTCAGCCCATTTCCCGTTGGTACGGACGTCAAAATTCGCATTGTGCGTAACGCGCAAACTTTTGAGGCTCAGTCGAAGGTGGTCTATTCTCTGATCGGAATGGGTATGGGTCTCGCTTTCGTTTCCGCTCAGCCGAAGCAAGTGCGGCTGTTTCAAAGATGGCTGCTCGAAATCAGCGGCCAGGCTCCTACCGCGCCGGATGCGAGCGCTGCGGGGCCGGAAGAACCCGCGCCAAGCGAGAGAACGCAGGCCTTAACGAAAAGTTCGGTTCTTAGCGAGTTGATTATGACGCTGATGAAGAAAAAGGTTCTGACCGAAACGGAAGGCAAGGATTTACTCCGAAAGCTTTTCACCTAACCCCAGAGACTGAGCCCCAGTATGCTTCCGCGTGATTCTCATTTCCAGAATTCCCTGCAGCGTTAAGCAATTTCCACTATCCTGCTGGCACCGCTGTGTGGTGTTGCACTGCCGGCGATCATTTTCATGCCAAGACTTCCGTTCAAGCTGATCGTGCGCCGTGCCGTGCACTTGCGCTGCCCCAATTGCGGCCGAGGGCGATTGTTTCGCGGCGTCTTCCGCATGCTATTGCGTTGCCCGGAGTGCGGGCTTTCGTATTTTCCCGAGCAGGGCTACTACGTTGGAGCGATGATTATCAATTACGCTGCCACCACGGCGGTGGTGGTGACGATCTTTCTGCTGTCGCTCCTGATCCCGGATTTCACCACGCTTACCACGAATGCAAAAATTGTTTTGTGGATGGCCTTTGCCGTCGCGCTCTCATTAGCCTTGACGCGGCACGCGTACAGTTTCTGGCTCGGAATCGATTTTTTGATTAAGCCGCGGCAACCGGACCGTACTTAGAAGGAAAACCGCTGGCAGCACGCCGGCGCCACAGGAATGTCTACCGGCCCAGGGCACGCACGGCAGGCTGCTCGCTCCCGTTGGTTAGGAATTCCTGTCAGCCGATTCGCGCCAGCCGCGCTACGACGCCAACGACCGCGCCACCCAACACCAGCCACGCCGAATTGATTCGATACCGCAACAGCAGCACCGCACTGACCAGCGCCAGACCCACGGTCAGCCAGTCCACAATCGCCGACCTCCCCAACTGGTAGCTCACGGCGGCCATCAACGCGAGCGAGGCCACGTTCACTCCATCGAGAAATGCGCCGGCCGTGCTGGAGCGGCGAATCAAAGGAATGAGCGGACCGCTGATGGCTACCAGAACGAATGCCGGAAGGAAAATTCCAATCGTAGCGACCAATGCTCCGGCGGGGCCTCGCAGCAAGTAGCCGAGAAAAGTGGCTGTGGTAAATACGGGCCCCGGCGTTACCTGTCCGATGGCCACGGCGTCGACTAACTGCGCGTCCGTCACCCACGCGCGATGCACCACCAGATCGGCTCGCAAAAATGCCAGTAAAACATAGCCGCTGCCGAAGACGATGGAACCGATTCGCGCGAACACCAGGAACAGCGGCCACAGCCCGGGTATTCCTGCGGCCGCACCGGTTGCGCCCAGCCATGGAAAAATGCGTGCGAGCCCGGCGCGCGCTCCGCGTAGAACGGAAACGAAAGTGAAGGCCCGCGCCGTCGGGCCGTCTTGCTTTCGGTGCACGGTGATCGCGTGAATTGTCGCAAGCATCGCACCAGTCCCGAACAAAATAGCGAGAACATTGACCTGCGCGAAACTGAGCACCACACAAATCACTCCTGCAAAGGCCAGAAGCCAGTTCTTGACCGCGGTACGCCCAAGCCCCCACAGCGCCTGCAGGATCACGGCAATCACCACAGGCTTCACTCCGTAGAGCAGCGCCGCAACTTCGGGCAAGTGTCCGAAGCGCACGTACGCCCAGGCAATCAGACCGACCAGAATCGCTGCGGGGAGAATGAAGCATGCACCGCCGATCAGCAGTCCCGCCCAGCCTGCGCGGAGATATCCGATGTGGATTGCCAGCTCGCTGGAACTGGGGCCGGGAATCAGGCTGCTCGCGCCCAAGAGGTCGAGAAATTTTTCGCGCGAAAGCCATTTGCGGCGGCGTACCAGTTCATCTTCCATGATGGCGATGTGCGCCGCGGGTCCTCCAAACGCAGTGATGCCCAGTCGCAGAAAGAAAAGCGCCAGTTCCTTCAGAGAACCGCGTCCCGCGGACCCCGATACTCCTATGCGAGATTGCTCGAGATCATCCATGCAGGATGGGTTTCAGCCTGTGTGGGATTCTTGTCGTAAAGACGTTCATGCAAGGGATAGAGAAAAACAAACCACGCTAAAGAGTCCGTGTGAGAACTCGAGAATCTTTGTGAGTCGCGGCTTTAGCCACTAGGTTCTCATTTTGGCGCTCTCACGCAGACTCTAAAGCCCGTCCTGCTTAATGTAAATATTGATTTTCGGCGATCGAAAATTACCGGGGACTCGCATCAGCCATGTATGGGTTCAGGTTTACCGTTCGCCAATCGCCGTGAATAATCGCGGCGCGAATCTGCGCGGGAGTCTTGCCCTTCCGGGTGAGCTGATAGGCAAGGACGGCTTCCTTCTGGCAGATATCGCATTCCGACCCGTGCGTGCCCACGAAGCAATCGAGCAGACTCTTGTGTCCCTCATGCCGGTCGCAATAGCAGTAGCAGGGCTGCTCGTACAACACCGGCCTGATCTTCGCGGCCAGCGCATAGACATTGCGATTGAGTGCATCAGGAAATTTTTTCGGATCGAGCGTCGCCGGAAATGGCGGTTTCAGCGGATACGCGTGGTACGAAGGAACCCCGAGGTCGGCCGAACCGGACATGTCCATGGACATTTGCTGCAGCTCCGGACGCAATTTTGCCAGGCTGGCGCTTACGAAGACCAACGCCAGCGCCGTTGCCACCACGATGGATTTGCCAGTCATAGAGAAAACCTCCGCGAGCAACGGAATTTGTAGCGCACCGGGTCTGCCAGCGCAAGCTAAGTGGCACAGGCTTCAGCCTGTGGGGTTTTGTTCGCGCAAAGCCGAAAATTTCATAGGCTGAAGCCTGTGCCCCTCAAATCGCAGGACGCGGAAGCGTCCGGGTCAGCCGTGTCCGTCACGTCATCGGGTGGGCGCCGCTCGGATTCGGCATAGGATTCGCTGCCCGTGGGGACAGCAGAAGGCGCGGCTTCAGCAGTGTTTGCCCGAAGTTCGAACGGCCACCGCCTCTGCAACAGGCGTGTGTCTGCCGGAGACGTTGCTTCCAATGCGCGTCGAAAGCACGTCAGCCAGCAGATCGATCAGCTTCCGCGCGCCCGCGCCGTCGGCATCCAGTTCAGGGTTGTAACCCGCCACTTCGAACGCGGCAAGATTCGGCTGGCTGACGAGGAGCCGCGCAGCGCATCGCGCACTATCATTCAAGGTCAGGCCGCCGGCCCCGGGAAATTGGTCCAGGGAAACTCGTCGCCATTAATCACATCCACGTCGAAGTGCAGAACGAATTCGTGTTTCGCGGCATGCACCCGCTCGAGGGCCAGCTGCGCGGCGGCAGCAGGCCGACGGCCGACACTTCCAGCGAAGAATGCCGTCGCAGGGGAGACGCAATCAGATACTGTTCTTCCGGCGGGTCCAGCCGCTCAAATCCAAACAGGGCAATGTCCGGCTCGCGCACCAGTGGCGGCTCGCCCCAGAAACGAACTAGTTCCGGCGCGCCGCGCCCGATCACCTGCGAAATCACCATGCCATCGATGCAACCCGATGGCGTGGAAGCCGGCACGTTCAGATCGGCATCGCGGTCCACGTAAATCAAGCTGACGTTGCGAAAGTAACGGCGGGTCCCGGCAATCACTCCCAAAACAGAAATGCAATCGCCGGTAAGAATAATGGGCAGCGCGCCGGACTTCACCGCAACTTCCACGCGCGGGCGCAGATCATTCAGGGATTTCAGAATCGCGGAAACATTTCTGGCGCGCGGATGCTCTTCGTCAGGTTGGAAAACATAAGCAGCGGTGTCGCCGAGATCGGCAACGTGAAAGCCGGCGGTCTTCAGCCGGTCTGCGAGGCCGGCAGAGCGCAAGGCCGCAGGCGAGCGTTCGAGCCCTGGGCGCAGTGCCGCCGCGCTCGTTGCCGAGCCCAGAAGGACAATATTCTTCGGCTGACGGGTGATCTTGACCGCCACGTTCGCTCTCCTGTTGCTGGAGACGTGCTCCCTGAAAGATTACTACATGCATAACCATTTCGCTAAACGGCTTTCCGCGAAACCGCTTCCCTAATTCGAGGCCGGCGCGATGTTGGTCAGCTCAGTGGGCAGTGTAAACCGCACATCCTCGCGGATCAGATCGAGATCGCGCTGATTCGTGTAACCCAGCCCGGCCAGATGCTCGCTCACTTGCTCGACCAGAATTTCCGGCGCGGACGCTCCCGCCGTCAGGCCCACGCGGCGAATCCCTTCCAGCCACTTCGGATCGATATCCTTCGCGGCGTCGATCAATTGCGCTGCCACGCCGGAACGCTTGGCGACTTCCACCAGGCGGTTGGAGTTCGAGCTGTTGGGCGAGCCCACCACCAGAATCAGCTCCACTTCGCGCGCCAGTTGCTCGACGGCTTCCTGGCGGTTTTGCGTCGCGTAACAAATTCGTCTGATGCCGGCCCTTCGATCGTCGGAAACCGCTCGCGCAGCCGGGCCACGATTTCCTGGGTGTCGTACAGGCTCAGCGTCGTCTGGGTCAGGAAAGCCAGGCGTCTGGGGTCCTTCACTTCGAGCGCATCGACCGCTTCGACGCTGTCCACCACCACGGTTTGCTGCGGAGCTTCGCCGGAAGTGCCCACAATTTCCTGGTGATCGCGGTGGCCGATCAGGATGATGGTGCGATTCTCGCGGGCGAATTTCAGCGCTTCCAGATGCACTTTGGTCACCAGCGGGCAGGTCGCGTCAATCACCCGCAGCTTGCGCAGGCGGGCCTCTTCGCGTGCCGTCGGCGGTACTCCGTGCGCGCTGAAAACCAGCACCGCTCCAAGCGGCACTTCCTCCACCGCCTCCACGAAAATTGCGCCGCGCTGGCGAAGTTGTTCGACCACGTACCGGTTATGTACGATTTCGTGATGGACGTAGACCGGCGGGCCGTAGGCCTGCAGAGCCAGTTCAACGATGTCCACTGCGCGTACCACTCCGGCGCAAAATCCTCGCGGCCGGACGCGAATCAAACTTTTGCCTTCTCCCGCACTCGTCTGGTGGGTCTGGTTGCTCATCTCGCAGCCTCAAAAATGCCACAATAGATTATCACGGGCGGGGATAGTTATGCGACCCTTTGACGCTAGTGGCCGTTCAAGGAGTTCCGCCGCAGCGTAAGGCATTGTCCGGTCAAGGGTTTTCATCTTCTTAGCGGTGGCGCTACAGCGTGGCGATCCGCTAGGACCTCTTGCTCCGAGTTGGACGCGTTGATAGACTCGCTCATTCGACAGATAAACTCGAATTAGAACTGCCAACACTCACTGGGTCAGAAATGGGGAGCCGGGAATGCGCACGAAGCTTCGGTTTGTGATCGCCGTGTTATTCACTATGTCTTGCGCAACGGTCAGGGCGCAGTCGCGCAAGTCCTTGGAAGTCTACTTCATCGACGTCGAGGGCGGGCAGTCGACGCTGTTCGTATCGCCGTCCGGGCAAGCGATGTTGATTGATGCCGGCTGGCCGGGAACGCGTGATGCCGACCGCATCATGGCCGTCGCAAAGCAGGCGGGAATCACCCAGATCGACTACCTCGTGCTGACCCACTATCACGTCGACCATGCCGGAGGCTTGCCGGAACTGGCTTCCAGTATCCCCATTAAAACCTTTGTCGACCATGGCCCCACCGACGATAAGTTGGTGAATGTCCCGCAGTATTATGCGGCTTACGTGGCGGTGCGCGACAAAGCCCAGCACATTCTGGCGCGCCCCGGCGACAAGATTCCGATCAGCGGCCTTGACGTTCAGATTGTTTCGGCGGCCACCAAGACCATCCTGGAGCCGCTGCCTGGCGCCGGCGCGGCTAATCCTTTGTGCAAGGATTTCCAGCCGAAGGATGAGACCAAGGACCCCATGGTGGGCGGAGAGAACAAGAATTCTGTGGGCACCATCACTACGCTCGGAAAGTTTCGCATCGCGGATTTTGGCGATTTGACCTGGAACAAGGAGCACGATCTGGCTTGCCCGAACAATCTGCTTGGCGCCGTCGACGTGTACCTGGTGTCGCACCACGGAAAAGAAACATCCAGCCTGCCGATAATGGTCTGGGCGATGCATCCGCGCGTGGCCGTCATGAATAACGGCGCCAATAAAGGCGCGGAGATTCCGACCTTTGAAACCCTGAAACACTCTCCGGGTTTGGAAGGCCTCTGGCAGCTGCACTATGGAGTGGAGGCCGGGCCGCGCAACTCAGCGCAACAGTTTCTCGCCAATCTCGGGACCGAGGGCACGAAAGAATCGGGTGTTCCCAACGAATCGCCGGCAAACTATATCAAGCTGTCCGCTCACCCCGACGGCAGTTTCACGATGACGAATTCACGCAATGGCTTCAGCAAGGAATACGCCGCCCGGAAGTAACAGCCATTCCGGGAGTGGCGGCGAGGCATTGGCGATGCTAACACTCGTGCCTGGAACGGCGTCTAACCACATTAGAGATTGAGTGTATGTGCTCTGCTCCTCTATAATGCCGTTCTTTGCTTTGGGTGCGGCAGCTGTCTGTTTTTCCCAATCGTGGAATCTCCAGATAGCGTTGCGCGGGAGGATTTTCGAACGTGTGGGACGCTCTTCGTGAAAAAAAGATTGGCGTGCGCATTATGCTCGGGGTGGTGGTAGGGATCCTCGGGATCGGCATGCTTTTATATCTCGTGCCGCAGGGCACCAATGACCTCAATGGCGCGGAAAACGTCGCCGACGTGGGCGGTGAGCCCATTTCCGTTCTCGATGTTCAGAACCAACTGAACAAAAGCACCCGCGGCAGCCAGATTCCTCCGGCCCTCGTACCGATGTATACGCAGCAGGCCCTGGATCAATTGATTGACGAAAAGATGCTGGCGTTGGAAGCCCAGAGCATGGGCCTGCGCGTCTCCGATGAAGAGCATGCCGACCTGCTGAAGAAGCTTGTGCCCACCGCGTTTACCGGCGACAGCTTTATCGGCATGGATCGCTACGCGGCGGAAGTCCAGGCGCGTTTTCAGATGAGCGTGCCGGAGTTTGAGACCGAAGTGAAGAGCGCGCTGCTGCAGCAGAAATTCCAGCAACTGGTGACCGACGGCGTCACCGCCAGCGATGACGAAGTGCGCGACGAATTCCGCCGCGAAAATGAAAAAATCAAACTCGATTACGTGGTTATTAAGCCCGAGGATTTGCAGTCCAAGGTGGAAGTTTCGGATGCGGATCTGGCGGCCTATTTCGATAAAAATAAAGCCCAGTACGTGGTCCCGGAACGCCGCACGGTGGACTACGCCATGCTGAGCCTCGCCGATCTTCGCCAGCGCGCGCCGGTCACCGAGGACGAGGAAAAGGTCTACTACCAGAGCCACATCGATCAGTACAAACTGGAAGACCGCGCGCACGTGGCCCACATTCTGTTCAAGACCGTCGGCATGACCGATGCCGAGGCCGCCGAGGTCAAGAAAAAGGCCGAGGATGTTCTGAACAAGGCCAAGCATGGCGGGAATTTTGGGGATCTGGCCAAGCAATACTCCGAAGACACCTCGAAGGACAAAGGCGGCGATCTTGGCTGGATCGTTCGCGGACAGACCGTGCCGGAATTCGAGGCGGCGGCGTTCAGCCTTCCCAAGGGTTCGATTTCAGACCTGGTCAAGACTCAATACGGCTTCCATATCATTCAGGTGATCGATCGCGAGCAGGCTCGAACGCAGACATTGGATGAGGTTAAAGCTAATATTGCCAATCAGTTGCAGCAGGAAAAAGCGGAGCAGTTAGGTGAGAGCATTTCCGGCCAGATTGCTGATGAAATCCGCCGCAGTGGCCGTGTACCACTCGCGGATCTGGCCAAGAAGTTCAACATGACGACGGGTGAAGCCAAGCTAGTAGAGGCTACTCAGCCGCTCCCGGAACTCGGGAACGCCCCCGGACTGATGGATAGCATTTTCCATGAGCGCGCAGGTGACGTCAGCGCGCCGGTTCATACCGATGCCGGGTACGTCGTGCTTTCCGTGAAGGATATCCAGCCGTCGCATCCCGCCACTTTGGCGGAGGTTCATGACCGCGTGGCCGGCGATTACCGCCACGAAAAAGCAGTGGAATTGGCGAAGACTCGCGCCGATGAGCTCGCCAAGCGCGTCAAAGGTGGAGAGAATTTCAATGCTGCCGCGAAGGCCCTGGGACTGGACGTGAAGACCTCCGATCCCATCTCGCGAACCGGCTCGATTGCCGATGTTGGCAGCGCCAAGCAGTTTGCGGCGGCGTTCACCATGACCGTCGGCCAGATCGGGGATCCTATTTCTGTTGGGTCAAACTGGACCGTCTATCGCGTAGCGCAGCACGATCCTGTCAATCCGGACGATTTCGCCAAGCAGAAGGACAAAATCGAGCAGCAAGTTGTGCAGCGGAAGCGGCAAACGGCGTACGATTTGTTCCGAACGGCACTCAAGGCGCGCCTTGAGAAGGATGGCCAGCTACACTTTAACGCTGACAATTTGAAGCGTCTGATCAACCCTGCATAGCCTCTAAATTACTGAAAACAAGTAAATTAAATCCGCATTAGCGGAGCTTGCTTTCATTCCTATCCTAAGCTAGCATATTTGTGTTCGTAGTCTTGGTCCAACGCCAGGGATCAGGATTAGGTAGCTGCCGCCTTCCCAGCGCATGCTGCTTCTCGTAGATGTGGTTCTTCTAATTCGTCAGCGGTTTTGTAAGGCCTAATCGTTCCGACGCTCCATAGAATCTCGCAGTGTATTTTTCCCAGCGGGAATCGTCAGAAGTCCGAGAAAAGTATTTCAGAGAGGTGAGCAATGCCAGGGAAGACAAATCATCGCAACGAATACCAGTGCTCGATTGAAGTAAACCAGACCGGAAAGTATTGCGTTCGCATCCGAGCGTCATTCGCGCGAAAGGCTTGGGTTTTGCCGGTCTATTTCCTTGCCTCCACATTCGATCGGGCTATGCGTAAGCTGGAGCAAGTGTTGCAGTTCCTGCAGAAGAAAGAAGAGCGCCTGTGGTTCTGGGGCGTCGAATATTCGGACGACCCTAATTTTTCCGCGGAATTGGTCCGTGAGGCCGGGTTGAGTCTCGATCGCCGGGTAGAGTTTCCGCAGCGTTCTTCCAACGTCGCGCTGTCGCCCGAGAAGCCGGTACCCGCCGTGCTCCTGGCGCCGGTTCGACGGGGTCTTGCGCATTCAATCGATACGGGACGCGCAGCCACAGCAGGAAACTGACAGGGTCGACTTTCGAGATAACAGCACAGGGACAGGCAGGTTAGAGAGCTGCGGAGAACCTATTTCTCGCGCACAATCACTTCGCCGTTGCCGACCGGCTGATCGTTCAACCAAAGCCGATACCTGTAAGAGCCGGATTTATCCCCGGACGCGGCGGGCCACTCTGCAGTTGGCGCCCCGGGGGGCCTGGAACACATTGGATTGAAACGGGCAACGGTTGGGATCGAATTGAATCTTGAGATTTCCTGTTTCAGAGAGCCAGACAACCTGTTCGTCGAGACCAATCACGACAATTTCGGGCAGTACGCCTACCAAAACAAGTTTTTCCGCCATCGATGCGCCTTCCTCGGGTGCCCCGCGAAGATAGCACAGCGCGCGGCGGAAGCGCTCGCAGAATGTCGCGGAAGCTCGCGATAATACGGGAAAGTGCCGCAAGTCTGGGGAATTTGGAAGTCCGTTTTCCTCATGGGGACGGATGCGTCGAATTAGTCGATGCTGGTTGCGACACAACCATTTTGGCGGTTGCACGGAAACAGGGAATCGCGCAAACTAGATAATGGGTCGGGAGTGTAGTTGAGAGAAATGTTCCGGAACGCGACCGGGGCTGCAGTAATTTCCACTAAGCCATCTGCGATGGTCTGTGCAGGACTCCCAGAGCACATTTTTTGCATGCCCGCAGCACCGCGTGAAAGCTGAGGTTTCGAGGAATGATGAATCCGATGGACGAATTGCGACCGCCGACCAGGCTGATGCTCACACCCGGGCCGTCGTGTATCAGCCCGCGCGTATATCGCGCGCTGGCCACGCCGATCGTGGGCCATGTCGATCCGTGGTTTACCGAATTTATGGGCGGCGTTCAGACGCTGATGCGACGCGTTTTCCAGACCCAGAACAATATGACCTTCCCGATTTCCGCTTCCGGTACCGGCGGCATCGAAACGGCGGTGGTGAACTCGCTGGAGCCAGGCGACGAGGCCATCGTGTGCGTGAATGGCATGTTTTCCGCGCGCATGGCGGAAATCGCCGAGCGTACGGGAGCGAAAATTCATCGCGTGCCCGCCCCGCTGGGCCGCACCGTGGACCCGCAAGATGTGCGCCGCGCCGGGCAAGGCCGCAAAATCAAATTTGTGGGCCTGGCCCACGGAGAAACCTCCACCGGGGTAGTGACGAAGCTCACGCCATTTCGCAAGGTCGCCGACGAACTGGGCGCGCTGCTGATTGTAGACAGCGTGGCCACGCTTGCCGGAGTGCCTTTGGACGTGGATCGCGAGGGAATTGACATCTGCTTCAGCGGAACGCAGAAAGCGATGAGCGCGCCTCCAGGAATGTCTCCCATCACGGTGAACGTGCGGGTCGAAGAAATGCTGCGCAATCGCAAGACGAAGGTGCAGAGCTGGTATTTCGATCTCACCACCGTCATGAATTATTGGGGCAAGGAACGTACCTACCACCACACGCCGCCGATTCCCCTGATTTACGCGGTGCATGAGGCCATGCGGATGGTGCTCGAGGAAGGGCTCGAAGGCAGTTGGGAACGCCACCGCCAAAATCAGGCGGCGCTGATTGCCGGTCTTGAGGCGATGGGCCTACGCATGTTCGTCGAGAACCCGGAGGATCGCCTGGCAACCGTCACCTGCGTCTGCATTCCCGAAGGCGTCGACGGTACGAAAGTGCGCAGCCGCATGCTGAACGAATTTAATATCGAATTCGCCGGTGGACTAGGGGACATTAAGACCACCACCTGGCGCATCGGGCTGATGGGATTCTCCAGCCAGCGTCAGAATGTGCTGCTGTTCCTCGACACGCTGGAACGCGTGCTGCTTGACCAGGGCATGAAATTACCGATCGGGGCCGGCATCGCCGCAGCGGCTGGAATCTACGCGCACGCCGAACCCGTACCCGTGGGCCACGGAAAGTAGAGCACATGAGCACAGGCACTGGACTTTCAAATCTCGGAGCGATGAGCCAGTTTGTTGGGGAGTTCGAGGTGACCTCGCGGCTCACCGACAAGACCTATCGCTGCCGTTTTTCGCACTTGTGGAATGGCGTGGCCACGCGGCATAGCGATACGGTAGACACCAAGTTTCTGGTCGACGGCAAGGGTTCGATTGTGGGCCTCGCGCATCCGGGGATTGTGGAGTTTACGGCGAAATCGGGGCGCAACCTTTCCGATCGCGAAGCCAGCTACGTAGCCGCCCAGTACTTGCAGGAGCAACTGGAGCAGGAAGATGAGCGCCCGCTTTACGATTGCTCCGCCGCGGATGTGGTGCGCATTATCGGGCAACTGGGAATCAGCTGAAAACGAATCGTGATTCGTGAATCCGTGAACAGCTTATCGCCGGCATCGGCTGGCTCCTCGAATTTCTCCGTATTCTCGGTGGCAAAAACGTTTTCGAATTGAGCGGACGCATAACAGTTACGCGTCGGAGAGCGACTCATCAAAACCGTTGCCGGGTTCCGGTAACTCCCCGGACTCCAGAATCGCGCCACACTCCAGGCACTCCACATATTCGGCGTCGGAATCCTTGGCAATCACTTGCGTGCGGGAATGGCGGCAGGCTGCGGGATCGTTCACGGGATGACTCCTAATGTTCTGAAATCATAGCACGCGCGGGCACGCCAATCGATGAACCGGCTCTCGAATGGCTTCCCCAAAAGCGACCGGACCTGGGTTATAAGAGAAAGCGCGCATTCCTTCACTGCGTGAATCGAAAGGAAATTTCGACCCGCGTGGTTCAAACTGCCGACAATCGATTCAGCAACGTGCTGTTTTACGGCATCGTCCTGTCCCTGGGCTACCTCATGTTCCGAATTTTTCAGCCGTTTCTGGAGCCGTTGGCCTGGGCGGCGGTTTTCGGCGTAATTTTTTACGCTCTGCACAAACGATTCGAGCGCAAATGGGGCAACACCCAATCGGCCGCGGCCATTACGCTGGGCGTGACACTGATTTTGATCGTTCCGGTACTGCTGCTCACGGCGCTATTTGTGCGCGAAGGAATCGCCGCAGCACAGAACATCCAGACGGCGATGGCCGGCGGAGGCTACACCTGGCTTGCGCGCGATTGGGCGAGGCTGTCATCCCATATCGCCGCCGGTGGAATCACCATCGATCTGCCGGGCCTGGTGCGCCAGGGCGCCAGCCGGGCCGGCGAATACATGGCCACGGAACTGGGCGCGGTCATCCGGAATATCGTTGTCTTCCTGTTTGAGCTATTCGTCATGCTGTTCGCGCTGTTCTACGTCCTTCGGGACGGCGATTCGATGTTGACCCGCCTCCGGCATTTTTTGCCGTTTGAGGAGAACATGACCGAGCGAATGCTGGCGGAGGCTCGCGATTTGATTTTTGCCAGCGTCACGACCAGCCTGGTGATTGCCGCGGTTCAGGGAATTTTGTGCGGCGGGGCCTTTGCCATCGTGGGCCTGGGTTCGGCTGTTTTCTGGGGCGTGGTGATGGGCTTCTTGTCCCTGCTGCCGGTGGTGGGGGCGTGGCCCGTGTGGATTCCCGGAGCGATCTATTTATTTTCTACCGGACATTGGGCCCGGGCCATCTTCCTGATCGCGATTTGCGGAGCGCTGGGCGGCTCGATCGACAATATCCTGCGTCCCGTGCTGCTCGGCGGACGGGCATCGCTGAACGGCTTGCTGGTCTTCATCAGCGTGCTCGGCGGCATCGCGGTGTTCGGAGTGCTGGGGGTTGTTTTGGGGCCAATCGTCGTCGCCACGGCGGTCGGAATACTGGACGTTTATTCGGGAAACGACGTGGAGAGCGGAGCGCCAGGTACGTCCGCGACGTGATGTGCCCATCCGGCGGCCTGCCGCGTCTGTGCCTGGGGGAAGGGTCCACAAAACGCTGCAGGTAATCGTTGCAGGTAGTGGAAATTTCCATAGAGCGGGTATGCGCTCTCTCGCTGGCCTGTGCTAGAGTAGCGCGCTTGGGAACGCCAAGATTCTACGATGTCAACTGAACCCATCACATTGCTCGCCGGTTTGCCTCCCGAGAAACTGCGGTGGAGGTGCGATCCTGCCACGATTCCGTTTGCCACAACGGCGGAAGCCGAGCCGGTGAAGGAATTGCTCGGACAGGAGCGCGCCTTCCGCGCGTTGAAGATGGGAGTGGAGCTGAACGCGCCGGGCTTCAATATTTTTGTATGCGGGCTGGCGGGAACGAGCCGCGGCGGCACCATCACCCACCTGATCGATCAGATCCGTCCGCCGGCAAAGGCGTCGCTTGATCGTTGCTACGTCAACAATTTTAAGAGCACCGATCGTCCACGCCTTCTGGCGTTGCCGCGCGGGCAGGCCAACGGCTTCAAGAAAGATATGCTCAGCGGCATCGAATTTCTGCGGCGGCGGATTCCGCAGGTGTTCGAGGGCGAGCCTTTTCAGCGGCAAAAAGGCCGCATTGTGGATCGCTTCACGGTCCGCGAAAAAGAATTGATGGACGATTTTACGCGCCGCATCGCGCGGGACCAGTTCGCGCTCGGGCACATGCAGGTCGGTGCCGTCGCGCTGCCGGAAATTTTCCCGGTGCTCGAAGGGCAGATGGTGCCGATCGAAGACATCCCGAAAATGGTGCATGAAGGAAAACTGGAAACGCTGGTGGCCGAGGATCTGGAGCGCAAGTACGAACAGTTTCGGCAGGAATTCACCGTGGTATACCGCAAGACGCTGACCCTCTCGCGCGAACTGGCCAGCGAGTTAAGCTACCTCGAGCAGGAAGCGGCCTCGGTGCTGGTGGATGGTTTCATCGAGGAATTGAAGGAAAAATATTCGGGCAACCTGGTCGCGGAATATCTGGAAGAAGTCCGCCACAATATTCTGGACAATCTCGATCCGTTTAAAGAGCGCGAAGGCGAGGAAGAGCCCGGTGGAGTGCCGCCGCCGGACGGCGGCCCGCGCCCGGCAACCACGGAGCGCGATCCGTTCCGCGTTTACGGGGTTAACGTGATTCTGGCGCACAGCGAGGAAGGCAGCTCGCCGGTCATTTTTGAAACCACGCCGACGTACACCAATCTTTTTGGCACCATCCAGCGCAGCTACGATTCGCGCGGCGGCTGGAATTCGGATTTCATGGATCTGCGTCCGGGCTCGGTTCTGCGCGCTGACGGCGGCTTTCTGGTGATGTATGCGTATGACGCGCTGAGCGAAGCCGGAGTCTGGCGCACGCTCAAGCGCATGCTGAACCACTCGAAACTGGAAATCCAGCCGCTGGAAATGTTCTTTCCGTTCGGGACGTCCGCGCTCAAGCCCGAGCCCGTCGACATCGATGTGAAAATTATTCTGATCGGCGACCGGCACATGTACGAGATCCTGTACGAATACGAAGAGGACTTTCGCAAGATTTTTAAAGTGCGAGTGGAATTCGACGAGGAAATGGTGATGAGCGACGCGGTCATCCGCCATTACGGCGACCGCTTGCGCCATCTCTCCGAACAGGAGCATATTGGCCCGTTTGACCGCACCGCTGTGGCCAGAATGCTGGAGTACGGTGTGCGCCTGGCCGGACGCCGCAACAAGGTGACCGCGCGATTTCCGGAACTGGCGGATCTGGCGCGCGAAGCGGCGTACATCGCGCGGGGGGAAAACGCGGAACTGGTCAGCGCTTCGCACGTCCTGCGCGCGCGCGAAGCGCGCATCGAACGGCACAACCTCACCGAAACGAAGATTCGCGAAATGATTGAAGAAGGCACGCTGATGATCGACACCAGCGGCGCCCGCGCCGGCCAGGTGAACGGCCTCAGTGTTCTGGAAATCGGCGGCTACGCATTTGGCAAGCCGGTGCGCATCACGGCTTCGGCGTCGCTGGGCAAATCGGGAGTTGTGAACGTCGAACGGGAATCGAACTTGAGCGGCAGCTTTCATGACAAAGGAATTCATATTATTTCCGGCTACCTGCGAACCAAGTTCGCGCAGGATAAGCCGCTTTCCTTGTCGGCCAGCATTTGTTTTGAGCAGTCCTACAGCGGAGTCGATGGAGACAGCGCCAGTTCCACGGAAATTTACGCGCTGCTTTCGGCGATTTCCGGGTTGCCCATTCGGCAGGATATCGCGGTGACCGGCTCGGTCAGCCAGCAGGGTGACGTCCAGCCCATCGGCGGCGTGAATCAGAAGATCGAAGGATTTTTCGACGTGTGCCGCGTGAAATCCGGCTTGACCGGACGGCAGGGCGTGATGATTCCCTCGGAAAATGTGGAAGATCTAATGCTGCGCGACGACGTGATTGAAGCCGTGGCGGCGGGCAAGTTTCACATCATGCCGGTGGCGACTTTGGAAGAAGGAATCGAAATTCTGACCGGCGTAAGAGCCGGTCACCGCGATTCAACCGGTGCGTTTGAGGCGGATACCGTCTACGGGATGGTCGACCGGCGCCTCCACGAGATGGCTACAACCCTGAAGTCCTTCGAGTCCTAGTAAATAAAAAATCGAAAAGTACATCGGATTTTCGTGGCGCCGGCTTATGGCTGGCGCCACGAAAAATACGCGCGGGGGAATTTGCTTTAATTCGCCCGCGCCGCGCCCATATCTTTCGGCGTCGAGAGATAACCGTTCACTTTATCCTTGGACACGTCGAAAACGACGATCTCATAGGGCTTGGTGGCGCCCTTGATATAAAACTGAATTGGCTCGTCGGCGGTCTTGTCTTTTTTCTCGATGGTCTTATCGTCGGCGACCACCATCAGGGTGTATTTAAATTTCTTGGGATCGGTCTTCGTCAGGGTGACTTGGATCGGCCCGACGTGCGACGGCGTCTTGGACTTGGTGAGGTGCAACTCGAAAATATTGCGTTCTCCCGAGCGTTTCAGCTGATCGAGTTCCTCCTGGTTGCGTGCGATCAACCCGCTTTGCACGCCGAGGTCGCCCACGGTGCTGGTAAGCTTGGCCTTGGTCGTTTCCAGGTCCTGCTTGGTTGCCGAAATGTCGGTCTTTGCACCGCTCAGGTCCGTGCTTACAGCGCCAATCTTGGCGTCGGTGTCCTGCTTCACTTGTCCAATCTGCGCGGTCAGTTTCTCGTCGGAATCTTTCTGCGTCTGGCGGATATTCTGCGCCAGGGCGCGCGCCTGGGCCAGTTCGGCCTGCGTGAAGCCGAGCTTCTGCGTGGTCACTTCGAGCTGGCCTTTCAGATCCGCGACGCGCGAATTGGTCTGGTCGATCTGCACGGAGAGGATGGCCTCCTTTGAATTGGCCTGTGCGAGATCGGTCTCCAGCTTGGTTTTCGCGTTGTTGCCGGCGTAGAGCAAATATCCAATGCCTGCAAACGCCACCACAAAAACCACGATGATCCATCGCGGCGTCGGCGCCGCTTCGTAGTAATTGGTATCGTGAGCATTCGGTTCGGGGACATTATTCGGGGAAATACTCATCGTCTCTCCTTGGCGGACCATTCTGGGACTGGCAACGCCATTGCGCTGAGATTATCACTAACATGTAAATGGTTGTCTATGTTTTGCGGGCCCGGGTGTTCCTTGGCCAGCGAGATTCCACCGTGGTGGTCAATCCGCCGCGCGGCGTGAACTCTCCTCGAACGACGCACCAGACCGGATGAATGGCGTCCACGATATCCCGCAGCATGCGATTGACGGCATTTTCGTAGAAGATGCCGAGGTCCCGGTAAGCCAGCAAGTACATTTTCAGGGCCTTGAGCTCCAGGCAGTGTTTCTTTGGTTGGTACTCGATGAGGATCGTTCCGTAATCCGGCAGACCAGTCTTCGGGCACACCGAAGTGTATTCGGGATACTTCGTAAGAATTGTATATCCCGGGAAATGATTCGGCCACGTCTCCAGGCGCGGAAGTTTGGCGTGGATCCCCGCGCGGGCATGCTCCGAAGTGTAGTCAGCCATCTGGCACCTCGTGTGCCATTGTACATGTTGGAGCATTCCGGCGCAGATGCAACTTGCAATAGGAATAAGTCTTCACGTATTCTTTCCGCCAGCTTCTCAGGGGGTGAAGAGAATTTGCTCTGTCCGGTCTGTCATAGCGACAGTCCCCGCCGTTCCCGCAGACGTGGTGTCAAAGACTACGTGGTCGGAATGGCCAGGCTGCGTCCCTGGCGCTGCCTGGCCTGCGATCAGCGCTTTTTCGCGTGGGCCGCGCCCATTGGGTACGTCGGATATGTGCATTGCGGCATGTGCGGAAACATGGATGTGGCGCGCATCTCAAGCGAGCACGGCATGGGCGTGCTCTCCTGGATCTTCCGCTTATTTCGAGTGCCAGCCTACCGTTGTGCCCCGTGCCGCAATCGCTTTTTCTCATTTCGGATTTACCGGCGCATAATCCCAACTCAACTTCCCGCCGAACCCAGGACGGACTCGCATCCTGTTGCGCACTAGCCGTTTTAAACGCGGCAACATTCCGTCAGCCGAAGATTGACTTCCATTCTGCGATCCGTATGATGGCGACAGGCGATGGAGTTCGCCTTATAACCGCTGTCCATTTGGCCGGACAGATGATGACTCCTGACAAGTTCCTTGTCGCGGAGCCATGTCCCCGGCAATGAACCAATCAAGGTGGTTTTGATTCGGGTTGCGTGCGGCAGGTAACTTCTCACGTGCCTGCGCTTCGTGGCCTTTGCGTTTCCAGCAGCCTGCGCAAATCTCATGAAGGAGTGAAGCTTGTACGGGAGCGCCATGACTAAATACTGGATGGTCGGCCTCGGAGGATTTCTCGGATCCATTGCGCGGTTCTGGGTGGGGTCCTACATCACCTACCGAATGGGAGCGCGTTTTCCCTATGGCACTTTCGCAATCAATATCAGCGGCTCATTTTTAATCGGGCTGATTGTGACGATTCTTGCGGAGCGCTCTCACTGGAGCCCGAATCTGCTCTACTTGATTCCGATCGGTTTCATCGGCGCCTACACAACTTTTTCAACGTTTGAACTGGAGACTTTTCGCAGCGTGCGCACTGGCGATCTGTTTCTGGCGCTGCTGTACGTTGTCCTCAGCGTCTGCGCCGGGTTTATGGCCGTCTGGTTGGGAGTGATGGCCGGCAGAACCTTCGAGTGAGGATCGGCTCGCGCCAGGGTCGCGATTTGGAAATCAATATTGCCCGCTGATTGTGGACCTCCGCGGCGCGATTTGAACGGCCAGTCGCAACTTGATTCTTTCGCTTCTTCATATGAGAATGGAATTTGCTTGGCTGCGAGCCGTTCGTCTGTCGTTGAGCGGCCATTCCGGCAATCGATGTGTTGAATCGCAGGAGGACAAGGCAGAGTGCGCATCCCAGGTGGTAATTTTCAGCGTTTTTCGATTCTTGGTGTTGGCTTTATTTGCATTTTGGGTTGGGGATTCCTGGCAACGCCGTCCCATGGCGGGACGCCTTCGAAGGCTTTCATTTCAGCGACCCTTGTGCACTCGGTACATGCGGGCCCCGCGGGCCCATCCGGCCTGCTTCCCGAACAGGATGCTGGACAAGCGGCGCCTGCACCATCGGCCGCTGCGCCCTCCGCGCCCAAACCAGTTGAACTGCCCGAGGGCGACGGCAAACCCATTGCCGAGCAATATTGCCAGGAATGCCATCGCCTGACAAACCTGACCAAGGCGCACAAGGACCTGGATGACTGGAAAGACACCATCCACACCATGATCGACCGCGGCGCCGATATTCCCGAGGACAAGATCGATACCCTGGCGACATATCTCGTCAAGAACTTTGGTCCCAAGGATGCCGCCGCTCCGGCCGCAAATTCGCAGGCCGCGCCGTCTTCTACTCCCACTCCTGCCGCGCCGGCCGCGACAGCGCCCGGAGCGCCGGAGCCGGTCAAGGCGGTGGTGGAATTGCCCGAAGGCGAAGGGAAAGCCATCGCCACGGAGAATTGCCAGGCCTGCCATAAACTCACCAATTTAACCAAGGCGCACAAGAACCTGGACGACTGGAAAGACACCGTGCAGACCATGATCGATCGCGGCGCGAATGTGCCGCCGGACAAAGTCGACGTTCTGGTGCAGTATCTGGCCAAGAATTTTGGTCCGAAGGATGCATCCGCTCCGGGTTCGGCGCCAGCCTCACCTGCGGCTCAGTAGATTCTTTCGCTTTGCGCTTGCCTGTTGCGCGGAGATCCCTGGCGCAAAAATGTCCGTTCCGTCCCGAACAACCTGGGGCGAAACGTCCTCTAGACCCCGGGGGTAGCTAGGTTTTGAAGACGCACCCATCCCTTCGGCAGGCGTTGTCGGCCCTCGAGATCCAACACATTTGACTCCCGTTGGAAGGCGTGGCTTGCGCCTATGTGGCGTCCGTGCGAAAATTACCGCTCATCAGCCCGCGCCAATCGCCACAGGATTGAAATGGCCTTTCTAGTTCCTGCGGATGTGCGCGCGTGGCTCGCTGCGGCGATATCGTCTAAGGGTTAGGACGTGGCCCTCTCAAGGCGTTCTTAGCTATTCAAAATGAAGTAGATAGCATAATTTGCAAGGACTTATGCGACGCTAAGTGTCACCAGGTGTCACTGGCTGTCACCTCGTCTATGCAATTTCTATGCAATTTTAACCCTCGGCATTTTCTCGGGCGGCCTAGGGGCGCTGGTCTCACCTGGATTTCCCAGATCCGCGGCCGTACGTTGCCACCTTCCCGCCGACGACATTTGCGACGTATCGACCCTCGCTGATGAACTGCATCACCTTCTCTCCCGCCCGTGCCATTGCTGCCCATCGAGATTTCGTCTTTGGGTTTTGTTCCAGCCCTCGAATTTCGATCCCGTCAACCGCGAAGGTCACCTCACGCAAATGGCGTTTGGAAGTTTGCTGGACGGGGTAACGCTTGCGTTCAAGCACCACAACTTCGGCGTTCTCGACCAGGACTTGCCTCCAGACATCGATCAGCGTTTGTTCAAAGGAAATGGTCATTGGGCATGCCCCATTCAGGGGTGGCAATGCATTCCTAACTAAAATATACGGACTCCCGAGTGTTTCTGTTGGCGCCTCTTTATTTCGGTAGACGAATAAAAAGCGAAACTGTTATTCTCCCGCGATGCCCGTACTCGATCGGTTTTTCGTCTCTTCCTCGCCAGGATACAGCATTACGCCAGAACGTTTTACAGATTAGCGAGGATTGTGTGCCAGTTCCTCGCCGAGCACTATCAACAAAAGATTGGCTCAGATGAATGGCAATCTTGGCTCGGAGGAGAAATGAAAAGTACCCGGCCGTTTGTTCGTTGTTCCTTGTTATTTCTCGGGCTGTTAATCGTCCTGTTTGTTGCGAGCCAGCCAGCACAGGCTCAGGATGACACGAAGCTCACAGGCACCGTTGTATCGTCGTCACGCACCACTGTAACCATACGGACCTCGGAAGGACGGTATCAGGTGTTCACTTTCGCGCCGGATGTCCGCAAGCCTCAATCAATTCCGACTGGATCACAGGTTGAGATTACTTCAGTTGCTACGGAGGAATCCTCCGTTCGGTCGGCCACCGAGATTACTATCCTTACGCCGGCCAGTGCGGGAACGTCGCAGACACAGCCTCCTGTTGTGCCTCCGGAGGTGCGCGGTGTTGAGCGTGATATCAAGCGTGCGGCTCGTCGATTTCAACTTGGTGTCCGCGCGGGCGTGGCACTCGACCCCGAGCTAATCCTCATCGGGGCGCATGCACAGATCGGTCCTTTTTTAAGCCCCAATGTGTTTTTTCGACCGAATGTGGAATTTGCTTACGGTGAGGTCACTGCCTTATTCGCGATAAATCCCGAAGTCATTTACCGGTTGCCAGTGAACTCGCGGTATGGTCGTTGGTCGTCGTATGTTGGCATTGGACCGGGCTTCAATTTCACTCACCAGGATTTCCAGCGAGCGACCGGTGGTCCGGGGGGCAGTAGAATTGACTTCGGCGATTTCCATAGCGACACAACCCTAAATATTCTCGGAGGTCTAAGGTATCGCAGCGGGTTGTTCACTGAAATTAAATCGTCTATTTACGCTAGTCCATCTCCAACTTTCCGTTTAATCGTCGGCTATAATTTTTGATCGTCTCGGTGCCTGGCTCCGATTGTTCGGACACTCTATCCCGGACCTGGAATCGTCGCTAACCCGAAAAAGGATTCCATGACCGAGGCTGACCAGAGCACCTGTGAGGCTTGGCGTTTCCTCCCGAAGTGGAAGTAAGATAGTATGTTTGTGACGACGAGGAGAAGTGTCCCATGAAGGAACCGAAACAGATCGCTTATTTTTACGACACCCTTCTCGCGGATGAAGAAACCGAGCTGGATCTGGACGGCACGGTCGCCGTTCCGATCAAGGGCGATATGCGCCAGCATGGCGGGAACGCGTGGCGTGTCGATCACGTGGAGATCGATCACACCGCTCCCGGCGCGTTACCATCTATTGCGTATATTTGAAGGACGCTCCATGAAATTGAAACGATCGTTACGCTTCGACGATTTCGTTGTGCAGCGCGTAGAGCACCAACTCGCTTATGGTATGGATTTTTAGCTTTCGCATGACATTGGCACGGTGGGTCTCGGCTGTCTTCACGCTGATACCGAGTGCGGAAGCCACTTCCTTATTGCTCTTGCCCTCAGCGAGCAGTTGAACGATCTCACGCTCGCGTGGTGTGATACACCGGGGGGATCGAATCCAGAATCTTTTTTGGCTCATCTGAATCGAAGTTCCTAAGCAGGAAATCTGTGACCCTTGTGCTAAAGAACGGTTGGTGGTTCACGAGGTTTTCTACCGCAACGATAAGATCCCGCTCCGAATCCGATTTTACGATGTACCCTCGGACACCGATGTCCACGAGTTCACGTATCAATTGATCGCTGTGGTGCATCGACAAGATGAGGATTTCTGTCTCCGGCAACACTCTCTGGATTGTTCTCGCCGCCTCCACCCCATTCATTTCTGGCATCCCGATGTCCAGTATCGCAATGTCCGGCTTTAGTTGTTCGGCCTTAGCGACTGCCTCTCGGCCCGTCGTTGCCTCCGCGCACACTTCCCAGCCCGGATGTGCAGTGAGCATGGCTATTACGCCGCGCCTTATCAGGTGGTGATCATCGGCTACCAGAATTCGAAGCGATTCCATATTCCACCTATGTGGTCAATACGGGAAATCATGTACACAAATCATACCATGATCTATGTATTGCTTCTTCCTGGACGTACGTGAGAAAGGTACGTATCGGCTAACGATACGTTCATGATCGAATACATTGGAAGGGTTGCTGGGCCGTTGAGATAACAACTCACTTCAAAACATCTTGCCCGCCGTTGTAAGGTTCACAGAAGGCGTGCCAGACAGGGCGTCAGGCAATACAGCTGTTGCGATTTAACCAGTGAATGAGGACATTTTCGTCGGAGCAATGGTGGAAGCGCTTGCTGCTGAACTTGTGTCTTGATGTGAACGCTAGGACCAAAAGGAATAATCGGTATGGGCATATTTTCAAAATGGGCAGCGATGACTCCGAGTGTCACTAAAGTGGAAGTGGTTGAAAACAAGGCGGTTCGCGATTTTAGAACAAGGCTCGGCTTCTCTCGCGGAATTTCTAAGAGAGCGACAGCTTGTAGAAACGGATTATTCGGGCGCAGAGGACAAGAGCCGAAAGCGCATCGAAGATTCGGGGCTCGTTCAGATGATGCTCGACACGTGCACGACGATTAACAACATGGTGGGAAGAACGATCGTTGATGTGCATTCTTTCCTTCCGCCAATTCCAATCCTTTGCTGTTTTATCTATGCGGAGGGCGGATCGGAATATTTCCTGCGCCTAGAGCTGCAAGGGGCTACACCTACACTAATCTTCGCCGAGCGCAGCTGCCGCGACACCGTCGCCAATGACTTCGATTCGTCGATTCACCGTCTCGCCAACATCGAGCCGGTCACCATAAACGTCAAGTTAGTCCACGAATTTCAGGACGTTTGCGTTTCCGTTGAAGAGGTCCGCGAATGGTTCAAGTACCTGGTTTCCCGACTAGATCGATCGTCACACACCGTCATTTTAATTACGACTCGTGGGTCATAGGCAAAACCGAGTTCCCGTGAAATATGCGTGAGCCCGCAAAACGTTCGAACTGGAGTCTAGAATGTGGGACCAACCAAAATTTGAACCAGAAGAAGGAACCTGCGAGGTCTTTGCGTGCGCAAAACTGGCAAAAGGCCGTGCGTTATGGCCTGGCGTTTCCAAGTTGGTCTGTCAGGCTCATAGGAAGGCCATTACGGACAAATCCTGGTGTGAGGTAGCAGGCTTATTTGGTGGCGCACCACCCGTCGAATCGCGAACGGATAGATGACACTGATAATAAAGGTAACAGAAGTCAGAACGTTCTAATCCAAAGGAGTGCCATATGAGGGTCAAGGAGCACGACGGTTTTGTTTGTGTGAATCCCGTGTGCGGAGCGCAGATTGTAGTTCTAAAGGAAGCTACTGTGCCAGGGAGGCCACGTTGCGCTTGCGGAAGCGAGATGAAACGCGTCTACCGCTCGCCTGTGCTGCGCGTTTTAAACCAGATCGAGCAGTCCGAAGTCGAGAGATTGTTATCGTCGGAGAGACATTCCGTAGCGGCCCGTTAGTTCCAACAGTTGGAACTAACGGGCCGCTATTACGGAATGTCTCTCCGACGATAACAATCTCTCAACTTGGGACTGCTCGATCTGGTTTAAAACGCGCAGCACAGACGAGCGGTAGACGCGTTTCATCTCGCTTCCGCAAGCGCAACGTGGCCTCCCTGGCACGGGTGGCCGCTTCCTTTAGAACTTCAATCTGCGCTCCGCACACGGGATTCACACAAACAAAACATCGTGCTCCTTGACCCTCATATGGCACTCCTTTTGATTAGAACGTTCTGACTACTGTGACCTTTATTTATAAGTGCTCATGTATCCGTTCGCGATTCGACGGGTGGTGCGCCACCAAATAAGCCTGCTACCTCACACCAGGATTTGTGGGTAATGGCCTTCCTATGAGCCTGACAGACCAACTTGGAAACGCCAGGCCATAACGCACGGCCCTTTGCCAGTTTTGCGCACGCAAAGACCTCGCAGGTTCCTTCTTCTGGTTCAAATTTTCATTAGTGCCACATTCTAGACTCCAGTTCGAACGTTTTGCGGGCTCACGCATATTTCACGGGAACTCGGTTTTGCCTATGACCCACAAGTGTTAATTAAAATGAGGGTGTGCGATCGAACTAGTCGGGAATTTGGGGACCTTGAACCATAAGCAGACCTTTTCAACGGAAACGCAAACGTCCTGAAATTCGTGCAGCATAACTTGACGTTTATGGTGGGTCCGACTCGTGTTGGCGAGACGGTGAATCCAACGAACGAAGCGTTATTTGGCGACGGTGTCGCGGCAGCTGCACTCGGCGAAGATTAGTGTAGGTGTAGCCCCTTGCAGCTCTAGGCGCAGGAAATATTCCGATCCGCCCTCCGCATAGATGAAAACAGCAAAGGATTGGAGGAATTGGCGGAAGGAAAGAATGCACATCAACGAATCGCTCTTCCCACCATGTTGTTAATCGTCGTGCACGTGTCAAGCATCATCTGAACGAGCCCCGAATCTTTCGATGCGCTTTCAGGCTCTTGTCCTCTGCGCCCGAATAATCCGTTTCTACAAGCTAGTCGCTCTCTTAGAAATTCCGCGAGAAAAGCCGAGCCTTGTTCTAAAATCGCAAAGCACCCTTGTTTTCAACCACTTCCACTTCACGGTGGGGCACCTCGAGGGAGAGTCATCGCTGCCCATTTTGAAAATATGCCCATACCGATTATTCCTTTTGGTCCTAGCGTTCACATCAAGACACAAGTTCAGCAGCAAGCGCTTCCACCATTGCTCCGACGAAAATGTCCTCATTCACTGGTTAAATCGCAACAGCTGTATTGCCTGACGCCCTGTCTGGCACGCCTTCTGTGAACCTTACAACAGCAGGCAAGATGTTTTGAAGTGAGTTGTTATCTCAACGGCCCGGCGGAGTTTCTTCAATGTATTCGATCTTGAACGTATCGTTAGCCGATACGTACCTTTCTCACGTACGCATCCAGGAAAAGAACGATGCATAGATCATGGTATGATTTGTGTACATGATTTCCCGTATTGACCACATAGGTGGAATATGGAATGGCTTCGAATTCTGGTAGCCGATGATCACCACCTGATAAGGCGCGGCGTAATAGCCATGCTCACTGCACATCCGGGCTGGGAAGTGTGCGCGGAGGGATCGACGGGCCGAGAGGCAGCGCTAAGGCCGAACAACTAAAGCCGGACATTGGATACTGGACATCGGGATGCCAGAAATGAATGGGGTGGAGGCGGCGAGAACAATCCAGAGATGTTGCCGGAGACAGAAATCCTCATCTTGTCGATGCACCACAGCGATCAATTGATACGTGAACTCGTGGACATCGGTGTCCGAGGGTACATCGTAAAATCAGATTCGGACGGGATCTTATCGTTGCGGTAGAAAACCTCGTGAACCACCAACGTTCTTTAGCACAAGGGTCACAGATTTCCTGCTTAGGAACTTCGATTCAGATGAGCCAAAAAAGATTCTGGATTCGATCCCCCGGTGTATCACACCACGCGAGCGTGAGATCGTTCAACTGCTCGCTGAGGGCAAGAGCAATAAGGAAGTGGCTTCCGCACTCGGTATCAGCGTGAAGACAGCCGAGACCCACCGTGCCAATGTCATGCGAAAGCTAAAAATCCATACCATAAGCGAGTTGGTGCTCTACGCGCTGCACAACGAAATCGTCGAAGCGTAACGATCGTTTCCCGGTCATGGAGCGTCCTTCAAATATACGCAATAGATGGTAACGCGCCGGGAGCGGTGTGATCGATCTCCACGTGATCGACACGCCACGCGTTCCCGCCATGCTGGCGCATATCAGCCCCTCACGCCACTGTTTTTGTGCCGTCCAGATCCAGCTCGGTTTCTTCATCCGCGAGAAGGGTGTCGTAAAAATAAGGCGATTGTTTTCGGTTCCTTCATGGGACACTTCTCCTCGTCGTCACAAACATACTATCTTACTTCCACTTCGGGAGGAAACGCCAAGATGCCTCACAGGTGCTCTGGTCAGCCTCGGTCATGGAATCCTTTTTCGGGTTTCAATTCCAGGGTCCGGAGGTAAGACCCTCCGAACAATCGGAGCCAGGCACCGAGACAATCAAAAATTATAGCCGACGATTAAACGGAAAGTTGGAGATGGACTAGCGTAAATAGACGATTTAATTTCAGTGAACAACCCGCTGCGATACCTTAGACCTCCGAGATGGCTGTGTCGTTATGGAAATCGCCAAAGTCAATTCTACTGCCCCCCGGACCACCGGTCGCTCGCTGGAAATCCTGGTGAGTGAAATTGAAGCCCGGTCCAATGCCAACATACGACGACCAACGACCATACCGCGAGTTCACTGGCAACCGGTAAATAACTTCGGGATTTATCGCGAATAAGGCAGTGACCTCACCGTAAGCAAATTCCACATTCGGTCGAAAAAACACATTGAGGCTGAAAAAAGGACCGATCTGTGCATGCGCCCCAATGAGGATTAGCTCGGAGTCGAGTGCCACGCCAACGCGGACACCAAGTTGAAATCGACGAGCCGCACGCTTGATCCCACGCTCAACACCGCGCACCTCCGGAGGCACGACGGGAGGCTGTGTCTGCAACGCTCCCGCACTGGCCGGCGTAAAGAGAGTAATCTCGGTGGCCGACCGAACGGAGGATTCCTCCGTAGCAACTGAAGTAATCTCAACCTGTGATCCAGTCGGAATTGATTGAGGCTTGCGACATGCAGCACCAAAGAGAACACCTGATACCGTCCTTCCCGAGGTCCGCCGTATCGGTTACAGTGGTGCGTGACGACGATACAACGGTGCCTGTGAGCTTCGTGTCATCCTGAGCCTGTGCTGGCTGGCTCGCAACAAACAGGACGATTAACAGCCCGAGAAATAACAAGGAACAACCTACAAACGGCCGGGTCCTTTCATTTCTCCTCCGAGCCAAGATTGCAGTTCGTCTCGACCCCCTTCCTGTTGATAGTGCTCGGCGAGGAACTGGCACACAATCCTCGCTAATCTGTAAAACGTTCTGGCGTAATGCTGTATCTCGGCGAGGAAGAGACGAAAAACCGATCGAGTACGGGCATCGCGGGAGAATAACAGTTTCACTTTTTATTCGTCTACCGAAATAAAGAGGCGCCGACAGAAAACACTAGGGAGTCCGTATATTTTAGTTAGGAATGCATTGCCACCCCTGAATGGGGCATGCCCAATGACCATTTCCTTTGAACAAACGCTGATCGATATCTGGAGGCAAGTCCTGGGCGAGAAGCACCAAAGGAGTGGTGCTTTGAGACGCAAGCGTTACCCCGTCCAGCAAACTTCCAAACGCCATTTTCGTGAGGTGACCTTCGCGGTTGAGCCGGATCGAAATTCGAGGGCTGGAACGAAACCCAGAAGACAAAATGTCCGATGGGCAGCAATGGCACGGGCGGGAGAGAAGGTGATGCAGTTCATCAGCGAGGGTCGATACGTCCGCAAATGTCGTCGGCGGGAAGGTGGCAACGTACGGCCGCGGATCTGGGAAATCCAGGTGAGACCAGAGCGCCTAGCGAGACGAGAAAATGCCGAGGGTTAAAATTGCATAGAAATTGCATAGACGAGGTGACAGCCAGTGACACCTGGTGACAGCTTAGCGTCGCATAAGTCCTTGCAAATTATGCTATCTACTTCATTTTGAATAGCTAAGAACGCCTTGAGAGGGCCACGTCCTAACCCTTAGACGATATCGCCGCAGCAAGCCACGCGCGCACATCCGCAGGAACTAGAAAGGCCATTTTAATCCTGTGGCGATTGGCGCGGGCTGATGAGCGGTAATTTTCGCACGGACGCCACATAGGCGCAAGCCACGGCCGCTCAACGGGAGTCAAATGTGTTGGATCTCGAGGGCCGGACGACGCCTTTCAAAAGTATGTGGTCGCGTCTTTTCAAAACCTAGCTACCCCCCGGTATAGAGGACGTTTCGCCCCAGGTATTTTCGGGACGGAACGGACATTTTTGCGCCAGGGATCTCCGCGCAACAGGCAAGCGCAAAGCGAAAGAATCTACTGAGCCGCAGGTGAGGCTGCGCGGAACCCGGAGCGGATGCATCCTTCGGACCAAAATTCTTGGCCAGATACTGCACGAGAACTCGACTTGTCCGGCGGCACATTCGCGCCGCGATCGATCATCGTCTGCACGGTGTCTTTCCAGTCGTCCAGGTTCTTGTGCGCCTTGGTTAAATTGGTGAGTTTATGGCAGGCCTGGCAATTCTCCGTGGCGATGGCTTTCCCTTCGCCTTCGGGCAATTCCACCACCGCCTTGACCGGCTCCGGCGCTCCGGGCGCTGTCGCGGCCGGCGAGGCAGGCGTGGGAGTAGAAGCGGCGCGGCCTGCGAATTCGCGGCCGGAGCGGCGGCATCCTTGGGACCAAAGTTCTTGACGAGATATGTCGCCAGGGTATCGATCTTGTCCTCGGGAATATCGGCGCCGCGGCGATATGGTGTGGATGGTGTCTTTCCAGTCATCCAGGTCCTTGTGCGCCTTGGTCAGGTTTGTCAGGCGATGGCATTCCTGGCAATATTGCTCGGCAATGGGTTTGCCGTCGCCCTCGGGCAGTTCAACTGGTTTGGGCGCGGAGGGCGCAGCGGCCGATGGTGCAGGCGCCGCTTGTCCAGCTCCTGTTCGGGGCAGGCCGGATGGGCCCGCGGGGCCCGCATGTACCGAGTGCACAAGGGTCGCTGAAATGAAAGCCTTCGAAGGCGTCCCGCCAGTAACGGCGTTGCCAGGAATCCCCAACCCAAAATGCAAATAAAGCCAACACCAAGAATCGAAAAACGCTGAAAATTACCACCTGGGATGCGCACTCTGCCTTGTCCTCCTGCGATTCAACACATCGATTGCCGGAATGGCCGCTCAACGACAGACGAACGGCTCGCAGCCAAGCAAATTCCATTCTCATATGAAGAAGCGAAAGAATCAAGTTGCGACTGGCCGTTCAAATCGCGCCGCGGAGGTCCACAATCAGCGGGCAATATTGATTTCCAAATCGCGACCCTGGCGCGAGCCGATCCTCACTCGAAGGTTCTGCCGGCCATCACTCCCAACCAGACGGCCATAAACCCGGCGCAGACGCTGAGGACAACGTACAGCAGCGCCAGAAACAGATCGCCAGTGCGCACGCTGCGAAAAGTCTCCAGTTCAAACGTTGAAAAAGTTGTGTAGGCGCCGATGAAACCGATCGGAATCAAGTAGAGCAGATTCGGGCTCCAGTGAGAGCGCTCCGCAAGAATCGTCACAATCAGCCCGATTAAAAATGAGCCGCTGATATTGATTGCGAAAGTGCCATAGGGAAAACGCGCTCCCATTCGGTAGGTGATGTAGGACCCCACCCAGAACCGCGCAATGGATCCGAGAAATCCTCCGAGGCCGACCATCCAGTATTTAGTCATGGCGCTCCCGTACAAGCTTCACTCCTTCATGAGATTTGCGCAGGCTGCTGGAAACGCAAAGGCCACGAAGCGCAGGCACGTGAGAAGTTACCTGCCGCACGCAACCCGAATCAAAACCACCTTGATTGGTTCATTGCCGGGTGCATGACTCCGCGACAAATCTCTTGTCAGGAGTCATGCATCTGCCCCGGCCAGGCGGGCAGCGGTTATACGGCGAACTCCATCGCCGTTCCCGATCATACGGACCTCATGAAATAAAAGTCAATCCCCACAGGCGTTCGTAAAGGCACCTTATAGAGATAAATGATCCGCTAAGAGCGCAAGGGTGCGATTCCCCGCGGTTCGAGGGGGGATGCTGCACCGGTACAATCCGGCGGTAGGCGCGCAAAGAGAAAAACCGATTCCGGCAAGGCGCACATCGATATGCAGGAAATCCAAACGATCGGAAAAGCCAGGAAAAGGCACCCCGGTGCCATGCTCGCTGGAAATGCGCTGTAAGTCCATGTTGCCGCACATGGCGCAATGAACGAAACGCACGTAGGGGATCGCCGCGGCCCACGCGTAGAAACGGTGGTCGCAGTCACGGCAACGCCACGGACGGAGCAACGTCACTCCGACCATGTAATCTTTTACGCTCCGCCTGCGGGATCGGCGGGGGCTGTCACTTTGACAGACCGGGCAAAGCAAGGTTTTTACTCCCCTGGAAAAGTCTGGTCCAAAGAATACGTGAAGGGTCAAGTTACTTTTGCAAGTTCCATCTTGGCCTCAAAACTTGACACATGTAGAATAGGGACCAGAGGTGAGAGCATGGCAGATTACACCATCGGAGCACGCGCAGGCCGGAATCAAGACGCGGGGCTCCCGGTTCTCGATACATGGCCTAATCAATTTCCCGGCCTACACAGATTGTGACCCGTTATCCGGAATACTCCTCGATTTGTCCAAAAACGGGACTACCCGACTTTGGAACGATTATCATCGAGTATGAACCGAAGAAGTTATGTTTGGAGTTAAAGGCCTTGAAAATGTATTTGTTAGCCTATCGAAACCTGGGCATTTTCTATGAGAATTCGGTGAATCGCATGCTTCGGGATATCGTGGCCGCGATCCATCCGGCCTGGTGTGTCGTGCGCGGAGAATTCACCGCCCCGGGGCGGCCTGACCACCACGGTAGAAGCCTGTTGGCCTAGAAACTCTCGCAGGCACCAAAGACATAGACAACCATATACATGGACTTAGAGATAATCAGAATCCTTAAACGGGGAAATTGCCAGTTTTCCCTATGGTTATCCAGTGAGGAGACATCATGAGTATATCCCCGCCCAGGACCTGAACCGAAACAAGAAGAGCCCCGGTACGTGTACGAAACGGCCCAGCACACCCCGCTGGATTTTCGTCGTGTTCGTTGCCGCCTTCGCCGTGATGGCTTACCTGCTTTACGCCGGCAACGCCGCCAAGACCAAGCTGGAAACGGACTTGGCGCAGGCCAATTCAAAGAAGCTATCTTGGGCGCGCAAATCGAGCAGACCAACTCGCGTCTGGCGGAAATCAAAGGCCAGATGGACATGACGGCCCAGAAACTGGGATTCACGCAAGCCGAGTTGGCGCAGGCGCGATCGCTGGCGCAGAACATTCGCGAATCGCAAAAAGAAAGCGACGAGAAACTGACGGCTCAGATTGGCCAGGTTAAGCAGGACACCGATGCGAAGATCGGCCAAGTGAGCACGGATCTGAACAGGGCGCGAAGGGAGACATCGCCGCGACCAAGCAGGACCTGGAAGCCACCAAGTCCAAACTGACCAGCACGGTCGGCGACCTGGGCGTTCAGAGCGGCCTGATCGCACGGAATCAGGAAGAACTGGACCAGCTGAAACGTTCAGGGTGAGCGCAATATTTTTGAACTACACCTCACGAAGTCCAAGACTCCGTCTCACGTCGGTCCCATTCAAGTGACACTCACCAAGACGGACCCCAAGAAATTCAAGTACACGCTGATGGTGATCGCCGACGACAAGACGATTGAGAAAAAAGATAAGACGGCCGATGAACCGATTCAGTTCTATATTCACGGCGTGCCACGGAGCCTTATGAGATCGTCGTGTTCGACGTGACCAAGGACAAAATTAACGGGTATCTTTCCACTCCGAAAGATACTGGCGGCACCGCGGCACGAGCTCAGTATAGTCGAATTCATTCACATTTTCTTTTGACGGTCTTCGAGGACTAAGCTGAGGGATTCCTATTCATCGAATCCCTTGAGCGTCGCTGCCATTTCGTGTAGGCGTCGATCCACAAGCGCATAAACGGTGCCGGGTTCAAAGGCGCCGTTGGAGTCCCGGCCTCCGGCTCTCACCCCTGTCAGAATTTCGATGCCTTCTTCCACGGTGGAAATCGGGAATATATGAAACTTGCCGGAGGCGACGGCTTCAATGACGTCGTCGCGCAACATTAAGTCTTCAATATTTTCCGCGGGAATCATTACGCCCTGTTGTCCCGAATCCCATTCACGCGGCACACGTCGAAAAATCCTTCGATCTTCTGATTCACGCCGCCGATCGGCTGGATATCGCCCTGTTGGCTCACCGAACCTGTCACCGCGATCTCCTGCCGAATCGGCAATCCTGAAAGGGCGGAAAGCAGCGCGTAAATTTCCGTGGAGCTGGCGCTGTCGCCTTCCACGCCCGCTTACGATTGTTCGAAACAAATGCTGGCCGCCAGCGAAAGCGGCTTATCCTGCGCAAATTGGGTGCGCAAATATCCGGCGATGATCTGCATGCCCTTATCGTGGAAGCGGCCGCTTAAGTTCGCCTCGCGCTCCACGTTGATTAGCCCCGATTTTCCCATGGCCGCCGACGCCGTAATGCGCACCGGTTTCCGAACGCGTAGCCGCCGATTTCCAGGACGCTCAACCGTTCACTTGACCAACGCGCTCCCGCTGTCGATCATGAGCGTGCCGTCTTCAATCATTTCGCGAATCTTGGTTTCGGTCAGGTTGTGACGCTCGATACGCGCCTCGCGCGCGCGCCGCACGTGAGAAGCGCTGACCAGGGATCCCCTCTTCCCGCGCGCATATACGCGCCTCGCGCGCTAGATCCGCCAGATCCGGAAACCGCGCCGTAACTTTGTTTCGGCGCCCGGCCTGGCGCACGCCGTATTCCAGCATGCTGGCGACGGCGGTGCGATCGAATGGACCGATACCTTCCTGTTCGGAAGCTGCGCAGTCGACCGCCGTATTGCCGGATGACCGCGTCGCTCATCCCATTTCCTCGTCGAATTCCACGCGCACTTTGAAAATCTTTCGGAAGTCTTCGTCGTTTTCGTACAGGATTCGTACATGTCGGGTCGCCGATCAGAATAATTTTGACGTCGATGTCGATCGGCTCGGGCTTTATCGCCGACGTGCCGAACGGAAAAAAAATTTCCAGCGGCTGGCTATCGAGCTTCGCGTGATTCAGCGTGCGCTTCAGCGTGCGCCACACGCCGGATTCGCCCAGCGCGTCCAGTGCGTAGATAATCAAGTAGCCGCCATCGGCGCGCAGAATCGAGCCGGGGCGCAAATCCATAAAGTCTTAATTCCACCCGCCGCGCGCGTCATAACTTCGCTGAATGGTTCCGAATAAATTTGTATAGGTGGGAGTAGTTTACAAAAATGACGGGTGAGCCGTCTTCGTTGTCATGCGCCAAAAGGACATTGACTCCGTACACCCGGAAGAAATCACGATCGCGGGAGCGGAACGGAGGCTTCCGTCCGGCGGGAGGCGGCGGGGAGTTAGAAGGGTTTCCTCCTCGCCTTCGCGCTCCTTGAACGGTTCCAGGATTGTCCAACAGTAATGCCGCGGACCTCTTCCAGATACTCCGCGACCAGAGCGCTCGCGTATTTTTTCTTTAGTTACCTTCGATAAAGCCGTCGACCAGAACCAATACCACTTCTTGCTCCAGATAGCTCAGCTCGCTGGCAAGTTCGCGCGAAAGCCTAACGTCTTCCTGTACACCACGGTAAATTCCTGGCGGAATTGCTGGTATTTGCGTTCCAGGTCCTCGGCGACTGGCAATTCCAATTTTCCTTCGTGCACCAGCTTGGGGATATCTTCGATCGGCACCATCTGCCCTTCGAGCACCGGGAAAATTTCCGGCAGCGCCACCGCGCCGACCTGCATGTGACCGAGAACGAATTGGTAGCGCGCGATGCGGCGCGTAAAATCATCCATCAATTCTTTTTCGCGGGCGGTGAAGCAATCGACAATGCGGGCTTTTTGCCGCTGAAAGGCTTCCTCGAACGCCTGAGGAAAGCGGCGGCGTAGAAACTCGATGCCGCTCTGCGTGTCTTTTTTGAAAATAATCGCTTGCCCCGCGGCAACACAGTAGGCGCGGACGGTGGATTCTTCAACTTTGACGTAACAACGGTCAAGCGACAACTTTGCCGGAGGACGGATCTGTTCGATGAGGTGGGTGATGGCGCCGCCGCGGCTCGTTCCGCCAGCCCGCACACAAAAATATTATAGCCGGGGGCGTTCAGTTCCACGCCCATTTCAGGGCGCAGAAGGCGCGCTCTTGTCCGAGCAATTCCTTCACCGGCTTTGCGTCCGCCGTTGTCGCAACGGAATCGTGGCAGTACGCAACTCCATCGCAGTTTTTCGGGAGGGAGACCGGCCAGCAATGTGATGTTAGTTTGACATCTTAAAATTTAGTTCCCTGGCGGGCTACTCTAGCACGGCCAGCGAGATAGCGCATACCCGCTCTATGGGGAGGTCCACTACCGGCAACGATTACTGCAGCGTTATGTTGACAATTCCCCCAGGCACAAACGCGGCAGGACGAGGGATAGGCACATCACGTAGCGGACGTACCTGGCGCTCAGCTCCCGCGCCTTTTCCCTGAATAAACTTCCAGTACCCCGACGGCTGTGGCCACCACGATTGGCCCCAGAACCACCCCCAGTACGCCGAACACCGCAATTCCGCCGAGCACGCTGATGAAAACCAGCAAGCCGTTCAGCGAACCCGTCCGCCAAGCAGGACGGGACGCAGGATATTATCGATCGAGGCGCCAAGCGCCCCGCAAATGCGATCAGGAAGAGGGCCCGGGCCCAAAGTCCGGAGGAAAACAAATAACGCTCCGGGAACCAAACAGGCCACGCCCCCACCACCGGCAGCAAGGAAAAGAACCCCATCACGACGCCCCAGAAAACAGCAGAACCCAGGCCGACGATGGCAAAGGCCCCGCCGCACACATTCCCTGAACCGCGGCAATCACCAGGCTGGTGGTGACGCTGGCGAAAATCAAATCGCGAGCCTCCTTCAGCATTCGATCCCTCATGTCCTCCTCAAACGGCAAAAAATGCCGGAGGCGGGTCAACATCGAATCGCCGTCCCGAAGGACGTAGAACAGCGCGAACAGCATGACGAATAGCTCAAACAGGAAGACAACGATATTCCGGATGACCGCGCCCAGTTGCGTGGCCATGTATTCGCCAGCCCGGCTGGCGCCCTGGCGCACCAGGCCCGGCAGATCGATGGTGATTCCACCGGCGGCGATATGGGATGACAGCCTCGCCCAATCGCGCGCAAGCCAGGTGTAGCCTCCGCCGGCCATCGCTGTCTGGATGTTCTGTGCTGCGGCGATTCCTTCGCGCACAAATAGCGCCGTGAGCAGCAGTACCGGAACGATCAAAATCAGTGTCACGCCCAGCGTAATGGCCGCGGCCGATTGGGTGTTGCCCCATTTGCGCTCGAATCGTTTGTGCAGAGCGTAAAAAATTACGCCGAAAACCGCCGCCCAGGCCAACGGCTCCAGAAACGGCTGAAAAATTCGGAACATCGGGTAGCCCAGGGACAGGACGATCCGTAAAACAGCACGTTGCTGAATCGATTGTCGGCAGTTTGAACCACGCGGGTCGAAATTTCCTTTCGATTCACGCAGTGAAGGAATGCGCGCTTTCTCTTATAACCCAGGTCCGGTCGCTTTTGGGGAAGCCATTCGAGAGCCGGTTCATCGATTGGCGTGCCCGCGCGTGCTATGATTTCAGAACATTAGGAGTCATCCGTGAACGATCCCGCAGCCTGCCGCCATTCCCGCACGCAAGTGATCGCCAAAGATTCGACGCCGAATATGTGGAGTGCCTGGAGTGTGGCGCGATTCTGGAGTCCGGGGAGTTACCGGAACCCGGCAACGGTTTTGATGAGTCGCTCTCCGACGCGTAACTGTTATGCGTCCGCTCAATTCGAAAACGTTTTTGCCACCGAGAATACGGAGAAATTCGAGAGCCAGCCGATGCCGGCGATAAGCTGTTCACGGATTCACGAATCACGATTCGTTTTCAGCTGATTCCCAGTTGCCCGATAATGCGCACCACATCCGCGGCGGAGACATCGTAAAGCGGGCGCTCATCTTCCTGCTCCAGTCGCTCCCGCAAGTATGGGCGGCTACGTAGCTGGCTTCGCGGTCGGAAAGGTTGCGCCCGGATTTCGCCGTGAACTCCACAATCCCGGGATGCGCGAGGCCCACAATCGAACCCTTGCCGTCGACCAGAAACTTGGTGTCTACCGTATCGCTATGCCGCGTGGCCACGCCATTCCACAGGTGCGAAAAACGGCAGCGATAGGTCTTGTCCGTCAGCCGCGAGGTCACCTCAAACTCCCCGACAAACTGGCTCATCGCTCCGAGATTTGAAATTCCTGTGGCTGTGGTCATGTGCTCTACTTTCCGTGGCCGACGGGTACGGGTTCGGCGTGCGCGTAAATTCCGGCCGCTGCGGCGATGCCGGCCCCGACCGGTAGTTTCATGCCCTGGTCGAGCAGCACGCGTTCCAGCGCGTCGAGGAACAGCAGCACATTCTGCCGCTGGCTGGAGAATCCCATCAGGCCGATGCGCCAGGTGGTGGTCTTAATGTCCCCTAGTCCGCCGGCGATTTCGATATTAAATTCATTGAGCAGGCGGCTGCGCACTTTCGTACCGTCGACGCCTTCGGGAATTCAGACGGAAGTGACGGTTGCCAGGCGATCCTCCGGATTCTGGACGAACATGCGATGCCCATCGCTTCAAGTCCGGCAATCAGCGCCGTCTGATTTTGGCGGTGGCGTTCCCAGCTGCCTTCGAGCCCTTCTTCGAGAACCATCCGCAAGGCTTCATGCAGCGCGTAAATCAGGGGAATCGGCGGGGTGTGGTGGTAGGTACTTTCCTTGCCCCAGTAATTCATGACCGTGGTGAGATCGAAATACCAGCTCTGCACCTTCGTCTTGCGATTGCGCAGCATTTCTTCGGCACGCGCGTTCACCGTTATGGGCGACATTCCTGGAGGCGCGCTCATCGCTTTCTGCGTTCCGCTGAAGCAGATGTCGATTCTCTCGCGATCCACGTCCAGAGGCACTCCGGCAAGCGTGGCCACGCTGTCCACGATCAGCAACGCGCCCAGTTCATCGGCAACCTTGCGAAATGGTGTCGATCTTGCTGACTACGCCGGTGGAAGTTTCTCCGTGGGCCAGGCCCACAAACTTGATTTTGCGGCCTTGCCCGGCGCGGCGCACATCTTCGGGTCCACGGCGCGCCCAGGGGGGCGGGGACGCGATGAATTTTGGCCCCGGTACGTTCGGCGATTACCGCCATGCGCTCGGAAAACATCCGTTCACGCAGACGATGGCTTCGTCGCCTGGCTCCAGCGCGTTCACCACGGCCGCTTCGATGCCACCGGACCGGAAGCGGAAATCGGAAAGGTCATCCTGTTCTCGGTCTGGAAGACGCGCGCAGCACATCTGAACGCCGCCCATCAATTCGGTGAACCACGGGTCGACATGGCCCACGATGGGCGTGGCCAGCGCGCGATACACGCGCGGGCTTATGCGCGACGGCGCGGGTGTGAGCATCAGCCTGGTCGGCGGTCGCAATTCGTCCATCAAATTCATCATTCCTCGAAACCTCAGCTTTCACGCGGTGCTGCGGGCATGCAAAAAATGTGCTCTGGGAGTCCTGCACAGACCATCGCAGATGGCTTAGTGGAAATTACTGAGCCCGGTCGCGTTCCGGAACATTTCTCTCAACTACACTCCCGACCCATTATCTCACCTTGCGCCAATTCCCTGTTTCCGTGCAACCGCCAAAATGGTTGTGTCGCAACCAGCATCGACTAATTCGACGCATCCGTCCCCATGAGGAAAACGGACTTCCAAATTCCCCAGACTTGCGGCACTTTCCCGTATTACGCGAGCTTCCGCGACATTCTGCGAGCGCTTCCGCCGCGCGCTGTGCTATCTTCGCGGGGCACCCGAGGAAGGCGCATCGATGGCGGAAAAACTTGTTTTGGTAGGCGTACTGCCCGAAATTGTCGTGATTGGTCTCGACGAACAGGTTGTCTGGCTCTCTGAAACAGGAAATCTCAAGATTCAATTCGATCCAACCGTTGCCCGTTTCAATCCAATGTGTTCCAGGCCCCCCCGGGGCACCAACTGCAGAGTGGCCCGCCGCGTCCGGGGATAAATCCGGGCTCTTACAGGTATCGGCTTTGGTTGAACGATCAGCCGGTCGGCAACGGCGAAGTGATTGTGCGCGAGAAATAGGTTCTCCGCAGCTCTCTAACCTGCCTGTCCCTGTGCTGTTATCTCGAAAGTCGACCCTGTCAGTTTCCTGCTGTGGCTGCGCGTCCCGTATCGATTGAATGCGCAAGACCCCGTCGAACCGGCGCCAGGAGCACGGCGGGTACCGGCTTCTCGGGCGACGCGCCACGTTGGAAGAACGCTGCGGAAACTCTACCCGGCGATCGAGACTCAACCCGGCCTCACGGACCAATTCGCGGAAAAATTAGGGTCGTCCGAATATTCGACGCCCCAGAACCACAGGCGCTCTTCTTTCTTCTGCAGGAACTGCAACACTTGCTCCAGCTTACGCATAGCCCGATCGAATGTGGAGGCAAGGAAATAGACCGGCAAAACCCAAGCCTTTCGCGCGAATGACGCTCGGATGCGAACGCAATACTTTCCGGTCTGGTTTACTTCAATCGAGCACTGGTATTCGTTGCGATGATTTGTCTTCCCTGGCATCGCTCACCTCTCTGAAATACTTTTCTCGGACTTCTGACGATTCCCGCTGGGAAAAATACACTGCGAGATTCTATGGAGCGTCGGAACGATTAGGCCTTACAAAACCGCTGACGAATTAGAAGAACCACATCTACGAGAAGCAGCATGCGCTGGGAAGGCCCGCCAGCTACCTAATCCTGATCCCTGGCGTTGGACCAAGACTACGAACACAAATATGCTAGCTTAGGATAGGAATGAAAGCAAGCTCCGCTAATGCGGATTTAATTTACTTGTTTTCAGTAATTTAGAGGCTATGCAGGGTTGATCAGACGCTTCAAATTGTCAGCGTTAAAGTGTAGCTGGCCATCCTTCTCAAGGCGCGCCTTGAGTGCCGTTCGGAATAAATCGTACGCCGTTTGCCGCTTCCGCTGGACAACTTGCTGCTCGATTTTGTCCTTCTGCTTGTCGAAATCGTCCGGATTGACAGTATCGTGCTGCGCTACGCGATAGACGGTCCAGTTTGACCCAAGAGAAATAGGATCCCCGATCTGGCCGACGGTCATGGTGAACGCCGCCGCAAACTGCTTGGCGCTGCCAACATCGGCAATCGAGCCGGTTCGCGAGATGGGATCGGAGGTCTTCACGTCCAGTCCCAGGGCCTTCGCGGCAGCATTGAAATTCTCTCCACCTTTGACGCGCTTGGCGAGCTCATCGGCGCGAGTCTTCGCGAATTCCACTGCTTTTTCGTGGCGGTAATCGCCGGCCACGCGATCATGAACCTCCGCCAAAGTGGCGGGATGCGACGGCTGAATATCCTTCACGGAAAGCACGACGTACCCGGCATCGGTATGAACCGGCGCGCTGACGTCACCTGCGCGCTCATGGAAAATGCTATCCATCAGTCCGGGGGCGTTCCCGAGTTCCGGGAGCGGCTGGGTAGCCTCCACCAGCTTGGCTTCACCCGTCGTCATGTTGAATTTCTTGGCCAGATCCTCAAGGGGTATACGGCCGCTGCGGCGAATTTCATCAGCAATCTGGGTGGAAGTGCTCTCACCGAACTGTTCGGCCTTGTCCTGCTGTAACTGATTGGCAATGCTGGCTTTCACTTCATCCAACGTCTGCGTTCGAGCCTTTTCGCGATCGATCACCTTAATGATATGGAACTTATTGAGTCTTGACCAGGTCGGAGTCGAACCCTTGGGAAGGCTGAACGCCGCCGCCTCGAATTCCGGCACCGTCTGTCCGCGAAGATCCAGCCCAGATCGCCTCCGTTATCCTTGGAGGTGTCTTCGGAGTATTGCTTGGCCAGATCCCCGAAATTCCCGCCATGCTTGATCTTGTTCATCACATCCTCGGCCTTTTTCTTGACCTTGGCGGCCTCGGCATCGGTCATCCCCACGGTCTTGAACAGAATGTGGGCTACGTGCGCCCGGCTTCAATTGGTACTGATCGATGTGGCTTTGGTAGTAGACCTTTTCCTCGTCCTCGGTCACTGGGGCGCGCTCGCGAAATCGGCGAAACGCAGCATTGCGTAATCCACCGTTCGGTGTTCCGGAACCACGTACTGGGCTTTGTTCTTGTCGAAATAGGCTGCCAGATCCGCTTCCGAAACGTCCACCTTGGACTGCAAATCCTCAGGCTTGATCAACACGTAATCGAGCTTGATCTTTTCGTTTTCGCGGCCGAATTCCTCGCGAACTTCGTCATCGCTGGTGGTGATGCCGTCGGTCACCAGTTCCTGGAATTTCTGCTGCAGCAGCGAACTCTTCACTTCCGTCTCGAATTCCGGCACGCTCATCTGAAAACGCGACTGTACTTCCGCCGCGTAACGATCCATCCGATAAAGCTGTCTCCGGTAAACGCCGTGGACACGAGCTTCTTCAGCAGGTCGGCATGTTCTTCGTCCGAGACGCGCAGGCCCATGCGCGCGGCTTCCAACGCCAGCATCTTTTCATTAATCAACTGATCCAGCGCCTGTTGCGTAGAAATCGGCACGAGGGCCGGAGGATCTGGCCGCTGCGAGTGCTCTTGTTCAGGAGGTTCTGAACATCGAGGACAGAAATGCTCATCCCCCACCTCGGCAACGATTTTCCGCGCCATTGAGGTCATTGGTTCCCTGCGGCACGAGTATAGCAGCATGCCGATCCCGAGGATCCCTAACACCACCCCGAGCATAATCCGCACGCCAATCTTTTTTTCACGAAGACATCCCACACGTCCCAAAATCCTCCCCCAAAACCTATCTGGATATTCGACGATTGGGAAAGCAGACAACTGCCGCACCCTTGGCAAAACCAGACATTATAGAGAGCAGAGCACACACACTTTATCTTGAATGTGGTTAGACGCCGTTCCAGGCACGAGTGTTAGCATCGCCAATGCCTCGCCGCCACTCCCGGAATGGCTGTTACTTCCGGGCGGCGTATTCCTTGCTGAAGCCATTGCGTGAATTCGTCATCGTGAAACTGCCGTCGGGGTGAGCGGACAGCTTGATATAGTTTGCCGGCGATTCGTTGGGAACACCCGATTCTTTCGTGCCCTCGGTCCCGAGATTGGCGAGAAACTGTTGCGCTGAGTTGCGCGGCCCGGCCTCCACTCCATAGTGCAGCTGCCAGAGGCCTTCCAAACCCGGAGAGTGTTTCAGGGTTTCAAAGGTCGGAATCTCCGCGCCTTTATTGGCGCCGTTATTCATGACGGCCACGCGCGGATGCATCGCCCAGACCATTATCGGCAGGCTGGATGTTTCTTTTCCGTGGTGCGACACCAGGTACACGTCGACGGCGCCAAGCAGATTGTTCGGGCAAGCCAGATCGTGCTCCTTGTTCCAGGTCAAATCGCCAAAATCCGCGATGCGAAACTTTCCGAGCGTAGTGATGGTGCCCACAGAATTCTTGTTCTCTCCGCCCACCATGGGGTCCTTGGTCTCATCCTTCGGCTGGAAATCCTTGCACAAAGGATTAGCCGCGCCGGCGCCAGGCAGCGGCTCCAGGATGGTCTTGGTGGCCGCCGAAACAATCTGAACGTCAAGGCCGCTGATCGGAATCTTGTCGCCGGGGCGCGCCAGAATGTGCTGGGCTTTGTCGCGCACCGCCACGTAAGCCGCATAATACTGCGGGACATTCACCAACTTATCGTCGGTGGGGCCATGGTCGACAAAGGTTTTAATGGGGATACTGGAAGCCAGTTCCGGCAAGCCTCCGGCATGGTCGACGTGATAGTGGGTCAGCACGAGGTAGTCGATCTGGGTGATTCCCGCCTGCTTTGCGACGGCCATGATGCGGTCGGCATCACGCGTTCCCGGCCAGCCGGCATCAATCAACATCGCTTGCCCGGACGGCGATACGAACAG
>CAVOIX010000080.1:0-84411 GCA_963695945.1 uncultured Acidobacteriota bacterium | reverse complement strand
AACGGGCACGACGCGGACTCGCCGAGTCGCTGCCTAAGTTCCTGACCAGTCCGTCGATTGTGCCGGTTCTGAAAGCCAAAGGCATGGAGCCGCGCGGTTAAGTTGTACAGATTTGAATTGCGGCTTTTGAATTGGTGGTTCGAAAAGCGAAGCGCCAACGCAGTTCCGTCAATTCGAGTGCAGCGAGGAATCTCTCTTGAAACGAATCCCATAGGAGAGATTCCTCGCTTTTTTCTATGCTTTTTGGCTTCGGCCCGTTAAATTCCACAGGCTGAAGCTATGCTACCAAATGCCCGTTATGCCCGGATGGCTGCTCCACGCGCCGCGGCGTATTCACGCATGGTGGCGTCGAACGCGCGCTCCAATTTCTGAACGAGCGGACCCATTACCAGTGAATACCGGTGCCCGGCAATTTCGCTTACTCCCAGCAGGCTGCGGTTGGTGGAAGTGATGAACACTTCATCCGCCGCGTACAGATCCGCCAGAGTCAGCGTTTTCTCGCTCATCGTGACGCCCGCGCGCGGAGCGATCTCAAGCAGCACGCTGCGCGTCACGCCTTCGAGGCAGCCCGAAGAAAGCGGCGGCGTGAACACCATTCCGGCTTTCACGCAAAAAATATTCGCCGAAGTGCATTCGGCCACTTCCGCGCGCTCGTTCAGCAAAATGACTTCCGTCCATCCGGCCGTTTGCGCCTCGGCCAGATGCCAGACATTGTTCAGCCACGAAGTCGTCTTCACGCCCGCAAGCGGCGATGCCGCATGGCGCGCGTGTTCGGCAACCCCCAGTCGCGCCTTCTCCGAATGCGGCGGAAGCCCTGCGGTACACATGATTAAATCCACTTCAGGCATGGCCTCGCCGCTGCCCCAGAATCCGACCCGGTTATAAATCATGTAGATTCGAGCCGTTCCTTCAATCACTTGATTCGCGGCCAGCAATTCACGGAGATGCCGCCGCACTTGCGCGGGCTCAAACGGAAAAGGCAGCCGGATCCGCGAAGCATCTTTTTCCAGCCGCCGCCAGTGGCGTTCATAGGCGAAAGCCTCGCCCTGAAAAATTCGTGTGGTAGTGAACAATCCCCAACCATTCGTCAAGCCGGCCTGGCCGGGCGAAAGTCGCGCCTCTTCAACGGGAACCAGCCGGTCGTTGTGAAAAATCATTCGATGAATCAAGGAAACCTCTCGCGATCACGAGGATCGCCGCGTCGCCGCAGCCAGGCGCCCCGGTATTCTAACTCAGGCTGGTCTGGGGAGGTGGCGCGTGCGGAATATTTCTGGTGACGAGGTTTGCTATGACGTTCCAGTTCCCAACCGGCCGTGGTTTGTCATGCCGCGGTGACGCGGTCTTCCGGCACTTCGACTTCCGTGACTCCGCGAAAGGAGAAGAGCAGTTTGACCAGATATTTTGAGGGATCCGTGGATGTCTGGCGAACAACGTGTCCAACGGCAGCGGTAACGGCCGCGTGAAACAGGACGTCTCCAGTCTGCCATCCGGCGAGGTTCACGCGTACCGCTTGTCCCGGTTGAAGTGAAGCCATGTTCCACCTCACACTCTGAATTGTGGTCGCAATACTCGCCAATTGCAAACGAGCGGGACAGAATGCCGGCGCAACTATAGCCTGTGCATCCCCAGGGTTTAAAAGACCGGCGGCGACCGCCAACGTTGTCACCCATCGCTTCGAGCGATACTATGCTTTTTCGCGGCAATTTTTTTCTTCGCGCCGGCTCGGAGATCTTCATGGTTTTTTTCAGAGGGACACATCCCGCAAGATTGCTTTTCGCTGCCGCGACGATGATCGCGCTCGCTGGTTGTTCGCGCGGCCCGAGTCCTCCGGCGGCCGCGCTGGCATCTTTCTCAGGCGATCGCATCCTCAACCATATCCGCATTCTTTCTTCCGATGAATTTGAAGGACGCGGCCCGGGTTCCAAGGGCGAAGAGCTAACCATTAAATATCTGGAAGACCAGTACCGCGCGGAAGGTCTCGGGCCCGGTAATCCCGACGGAACTTATTTGCAGAGCGTGCCGCTCGTCGGCATCACTCCGGACAAGGAAATCAAGCTGACGCTGACAGGGCACGGAAAAACCCTGGAGCCGAAATTTGAAAGCGATTTCGTGGCCTGGTCCAAGCGCGTGACGCAAACCTCCTCGGTTGACTCGGACCTGATTTTTGTCGGTTACGGAGTGCAGGCGCCGGAATTTCATTGGGATGATTACAAGGGGACGGACGTAAAGGGCAAAGTTCTGGTCATGCTCATTAACGATCCGCCCCTGCCCGATCCGGCGAATCCCTCGCAACTGGATCCTGAAACTTTCGGCGGCGCGGCTATGACGTACTACGGCCGCTGGACCTACAAATTTGAAAAGGCCGCGCAAATGGGCGCGGCCGGTTGCATCATCATTCATCAAACCGATCGGGCCGGCTATCCCTGGGAAGTGGTGCGCAATAGCTGGGCCGGCACGCAATTCGATCTCGCCACGCCGGACAAGAACCCGGGTCGTCTGGCGGTCGAAAGCTGGATCACTTCCGACTTTGCGGAGAAATTATTTAACGCCGCCGGCCAGAATCTTGACAAGCTGATCGCCGCCGCCGCGCGCCCCGACTTCCAGCCAGTCCCGCTTGGAATGCATGAGAAGCTGACGATCCACAACGCTCTCCGCACCATTGATTCACACAACGTAATCGCCAGGCTCACCGGCAGCGACCCCGAACTGAAAAGCACGTATGTAATTTACACCGCGCACTGGGATCATTTCGGAATCGGCCCAGAAGTGAACGGCGACAAAATTTATCACGGTGCGGTGGACAATGCTTCCGGTACCGCCGCGCTTCTGGAGATGGCGCGGGCTTACAAAGCCTTGCGCACGCCGCCGCGCCGCTCGATTCTGTTTATTTCTGTAACCGCCGAAGAGCAAGGGTTACTAGGCTCGCAATACTACTTCGAGCACCCCCTCTATCCGCTGGCCCGCACCGCTCTCGATATCAACATGGACGGAATGAACCTAAGCGGACGCACCCGGGACATCGTGCAAATTGGCCGCGGTGCATCCACTCTGGACGACACGGTGGAGGCCGTTGCCAGGGAGCAGGGACGCGTCGTCAAACCCGATCCCGAGCCCGAGAAGGGGCTCTATTACCGCTCCGATCATTTCGAGTTCGCCAAAAACGGCGTTCCCGCCTTTGATCCCGATCCGGGCCTGGACTTCCTCGGTAAGCCCTCGGGCTGGGGACTCGAGCAGCGCCAGAAATACACCTCCGAGCGGTACCATAAGCCTGCCGATAAAATTCAGCCGGATTGGGACCTGAGCGGAGCCGTGGAGGACGGTCAGCTTTATTTTTTGGTGGGCTATGACGTGGCCAATGATCCGAATTTGCCCGAATGGAAGCCGGGGGCGGAATTTAAGGCCATCCGAGATGCCTCGTTGAAATCGGCAGGGGGAACTCCTTGAGGGATCCCGGGGGGCCTGCGGAAACGTTTGATTCCCGGTGCTTTCGAGGTCTCGCCCGAGGGTTGGCAAGGGGGTACATTTTTAGTGTCCACAATGAATTACATGTTGACAGGCTGTCAGCTTCTCCTTACTCTTAGGTTCGCAAGCCCTCTTGGAGGTTTATGTGCGTACACTGTTTAGTGGTGTTCTGATCGCAGCGTTGGGTCTGGTAATGATCGAAGCGCCGCTGATGGCCGCGCCCGCGAGTTCACCATCGGCTCCGCTTGGCGTTGTCGTGTCGGCTGAAAATGCCAATGTCGGTGCAGGCGTAACCACGAGCGGTGCAACGATTTATGACGGTGACCGACTCCAGACACCAGCGAATTCAACACTTCGAGTTCGTTTCGGGACCGGACAGCTGGTACTGCGCCAGAACAGCATCGCGGATGTGCACGCACTTCCGAACGGCTTTTTGGCAAACTTGGGCGCCGGAACCGTTGGTGTTTCCTCCGCCGAAGGGCAGACCTTTCAAGTGATGGCGGATGGAGCAACGGTTCGCCCGGCGAACGGGCAGCCAACCTCCGGTCAGATCGCCATGCTTAGCCCGAACGAATTGGTATTGACTAGTACTCGTGGGACTCTGGAAGTCACCATGGGCGATGAAGTAAAGACCGTGGAAGCGGGCAGCTCCTACCGGCTGGAAGTCGAGGCCGAAGATCCGTCGGCTCCGGCCCCGAATCCGCAGTCTCCACATCCCACGGCACGCAACCGCTTCTTGTGGATCGCGATTCCTGTGGTCGCCGCCGTGACCGGCGTTGTGGTCTGGCGCGCACTCGTCAGCCCGACTGCTCCCTAGTAATTCCGATCCCAATCGAGCGTCTCCAAAAAAGTTCAGGGCGGCCCAATCGGCCGCCCTTTTTTTTTCGTCCGCGAGCCTTGGTAATAACGAAAGAAGGACTCGCGGGACGATGCCCGCAATGGGATGCGGAACCCTGGCACTCTTCAAGCGTGCCGGTTTAAAAGTTCCGTTGTTTCAGACTCTTCGCAACGCCGGATAGCCCGCAGAATTGGTCTCTTTTGGCGAATTCGCCGCCAGTGCTAGGTCCTAACTGCACTCCGCGTACCTGTAGCAAGATTGGGCATCAGTCCGGAAGCTATGCCGTTTGCCCCTAGAGCTTATAGATAAAATAGGGTTATGCAGTCGTCCCCTGCAGCGCATCTCCGTCGTGTCTTTGCGGTGCTGTGTCTGGCCTCGGCCATTCCCGGAAACTTGTCCGCGGACACGATTTACCTGAAGAACGGAAGAAAAATCACCACCTCGCATGTGATCACCGAAAATGGCCAGGTCAGCTACGAAACCTCCGCCGGCCGGTTAAGTTTTCCGCTCTCGATCGTGGATCGAGTTGTCCATGATGATTCGTCGCCCATTTCCACCGCGGGCACCCTGTCTGACCGCGCGGCAAATTTGCCCATTGCACCGCCCAATGCATTGGTTCCTAGCACTCACGATCCAGCCACCGCGGCAGTGCGGGACGGTTCGATAGACGAAGACTTGCTGTCCAGACTCGAATCCGACGCCTCCGCGAATCCGACGCCGACGGCCATCGCGCGTGTGGTAGCTGCCGAAAGCGCGGTCGCCCAATTCGAAATCAGCGTGGGTGATTTCGAACGCGCAGTAGATCACTATAATCTGGGGCTCAGATTTGACCCGAACAATATTGGCTTGCTGCTGAATGCCGCCTACCTGCATTTGAGGCGCAGCGAATACACCGCCGCAGCGGATTTGCTCGACCGCGCCCGCGACATCGATCCTGATTCCGCGGAGGTCGCCAAGCTCTCGGGCTGGGCCTACTACGGCTTAAACCGCGCAGCCGACGCCGTGATCCAGTGGAAGCGGGCCATGCAATTGAAGCCGGATGAAGAGGTGAAGCACGCCCTGGAGAAGGCCCAGCGCGACGCCCAGGAAGAGGCGGAGTACCACGAGGGCGAGACCATTCACTTTCGCCTGAAGTATAACGGCGCAGGGGCTCCTGATCTGGCTCAGGAGGTTTTAAGAGTCCTCGAATCCCAGTTTCAGGAAATTTCCATGACCCTGGATTATTCTCCGCCCGAGCCCATCGGCGTGATCCTGTACACCAATCAGGCGTTTATGGACATCACGCGCGCGCCGAGCTGGTCAGGCGCTTTAAACGATGGCCGTATCCGCGTGCCGGTCGAGGGCCTCTCGTCAATGACCGATGAACTGGCGAGAGTGCTCCGGCATGAGCTGACGCACAGCTTTGTGGACCAGAAAACCGGAGGCCGCTGCCCGGTGTGGTTGCAGGAAGGCATTGCGCAGTACATCGAGGGACGCCGCAGCCGGACGAATGCCGCAAGCCTGACCGCTTCCTTCGAGCGCCACATGGATATCTCGCTTCTCTCTTACGAAACTTCGTGGTTGAGCCTGCCGAAGGACGTGGCCTCCGTCGCTTATGCCTGGTCGCTGGCGGTAGTAGAGTCCATCGTTACGGTGAACGGCATTGACGACCTGGAGAGAATTCTCGAGCGTATCGCCGCGGGTTCGTCGACGGAAGACGCCATCCGTGCCGTGCTTCGCGAAGATTATCCGGAATTGATGTTAAGCACCGTTCAGTATTTACGAAAAGCCTATCTGTAGCGCCATCGTGCGAGACTCATTATATTTTCTCCAGCAGTCCCGCAACCAGCGCGGCGTGTTCAGACAACGAGCGGATCAAAATATTTTCGTTCGCGGTGTGTGCTCCCGCGCCGACGGCGCCTAATCCGTCCAGTGTCGGCACGCCCAGCGCGGCAGTAAAATTTCCATCCGATCCGCCACCGACGGACGTTTCGCCAAGGGTCAGACCCATTTCTCTCGCCAGCGCCCTCGCGGTGGCATACAGTGCCGCGCCTGTTTTTTGCTCCATGGGCGGGCGATTGAATCCACCGCGAATTTGCAATTTTGCTCCGCGCAGAATGGGCCGCAGCGCGTGAAACTTACGCTCGACTGCACGCATGTCTCCGATCCGCGTGGCGCGCAGGTCCACGACGACCCTGGCTTTCTCCGGCACCACGTTGACGCGCGTGCCCCCTTCAATCACTCCGGGACTCACGGTGATTCCCCGGCGCGGTTGATTCCAGCGCGAGATGCGCGCAATCTGCAGCGCGATTTCCTCAACGGCGTTGATGCCATCCTCGGGATTCAGGCCGGCGTGCGCAGAGCGGCCCTTCGCCACAATTTCAATTTCGCCGACTCCCTTGCGTCCCGTTTTCACATGGCCGCGCGGACCTGCCGCGGGTTCCAGGACCAGAACCGCATCGCTGCGCCGCGCCTCGCGTTCGATCAGGCCTCGTGAGGTGTGGCTGCCGATTTCCTCGTCGCTGGTACACAAAAAGACCAGACGTTTCCTGGGCAGGCGATCTGTGGCGGCCAGAGCGTCAAAGGCGGCGAGCGCGATGACCAACCCGCCCTTCATGTCAAAAGTTCCCGGCCCATAGGCATGCGCCCCGGACAGCCGGAACGGCATGCTCACAATTGTGCGGAGATCGTAAACCGTGTCCAGGTGGCCCAACACTAGGATCTGCCCGGCTGGCTTGCCTGGGGGTTGCCACTCGGCGCGAATGTGGTCTCCGCGTCGGCGCTGCCGCTGAAGTGTGATCCGCAGGCCCCGTCGCCTCCACTCCTCCGCGACGATCTTTCCGAAGCGATCGACGGCCGCCTTGTCGAGGCTCGGTGATTCTGCCCGGACGAATCGTCCGAGCAGCCGAGTCATCGCTGGCTCACGCGGTCTGAGCCAGTGGAGCAGCGACACCATCGGGGAAGGAGTCTTCATTTTTTTGCCGGAGGCCGCGCCGGAACGCGCCGCTATGCTAACAACGCGCTGAGGGGACGGCAATCCGTTTACGGCAAGCGCATGAGCGCGCCCATCCGCGGCCATTCAATCTTTTTCCGCTGAAGAAATACCACGAGCCTGGGATATCTCGCCCAGCACAAAATTATTACAATTACGTTACAAATTTGTTAAATTCGTGCAAACATCGTGGCGGCGCGGGATAGAAAGTTCCTTCGTTGGCCTGACCGTTATGCGAGTCACCGTAATGAGAATTAAAGGCCAGATCGCTTTTCTGTTGTTGGCATTCATCTGCATGCCTTCCCACTTGAGTGCCCAATTGCAACCTTCCGCCGGCGTCGTTTCCCTTCGTGAATTGAGCATCCCGTCGAAGGCGCTTCGTGCCTTCGAGCAGGGCATGGAATGCATGGCGAAACAGGATGCGGCGGGAAGCCTGCCGCATTTTCAGCGCGCCATCGCGGAGTTTGCAGGGTATTACGAAGCCTATGACCGGATGGGTGCCGCGGACTTGAAGCTGTGGCGCCTTACGGATGCCCAACAGGCATTTCGCAAGGCGATCGAACTGAGCGGCGGCCAATATGCGCACCCGCTCGTCGCGCTGGGCGCTATCTTGAACGCCAACAAGCAATTTGCCGAAGCGGAAGCGGTGACGCGCAAAGGTCTGCGCCTAGCGCCGGATTCCTGGACCGGCCATTATTATCTGGCATTAGCCCTGTTTGGATTGAATCGTCTGGAGGACGCCGAGAACAGCGTTCGCGTATCACTTCGCTTGAAACCGGAATTTGCTGAAGCGCACCTTCTGCTTGCCGACATTCACAGCCGCCAAGCGGATTATCGGGCGCTGGTGGATGATCTTGACGACTATCTAAAAGTCGCTCCTGACAACCCGTCGACCGCCCGGATCAAAGCCTTGCGAGAATCCGCGCAGGCCATGCTCGCGCGATTTCAAAGCAGCAATGCGTTGGTCCAAACTCAACCCTGATCCACGTCCAGTGGTCCGCGCCCTGGTGGCCCCGGCTTCAGGCGGCCACGCCTGAAGAGAAGCGCCCACCGGCCCGAAACTCCATTGATGCCATTACCGTCCAGGGAACCGCGTTTGCGGCACGCAGTGTTTCGCATATAATTCCAAGGAAGCGGTTACACTCACACCCAGCCGGACATTGGCAGTGGGCCGCGCAGGCATCTGCGCCCGAAACGGGCGCGGTTAAGTATTTTTGCAAGCCGCCGGGAAAATTGAGGACATAAGATGATTCTCGACAACGCGGGCATCCAGAAGATTCTTCCGCACCGCTATCCGTTCCTGCTGGTGGACTCGGTGATTGAAATCGAGCGCCTGAAGCGCATCGTCAGTTTGAAGAACGTCACGATCAATGAGGGTTTTTTTCAGGGACACTTTCCGGGAAAGCCGATCATGCCGGGGGTATTGATCATCGAAGGAATGGCGCAGACCGGCGGCCTCCTGTTGCTGTCGGAAATCCCAGAGCGAGACAAAAAGCTGTTCTACCTGGCGGCGGTGGATGAGGCCCGTTTTCGTCGTCCCGTAGTCCCCGGCGACCAGTTGCGCATCGAGGTCACGGTGCTGAAGTGGAAGGTCAAATTCTGCAAATTACAGGCAGTGGCTACCGTAAATGGTGACATTGCCGCGGAAGCGATCATGCGCTGCATGCTGGTGGATCGCGAGCCGGAAGCAGCGACCAGCGACGCGCCCGCTAGTGACACGGTTGGTGCTCGCGATGAGTGAGATCGATTCCCGGGCGATCGTTTCGGCCAGCGCCCGCCTCGGACAAAACGTCCGGATCGGCCCGTTTGCGTACGTGGGCGAAGGCGTTGCATTGGGAGATGAATGCGTTCTGGAGCCGCAGGCCGTCGTGCGCGGGCCTGCGCGCATCGGGCGCAAGAACGTCTTCGATTCGTTTTCTTCCGTCGGCGGCGATCCCCAGGATCTGAAATTCGGCGGCGAGCACACCGAAGTCATCATTGGAGATGAAAACCGGTTTCGCGAATTTTCCACGGTAAGCCGCGGCACCACCGGCGGCGGAGGCGTTACGCGGATCGGCGACGACAATCTTTTTTATGGCCTATTCGCACGTGGCCCATGATTGCATCGTTGGCAGCCACGCCGTTCTTTGCCGATGACGCGACATTGCGGGCACTCGGGTCGAAGACTATGTGAACGTGGGTGCGTTCAGTCCGGGCATCAATTTTGCCGCTTGGGACGTTACGCGTATATCGGCGCCTGCACGGTCATCACCCAGGACGTGCCGCCGTTCTCGCGCGTGGTCACCGAGCGCGAAACGAAATGCTACGGCGTCAACACTCATTGGACTGGAGCGTCCGCGGCTTCGATCGCATGCGCCTCTGGATACCATTGACGCGCCTTTCGCCTGCTGCTGCGCTCCAAGCTCAATACCACCCAGGCCGCTGGAACAAATTCGGCATCCAGCTTGAACGGTTCGCCCGACGTCCGGGAACTTCGTCGAATTTATCGAATCGGCACAGCGCGGCCTGCACGAAGTGAATTACTTCCATTCCTCTGCGTTCCTCCTCCACCCCGGACGCCACATCGGGATGGGGATTGATTGCCGGGAACGGACAATTTCCATTTCTTGTCCTGGAAGCGGCGCGCGATCAGGGAATCGAAATGGCCGTCATAGCCATTCGAGAAGAAGCTTCTCCCGAGCTGGAAAAAATCGCCTCACGATTGCATTGGGTCAGCCTTGGAGAGTTGTCGCGCACGTTGGAATTGCTGCACCAGGAAGGCGTCACCCGCGCGGTGATGGCTGGGCAGGTAAAACACAATAAAATTTTCAGTTCGATTCGCCCGGATTGGAAACTGGCGAAGCTGTTGCTATCGCTGCCGTTAAAAAACACCGACTCGCTGATAGGCGCCGTGGCGCGGGTCCTGGAATCCGAAGGCGTGAAACTGGTGGACTCGACTTCGTTCCTGAAGCCGCTGGTGCCTGCCCAGTGTGCTGACCCGGCGCGCCCCGGACGCTCATGAGGCGGAGGACGTCGCCTACGGCCGCGAAATCGCGCGCCAGATTGCCGGGCTCGATCTGGGACAAACGGTAGTGATTCGCGATCGCGCCTGCGTGGCCGTCGAAGCCATGGAGGGCACGGACGAAACCATCGAGCGCGCTGCCCGCATCGTAGAGGGCAACTCGCTGGTGGTGGTAAAGGTGAGTAAGCCGCGCCAGGACATGCGATTCGATGTACCCGTTGTGGGCCTGAAAACCGTCGAAGTCATGCAGCGTTGTAGGGTGACAGCGCTGGGGATGGACGCCGGACGTACACTGCTATTCGATCGCGCGCGCGTAATTGCCGCTGCGGACGCCGCGGGAATCGCCATTGAAGCATTTCCGTTGGAGGCCATCGGAGGGGTGGAACCAGCGGCGAAACAGGGGAAGATGTGAGTTTGGGAGTTGAATCAGGACAAAAAGTTCGCGTTGCCGTCGTAGGCGCTGGGGATTTTGGGCGAAATCATGCGCGAGTGTATCGCGAACTTGCCGATGCGGAACTGGTGGGCATCGTCGATCCGAACGCCGAACGCGCCGCGCAAATCGCCGCCGAATTTTCCACCACAGTTTTCACGGATATCGAGTCCCTCGTCGGCCGTGTGGATGCCGCCAGCGTTGCCGTGCCCACCGTCGCCCATGCGCGCGTCGGCTGCCGGTTGCTCCAACTTGGCATCGACGTGCTGGTGGAGAAGCCCATGGCCGCGTCCCTCGCGGAGGCGGACGAACTGGTCGCGGCGGCAGCAAGCGCAGGACGCATTTTACAGGTCGGCCACCTCGAGCGCTTCAATCCCGCAATCGTCGCGGTCATGCCGGTACTGAATCGGCCCCTTTACTTTGAAGTTCACCGCCTGGGCGTTTTCACGCCGCGCAGTCTCGACATCGATGTGGTGTATGATGTCATGATTCACGACCTGGATATTCTGCTCGCCCTGGTTGATGCCCCGGTGGTGGACATCAAGGCCATCGGAATTCCCGTCCTGACCGACAAAGTGGACATCGCGCATGCGCGCCTGGATTTCGCGACCGGCGCCGTGGCCAATGTCACGGCGAGCCGGGTTTCCACGGAACGAGTCCGCAAAATGCGCTTCTTCCAGCAACACGAGTACATCTCCGTAGATTTCACGCGGCGTGATGCTCTTCGCGTGCGGGTTGCCGAACCGGGACCGCAACCAAAATTCGATTTTGCGGCTCTACCCTCAGAGAGGGAGAGCCTCTCCGGGCCGAATTGAGGGCCTTTCTGGAATCCGTACGAACGCGCCGCGCGCCAGTCGTGGACGGCGCGGCTGGCCGCCGAAGCTCTTGAGCTGGCCGACCAGGTAATGGCAGGCATCCTGGAACACGGCCGGCGCGTCCAACTGGGTGCCTTTAGCACCCCGCAGGCGAATGCGATGATCCCGAGTCTCCAGTCCCGAAAAACGCGAAGCCCGTCGTGTCGGCGGACGACGCGCCGCCGCGTCGCACAAGTTCGGATCTAGACGCGCGCACGCTCGTTCCCAGGGATCTGCCGCAGTTTGAACTGGATCCCCATTCTTCAATTCCGTCTTATTTCAAGCTGGAAGTTCTTGGCGATGCGGTTGTCGTTCCGCGAGACATGCCGAACACGCCGCTCGATGCGGTCAGCAAAACGCCGAACTACGTACCGCTGACGATCCTGGACTCGCGTATCGCCGTCCCAAAGGACGCGCACGCGTCCAAGATTGAACCCAAGAAGCTCGTGGCGATTCAGGATCTGCCCGACGTCCTCGAACCCGACGTTCTGACCACCGGCGAAGTCCACTTGATGAACAAGCCGATCGAGGACCGTACCGAAGCCTGGCACTCCGTGGCGAGAGCCGCTTCGATCGTGTTCCACTTTGTAGTCATCCTGCTGATCCTGTTCGCTCCCAAAATCTTTCCGTATCATCCGCCCACGGACGCGGAAATTGCTCGGAATATCACGGATCTCTACATTCCTTCGGATCTCAATCGATATACCAGGACCCCGCCCTCTCCGCAGCCCAAGAGTCCGGTCATGAAGGTTGACCCGCGCCTGCTGCGCAAGTTGGCCCCCCCTCACGAAATGCAACCCATGGCGCCGGCTCCTCCGGAACCCGCGAAGGAAAATCCCACGCCTCCGAAGCCTTCCCCGGCGGCCCCGCTTTCCCAGCCGCATCCGGCGGAGAGTCCGGTGCTCAAGCCGCAAACGCCGCCTCCACCGGAGACGACTCCGAGTCTGGTTCTGCCCAAGTTTTCTCCAGGTCGGGCGTTGCAGGAATCCATGCAAGAGGCCATGAAAGGCAGCGGCTCCGAGAGTGTGACGTCCGGAGGGCCCATCGGGAGGGGATCGTCCGGCGGCGGAGGCTACGGCGGTGGAGGCGGGGGACAGGGCTTTGCCGGTAATGCCGTGACCATACTTACGCCCACCGAGGGCGTCGATTTCTCCACGTACATCGCCCGCGTGCTGGCCAGCGTGAAGCGCAACTGGTATTCCGTGATGCCGGAATCTGCTCGGCTGGGTGACCAGGGTAAGGTGGTCCTCCAGTTTCGAATCATGCGCAACGGTGTGGTGCCTGAAGCCGAGCCCGTGATGATGGGTAGCTCCGGCAAAGAACCACTGGACCGCGCCGCCGCCTCATCCATCAGGGCCTCAACTCCCTTCGAACCGCTACCCTCGGCCTTTAGCGGGCCCTATATCGAGCTTCGGTTCATTTTCCTGTATAATATTCCCTTGAACTCACAGACCGCCCAGTGAAGCCTTCCCGCACACAAGTGGCGGGGATTCTGCTGCTGGCGCTGCTCGGTTTGACTTATCTGGTTGTACGGTATTGGAACTACCTCCGCTAGTGCCTGACGAGTATCCAATGAGTGCCGCTGCCAAACTCTCACCGGAGTCTTCCGAAGAACATGCCTTGACCGGACACCTTTCGCTGCCGCTGGTTGCCATTGTGGGTCCGACGGCGTCGGGCAAATCCGCTCTCGCCGTAGCCTTGGCGCGCAAAGTCCAGGGCGAGGTGCTGGCCTGCGATTCGACCCAGGTGTATCGAGGGTTCGATATCGGCACGGCCAAGCCGACAGTTGAAGAGCGCGGCGGAGTTCGGCATCACTTGTTGGACCTGGTGGAACCGAACTTTCCGTTCACGGCAGGCGAATACCGGGCGCGCGCCGTCACTGTGCTGGGGGACCTGCGTCAACGCGGGCGACTCCCGATCCTGACGGTGGGCACTGGATTGTATCTGCGCGCGTTGCTGGAGGGATTAGCCGACGCCCCAGCGCGATCCGAGGAGTTGCGAGCCCGGTTGGAAGCCGGAGCCAACGCCCACAGCCTGCAATACCTGCACCGGGTTTTGCGGCGCCTCGATCCCGAAGCGGCGCTGCGCATCGGTTCACGAGACCGGCCGAAAATGATTCGCGCCATCGAAGTCTGTTTGCTGACCGGGCGCTCTCTCTCAGACGTTCACCGGGCGGGGCGCACCCCTCTTGAGGGGTATCATCCGATCAGGATCGGCCTGCAGCCTGCTCGCGCCTCGCTGTATGACCGCATCGAGCGGCGCACCCAAACAATGCTCGATCGTGGCTGGCTCGATGAAGTGGCGCGCCTTGTCCGTGGCGGCGTGCCGCGAGATTCCAAGCCGTTTGATTTTATTGGTTATAGTGAATTGCAGGCGCATCTTGAGGGCACGGTGGCGCTGGCGGCAGCGACCAAAGCCATCGCTCAAGCGACGCGCCGTTACGCCAAGCGCCAGCTTACGTGGTTCCGGAAGGAGCCACTAGTGCACTGGCTCCCTGGATTTGGAGACGATCCGAAAATTATCGCCGAAGCAGAACAGCTGATCGGCGAGCAGTTACGATCGGGAGCAGCGGCGTAAGTCTCGCAGGAATCGCGTCATTCGTAGGAATCGCTTCAGCCTGTCTGGTTTTGAATTCGGATACATCCAGATCCAGCCGCTCTTCGCGCGCAAAAGTCAAAAGCAGACAGGCTGAAGACTGTGCTACTAAACCAACTTCATTTTATTGAGCGGCAATTCGCGCACGCGCTTTCCCGTGGCTGCGAATATGGCGTTGCACAGCGCCGGAATGAACGGCGGAACTCCAGGTTCGCCGATTCCGGCCGGCGGCGCATCGCTCTCGACCAGATGCACGTTCGTCTGTAAGGGCGCTTCCCGCATACGTGCAACTGGATAGGTATCAAAGTTCGATTGAACGACCGCGCCGTTGTTCGCGGTGATCGAACCGCTGAGGGCGATGCTGGTACCAAAGACGGCGGCACCTTCAAACTGCGAGCGAGCAGCCTCGGGATTGGTGATCAGGCCGGCGTCGACCACGGTCTCAACGCGCGGGATGCGCAGCTTGCCATTGTCATCGACCTCGACTTCCACGACGGTGGCGACGTAGGTCAGGAAGCTGCGATGCACGGCGATTCCCATTCCCGCGCCCTTGCCGAATTTCCGCTTGCCCCATCCGGATTTGTCCGCGGCGATTTGCAGAACGTTTCGCAGGCGGCCGGTATCGTTCGGGTAGACGTCATAATTGCCGCCGTAGTTGGGATTCTTCACATTGGTCATGTCAACGGTGCGTGGCGGACCGATCAGCTCGAGCATGTATTCAACAGGATCGCGCCCCGCGGCGTGCGCCAGTTCGTCGGCAAACGTCTGAACGCCGAACGCGTGGTAAATATTGGCGACAGAACGCAGCCACCCGATGCGAATCTGCGCGGCAGCCGGTCCGTTTTCCACGCGCAGGTTGGGCACGTTGAACGGCACGTCGGTCGACCCCATGGCCATTTCGAAATCGCCGCCGTAATACAGCTTAGGATCGCCCATGGAGCCGATCGGGGGAAACGCGGAGCGCTGCAGCCACGCCGTTGGTTTTCCGTTCGAATCGACCGAAGCTTTCAGATACACGGCCGCAACGCTGTGGTAGAAGTCGAACTGGATGTCATCTTCGCGCGTCCACACCACCTTCACGGGACGCCCAACTTTTTTCGACAGGATGGCGGCTTCCGCAACGTAATCGGGTTTGGACTTGCGCCCGAATCCGCCGCCCAGCAGACGTCACGTGGCAGATTACGTTTTCCTTGGTGATGCCCAGCGCCTTGGCGACGGTTTCCTGAACTGCTTGCGGATTCTGAGTGGGCGCCCAGGCGGTTACTTTGCCGTCGCGAAAATCGGCCACCGCGACGAGCGGCTCCATTGCGGCGTGCGCCAGGTGCGGCACGTAATATTCGGCCTCGATGATTTTTCCGCCACTTGCAAACGTGGCGTCGACATCTCCTACGTTGCGCACAACTTTTGCGGATTTTCGCGCGGTCTCCTGCAATTGTTTTTTGTACTCGTCCGAGTTGTAGTTCGCGTTCGGACCGTTGTCCCAATCGATCTGCAAATTTCTGCGGCCCTGAAACGCGGCCCAGGTATTTTTGGCGATCACCGCGATGCCGCCGAGCGGCTGAAATCCCCAGGGACCCTGAAACGGATCGATGGAGACCGTCTGGCTCACGCCGGCGACTTTCAGCGCTTCCTTATCGTCATACGATTTTACTTTTCCCCCCAGAACCGGCGGGCGCTGGATGGACGCATACACCATATCGTCCATTCGGGCATCCATCCCGTAGACCGCTTTTCCGGTGACGACGGCGGCAAGGTCGTAGCTGGGCGACCCTTTCCCGATATAGCGCCACGCGCTCTTGGGCTTGAATTTTAATTCCTGCGTCTTGGGCACCGGCAGTTTCGCCGCGGCTGACGCCAGTTCGCCATATCCCAGGCGGCGTTTCGTCGGCGTGTGGACGATCGTGTGCAGATCGGCCGCGCACTCGGACACTGGAACGCCCCATTGGTTGGCGGCAGCCTGCGTGAGCATCATGCGCGCGGTCGCTCCGGCCTGGCGCATAGGTTGGTAGAATTCGCGTATCGAATGGGAGCCGTCGGTATTCTGCGAGCCATAGCGTTCATCGCCGATGGCCTGCTCCAGTTTCACGCGCTTCCAGTCGGCATCCAGTTCGTCCGCCAGAATCATCGGCACCGAGGTGCGGCTGGTGGTGCCCATTTCCGAGCGATGGGCGATGATGTAGACCGTTCCGTCCGTATCAATTCCCACATATACGCCGGGATTGAAAACGGCATGATCGACCTTTGCGTTTCCCGGCAAACCCTCCGCGTACAGTGACTGGGGAAGGATGCGCACGGCCAACACTAAGGCTCCCGCGGAGACCAGGCCCTTCAAAAACCCGCGCCTGCTTACGTTTTGAATGGAGCCGTTCTGAATCGCGCTCATGCCAGCTCCTCTGCCGCGGATTTGATGGCGGCTCGCACGCGCTGGTAGGTCCCGCAGCGGCAGATATTTCCGGACATGGCGGCATCGATGTCCGCATCCGTCGGCTTCTTGTTGGTTTTCAAAAGGGAAGCGGCAGACATCATTTGGCCGGGCTGGCAGTAGCCGCACTGCGGGACATTGATCTTCATCCAGGCCTTCTGCACGGGGTGCATTCCGTTCGCGCCGAGGCCCTCGATGGTGGTGATTTCCGCGCCGGAGACCGCCGACATGGGCGTCATGCAGGCGCGCACCGCCTTGCCATCCTTGTGCACCGTGCAGGCCCCGCACAGCGACATTCCGCAACCAAACTTGGTGCCTGTCAGCCGCAGTTCATCGCGCAGGTACCACAGCAGCGGCATCGACGGGTCGCCATCGTAGGAGCGCTCCGTTCCATTGACCTTTAGCTTGACCATCGGACGGCCTCGATTCAAAGCGGAATATAAGTGCTCTATGTGGATCCCCAGCGACAAAAAAATATTATGCCCCTCGGAGATTCACCGCGCAAGGTGGCCGCCACCTTCCGGGAAACACTGCGGCCGCGGAAAACACGTTCCTCAGGCCCATTCATTTCTGCACTGGGGCAACCCCTGTTGCCCGATTCGTACTTATGCGCGGGGCCGGCGCTTGGCAAAAATGCAGAAAATAGTATGCTCGCTTCTATGTATTTTACTCTTCTGCGAATAATTACCACTTTGCATGTAATCGATTCGGATTTCGGTGCTTGGGGAAAATTGGCGAACTCTCGGCGGGCCGCTCATGCGCTTCGAAGCGTATTCAAGGCTGCGTTGTTGATCCTGGCAGTCTTGCCGCAATTCCTTTGGTTCGCCGCATCCGCGGGTGCCCAGGGTGCTTCGCCCGAGGAGCAGCGGCAGGGACTCGGTTCGCTGGCCTCGACGGGTGAAGTTTTCGTGAACGACTCGCCGGCCCCTTCCGAACTAACTCTCTACTCCGGCGACAGGCTGCGCACGGGGGAAACGGGAATGGCAATTCTAACCATCAATGAAAATAAGTCCTTCCAGATTTTTTCCAAAAGTGACGTCGCCTTCACGGAAAATTTGCGTTACTTCGCTGAACTGAAATTGGGGAAGATCTCGGTAAAGTCGGTGGGCCCAACGATTGGAGCATCGGTGCGAGCCGGAAACTTTGTAGTGGTTCCTGCCGACCGAAACGAACGAACCATTGTTACCACGGAGAAAATGCCGGACGGTTCGTATCTTGTGAGTTGTTCTGCGGGCAATGCCGGAATCATCTCGCTGCAGCAAGCACCGGGACTGTTACTGGCGGCGGGCCGCTCAGCGCGGATTTCCGGAGAAGGCCAACTGGCCGAGTTGGAAGCGTCTCCCGAGCCACCCGCAGTTGTTCCCGCAAGGTCCGCCGGCAAAAGTAACCGGCTGTGGATTTATCTGGGCTTGGCTGGTGGTGGAGTTGCTGCCGGAACAGCCGCAGCGATTGCCGCGGCGGGAAATCATCCCCCGATGAGTCCTTCGTCACCCTGACAATGCCCTGGAACAAGGGCAGGCAAGATTTCTAATTCGCAGCCGCGGAGGAACTAGAAAGTCGAAACACCAGTCTTACGTCCTCTTCCACCTCAATGGCCGAAGTTCCCAGCATTGTGGGCTCATAATGCCACTGCTGGACAGCGCGAACGGCCGCATCGGCAAGCACCGCTGGTCCGTCCACTACATCGGTGGTCTCAACCGTTCCATTCTTTCCGATCACCAGATGCAAACTTACCGTTCCGGCGATGTGACGCCGGAGCGCCTCTGGGGGATATTGCGGATCGACCGTCGATACGGCGCGCCCGATACGAAGACTGGTTCCTTGTTGCGATGGCCGCGCTTGCGCCGGCATACGAATGGATGGATAAGGGTCAGAAATGATTTCGACGGATCCCGTCGGAATCATTGAGTTAGCCGGTGGGGTAGGTACTAACGCTGCCATCTTTGCAGCGGTCGCCCCAGCTTCGTTCGCGGCGCCTGGATTCGGGGCGGAAGATACATCAACCGACGTGGGGCTCTTCGTAGATCCAATCGCAGGTTTATCGGGGAGGACGCTGATCGAGGACGGCGCCGGAAGCGTTGCAGTTGCCCGATGGTCGATTGGCGCTGCCGGGGGATTTGGCAGGAGATTTCTGAGAGCAGGCCTCCTTGCAGTTGGTAAAGCCGGCAGCGGCAGATCGATTGGTTCACTCTCTCCTGAATTCAACGTCGAAGTTTCATCGATCGATGTGGCCACCGAATTCCCCGTCGCGGGCTGCTGTTCGGCGGCCAGGGCAACGGGCGCAGCCACGGAATCAATCCCTCGAACCGGACCAGTGCCATCGAGCCGGCGAAGAAGGTCGCCCCGGAACACCCACACGGTGACGCCGCACAGAATCGAAATGACAGTGGCAGCAGCCAATCCAAACCGTTTGCCGGACCGCCAACTCTTCGCTTTACTCTTCGCAAGGCGAGGCTGCATCCCGGGATTCCGCGGGATACGCGCCGGCTGTTTCGTGACCTGCGCAGACGAGGATTTCGCGCCGTCAGATTTGGATTCAGCCGCCTCATTCAAGACGATTGCGGGCTCCGAATTATCCAGCGGAATCGCAGCGCTCGACGCAACGTTCGGAACATTCTCAGCGGCCTGACTAGGTTTTGCCCTCTCGACTTGTGGCGGGGCGGGTGAGCGCCCTGGTAGTGCGTCGGACTTCACATGCGGGGTTTTAAGCCTCGTACTCTGGTAGTCAGGATCATTCAGTTTCTGGCTGGAGATCCAATCGCGAATCAGGCGCCTAGAATAATCCGGCAGATCAATGAATTGCAGACCGCCTGCTTTTTTTGACTTTGTGAGCCATATGACCTTGGCCCGGGAAACAACCATTTCGTCGGAGCCGTCCAGCCTCAATGAAATGCGGATCTCTTCGTCCTTCGCCAGCGGCTGAACGCCCTGGAAGGCGATTCCGTCCTCGCTGATGTTGATTGGAAAGCCCCCGTTGTCCGGGCCCAAGTCAAGATACATCAGCGCGTCAACTCGGTGACGCGCGCAGCGTCGCGGAGTCCTGACCCTCTCGTGTGCCTCGATCGTGAGAGTACTGGCCATTTGGGTACGACCAAAAGATTATAGGCTGGGCGTCCGCAGGCCAATGGCTCGCGAGTAACATGAGCCCGGTACGATCGTACTATGGTCCAGGCGATGGTGATCTCGCGAAGCAAGCGCCACACTGGTAAGCGGATGCGGACTTCAAAAAGGGAGATATGGCGTATAATGACGGGGTGAAACTGAATGGCTTACTCCATTTTCCTCAAGTGTACCTGCTCGAGATCGTTGCCCCAGAATGAAGACCACGCGCTCGACAGAAAGCCATGAGCGCGTATTCCTGGTGGGCGTCGGCCTGAAGCGAGCTGCGCATGTGCCGGGTATTGATGCCAGTGACGCGGAACGCGCATCGCTCGAAGAGTTGGCGGAATTGGCGCGCAGCGCCGGGGCGCAAGTTGCGGGTAGCATCTTTCAGATGCGCGATAAGATCGATCCCGCAACCATGATTGGACGCGGCAAGATCGAGGAAGTAAAAATAGAGGCGAACCTGCATAACGCGCCGCTCATCGTTTTTGACCGTAATCTGTCGCCGACCCAACTGCGCAACCTTGAAAAAGGGACGGAATGCCGCGTGATCGACCGCACGCAGCTGATCCTGGATATTTTTGCGCGCCATGCCCGCAGCCGAGAAGGTCAGTTACAGGTTGAACTCGCGCAACTGAACTACTCGCTGCCGCGCCTCGCCGGAAGCGCCAAGGAACTTTCCCGGCAGGCAGGCGGAATCGGAACACGCGGCCCTGGCGAGCAGAAATTGGAAACGGATCGCCGCCGGATTCGCGACCGCATCAGCAAAATTACCAAGGCCATCGAAGCGGTGCGCAAACAGCGCTCCCTGCGGCGGCAAACGCGCCAGGCTGTGCCGCTCGGCACGGTCGCCCTGGTGGGCTACACGAATGCCGGAAAATCGACGCTTTTTAATTCGCTGAGCCGGGCCGGGGTTCTTGTCTCGTCAAAGATGTTCGCGACGCTTGATCCGACGGTGCGCGCCGTACGGCTTCCATCGAATCGCCGCGTCCTGCTGTCCGATACCGTGGGTTTTATTCGCGACCTCCCGCCCGGATTGATCGCCGCATTTCGCGCCACTCTTGAGGAAGTGCAGGAGTCGGCACTGATTTTGCTGGTGACGGACGTCTCCAATCCGCAGCATACCGAGCAGGATGCCGAGGTGGAAAAAATCCTGAAGGAACTGGGTGTCGCGGATCGCCCGCGCCTTCATGTCCTGAACAAAATTGACCGGCTATCTCCGGAAGAGGTGGCAGCCGTGAATGGAAATCATAATTCAGCGCGCGTCTCCGGGCTGACGGGTGAAGGACTTGAGGCGTTGCTCGCGCGCATTGATGCGGCTATGCCCGTGGATCCGCTATTGCATTTGAACTTCACGATTCCGCTGTCCAATGGGCGCGCCATCGCCCTGGTGCACTCCCTGGGCCGCGTGCTGCATTCCGAAGTGCAGGATTCCTCAATGGCCATCGAGGCTGAAATCCCGGAGTCTGTCGCGCGGCAATTAAAAGTCGGAACGAAAGTGCTGCCAGCCTGAACCGATTCAACGTCTTGCCTGCCAAATCCCGAAGGCCCTACGGAACTTCATATCCCGGATTGGAAGAAGTGGAAAAATGACCTGAGAAGCATGGAAATGCGGCCATTCCTGGCAATTTCGGGGAGTGACCGGGGCCGCTTCAGGTGTGGAAATGTCTGTGGAAATCAGATTCACACGCTGAGGGAGATGCGACATGGAAATCGGGGTAGCGGGGCGAGAGGGCGCGCATCGTGGAGATAAGTATAATGGTATCAGTATCATGTGGCGATTTATGCTGAATCATTCAGCAGTTTGGTCGTTTGCCGGAGGGTTGCTTGTAAAGCCATGATTTGCACAGCCTTGCGGGGAACCAGTGGTTTATGAGTACACAGTTTCAGGAGTCCGCATTCGGAACGATTATGAGTGTTTCCAACGGTTCCGCAACGCTTGTTGCGCAATCGTTGACTGGTCGCACCCGCGCGTCTATAGTGTGTTACGCCTTGCGACTGGGCGGCTACATCTAAATAGGAGCAGGGAGCCCCCCGGGTGCGTGATGAACCTGCCAAACAGCCTGACCATTCTTCGCATTTTCTTTATCCCAGTGCTTGTCGTTATCCTTTTGACCCGTGAACCGAATATCGACTTTTTCGGAGTCGTAATTAATTTTGCCGAGTGGGGTGTGCTGATTCTTCTGGCGGCTGCGGCAACGGATTGGGCGGACGGATATTACGCGCGCCGGCGCAGCGAAGTTACGACGCTCGGTATCCTGCTTGATCCGATCGCCGATAAGTTGTTGATGTCGGCGGCATTTATCTCCCTGGTGGAAATGCACTTGGTGCCCGGCTGGATGGCCGTGATTATTATCGGCCGCGAAATTGTGGTTCTGGGGTTGCGCAATATCGCCTCTGCTGAAGGGTTTACGATTCCCGCATCCGCGCTAGGGAAAACAAAAATGGTGCTGCAGGTGATTGCCGTTTGCGCGGTGATCCTGGCGGCCAAACACACCATCATTCGTCCGCTCGGCGTCCTGCTGCTCTGGCTGGTCGTGGGCAGCGCGGTAGTTTCGGCGTTTCAGTATTTTCAAAAGTTTTGGGGCCGCGTCGATGGCAGCGTGAAGCAGCGTCGTCACCTAAGAATTCTGGAACGGCGCAAGAATGCTCAGGATGTCCCGACTGTCCAATGATGATGGGCTGGCGCTGTTAGGGATTGCGCGCCAGGCAATTACCAGCGTGATCGTCGACAATGTTCTGCCAGACTTCCCACCTTTTCCCGCAGCGCTTTCCGAACCCGGGGGAGCATTCGTAAGCCTATATTGCAACCGAAAGCTGCGCGGCTGCGTAGGTCAGCTCGAAAATCCAGGTCCGCTCGCGGATGTGGTCGCCAGGGCCGCCATCAGCGCCGCGCAGCGTGATTCGCGCTTTCGTCCGATCCAAGGCGACGAAATACCGGACGTGAAAATTGAGATTTCCGTTCTGAGCAGACCACAGCGTATTCTCGCGGAGGAAATTGTAGTGGGCCGGCACGGACTCCTGGTTGCTCGTGGACCGTATCGAGGGATTTTGCTTCCCCAAGTGGCTACCGAAAGGTGCTGGACCGGCCGGCGATTTCTTGAGGAGACGTGCGTAAAGGCAGGATTGCCGCGCGATGCATGGCGCGATGGGCTGACGGAGCTATTCGGTTTTACCGCGGAAGTTTATTCGGAGAAAGAACCGTAAATTATTTCTGGATTGCAAAGCGCTAAAGCGTTACTGACCCAGTTCTGGCCGACGCGCCTGCCAACAAAGCAAAACAGGGATCCGATTCATTGCGAATCAGATCCCTGTCTTGTTACGAATTGACAAAAGTTCCTGGCGCGCTCATTCCACTTCGACGTAATCACCCACATAGATCTGGTCACGTGATGTCGTTAGCAAAACGGTTGCGGAATTGGTTCCAGTGCGCAGCACGATTCCTTCGCCCAGCACCTGGCGCGGCAGGTCATTCCCGCTATAGGCAACCGGTGTGCTCCCAAAGCCGTAGGCTTTGTACGCGGAGTTCTGAACCTGATAGTCGGTTTCGTTGTGAGTACCCTGATATCGAAACACGCGGAAGTAATCTCCAACCTGGACTCCCTGCGCGCTGCCGAGATTCACGTACAGGATCCTACCCGCTCCACCCAGCACCATAAAATCCTTGGAGGTCACCACCATCGCGGTCTTCTTTCCCGACGGGGGCGCGAACGGATCGAGCTTTGCCTCATGAAACTGGGGAGCGGGACGGGCCACGAACGGACGCACCAGATCGCCTCGCTGCATGGGATCGCAGCTGACATCCATTTGCGTCGTGGAGATCTTGGCGTCCACATGAAGCACGCGCAACCGCCCGATATCGGCGTACCTTGTGCCCATGGCGCGGGTCAGGGAGTTTTGATATTTGAACCACGCCGTCTTGGACATCGCGTCGTTGATGGTTCGCACCACTTCGAATTCATCCCCGACTTTGACGCCGTGTTCCGATCCCTGGTTAATGTACACGAGGTCATCGGGGCTGAAGGTGGTCTTGTAGCTGGAATTCTCGCCGGAAATGACGTACGAGTCGTTGGGAACCGGTTGCGCGCTGATCATCCCAGAGCAATAAATGTCGGCCTGGGTAGGGCTCGTGCGAGCGTACTGCTGGGCTGGCGCGGCAGCGACCAAAGCGAAGGTGCCAATTGCCAAGCTAAGTCCAATATTTAGAGTGCGATAGTTCATCTTCATGGGCATCGAGACTACTCCTTACGCTCCCAACTTTTTGCCTACTCCACACCGGTTACAGCCGTCCATCCAACCTAGCATCGGCCTTCCTGAGGGTCAAGAAAACGTGGTGGGGCGCTTTACACATTTGTCACCCACGTGTTAGAAGCCTAAAGCTTAGTTCCCATGGTGCGGAGGGCGTTTGAAGGGTCTTTTTGGCAAGGATCGCGTGTGCGGTGTCATTGCGGCGGAGACGGCGCGCGAGATGAGATCACAATTCCGATCGGCGCTGCGCAAGACGCGCACGCTGGAATTGCGTCTGGACTACCTGCGCGACGCGCGAGAACGGAACGCGTTTCTCTCTTTCTTGCGGCGACGCAGAGGTGCGCGTGCGCTACTGATTGCCACTTGCCGCCGAAAAGAGGGCGGTGGCCGGTATTCCGGCAGCCGGGAAGCGCAGATCGAAATTCTGACGCGAGCGGCGCGTTCCGGCTGCCAGTGGTGCGATGTCGAAATTGAAACCGCAAGGCACATGCGCCGGGGCGAACTGGTTCGTGCAGTGGCGCCGGCGCGAATCGTGACGTCACATCATGATTTTCACGGGACGCCGCGGAATCTTGCCGCCGTCGTGCAAGGTTTAAAGAACGTGGGCGGAGACGCCATTAAGATCGCGGCACAGTGCCGCACGGTTGCCGACAGCCTGCGCGTGTGCGAACTGGCGCGCACGCATCGCAATCTGGTGGCGATTCCGATGGGAGAATCCGGACTCGCCGGGCGCGTGCTGTCCTTGCGGATGGGCAGTGTGTTGGCTTACGGTGCCGTGGAGAACGCTACCGCGCCGGGCCAGCTTTCACTGGACGCCATGGTCGATCTGTACCGCGCCGGCCAAATTACGCCGCGCACTCGGGTGTACGGTGTAATCGGCGATCCGATCGGGCACTCCCTCTCGCCGCTTCTGCATAACACTGCGTTCCGCGCGCGGAAATTCGACGCGGTGTTTGTTCCGTTTCTGGTTCGTGACCTGAAAGATTTTCTCGGCGCAATCCGGGGATTTGGAGTGTCGGGTGCCTCGATCACGATTCCGCATAAAGAGACGATTCTACGATCACTCGATGATTGCGATCCGCTGGCGGCGCGGATCGGAGCCGTCAACACGTTGGTGGTGCGTGGCGGGGGGCGGTTGTACGGGTACAATACGGACTACGTCGGGGTTCTGCGCAGCATGGAACAGAGGTTGCGTCTCGCCGGGAGCCGCGTGCTGTTGTTTGGGGCGGGAGGCGCCGCGAGGGCTGCGGCCTTTGCTCTGGCTCAGGCGGGCTCGATCGTGTGCTTTTGCGCGCGGCGTCCGGAACGGGCGCGAGCGCTGGCGCGGGCCGTCGGCGGACAGGCGGTGAAGCGCGCGCGCTCTGGCGGCAGGAATTTTTCGATGCCATTGTGAACTGCACGCCGATCGGAATGTACCCGCGCGGCGGGTCGCCACTCGCTGCTGCAGAACTAAACTGCCGTTGTCATGGATATGGTTTACCGCCCGCTGGAGACGGAATTGCTAGAGCCGGCGCGCCGCAAGGGCATCGAAACAATTTCCGGCGTGGAGATGTTTCTGGCGCAAGGTTTTGCGCAATATGAAATCTGGACCGGGGAGCGCGCACCGGAAAACGCCATGCGCGGTGCGTTGGTCGCGGCGCTTCGGCCGGGATGAAAAATCTAGAGGGCCGGCAAACTGATCGGCAATATTCGTGGCGCTCGATTCAGCTTGGGGTGTTTGTCCTGGCAAGGACCAAGTTCCACAGGCTTAAGCGTGCGCCACCGGAAGCAACTACAAACTTATGATTCAGCCTGACTTCAAAACCTTTTGCAAGCTGGCCCGACAGGGAAATCTTGTCCCGGTGTATGACACATCTACGGCCGATACCTTGACCCCGGTCTCCGCCTATCTGCGGTTGGCGCGGAATGCGCGTTATGCTTGCCTGCTGGAGAGCGTGGAGGGCGGAGAAAAAATCGCGCGGTACACATTCGTGGGCGCGAACCCCAGCGAAGTATTTCGCTACGTGAATGGCGCCTGCGTTTTGGAAAGCGATAGCCGCACATCCTGGGTGCAGGAAAATCCGCTCGATTATCTGCGGAATCGCGTGGAACGCTATAAGCCTGTGCGCGTGCCCGGACTGCCGCCGCTCGTTGCCGGAGCGATCGGATATTTTGCCTACGATATGGTGCGGCTGATCGAGCGCATCCCGGACACCACGCGCGACGATGTTGGAATGGATGACGCGGTGATGATGTTTTTTCTAGGGCTGGTGGTGTTCGATCACGTGCGGCACAGAGTCTGGATTGTGCGCAACGTTTTCATCGACGGCGAGGGCAGCCTGCGCACGAAATACAATCAAGCAATACGCGAAATCCGCACGACGCGCCGCCGCCTGGATATCGCCGCTGCGGCGGAACGTCCCGGCGCAGAAAACCGCGCCCGCTGAAGGTGGTGTCGAATTTTTCGCGCGCAAATTTGTAGCGGCGGTGAACAAGTCCAAGGAATACATCCGCGCGGCGATATTTTTCAAGTGGCGATCAGCCAGCGTTTTTCCGCCGCAGACTGACGCCGACCCATTTGAGATTTACCGCGCGCTGCGTGTCGTGAATCCGTCGCCCTACATGTATTTTCTCAAGCTGAACGATTTGGCGGTCGTGGGCAGTTCCCCCGAAATGCTGCGTGAAGGTGCAGGGCCGCGATGCCTTTTATCGGCCCATCGCCGGGACGCGCCCGCGCGGCGGATGAAGAAGAAGACTGGCGCGCTGGAAGCGAATCGCCGCCGATCCCAAGGAACGGCCGAGCACATTATGCTGGTTGACCTGGGGCGCAACGATCTGGGGCGGGTTTCGAGTACGGCACGGTGCGCGTTGAGAAGCTGATGTTTGTGGAGCGCTATTCGCACGTGATGCATCTGGTTTCCAGTTTGCGGGGGAACTTGCGCGAAGATGTGGACTGCTTCGATGCGCTCGCGCCTGCTTTCCGGGGGGTACGCTTTCCGGCGCGCCGAAGGTTCGCGCCATGGAAATTATCGACGAACTCGACCTACGCGCCGCGGCATTTATGGCGGAGCGATCCTTATCTCGACTTCTCTGGAAATCTGGATTCCTGCATCGCCATCCGCACCATGGTGGTAAAAAAGGGCGTAGCCTATGTGCAGGCCGGGGCGGGTCTGGTGGCGGATTCGGTGCCCGAAAAGGAATACGGGAGACCGTGAACAAGGCTCGCGCGCTGATTGCGGCGCTCGAATTCGCGCACGATGGGCTGGATCCCGCACCGGGCGGCCCGAAATCGAAGCTCCGCAGGAAGTAGCGAAGTAGCCGATTTCCAGCAGTTCGCGGGCGATCGGCTCAAGCTCGTGTATCGCGCGGAGATCTTGCCACGGTGGCGATCCGCCGACCTGCCCGCGAAACGCGCCGCCAGAAACCGTGGCACGCCAGTGAGCGCTATGCTGAATGATCCTTCTTTCGAAAGTCGCACCGGGCTTCGAACATACGTCGCTGTGTCGCTGGTGGCTTTTGTTGGCGTTGCGCTTTACGTTGGATGGGTGTTCTACGCGCGCCGGGAAGCCAACCAGGCCATTCTAGACCGGGCCGCGGAAAAAGAGCGCTCGCAGGATCAGAAGACGTTTGAGGCCATGGGCGGAAACCGCTTCGACATTCTTAGCTACTCCGCGAATCCGGCGACCGTTGCTGCCGGGGAAAAGACCTCTCTTTGTTACAGCGTGTCTAACGCGAAATCCGTAACGATCGAGCCGTCAACCGAAGAGCCAGTGTGGCCGGCGTTCAGCCGGTGTGTTCACGTGTCGCCGCACAAGACTACTAAGTACACGCTGACCGTCGGGGACGATGCGGGTCACACAAAAATCGCCACGGTTGAAGTATACGTCCGTTGAAATTTGCATCTGACGGTCACCTTCAAACGAAAAACTTTGACGTTCTGTGCGAAGCAACATAATTTTCTTCCCCTCCTGGAAATCGAAGAGAGGTTCGTGGCTGCGCTCAAATTGACAAGGCAGAACGCTTTTCGCACGGCCGGGAATCGGATCTGCTCAGCCGGCTAGTTGGTTTTCTGCGTGTGAATGATTAATTTCTGCACCCGCCAGTTGGAAGTCTCCGCGGCGTAGATCACATTGTCCGACGCGCAGGCCAGTTGGTGTGCGCCAGAGAAATGTCCGATTTGGCGCCCCGATCGACCGATTACGCCGAGCACTTTTCCGTCGAGCGACACCTTGAAGATGCGCCCCGGGAATGTCGTTTCGCCCACATAGAGCACCTGATTCGCGCCGGGAGTGATGCAGATCGAATTGGGCGCGCCACTGACGGCGGCCAGGCGCTCGCCGGTTGGTGTATTGCCATTCACCGCGTGCGTTCCGGGAACGGGAGGCCATCGATGGTGAACATGCGCAGAAATTTACCGTCCGTATCGAACACCTGAATGCGCCGGTTCGTGCGATCTCCGACGTAGAGATTGTTGTTGCGATCCACGACGATGGCGTGCGGCAAGCGAAATTGTCCGGGCGCGGTGCCTTTTTCGCCCCAGGATTTCACCCAGTCGCCATTCTTGTCATACTTTGCCACTCGTGAGTTAACGTACCCGTCGGTGATGTAGATGTTGCCGTCGGAATCCCAGGCCACGTCGGTGGGCTGGCGGAAGAGTCCGTCGACCGCTGGAAGCGGGGGATTGGGATGGCCCCAGGGCTTGGTGTCGTCTTCGGCTCCCTCCAGCCTTCGTCCGAACACCCAAACGACGCGCCCGGCCTGGTTGAACTTGATGACCATGTCCGAACCTTTGTCGATGGCCCAGATGTTGTCATCCTTGTCGATGCGCACGCTGTGGGCTTCGGACCAGGCGTAGAGTCCCTTGCCGATTTCACGCAAGTACTTGCCGTCGGCATCGAACTCGAAAAGCTGCGCCGCCGCCGGAGCGTACGCCGGCCCGTTGGCGCTGTTTGAGCGCGTGAACACGAAGACGTGCCCCTTGGAATTGACGGCCACGCCGGGAACTTCTCCGAAATTCATTCCGGGGGGAAGTTTGAAAAAATCCGGTACCGAGTCGAATGCTAATTCCGGAATATTTTGTTGCGCGAGCAGGGGCGACGCGAACAGAATGGACAGCAGGAAAAGAAAAGTCGGTAGCTTCAACGAGACCTCCCGATCCGGTCAGATTTGAATTGCTTCATGAGCGTGGCGCGAGACTACGACGACGATGGGGGAGTGTCAATGCGCGGCGGGATTTCGGCTACGCGAGCTTCTGTATTAATTTCGCGTCGGCCTGGCAAAAGTCCGACAGGTTTGCCTGCGGGTTTTGTTTTTGCGAGGCCAAAATCCCACAGGCTGAAGCCTGCGCCACTTGAAAGCGTTAGACTTTTTTCTGGGTATTGTTCAGCACCGAGTCCGGAATGATCAGCCGTTCCACGGGACGGCCGCCGATAATGTGCGACTCGATGATTTCCTCTACATCCGCGGGGGTCACGCCGCCATACCAGACTGCATCCGGGTAGACCACCACCGTCGGGCCGACTTCGCACTGATCCAGGCATCCGGATTTGTTGGCGCGAACTCTGCTGTTGGGAATGCCGCGTTGTTTTAGCTTGGCTTTGAATTCGCTGTGGAGTTCGGCATTGCCGGAGGGATTGCAGCAGCCCCGGGGATTGCCGTCTGGCCGCTGGTTGGTGCAAATGAAGATATGTTTTTCAAATTTTGCCATGGGCGTTTTCCGAAGAGTTTCAGTTCTACGTCATTGTACACGTTCTAACCGGGCGGCGCTTCCGTAGGTTGGGACTCAACTTGTCGGGATCAAACTTGAGAATGGTGACATCGAAATCGGAAAGGCTGAAACCACCCCACTGCGTCCTACCCGCCAAATTCGTGTAATATTACATTTGCAGGTGAACCGGGCCTTTCTGTGGCCGCTGTCACCGGGAGCATATGATGAGGGCGCACTCTATTCGGGCCATCGCTGTTGCCGCTCTTTTAATAGGGTTTGTCGTCACCCCGGTGGCGCGCGCCCAGCAGGAACCGCAGAAGCGCGGGCCGTCCACAACCGAAGAGCGTGCCCGGGCGGTGAAAGTCGCGCATCAACTGGAAGACGATCCACTGGCGAAGGAAGCCAAGGACAATCGTGATTGGGTCATCCAATGGATCGTGGATATTCCGGACATCACTGTGAATGTCTGCTTCGATTATTTCGGCAAAATGCCGAATCCGCCACGCGGCCATTCCAAGGAAATTGTCAGGCAGATGATCATCTCGAGCGCCGCGTTCATGATCGAGCACCCGGATAAGGTGAAAGATGAACAGGCCGTCGCAACCGCGGGCCTGCTCGGCTCGTTGAAGGCCTACCAGTCGATCCTAAAGGGCGACCCTGATTCGCGCTGGCCTTACATCGATAAGATCGTTCAGATGCGCGATCAGGGCAAGCTGGACGATTTCGTTTCCGATACGCGCCGTAAATGCGCGCAGGATGGAGAAGAACCCGATCCGGACACCATGCGGGCAGCGCGCTGATTTGTCCCGCCTATCCTCTGACCCTATAATTATCTTTTCCAGTCGAGGTTTCCGATTGTGGCGGTGTGTTCGCGTACCGCCGCGGAGAATCTGGAATTGAGCCGATTACGATGATTCTGCTTCTCGACAACTACGATTCGTTCACCTACAACCTGGCGCAGTTCCTCGGCCAGTTGGGCGAGAAGCTTCAAGTGATCCGCAACGACCAAATCACCCTCGACCAGATCGCGGCCAAGAAACCGGAACGCATCGTCATTTCTCCCGGTCCTGGCACCCCCGAGGATGCGGGCATTTGCGTGGACGTAATTAAGCGATTTTCGGGACTGATTCCGATTCTTGGCGTGTGTCTTGGACACCAGGCAATCGGCCGCGCGTTTGGAGGCAAGGTCATCCGCTCGCCTGAAATCATGCATGGAAAAACCAGCCGCATTCATCATGATCATCGAACCATCTTCAAGGATTTGCCGCAGGATTTTGTAGCCACGCGGTATCACTCGCTGATCGTCGAAGAGCAAACATTTCCCGCGGAGCTGGAGATTTCCGCGAAAACCGATGGCATCATCATGGGGTTGCGCCATCGGACCATGCGCGTGGAAGGCGTGCAATTCCATCCCGAGTCCGTGCTTACCGACGTGGGCATGCAACTCCTGCGCAACTTCCTCTCCGTGTAGCCGGCGCTTGCCGTATCTGTTTTTTCTTCACGCGTGCTTCTTCATGGCCGGACAAATTTCCTTGTACTCGCACCAATCGCAAAGGGGAGTGACAAAAGTGGGGAATGAGGTTGCCGCTTCAATCCGTTGAATAGACCGCAGCGTGTTCAGTTTGACCATTTCCAATTCTTCCCGAGTTTTTGGTAATCCTGATTTCCTTATCGAATGCCAGGTAATGCCAGATCAGTGAGATTCGCTGGGTCTCCGGCCAGCGATGGCGCATGGCGATTTCATATAGAGATAGTTGCACGTCTCTGCTGACCTGTTCGGGATTGGGGAGTCGTCGCGAGGTTTTGTAGTCATGAATCTCCAGCGTCCCATCGTAGTTTCGCGCCAGGCGGTCGATTATTCCGCGAATCTCATGTTTCTCGGAAAGCGGGAAGAGGAATTCTCTTCCAACTCCAGCGTGGTGGATTCGGTGAACGGGTGAAAGGTCCAGTGATAGTCCATCAGCATCTTGCGGCCCAATTCCAGGTACGTCTGTGCCGTCGTCCGCGACCGAACAATCCGCAGCTCAGGCGAGAATCCTTGGTCCCATTTCTGCTGAAAGCTGAGCAGCAGATCGTCCACGGAGGCGATTTCGCCGTTTTTGGCGTCGGCGTAAAGCTTTTCCAGCGCGCGGTGGACGGAGTCACCAAGATGCAGCTCGATGCTGCGGATGGGCGGAGGAATTTCTTCGATGTAACGGAATTTGTACTTCTGCGGGCACTGCTGGTAGGACGCGAGTTTGCTGTGAGAGTAGCTTGGCATGTTTTGTGTCGCGACAGCGGAAGCAATTATTCGACGGAATGTACCGTTGGTCAAGGGGCTACAGTTTCGGCGTGAAAGCTATCAATGCTTCAAGTTTCGTCAGCGCGGCGCCGGAATCGATGGATCGAGCGGCGAGGAGCGCCCCTTCCAGGAAATCGGCGGCGCGTCCGGCGGCCACAATTGCGGCCGAGGCATTGGCGACAACGATGTCTCGGCGCGGCCCTTTTTCGCCGGAGAGAATGGCGCGGATAAGGCCGGCATTGTGCTCGGCATCGCCGCCGGCAATCGCTTCGAGAGGCGCCCGCTCCAAACCGAAATCTTCGGGCGTGACCTGATAGATTTGCACGGTGGCGTGATGCACATCACCCACGGTGGTTTCGCCGCACAGGGAAATTTCGTCCAACCCGCCCGCTCCGTGGACGACGAACGCGCGCTCGACGTCCAGTTCGCTGAGCACGAGTGCTACTTTTTCCACTACTTTGTCGGAAAAAACGCCGGCCACCTGCGCACGCGCCCCAGCAGGATTGGTCAACGGGCCGAGCAAATTGAATACGGTGCGTCCGAGACGCCGGCGTGCGGGCATGGCGTGCCGCATGGCCGTGTGCAACGCGGGCGCGAACAAGAATCCGATTCCAATTTCTCGAATCGAAACGCCGACGCTTTCCGGCGAAACGTCGAGAGACATACCCAGCGCTTCGAGCACGTCGGCTGAGCCGCATTTCGAGGAAATGGAGCGGTTGCCATGCTTGGCGATGTGTAGGCCCGCTCCAGCCGCGACGAACGCCGCAGCCGTCGAGATGTTGAACGTCCCCGAGGAGTCGCCGCCCGTGCCGCAGGTATCCACCAGCAATTCTTCCGGGCGCGAACCGTTCGCGAAAACCGGCGTTGCATGCCGCCGCATGGCGCGCGCGAAACCGACCAGTTCGCCAACCGTTTCACCTTTGGCGCGCAAAACGGTGAGAAGCTCAACGATCGTCTCTTCGTCCGAGCGACCGGAAAGAATTTCCTCCATTGCCAGGTCGGCTTCCTGGCGTGAAAGATCCGATCCAGCTTCGACTTTTTTGATGAGCGAATGGATCATGCGCGGACAGGCCTCACGCCCCGAAGGACGGGCAATAAAGGCAGAGAAGACACCATGGCGTTGTTCCGAATCGGCATACGCTGCGAACGCACCTCGGTCCTTTCGACTTGCCCGGTTCGATTGTTCCCTATAAACTCTAAAGTTTCCAATGTAGCTAAATTCTAGCACTGATGGACGGACGATGAAGATCCACGAATATCAGGCAAAAGAAATTTTCCGGCGGTTCGGAGTACCGACGCCTCGCGGAGAGATGGTTACCACGCCGGACCAGGCGCGCGCCGTGGCCGAGCGGTTGGGAACTAAAATCGTGGTGGTGAAAGCGCAGATTCACGCCGGCGGCCGCGGCAAGGCGGGCGGCGTGAAGCTGGCGAAGTCGCCGGAGGAAGCGGCTGAGCTGGCAAAGAACATCATGGGAATGAAGCTGGTGACGCCGCAGACCGGCCCCGCCGGGCGCATCGTGCAGCGATTGCTGATCGAGGAAGGGCTGGACATCAAGCGCGAACTTTACCTTAGCATTCTGGTGGATCGCGCCGTGGCCGCGCCGGTGATCATGGCGAGCACGGCCGGCGGCATGGAAATCGAGGAAGTAGCGCACAAGAATCCCGAGCTGATTTTGCGCGAAACGATTCGCCCGGCCACCGGGTTGCAGCCCTATCAGGCGCGCAAACTGGCTTTTGGCTTGGGCCTCTCGGGAGACGCGGCCGCCGCAGCGGCACCGTTTCTGCAGGCGCTGTATCGCGCGTTTCTGGAAACCGACGCGTCGCTGGCGGAAATCAATCCGCTGATTGTGACCGGCGACGGAAAGCTGGTGGCGCTGGACGCCAAAATGGCCTTTGACGACAACGCGCTATACCGCCACAAGGACCTCCCGCGAATTGCGCGATTTGAACGAGGAAGATCCGCTGGAAGTCGAAGCATCCAACTACAAACTGAATTACATCAAGCTGGACGGCAACGTCGGCTGCATGGTCAATGGCGCGGGTCTGGCCATGAGCACGATGGACATTATCAAGTTGTCCGGCGGGTCGCCCGCGAATTTCCTGGATGTGGGAGGAGGGGCTTCCGCCGAGCAGGTGAAGAACGCGTTCAAGATTCTGGTGAAAGATCCCAGTGTGCAGGGCGTGTTCATCAATATTTTCGGCGGAATTCTGCGCTGCGACGTGCTGGCATCGGGCGTGGTGGCCGCTGCCAAGGAATTGAAATCTTAAACTTCCGGTCGTGGTGCGCATGGAAGGCACCAACGTGGAAAAGGGACAGGAAATTTTGCGCGATTCGGGTCTGGGACTCACGATCGCCAAGGATATGAAGAGACGGCGCGGAAAAATCGTTGCGCTGGCGGGAGGTGCGCGATGAGCGTTCTGGTAAACGAAAAAACAAGCGTCGTGGTGCAAGGCCTTACCGGGCGCGAAGGCAGTTTTCATGCGGAGCAGATGATGGAATACGGCACCAAGGTCGTCGGCGGCGTCACGCCGGGCAAAGGCGGCGCGAAGCACGGAACGTACCGGTGTTCAATACCGTTTCGAAGCGGTGCGGGAAACCGGCGCGGATGCATCGATTATTTTTGTTCCGCCGCCGTTTGCCGCGGACGCTGTTCTTGAAGCAATCGATGCGGGACTGCCGCTCGTCGTTTGCATCACCGAAGGCATTCCCACGCTGGATATGGTCCGCGTGGCGGCGGCGTGAAAAATTCAAGACGCGGCTGATCGGGCCGAATTGCCCGGGAATTATTTCGCCGGGAAAATGCAAGATGGGCATCATGCCGGGGCGCATTCATAAGCAGGGAAACATCGGCGTGGTGAGCCGCAGCGGAACGCTTGACCTACGAAGCCGTGCATCAGTTGACGCAGCTTGGCATCGGCAGTCCACCTGCATCGGCATCGGGGGCGATCCGATTATCGGCACGACGCATATCGACGCCATCAAGCTGTTCAACGAAGATCCGGAAACGCAGGCCATCGTGATGATCGGAGAAATCGGCGGCGACGCGGAAGAGCAGGCCGCCGCCTACATTAAAGACCACGTGAAGAAAGCCGGTGGTCGGATTTGATTGCCGGGCAAACCGCGCCTCCGGGGCGCCGCATGGGCCACGCGGGCGCAATCATCAGTGGCGGCGCCGGAACAGCGGCGGAGAAGTACAAAGCCATGGCCGCGGCGGGTATTTTGACGATTCAGAGTCCGGCGGATATTGGCGTAACGCTGGCGGCAGCGATCAAAAAGTAGGAACGCAGCGGAAAGTTTTGAACGAAACCGCAAACACAAATGGAGAAATATTGAATGGCGATCGAACGTACGCTGGCAATCATTAAACCGGACGCTTTTGGGCGTGGACTCTCCGGTGAAATTTGTTTCACGGATTCAAAAGGCCGGCTTTCAGATCGTGGCCGTCAAATCGATCCGGCTCACGAAAAAGGAAGCCGAAGGCTTTTATGCCGTGCACGCGGCGCGGCCTTTCTTTGGCGAACTGACCGATTTCATGAGCTCCGGTAAAGTCGTCGTGCTGGCACTTGAAGCGGAAGGCGCGATTTTGAAATGGCGGGACACCATGGGCGCCACCGTACCGCCAAGGCCGCGCCGGGAACGATTCGGCGCGACCTTGGCACCAGCATCGGCAACAATTGCACACACGGTTCGGACGCTGCGGAGACGGCGGCGTTTGAGCTGGGGTATTTTTTCGCCGGCTCCGAATTAATTTGAGCTCTTGCGATTCGCGTCGAAGTCCGCGGTTTGCGGCGGGCTTCGATGGTGAATGAATTCAGCGGCGCCCACGAGTCAGTTCCCACCGTCCGTGGCCAGTTCGTGGCCATCGGCCATTACGACCTTCTGAATCCAGATTTCCGGCGCACCCGTTTTCGACGGGAAACCACTCAGCGAGATCACATCGCCCAGCTTGAGCGAATCTTTATTCCATCCGGTGCGTGTTAGACGGTTGGGGCTGGTCAGAGCTCCTTGCCAGTTCACCACACCCTTGTCGTCTTTCACGTCCAGAGCGATCAACACGTGGGGATTGATGAACTGGAAGCTGGTCACTGAGCCTTTTACGGTGATCGACTTGTTGGTGTCATAGTTGGCCGTGCCGTGATGCGCGAATGCCACGCTAGAACCCAACAGAACGAACACCATCAGCGCAATGAGCACGACTCTAGTCTTTTGCATGCGGAACCTCCGGGCTTGGCTCTGCGAATTTCACTGCCTTGAGGCGCGACCTTTGCATTGCCTCACAGTGCCTCAAACTCAAGGATGAGCGATTTTTTCTCGCCCCGGCTGTATCCGCGGTCACTCACGAAGGTGACGGCCGTCACCCGCCGCTGGTCCATTCTTCGTCAACTGGCCTTTCGAACAGCTTTTTGGATGGGCACACGCCGTTCGGGTTAGCAATTCATAAAACATCGCGCGTGCTAACGTGGAATCAGTTTCGCGGCCGTCGCCGTGTGTTTGCGTAGTTCGTCGGAGGGGGTTCGTGGCTTTTTCCTTTTCAGGAGCGACTCACGGTGGTGTTGGAACCGTCCGTGGCAGAGTGCGCCAACTCCTCGGCTCCCTGCTGGTACTCAGCGGACTCCTTCTCTGCGCGGCAGGCGCTCAGGCCCAGATTTCGCCTGGACCTCTCTCCAAAGCGCACCAGTCCCTCAACGGCTCGACGCAGTGCAATACGTGCCACCAGTTCGGAACCAGCGCACCAACCTTCAAGTGCCTGGAATGCCACAAGGAAATTGCTGACCGACTTGCTGCTCACAAGGGATACCACGCCCTTTTGGGCATGAAGAATCCCAACGGCCGCGATTGCGTGCGCTGCCACCTGGAACACAACGGCGAGGATTTTTCGCTGGTGCATTGGGAGCCGTCGCTGAAGCAGTTCGATCATCGTCAGGCTGGATACGCGCTCATCGAAAAGCACGCGGCGGTTGCTTGCGAGAAGTGCCACACGCCGGCGCATATGGTTCCGGCGCAGCGCGCGCTCATTCAGAACAAGAATCTGACGGCTTCGTTCATGGGGCTTTCGCAGGAATGCGCCACCTGCCATGAGGACGTGCATAAAGGCCAATTAGGCGCCGATTGCCAACGCTGCCACAATGTGACGGACTGGAAGCAGGCCAAACAATTCGACCATTCCAAGACTAAGTACCCGCTGACCGGAATGCATGCCCAGGTGGCCTGCGAAAAGTGCCACCTTACGACCGGACCGGAGAAAACGGCCAAATTCACGGGTATTCCGTTCGCAGCCTGCAACGATTGCCACAGCGATCCGCACCGCGGAGCATTCAAGGGCACGTGCGAATCGTGCCATACGACGGCGAGCTGGAAGAAGATCAGCGCATCCATGCAGTTTGATCATTCGAAGACGAAATATCCGCTCGTAGGCATGCATTTAAAAGTCGCCTGCACCGATTGTCACGCCGGAGGCGATTTCAAGAAACCTCTGGTCTTTGCCCAATGCGCGGGTTGCCATTCGCCCGATCCTCATAAAGGGCAATTCCAGGCGCGAGCGAGCAAGGGTGAATGTTCGGAGTGCCATACAGTAGAGGGTTGGAAGCCGTCGCTGTTTGGCGTGAAGGAACACGCGAACTCCCACTATCCGCTCGAGGGGAAGCATGCCGCCGTTGCTTGTGACAAATGTCACACGCCTGCCGGCAAGGACACGGTCTACAACGTGAAATTCACGGCATGCGCCGATTGCCACCAGGACGCGCACGATAAACAATTTGCCGCCGCTCCTTACCAGAATCGCTGTGAGGATTGCCACACGGTGAAAGATTTCCATCGCTCGACGTTCAGCATCGCCAAACACAAAAATACGCGCTTCGCGCTGACCGGAGCACATGTTGCGGTGGCGTGCGCCGAGTGTCACAAGGTGGGCCTCGGGGGACGAACGGACAAGATTCTGCCGTTCCATTTCAATGAGAGCACCTGCGCCGCCTGCCACATGGACCCGCACAAGGGAGAATTTAAAGAACGCATGGCACAGAAGCGCGCGGATGGAACAGCACTGGGCTGCGAAGCGTGCCACACCACAAAATCCTGGATTGATATCCGCAGCTTTGACCACTCCAAAACAAAATTCCCGTTACTCGGCGGGCATCGTGGAGTCGCGTGTGACGAATGTCACAAAGCGCAGCCTGGCTCTCACGAAATTCAGTTCAAGGGTGCGCCCACCAATTGTGAGTCTTGTCACAGCGATCCGCACGGCGCGCAATTTGCCGCCAAGGATGGAGTTACCCGCTGCGCCGAGTGCCATGTGGACCAGCGCTGGAAGCCTTCCACGTTTGACCACGATAAGCGCACTCAATTTCCATTGACAGGCGCGCACGCAAATGTGGGTTGTCCGCTGTGCCACACGCTGCAGCGTGACGTTCAGGACAAGTCTGTGCTTTTCTACAAGCCGACTCCGAAGAACTGTGCGGATTGTCACGGCGCCGATTCCAGGCCGCTATAGTTCTATTCTCTCTAATCTAATCTCTGCCAATCTCTAACCGATAGGTAATACACAAACAGAGCAACCAAAAATCTTCAAAGCGATTCAAAGCTTCCAATCACGTCGTATGGCTGTACCGGGTTCGGAGGGCTTCACGATGGTTTTAGGGCAAAAGTACAGGTCCCTCTTCTGTCCCTCAGCACAGTAGAGTGAGAGACGTTGGAAGTTTACTATTTCGGACACCCCTTTTGGATGAGGGTCGGAGCTCGCTAGCGCACTAGGGGGCAGTCATTTCACGTGTAGCTCAAGCCGGTAGTTTATTCGTCCTGGTAGTGCTTGCTTTCTCCTGGGGCAGCCCGATAAGCGCCCAGCGGCAACCTCGCCGAAGTCCGCACGGACCGCTCACGATTCCTTGCGAAAATTGCCATACCAATTCAAGCTGGGCGCCGATTCGCGCGATTCCCGAATTCAATCACGACACTACGCGGTATCCGCTCCGGGGCATGCATGAAAAAGTTTCCTGCACCGGATGCCACACCAAGCCGGTTTTTACGGACGTCGGAAAAAACTGCGCCAATTGTCACGCGGATATTCACCGCGCGCAATTCGGCGCGAATTGCGCGCAGTGCCACACGGTGCTCGGCTGGCAGGTGTCCGTGCAGTCGATTCAGCAGCACTTCAACAGGTTTCCGTTGCTCGGCGCTCACGCCGTAGTGGAATGCGCGGAATGCCACAAGAATGCCGCGGTAGGAAACTACCTGGGGCTTTCGACGGCCTGCTCGTCCTGCCATCTTTCGGAATGGCAAGGGACCACAAATCCCGTGCATCCGTCGGCGGGCAGCGCGTTCGCGGCGGCCAACTGCAGCAGTTGCCACTCGTTTGACAGTTGGCTGAATGCCAAGTTCGACCACAGCACAACCGGTTTCCTGTTGACGAACGGACATGCGAATGTCGCCTGCGCTTCGTGCCACATCAACAACAATTACAATCTGACGATTGCGCCCACCGACTGCGGAAACTCCGGATGCCACCTGACCACCTGGCAGCAGACCAATAATCCGGTGCATCCTTCCGCGGGATCGGCGTTCGCGGCGGCAAACTGCTCCACCTGCCATAACACTGTCAGTTGGACGACGGCGATCTTCGATCACAGCACCACGGGATTTCAACTGACGAATGGGCACGCGAACGTGGCCTGTTCGCTCTGCCACATCAACAATAACTATAATTTGACGATCGCGCCCACCGACTGCGGTAACTCCGGATGCCACCTGACCACCTGGCAGCAGACCAACAATCCCGTGCACTCCACTTCGGGATCGGCTTTCGCAGTGGGGAATTGCTCGTCCTGCCACACCACGGTCAGTTGGACCACCGCGGCGTTTGACCACAGCGCGACCGGGTTCACGCTGACGGGAACGCACATGTCTCCGGCGCCGACGCCCTGCACCGCGTGCCACGTCAACAACAACTACACGCTGAACTCGACGGATTGCTACGGCTGCCACCAGGCGGCGTTTCAGAGCACCACGACCATCGGCGGCAACGTGCCCAATCACGTCACCGCTGGATTCCCGATCACGGTCTCAGCCTGCGCGACCTGCCATCCAATCACCACGTGGTCCGCGGGAGTGTTTGATCACAATGCGACTGGGTTCCCGCTGACCAACGGCCACGCTTCTGTCGCCTGTAATTTGTGCCACATCAATAACAACTACGCACTGATGATCGCCCCTACCGACTGCGGAAATTCGCAGTGTCACTTGACCACCTGGCAGCAGACGAATAATCCGGTGCACTCATCGTCCGGCGCGGCCTTCGCGGCGGCGAACTGTTCCACGTGCCACACCACTAAGGGTTGGGACGCGGCATCCTTCGATCACAGTGTTACGGGTTTCACGCTGACGGGAACGCACATGTCTCCGACGCCGACGCCCTGCGCCGCTTGCCATGTGAACAACAACTACACGCTGAACTCGACGGATTGCTACGGCTGCCACCAGGCGGCGTTCCAGAGCACCACGACCATCGGCGGCAACGTGCCCAATCACGTCACCGCCGGGTTTCCGATCACGGCGTCAGCTTGCGCGACCTGCCATCCAATCACCACGTGGTCCGCGGGAGTGTTCGATCACAACGCGACTGGCTTTCCTCTCACCAATGGTCACGCGTCTGTGGCCTGTAATCTTTGCCATATCAACAACAATTATTCTCTGAACATTGCGCCCACCGCTTGCGGAACTTCCGGCTGCCATCTGACAGATTGGCAGAACACCAATGCACCGCCGCATTCCGCAGCCGGATCCACGTTCGCCGCAGCGAATTGCTCCACCTGCCACACGACGGTGAGTTGGACGACGGCGACCTTCGACCACAGCACGACGGGATTCGCTTTAACGGGAACGCATATGTCCCCGACGCCGACGCCCTGCGCATCGTGCCATGTGAGCAACAACTATTCCCTGAATTCCACGGATTGCTACGGCTGCCATCAGGCGGCGTTCCTTAGCACCACGACCATTGGCGGCGCAGTGCCGAATCACGTGGCCGCCGGATTCCCAACCACGGCGGCGCAGTGCGCGTCGTGCCATCCGATCACCAACTGGTCGGCGGGCGTATTCAATCACGCCACCACCGGCTTTCCTCTGACCAACAGCCACGCAACCGTCGCCTGCAATCTCTGCCACATCAATAACAATTATTCTCTGAATATTGCGCCAACCGCTTGCGGAACATCGGGCTGCCATTTGACGGATTGGCAGAACACCAACGCCCCGCCGCACTCCGCCGCGGGACCCACGTTCGCGGCAGGGAACTGTTCCACCTGCCACACCACCGTAAGTTGGACCACGGCGACGTTTGACCACAGCACGACAGGATTTGCGCTCACCGGGATGCACGTGTCTCCGACGCCGACTCCTTGCGCTTCGTGCCACGTGAACAGCAACTACGCGCTCAATTCCACCGCTTGCTACGGTTGCCATCTGGCGGCATGGCAAAGCACTACGACTTTGGGTGGAGCGGTTCCGAATCACATTACCGCGGGCTTCCCGACAGATTGTTCGATTTGCCATTCGACGGCAAACTGGACAACTTCAACCTTTAATCACAGTACAACCACTTTCCCGCTGACCGGCGCGCACACCACCGTTGCTTGCGCGGCGTGCCACGTGAACGGCAATTACAGCGGCACGCTGCCCACGGACTGCTACAGCTGCCACACGGCGGCTTGGCAGAGCACCACCACACTGGGTGGGTCAGTTCCCAACCACATCACCCTGGGTTATCCGACCACCTGCGCGTCCTGCCACACCACAACGTCGTGGCTGGGCGCGACGTTCAACCACAGCGCAACCGGCTTTCCGCTGACTGGCGCCCACACGACCGTGGCCTGCAACCTTTGCCACACCAGCTCCAACCCGCCACCGACGGATTGCTACAGTTGCCACACCGCCGACTGGAACAGCACTGCGACGCTGGGCGGGTCGGTGCCCAACCACGTTGCGGCCAGCCAGGTTGCCGGTACTCAATTTGTTACCACCGCCTGCTCCACTTGCCACACCACTACGAATTGGCTGGTCGCCACCTTCACCCACTCGTTGTGGCCGACAAATCATGGCAATGCCGGCGGCATTTGCGGCACTTGCCACACCAACTCCGCGGACTATTCCGTGTTTGTCTGCTCCAACGCCACGTGCCATCCACAGAATCAAATCAATAACACCCACCAGGGTGTGGCCTCCTACCAGTACAGCTCGGGAGCCACCTGCTACGCCTGCCACAAGAACGGTGGAGGCGGAGGATGATCGGGTTTCGGCGTTTCGCCTGGATTGCCGGATTATTTTTCGCCGCCGCGTGCGGTGCCGCTCAGTCCGAGCAGTACGCCCAGCAACCCGCGCAGCAAGCTCCCGCGCAAAATATATTTCACGTCAAATATTTGTCGGAAGGCGCGATTTATTTGGACGCCGGACGCAACGCTGGCCTTGAAGAGGGCATGGTTCTCCACCTAATCCACGCCGATCCCAACGGCGGGACTACCGATTCCGTAAGGTTTCAGGGCCAGGAACCCGTCGCTGACGTGCGCATCTTTTCCGTTGCCGACTCTTCGTCGGCCGCCGAGATCATTAAATCGCGCGAGGATCTGGTCGTCGGGGACATCGCCTATTTAGACATACAGAGCGTTCATACCCGAGAAGACAAGGTCAACGCCGTGGAATCTGAAAATTATCCGGTCGTCGTTACGTTTTCTTATGGCGATCCATTGGACGAGGAGATTCGCGCCTCGACCGTTTCCGAAAAAGTTGGTCCGCCGGTTCAGAACCAGGTTCGCGGCAGGATCGGGTTGGACGTCGGATATCTGTCCGAACCCGGCGGCGTCAGTTCGCGCCAGGTGGGAATGTTGATCGATGCCGACATTAGCCGCATTGGCGGCACACATTGGAATTTTACGGGGTACTGGCGCGGCGATTTGACGACGCAAAACACCGGGAATTGGGCGGAGTTTCGCCGCTAACGCTGAACGAGCTGCTGAATCGCACCTACCATCTGGGCCTTTACTATCAGAATCCGGACTCGGTCATCACCATGGGGGTTGGGCGGCTGTATCTGCCGTACGCGCCGAGCCTGAGCACGATTGACGGCGGATATTTCGGCTACCGCTTCAACCAACGGCTAACCGTCGGAGTGTTTGGCGGGTCCACACCGGACCCGACATCCTGGAGTTACGCGCCCAACCAGCACATTGCCGGAGCGTTCGTAAATTATGTCTATGGCGATTTTGATCATTTGCGCCTAAGCGACACATTCGGCCTGGCGGCTACCAGCATCGGCTGGGCCATAGCGCGCGAGTTTGCGTTTGCCGAAAACTCAATTTCATTGGGGCACGCATTTTCGGTCTACAATTCGCTGCAGCTCGATCGGGGCCGCACCGCACCCGGCGGTATCACCTACAGCACCGGATTGACGCAGAGTTTTTCCAGCATCCGGTTCCAGCCGATTCACTTGCTGGCCTTTGACCTGAACCACAATTACCTGCGCAATCTTCCGACGTTCGATCCGTGCTGATCAGCACCGGCCTTCTGGATCAATACTTGTTTCAAGGCCTGAGCGGAGGAGTTCAACTGCAACTGCCCTATCGCGTAACAATATCCACCGACATTGGACGTAGCAAAGAGCAGCACCGATTCAGCCTCGTCCTGGAACCAGATGTACGGGCTCACGCTCGGTGAAATCAAAGGGACCGGTCTTCAAATGGACCTGCGGTACGCCAAGTTCAACAGCTCGTTCGGCCAGGGCACGTACGAGTTTGTGTCCGTTTCCCGGGGAATCGCCGACCGTTTCCACGTGCAATTGCAGGGTGGCACGCAGCATCTGAATTCGGCATTCAGCACCAATTCAAATTCCAAGTTCGTGACCAGCATCGTGGATTGGTCCATCGGGCCGCGCTATTTTTTCGAGGGGTTATTCAGCTGGAACATGGGCACAGCGATGAATTATCAGCAGACGAATTTCACCTTCGGGTACCGCTTTGGAGGCAAGCTCCGCAAATGAGCGCAATCGTTCACAATCGCTGTGGCGACCGCCGCGGTGCCGCCTGGTTGAAATGGCGGCATGCGGTTGCGCTGGCCATTGTGTTCGCCGTCAGCGGCGGCGCGTGCTTCGCACAGGCCCCGCCAGGCGAAATCCCCGCTGCTCCTTCCACTCCGGCCGATCCATTGTCGCTCGCGCGAAAACACGTTCAGGAATATTTTGAAAAATTCTCGGATCTAGCTTGCAAGGAGTCCGTGACGCAGATCGTATTGAACAACAGCGGCCATACGATCTACCGGGAAAATTCCGCATACGACTACCAATTCATCGCCACCGGCGCCAGCGGAAATTTCAAATTCAGCGAAACTCGGGAACTCGTAATCCCGCCTACCGTGATCCGGCCCGAACGCTGCTGGTGACCACCGGCTTTGCCAGCCTGCTGCTGGTGGCCCATCCCATGTACGAAGCCAGCTACGTGTTCGAGCCTGCAGGCACTGAAACTATCGCCGGAGTCTCCTACGCAATGATCCGTTTTGTCCCGGTTCCGGGCGCGACTTCGCCGGCATCCTTGCGCCTGCGCGGAAAAAATTATCCGCTGCCCATGTCCGGCACGCTTTGGATCGAGCCGCAAACCGGCGCAATCGTGAATCTTGAGGCCAGGGTCGATTCCAGCCTGAGTGACCTGGGCCTGGCAGGCATGCGCACCGAGGTTCATTACGCGCAGCATACCTTCCACGATCCCGCGGAATCGGTCTGGATCGCGGATTCCGCCGTGATCGACGTGGACACCCCCCGGCAGCACTGGCGCAACCTGCATAAATTCTCGGACTTCAAAAGGTTCAAGGTAAATGTTCAAGAGGAGATCGGTAAATTGCCATGAGTCAATCCGCAGCCGTTCAAAGCATGATATTCAGCAAGGAAGAATCGGAGCGCAAGCATCGCCGCCGGATTGTGATGGCCTGGATGGTATCCATGGCCTTCATCGGCGCGTTCGCGGCCTACGGTTTCGATTACTACACCATGGCCTGGAAAGACCGGCCATTTTCGCCCAAACATATGCTGCTGCGGCCGAGCGGCCCGGTGGGCGTCAATCTCGGAGTGTTCGGCGTGCTGCTGTTTTTCATGATTTATTTGTACCCACTGCGCAAGAAATGGGGCTGGCTCGGGCGGCAAGGAAATTCCCGTCACTGGCTCGATTTTCACGTGGTGCTGGGCACTGCGGCTCCGCTGGTGATTGCATTGCACTCTTCCTTTAAATTCGGGGGAATCGCCGGGATGGCGTTCTGGATTATGACCGCCGTTACGGCCAGCGGCTTCATCGGGCGGTATCTGTATTCGCAGATTCCGAGGACGTTGAACGCCGCCGAGCTTACCATCAAGGAAATTCAGGACGCGGAAGTGCAGCTCCGATGGAACGCCGAAGATAAGCACGAAAAAATCGGCACCAGCCTCATCGAACTTTTTGCTCTGCCGTCTCCCGCGGAAGTTGCGCGCACTCCGATGATGGCGGCGCTGTGCTGGATGATCTGGCTGGACATCAAGCGGCCGTTTCAAGTTTCCTGGCTGCGGTTGCGCGCGGCCGGTTTTTTTGCCTGGATCGTTTCGCTGTTGGGCATTCTACCCACGCGCAAGGCAGAGCTGGAAGTTGCCATTCAAACCGCTCGAAGGCAGGCATCGCTATCCAAGCGAATTCTATTTTTGTCGCGAACCAAGCAGGTCTTTAATCTTTGGCATGTGATCCACCGCCCGTTTAGTTATTCCTTTGCTATCCTCGCGATCCTTCACATTGTCGTCGTGCTTGGCATGGGTTATAGGTAGAGAAGAGGAGAATCGCATGAAGCGCGCGGCCTATGTTTTAACTTTCATGGGGCTCCTGGTCCTCTTCGCGGGATGCAAGAAGCAGGAGAGCGATGCGGATGCCATACGATCCGGAATCAACCAGCATCTCGCTGGATTAAAAACGCTGAACCTTGGCGCGATGGATATGAACGTTACCACCTTTTCCATTCAGGGCAATCAGGCCCAGGCGAAGGTGGAATTCAAGCCCAAGACGGGAGCGCCGCAGGGCGCCGGAATGCAAGTGGCCTACTCTTTGGAAAAGCAGAATGGCCTGTGGGTGGTACAAAACACGCAACCGGCCGGCGGCACGATCCAGCATCCCGCGCCCGGCGAGAACCCTCACATGAACGAAACCTCCCCATCGTCCGGATCCATGCCGAACTTTCGCGATCTCGTCCCTGGAAGCGCCGCTGGCAATCCCAATGCGCTTCCGCCGGGGCATCCGCCTGTGAATGCGCAGGGAAGTCCCACCGCGCAATAATCTTGTCATCGGGTCGGACCTATCTTCGGGTGGGTGCGGTTGAGGCAAGCAGACGTCCGGTTCAAGGGGCCGCTACAACAGTTTCCCCATTCGGCTATCGTTTCAGCCGGGCGTTTAAACGTGGGCAAGAACAGACTGCTTGGCTTCGCTGCTTCCTTCGGCCGTTGTGTCGCGAATTCCAACTTTGACGCCGATCTTCCTCAGGAAAGCTGTGGGAGGCTCGCCTCCGGCAAAGATCCATACAAAATCGTTGGGAATTTCCTGCGTTTTGCCGCTGACCTCGAGAATGACTGAATTTTGCTTGAATTCCATTGGTATTGAATTGAAGACCACGTTGAGCTTCCCCTTGCTGATGCTCTCCTGGACGCGTTTTTCATTCCTGTCCTTGAGCCTCGTGAAGCCCTCTTTGCGGTACGAGAGGGTTACCTGGTTGCCCACCTGATGGGCCAGCCCCATGGCCGCCTCGATGGCGCTGTCGCCTCCACCGACTACTAGAATCTTCTTGTTGACGTAGTGGTCGGCCTCAATCAGGCGGTACATTACTTTTGGCAACTCCTCGCCTTTCACTCCGAGCTTTCGCGGAATTCCGCCCTTGCCCAGCGCGAGGACCACGGCGTGCGCTCGATATTGGCCTTTAGCGGTCGTGACGGTGAAGATGCCGTCGTCTCCCTTTTTGATATCGTCTACCTTTTCGCCCTTGCTGAATTTAAATTCCACTTTCTGCAGGATCTCGGCCCAGATCGCCAGCAGGTCTTCTTTAGAGAGTTCCGTCTTTTTAAATTTTCCATAGACGGGAAGCTCGACCGGACTCGTCAGCACCAGTTTTTGGCGCGGATATTTTGAGACCGTGCCGCCGATTTCGCCTTCGTCCACGGTGAGATAGTTGAGTTTTCGCTCAATCGCGCGCAGCGAAGCACTGATGCCTGCGGGCCCAGCGCCTACGATCAAAGTGTCCAGAACATCGGAATTCGATTTTCCTTTTCGCAGGGTGGGGATCCTGGAAGCGATGGTATCGGCGCAGTCGCGGCCCTGATTGATGGCGTTTTTAATCAACGCCAGCCCGCCAAGTTCCCCAACGATGAACAGATTTGGAACGCTGGTCTCGAATTCCGGAGTCAGATGGGGCAGGTCCGCTCCCATGCTCGGGCTGGCCATCACCATGGTGATGGCGCCGACCGGGCAGGCCTCCGCGCACAGACTGTGGCCGATGCACTTGTAGCCGTTGACGATAACCGCCTGTCCGCCCAGCATGGCCAGCACGTCGCCCTCCGGGCAAACCGTGGTGCAGGTTGCGCAGCCGATACAGTATTGGGTGTCAATGTGGGGATGTTGGGACTGGGGGCCGTCGGAGCGCAGCGTCCCTTTTTTTGCGGCCTCGTGCGCGCGAACCTCGCGCTGCTTCTGTTCCTTGAGGTACCTGCGAACAAAAAACAGGGTAACGATCGCAGCGATGACGAGCCCGACCAGATTATTCATACCGTAATTTTCTCACAGTCTGCTGCGCGGGAGAGCGCTGCTTCACCCAGCTGTGACGAGTCCAGCACGCGTTCGTATACTGAGTTGCGCTCGACACCAGTCTGGGATGTGCGCGAAATGAGGCGAGATGTCCAGGAGAGCTTCGGCGTCCATGGCGGCGCGGCCAGACGGCCCGCCGGCTCCGCCTGTTGAGTCCCCAAGGAATTGGGTAGAATCGAAGCGGGTGGAAGCGATGCGCGAACTCGGGCGGATGATGTTCTTTGCCGGCGCTGCGCTGGCGGCAATCGGCGCTGTCGTTTGGTTTGCTGGGCGTCCTGGCGGACTGCCTCTGAAGCTGGGACGCCTGCCGGGAGATATCGCCTATCAGGGCAAGCACGGCTCGTTTTACTTTCCGGTAGTGACGTGTATCCTGCTAAGCGCGATGCTTACGCTGATCCTGTGGCTGGTGCAATGGCTGAAAAAATAAGACAGTTTGAATTGAATCTCGCGCCGGAGAGAAAAATCTGGAGCGTCGCGGAATTGACGGCGCGCATCGGCGGGATCTTATCCACGCAGTTCTCGAATTTGTGGGTGGAGGGAGAAGTCTCCAACTTTCGCCCCGCGCAATCCGGGCATCTTTATTTCACTCTGAAGGACGCCAAGGCCCAGGTGAAATGCGTCTGTTTTCGCACCCAGGCCATGCGGCTGAAGTTCCGGCCCGAAGACGGATTAAAACTGATCGTGCGCGGATCGATCAGTGTTTATGAGCCGCGCGGCGAATATCAGATTTATGTGGAACACATCGAGCCCGCCGGCGTGGGTGGACTGCAACTGGCGTTTGAGCAACTCAAGAAGCGCCTGGATGCCGAAGGACTTTTCGATCCGGCTCGCAAGAAACCCCTCCCCATCTTGCCTGGGCGGATCGGCATCGTGACCTCCCCGAGCGGCGCGGCAGCGCGGGATATCATTCGCATTCTGCGGCGGCGTTTTCCGAATCTGTGCCTGATTGTCTTTCCGGTGCGCGTGCAGGGGGACGGAGCGGCGGCGGAGATCGCAGCGGCGCTCAAGTATTTCAATCGCAAGCAATCGGTGGAAGTGATTCTGCTCGCGCGCGGCGGCGGATCGATCGAAGATCTCTGGGCGTTCAACGAGGAAGTCGTGGCGCGGGCAATTTCGGCGAGCACAATCCCCATCGTGAGCGGAGTCGGACACGAAACCGACTTCACCATTGCCGATTTCGTGGCCGACGTGCGGGCGTCAACGCCATCCGCCGCCGCTGAGATCGTCGTGAAATCGCGGCAGGAATTTCAGCGGCACCTTCTGGAACTGGAGCACAAGATTTCGCAGCGCATGCGTTACGTGCTGCTCGAGCATCGCCACCACTTGAAAGAACTGACCACCCATATGGGCTTCCGGCGCCTTGAGGAACTGCTGCGCCGCCACCGCCAGCAGACTGACGAGATGACGGCGCGGCTTGCGGAAGCACTCGAAGGCCGCATCGGCCAACTCCGCCACCGGTACACGATTGCGGCCACGCGGATCGCGTCTTTCGATTTGCGCGCGCGAATCCGTTCGCTCGGTCTGCGTCTCGTGCAGCGCTCGGCGGAACTCGGTGTGCGCATGGAGCGGCTGCTGGTCGGTAAGATTCAGCGTCTGGAAACACTGACGGTGCAACTTGACGAGCGCAGCCCGCTGCGCGTTCTGCAACGCGGCTACGCCATCTGCACGGACGCCTCTGGAAACGTCATTCGCGCGGCCGAGCAGGTCAACATCGGCGCCGATATCACGGTGCAACTTGGGCGCGGCCGCCTTGGCGCGGAAGTAACGCGCCGGGAAATTCCGGAGGCTTAATTCTCCGCGTTTCTCATTGCTTGTCGCTGGGCCTGCCGCATGGAAGGCTTTCAGAACTCGGCGCGGGTTACGCAAAGAATTACGGAGATACCAGGCGGGATTACGCCGCGCTACTCGTCGGAAGCGCTGGCGACCTTCAGCACCGCGAGGAACGCTTCCTGCGGAATGTCCACGCGGCCAACGCGCTTCATACGCTTTTTTCCTTCTTTCTGTTTTTCCAGAAGTTTGCGTTTGCGGGTGATATCCCCGCCGTAGCACTTGGCCAGCACGTTCTTGCGGATTGCGGCAACAGTTTCGCGCGCCAGAACGCGGCTGCCAATCGCGGCCTGGATGGGCACCTCAAACATTTGCCGCGGGATCAGCTTCCGCAGTCGCGCAACCAGTTCCCGTCCGCGTTCGTAGGAAAATTCGCGATGGCACACCAGCGCCAGGGCATCGACGGGATCTCCCGCAATCAGAATGTCCAGCTTTACCAGATCGGCTTCCTTGTATCCCGCCAGGTGATAGTCCAGAGAAGCGTAGCCGCGTGAAGCGCTCTTCAGCCGGTCGTAGAAATCCAGCACGATTTCGTTGAGCGGCAACTCGTAGGTCAGCATCACGCGTTGCGGCGAGAGATACTCGAAATTTTTCTGCACGCCGCGCTTTTCCTCGCACAGCTGCAGAATTCCGCCAACCGATTCCTCTGCCGTAATGATCATCGCGGTGATCACCGGCTCCTCGATTTTGGCCATTTCGTTTGGCGGCGGAAATTTTGTGGGGCTATCCACTTCGACGACGTCGCCGGCGGTGGTCGTGATCCGGTAACGCACGCTGGGCGCCGTGGTGATCAGGTTGATGTTAAATTCGCGTTCCAGCCGCTCCTGGGCGATCTCCAGGTGCAGCAATCCCAGAAATCCGCAGCGAAAACCGAAACCCAGAGCCACGGAATTTTCCGGTTCGTAAAAGAATGCGGCGTCGTTCAGTTGCAGTTTGCCGAGAGCGTCGCGCAAATTTTCGTAATCGCTCGCCAGCACCGGAAACAGTCCGGCAAACACCATGGGCTTGATCGCTTCAAAACCGGGCAGTGCCGAAGCCGGCCGCGCGGCATCGGTGACGGTGTCGCCTACGCGAGCGTCAGCCACTTGTTTGATGTTCGCAACGATGAATCCGACGTCTCCGGCGACCAGTTCATCCAGCACGACTGGCTTGGGAGTCAGCGCGCCAAGCGCCTCAACCTCATACACCTGGTCATTAAAGCAGAGACGGATTTTCATGTGCTTCGTGATCCGTCCATTCATCACGCGCACCAAAACCACCGCACCGCGGAATGGGTCAAACCAGGAATCGAAAATCAGCGCTTGCAGCGGCGCTTCCGCGGTTCCGGTCGGAGGCGGAATGCGCGCGACGACCGCTTCCAGCACATCTTCCACGCCGAGTCCACTCTTGGCGCTGATCAGCAGCGCATCGGACGCCGGAATCGCCAGCACGTTTTCGATTTGTTCCTTGGCTTGTTCGGCTGTGCGGCAGGCAGATCGATCTTGTTGATGACCGGAATGATCGTCAGATTATGCTGCGCCGCGAGAAAAGTATTGGCGACGGTCTGCGCTTCGACGCCCTGGCTGGCGTCCACCACCAGCAGCGCCCCTTCACACGCGGACAGCGCGCGCGAGACTTCGTACGAAAAGTCGACGTGGCCCGGCGTATCGATCAGGTTGAGCTGGTATTCGTTTCCGTCCTTGGCCTTGTAGTGCAGGCGAATGCTCTTGGCCTTGATGGTGATGCCGCGCTCGCGCTCCAGGTCCATGGAGTCGAGCACCTGCGCGCTCATCTCGCGCTGGCTGAGCGCTCCCGTTAGCTCAAGCAGGCGGTCGGCCAGCGTGGACTTGCCGTGGTCAATATGGGCAATGATGCAAAAATTGCGGACGAAACGTGGGTCCATCAGTTAGCCTGCCGGCGCGCCTGGTTGCATTTCCTCGCCGCCGTCCACCGAAGTGAAGTGGCGCGCGGGCGCCGGAATAAGTCTCCTGTTCGAATAAATTTTGGCTGCGGATTTAGCAACTTCATGAAAGCCCAAGGGGTATCGCGATCCGCTCCGTAACACTTCAGTGTGCCACAAGAAGCCGCACGCTGGAAGCGGGCTTGCGGCCAATTGCGCGCTGCTGCGAACGTGAGGCGACGCCCGGCGTGAAATTTGGTAGTCTTCATCGCGAAGGTCCTATGAGCAGCAGCATTGAATCTCCCGACTGGTCCACGATCCCGGCGCCCGTGGATGACGGAGCGGCTCGACATCTGGCGGGCATGCGGATTGCCTCGATTTCGTTTGCCGCGACCGATGGAACGGCCGTAGATCTCTCCGCATTGCCCGGCAAGGTCGTCGTCTATATTTATCCCCGAACTGGAAAGCCTGGCCTCGAAAATCCCGAAGGATGGGATCTGATTCCCGGCGCCCGCGGTTGCACTCCGCAATCGTGCGCTTTCCGGGATATGTCTGGCTGAGTTGAAAGCTCTGGGAGTGGATCGCCTCTTCGGCCTTTCCACGCAGGACACCGTCTATCAGCGCGAAGTCGCTGATCGCCTGCATCTGCCGTTTCCGATCCTTTCCGACGAACATCTGCGGCTGGCCGCAGCGATGCGCCTGCCCACGTTTGAGACCAGCGGAATGACGCTGCTGAAGCGGCTGACGCTTATCCTGAACGATGGAATCATCGAGCACGTCTTCTATCCGGTTTTCCCGCCAGACCGCAATGCTGGCGAAGTGGCGGTCTGGCTCGCTGCCAGGAATCAAAAGCCCAATTCCTTCTCGAGGTGAAGCGCATGAAAATCGACTCGAAAACCGCTCGTGTGAACGGCGTCAAGCTGCACTACCTTACGGCAGGTCACGGGCCGGCGGTGCTCCTGCTGCACGGCTACACGCAAACCTCGCGCATGTGGAAGCCCCTCATTCCTCTACTCGCCGAGAAATTTACGGTGATTGCGCCGGACCTTCCCGGGATCGGAGATTCCTCAATTCCCACGGACGGATTGGACATGAAGACCGCTGCGATCCGCGCCCATGCGCTGATAAAATCGCTGCAAATCGAAAAAGCGAGAGTCGTGGGACACGACATCGGGTTGATGGTCGCCTATGGGTATGCTGCGCAGTTTCCGGCCGAGACCGAAAAGCTCGCGGTGCTGGATGCCTTTCTCCCAGGCGTGGCCGGGTGGGAGGACGTGTACAACAATCCGGGGATCTGGCATTTTCGTTTCAATGGCACGACGCCCGAGACCCTGGTACGCGGACGGGAACGAATTTACTTCGATTATTTCTGGGATGACTTTGCGGCTGACAGGAAACGTTCACTGCCAAAAGCCGATCGGGCGGCGTACACGGCGGCCTACGCAAGGCCAGGAAGAATGCGTGCGGGCTGGGCTTATTTCGTATCCTTCCAGCAAGCAGCCACGGACTTCGCGCAGCTTTCCCGGACCAAGCTGAACATGCCGGTGCTCGCGATCGGCGGCGAGAAGGCCAACGGCGCGGTGCTCGGACAGCAAATGAAACTGGTGGCTACCAACGCCACGGAGATCGTGCTGAAAAATACCGGGCATTGGGTGCTCGAGGAGCGGCCTAAGGAAACGACCGACGCGTTGATGAAATTTCTGTGATTAGCGATTCGTCGTGCGTTCCCCGTTTTGCGTTATTCGCGCGGCTTTAACGGAAGCATTTCGTCCGGGTGTTCGAGCCCGGTATGCTGCTCGAATTCACGCGATAGCTTGGCTGCGTCGCGCGGATCAGGACGGAACCGCAAATCGCAAATCGAGCAACGATATTCGCCACTCCAGCAACTTTTGCCATCGCGCACGACCATTACAGCCCTCAGGCATACTTTTGCGGCGGTCATAAGGCCAGTGTATCGCCTCCCTGTGGTGGGGGTGAAATTCGCTAAAACATTCGGCGGCTCACACCACCGGGTCGCCGTGGATTTCCACTTCGTCCACCTCCACGCCGCAGGCTTCCGGCATTGGCAGGCGTCCGGTCCAGTTGGCCCACCCCCAGAAAATCGCGGTGGTCGAACTCAGTACGCCTGCCACGGTGCCAATGGTTCGGGGACTGTAGTGCGTTGAGGCGATTCCCGCTGCGGTCATCGAGAGCATCATCATCGACCAGGTCAGGCTTTCCACGGTGGAAAAAACGCGACCGCGATATTGATCTGAAACGGCCTTCAGCAGGTAGGAGTAATTCAGAACCGAATTTACCGCAATCGCGGATCGTGAAATCAGGATAAACAGCAGCGCCCATTCAAACCGCTGCATCCGGCTGAACAGAACGTACGTCCCGCCATGCACAACGTAATCGACAAAGACTACGAATTTGTAATCCTCAAATGTCAGCCGCTTGCCCAACCAGTGCGCAAACGCGCCGCCGATCAGAAGACCCACTCCCGCGCATCCCCAGATCGTGCCAATGCCCGCGGCACCGCGATTGAACACCACTTCACCGAACAGAATAAACAGAATCTGCGCCGCGCCGCCGCCCGTAGCCCAGCCCACCGCCAGCAGGGCTATGGCGAAAACCAGCGGGACGGAGCGCATATACCGGAGCCCCTCCCGATATTCATGCCAAGGCCGGACGACTTCCGTTTCCGTCAGATCCCGGTGTTCGGCGCGGAACTGTTTTCCTTTTGGCGGCCGCAAATTCCAGATCGCCCATGCGGAAAACAAGAAGGATAGCGCATTGAAGAGAACGCCCATTGATACCCAATACCCACCACCGTGGCTCCGAGAAAAGTTCCGATCGTCAGATTGGTCCATTGAGTGGTCTGCGTCAGCGAATTCGCGGTGTGAATTTCGTCCCGGTTCGCAATGGTCGGCAGAATTGCGGATCTCCCGGCTGTGAAAAATGGCGAAGCAATCATGAGCAGCGCGCTAAAGGTGTACAACAGCCACACCTGCTGCTGCCGAAAGGCCACGATGAAGCCCAGCGCCATGACGGCGCGCGTAGATCGCTGGCAATCATGATTCGCTTGCGGTCAAAGCGGTCCAGCATCACGCCCGCCAGCGGACCTAGGTGACCGCTGGAATGGCGCGGGAAAGCATCACGCCCATCACCACCAGGCCCGAATGCGTGAGCTGCATGGCCAGCGCGAACACGGCGATGTTATTAAAATTGTCGCCGATCTCGCTGACGACTTGCCCCATCCAGGTGTAGCGATAATTGCGGTTCCGGCGAAGGAGCTCTAAAAATTCGTTCATCAGTTCATGCAACTCACGCCATATTCCGGTTGGCCGGCGGACGTTTGATTAAGAAGCGAAGACTATGAGCCCGCATCCCTGAAAGTCTGACACATTTTTACCCTCACACACCCTCTCGGTCGCTGAGGCTGACTGGTACAACCGCTCTTGCCGCGATGTCCGCGCCAATCGCCGCTTTTCCAGCCCGGATCGGGGAATTGCCGAATTGAACAGCCTTGCCGTGGATCGGTTTGGCGCGCGTGCGCGCAACGGTATATAGTATTTTTTGTCCTGCAAAATGCCGATCCGCGAGTCTGCGGACGCAACTTCATATGGAAAATCGCCCGAGCACGCATGAGCGTGGATATCATCAAACAACTGGAAAAGGCGAAACGCTTTGTCGAGAAGAGCCGCATTGATGACGCCATCGAGGCCTATCAATCGGTGCTGAACGCCGTTCCCAATCACCTTGAATCCATGCAGTCGTTGGGCGACCTCTTCACCATGCAGAACCGCCCGGACCGCGCGGCCGTCTATTACGGGATGCTGTTTGATCGTTTTACGCGCCGCGGGAAGAACCTAAGGCCATCGCGCTATACACGCGTTTTTTGAAACCGCAGCAACAGCCTCCCGAACGCGTGGCGCGATATGCCTCGCTTTTGCAAAAACAAAACCGTCCGGAGGAAGCCATCGAGCAGTTCATGTCCGCCGCGCTGGCTTACGAACTTAAGCAGCCGGGAAGAAGATGCGCTGAGATGTTTCGTGCGTATCGCGCAACTCGACTCCGAAAATCGCGACCGCCACATCGCCGTGGCCGAATTGGCGGAACGCCTGGGCAATCACGCCGCCGCGACCCGCGGCTACCTGCGAGCCGGGCAATTGAGCACGCAGAACGATGACGAGGCGCTGGAGTTCTTCGCCAAGGCACACCAGATCGCGCCGAACGATCGCAGCACCTGTTTGCTATATGCCCAGGCACAGCTGCGAAAGGAAAATGCCGTGGCCGCCGCCGCGCTGCTGGCCCCGCTGAGCGAAACCGAAAAGGACGCCACGTTTCTCGAGACCTACGCCGAAGCTCTCATGCGACTCCGGCCGGCTGGATGCTGCCCGCATGATCCTGGAGCGCATGACAAATTTAGGGGAAGGTTCATCGGAAAAATTCTTCTCGCTAGCCACTGAATTTTTGCTTATTGACCAGGACGACTAAAGCTGTCGATCTATCTATCCTCCACCAAGAAAAGCATGCTGGCGGCGCGGCGGGAATCGGAATTCGCGGCCGCCGTCGACCGCCTGGTGGAGTCATTTCCAAAATCGCCGCGTCTGGCCCAGTTTTGCGCAGCCTTTTACAGTGAAATTAACCGCGAATCGAAGTACTTCGATGCCTTGGTTCGACTGTTCGATCTGAACCTGGCCAGTGACAACCTTGCCGGCGCCTGCGAATCCTTTGAAAAACTCGTTGAAATCGATCCTTACGATTCCCGCAACCAGCAACGGCTGGACTCGTTGAAGGGGCGCGCGGACGCCGAATTTTTGAGCCGCGTGAAGTCGCGATTGTCCAATGCCGCGACGCATCGCCCGGACGTCCCGGAGCAACATACCCGCGCCAGAATCAGCGAGCCGTCCACGGCCATTCTCGCTGAAGTGCAATCCGAGCCAGACGCTCGAAGACCTGCTGGTCCAGGCTGAAATTTTCGTTCAGTATTCCCTTCAATCCAAAGCCATCGAGCGCCTGCAACGTATCGCCGAGCTGTTTCCCGGAGAACACGAGCACAACGAGCGCTTGCAGGGTCTGTTTGAAGCGGCGCACTGGTGGCCGGAGCAAGGCGCAATCGCCCGGAAGCCCGTTGAGTCGCCGCCCGTTCTCTCCGAAGAACCGGTGCAGCGCGCGGCGACTCCCGTCGCCTATGCTCCCGAGACTCTGCGCGATCTCGCCAAGATTTCGGAAATTAATCAAAATGTATTCCGCCAGCCGTCGCCGCGCGCCATGCTTTCGGTCGCCGTAAACGAAGTCGGCAACTATTTGCGCACCGCAAGATGCCTTGCGGTCGTCGGTCCCCCGGGTCAGCCTCCCCAAATGGCTTCCGAGTTTTGCGCATCAGGCGTGGAGGCATCCTCCGGAAACATGATCGTGCGGCTGATCGGACAGATTGAACGCGCCGCGCCGGACTCGCTTGGCGGCTTGCCGCTGGACGCCGCCGCGGCCCCGATTCTCAGAGAGATGGGTTTGGAGACAGCTCTCGGAGTTCAACTCACCGATCCCGAAACGCAGTCTCCCGCCGGAATGATGATCGCCGGTTTCGCCCTGGCGCACACGTGGAAGCCGAACGAAACGTATTTTCTGCAATCCATCGGCGACCAAATGCTGATGTGCGTGCACCACACGCGCCTGCGGACGCTGGTGCGCACGCTGGCGGTGGCTGATGAAAGTACCGGATTGCTGGCGCGCGGCTCGTACATCGATTGCCTCCTCCAGGAATCGCAGCGCGCGCGCACCCAGGGTTTCCCCTTGACCCTCGCTCTCTTGCAGATCGACGGAGGTCCGGAACTTCTTCGGCAGCAGGGCGAAGGGCCGTTTGACCGGTTCATGGAACAGGTTGGAAAGGCCGTGCAAGCAATCGTCCGCCAATCGGACCTCGCGATCAAGTACACTTCGTGGGCGCTCGCAGTGGTCTTGCCGGACACCCCACTCTCGGGCGGGCAGACCTTCGCGGAAAAATTGAAGAAGTCGCTGGGCGGATTGCGCCCGCCATGGGACGGTGGGCATCTGACCATCAGCTTCTCCGTGGCAGAGGCTGTCACCCGGCAGGATTATGAGAATGAGGACATCGTCACCGAACTGATCAACCGTGTGGAAGCGGGGCTGGAAGAAGCCCGAAAGCGCGGCGGCAATGAAATCATCGCACTCGAAATGGCCAGGAACTGAGCGAAGACGGGGTGAGGCACGCGCATGGCTTACGAAAACCTGCTCTTTGAAAAACGCGATGGCATCGGGTTCATCACATTCAATCGCCCGAAAGTGTTAAATGCATTGAACCATAAGACGATGGAAGAGTTGCGGGACGTTCTGCTCGCGGCGCGCGATAACCATGCAGTGCGCGTCCTGATCCTGACCGGCGCGGGAGAAAAATCATTCGTGGCTGGCGCGGACATCTCGGAACTCGCGGTGCAAACGCCTGTCACGGGCATGGAAACCGCCGCGTTTGGCCAGAGCGTCTTGCGCTTGCTGGAGACGATCGGAAAGCCTTCCATCGCCGCCGTGAATGGCTTCGCGCTTGGTGGAGGCTGCGAGGTTGCTTTGGCCTGCTCCATGCGCCTCGCCAGCAAGTCCGCGAGGATGGGACAGCCGGAAGTGAAGCTTGGCATTATGCCGGGTTACGGCGGTTCGCAGCGCCTTTCGCGGCTGTGCGGAAAGGGAATGGCGCACGAACTTTGCCTGTCCGGAGAAATGATTTCGGCGGACGAGGCTCTGCGCATCGGCCTGGTCAATCACGTTTACGAACCGGCCGAGCTTTTGCCCGCGGCGGAAGCGCTGGCAAAAAAAATCATTGCCAACGCGCCGCTTTCGGTGAAATTCACGATGGAAGCCATCGATCGCGGCACGGAAATGCCTCTTGAAGAAGGACAGTACCTGGAAACCGCGCTCTTCGGATTGTGCGCGGCCACGGAAGATATGCGGGAAGGAACTCGCGCGTTTCTGGAGAAGCGCCCGGCGCAATTTCGCGGGAAGTAACGCGGACACGCCCGAAGACAAAACTCATTCCAATGAACAAACCCTTTCACGGAAAAGAAATTCGTGCCGCGGCAAACGCCGCGGGCTTGCGATTCGCCCTGGTGGTCAGCCGCTTCAACAGTTTTATTACCGATCGCCTGCTTGCGGGAGCCGTGGACGCGCTTGAGGCTTCCGGAGCGGACGCGGAGGAGATTATCGTTGTGCATGTGCCCGGCTCATTTGAAATTCCCTTAACGGCGAAGAAATTGGCGGAGGGCGGACGCGTCGATGCAGTCATCGCCGTCGGCTGCATTCTGCGCGGCGAAACCGCGCATTTTGACTATGTCGCCAGCGAAGTGGCGCGCGGCGTGCAACTCGCGCAACTCGACACCGGCATTCCGGTGATTTTCTGCGTCTTCACCTGCGACACGCTGGAGCAGGCCATCGACCGCGCTGGCCTGAAGAGCGGAAACAAAGGCTATGATGCGGGACTCGCCGCCATCGAAATGGCCAACCTCTCCAGGAAACTTCGCACCGGAGAAGCGTCGCGCACCGGGAAATCAGCATCCCGCGGGAAACGCCGCTAGATGACTCTACGCCGAAAATCCCGCGAGTATGCCCTTCAGATGCTGTTCCAATGGGAAATGGGGAAGCAGGATCCATCGCGAATCGAAGACGGTTTCTGGAAGAATGCCAAAGCCCAGAAATCCACGCGCGACTTCGCCAACCAGCTTTTTGAAAACGCCGCCGGCCGCGCCGAGGAACTCGACCCGATCATTTCTTCGCACGCGCAAAACTGGCGAATCGAGCGAATGGCGGCCATTGACCGCGCCATTTTGCGGCTTGCCCTGGCCGAGATGCGCACCACCACCACGCCGGCGAAAGTTGTGATCAACGAAGCGGTCGAGCTGTCCAAGAAATTTTCTTCCGAGGACTCCTCGGCATTTATCAACGGAATCCTGGACGCCGCCGCGAAATCTCTCGGCGAAAAATCCCCAGGTTGATTTCGAGGGTCAGTCAGGCGGGTTCCAATGGGATGCACGGAAAACCTGCGTTTGGTTTCAAGTGGCGCAGGCTTCAGCCTGCGGCCGTTGGTCATGGTGCGATCGGCGTTGCTCGAACCAGCCCCTGCAGGCTAAAGCCCGCGCCACTCGATCCAGTCCCACTCAGGCCAGTGCCACACTTGCCGAAGCTGCTGGTGAAAACTTCACAGAAGAGTGTCGTCTACAGCCCGCGAACCACCGTGCAGGTGTGGTCGAGAATTTTTCGTGTCATCGCCGGGCTTCGCGTCTCTGAATAAACGCGCAGCATCGGCTCCGTTCCCGAAGCGCGCAGCATTACCCAGCCCAGGTCGTCGAGATACAACTTGATCCCGTCGAGGTTCTCGCGCCGCGCCACGCCCCATTCCAGCAGCTTCGTCACCTTCGCGCCGCTGAAATGCTCGATGGCGCGTTCTTTCTGTCCCGGCTTTAGTTCCAGATCAACCCGCCCGTAATGATGCTCGCCAAATTCCTCGTGCAACAGCGCGACAAGTTCTCCCAATGATTTCTTGTGCCAGGCCATTACTTCCACCAGCAGCAAAGCCATGACGGTGGCATCGCGCTCGGGAAGATAAAGTTTGGTGCCGATGCCGCCGGATTCTTCTCCGCCCAGCAGAATGTCGCGTTCCAGCATCAGTTCGCAGATGTACTTGAATCCGATGGGCGTCTCGAATATTTTGCGGCCAAACTTTTCCGCGATCTTGTCCAGCATCTTCGTGGAAGAAAAAGTTTTGGCCACGTCGCCGGGAATGCCGCGGGTGCCGGCGAGGTGCCACAGGAGAATGGAAAAAATCTGGTGCGGAGTTAATGAAAGTGCCGTCGCGATCCATCGCGCCGATGCGGTCGCCGTCGCCGTCCGCGCAAAGCCCCGCATCGTACTTTCCCGCGAGTACGGCGCTGGCGCAAGGCCTCTACGTGCGGCTCGATGGGTTCCGGATTCACGCCGCCAAACAGCGGATCGCGCGTGCCGCGAATCTCATCGCACGCGATGCCTTGCCGGGACATCAGTTCGCGCAAGCAGCCCGCGCGCCGCTCCATGCATGGGATCCACCACAAAGCGGAAATTCGCCGCGCGAATCCGGTCCCAGTCCACGAGCTTTTCGATGGTTTCAAGATAAGGCGAAAGAAAATCCAGGGTTGAATCTGATCGGGGTGTGGAGGCAACGGCGGCACGCCATTCGCCAGCACGATGGCCAAGTTCCTTTTCCACTTGCGCTACGATCGAGGGCAGCGCCGAACTTCCGTAGCTGGCCTTGAATTTCATGCCATTCCATTTGTAGGGATTATGGCTCGCGGTGATCATGATCCCGCCCGCGGCGCCTCGCTGCCTCACCAGCAGCGAAAGCGCGGGCGAAGGGCAAGCCTTCTCCGCGATCCACACCGGCATCCCGCCCGGAGACCACTTCCGCCGCGACTGCGCGAAATCGTCTCGGAGCCGTAGCGCGTGTCATACCCGACAAGCACGCCAGCGCCGGGCTTTTCCGCGCGAACGACGTAACGCGCAATCGCGCAGGCCACCTTGCGCACGTTCGCAAACGTAAAATCGTCGGCGATAACGCCGCGCCAGCCGTCGGTGCCAAATTTAATTGTGCTCACAATTTAGCAGTATAGAGGATGGCGTGGAGTGCGAAAAGTGACTGGTGCGTGATGGGTTTCAAGGATGAACACAGGCTATGCAGCCGCTCAGTTTGGGGCCCGAACGAAATCAAAATGTACTTACGCATAGATCATGAATTCCAGCAGGTTGCCGTCCGGATCTCGCACGTACACGCTTGAGCCAGCCTTCTTCCGACCGCCCTGGCGTTCAACTGGACCCTCGACTGCCTTCACTCCCGCCCGGTCCAATATTCTTTTTAGCGATTCAGGAGTGCCATCCCACACAAAACACAAGTCCCCGCAAGGCGGTTTTGCGGCGGGAGCCCTTAATGTGAACGTTTTGTCCTGCCAGTGCGCCGGCCGATGAAAGTTGATCATCTGATTGCCCACGTAGACTGAACAAGCGTTTGAAGTTCTCAATCACTTGCAAACCGAGACCGCGATAAAATGCCAGCATCTTCTCGGTATTTTCCATAGGAAGTGCCACGTGATCGAATCCCGGATATCTCCAGCCTTTTGCGCCAATACCCCTGAGCCTCCAGCCAGCGTACCGGCAGCGGCTGCACCACGCTGGAGAGCCCGTCGTGAAATGCCATGTTTCATCACGTACCTCCCTTGTAAAGATTGGATTCGCACGTGGCCGGGCTATGAAGCTCAGTTGAGATCAATGCGACAGGTTTACAGCAACCCGGAAAGTTTCTCTGCTTCCAGCCACTTCACGATTTTGCCGACGTCCTGCGCGCGCTCGCGCGGGCAGAGCAGCAGCGCGTCCTCGGTTTCCACGACGACCAGATCACGAACCCCGATTGCGGCGACGAACTTCCTCGGGCTCCAGAAAAAGTTTCCCCGGGCATCGAGCGCGATAAACTTTCCCGCGGAAACATTTTCGTCCGATTTTCGCGCGAGCAATTCGTACACCGCGGCCCATGACCCGATATCGTCCAGCCGACTTCCGCGGGCAGGACAAACACGCTGGGCGCCGCTACCCGTTGCGTCACCGGTTCGAGGATGGCGTAGTCCACGGAAATATTTTCAAGCTGCGGATAAATACGCGCGAGTGAACGCGCGTAGCGCGGTGTGCCGATTTCGCCGGCCAGGCGCATCAGGGCATCATGTGTTTTCGGCAGGAATTTCTCGAGGTTCCCGAGGAACGTTGAGACGCGCCAGAAGAACATTCCCGCGTTCCAGTAATAGCGTCCGGAGGCCACATATTTTCGAGCCACCGGCAGCGCCGGCTTTTCTGCAAAACGCCGTACGGATAAACCGGCGCTCCGTCGGCGTCCACGGCCTTGCCGGGCGCGCGTTCGACGTATCCGAAACCTGTTTCGGGCCGCGAAGGAGGGATACCCAGCACCACCAGCGATCCCGCCGGCGCGCACGTGTAGCGCGGCTCGCACGATCTTCACGAGGCCGCGGGTTTCGCGATGTAGTGATCGGCGGGCAGCACGGCCATCAGCGCGTCGTTTTCCTTGCCCATGCCGTCGTGCAGCAAGTGCGCTGCGGCCAGGCCGATCGCGGCGGCGGTGTTTCGTCCCGCGGGTTCCGCGAGGATGTGCGACGCCGGTACGCGCGGCAACTGCTTGCGTACAGCGGCGGCCTGTTCGGAGTTGGTGACCACCCATTGGCGCGAAGGCGGAAACAGAGGCGCGAGGCGCGAGGCGGTCTGCTCCAGCATGGTGTCGCTGCCGACGATGTTCAGCAATTGTTTCGGAGTTCTCGTGCGGCTGCGCGGCCAGAAACGAGTGCCGCGGCCTCCGGCAAGAATTACGGCGTGCGCTGCGAGGGTTCCCTGGGCTTCGATCCTTTTTCACGGGTGCACCACGCGCGACCACTGCGCTTCCTCAATGCGTTCATCGGCCAGCCGCTGGACCAGGCCGTTAGATCGGGTACATAAGCGCGTAAGAGCGTCGTCTTTGATTCCGGAGCCAGTTGAAACGCGCCCAGCCCCGCCGGTACCAGCCATACTTCAGCCGGCGAGTAGGATTCGGCTCCGTCGGCATGCTCGATGCGTCCCTGTCCCGCCAGAAAAACAAGCAGATCAAAATGTTCCGGCGAAGTGACGGCGGCAATCCGTTCGCTGAATTCCCAGCGTTCGGTGGCGAAGTGCCGGCACGCCGCGTAAATAGTTTCGGTCAACGACCCGCGAGTGATACTTACCGGATCGCAAAGGCCGCCGCTCTGCTCGCCAAATTGCATTACGTCCAGCGCTTGCCGCAGATGCAGCGCGCGCGGCTTACCGTCCGCTCCGATACGGTTGTAATCGAAGACGCGATAGGTAACGTCCGAGTGCTGCTGAATTTCGCACAGCACCATCCCCGGACAAATTGTGTGCGTCGTGCCGGCGGGAACAAAGACGGCGTCGCCGGGGCGCACTCCCACGGTCCCCAGACAATCCTCGACCGTGCCATCGACCACGGCGCGCTGAAACGACTCTCGCGTTACCTGGGGATGGAGTCCCACGCGCACCGCCGCGCCCTCGCGCGCGCTCACTACGTACCACATCTCGGTTTTTCCCACGCCACCCGCAGAGGACTCGTTCTTTTCCGCGTACACATCGTCGGGATGCACCTGCACGGAAAGTTTCTCTTCGGGGAAAATAAATTTCACGAGCAGCGGAATGCGCGGCAGCCCTTGCAACGCGGTCCCCGTCCATTCCGCAGACAGCGATGGCCACACCTCGCCAAGCTTGCGCCCGGCAAATTCACCAGTGGCAAATTTGCATTCTTCGCCGGTCAGCCAAGCTTCACCAATCGGTTCTGATTCGTAGCTGCGTGCAGGATAAAGAGCAGAGAGATCGCGCGCGCCCCAAATGCGGGGCACGAAAACGGGGGCGAGCCGAGCAGGCACTCGCCCCCAGCGGCTGGTTTCCGATTTCACCGGGCCGCTTCCGCCAGCGAGCAAAATTTCTCCAGGCGGCGGAGGCCTTCGTCGATGCGATCGATCGAAGTCGCGTAGGAGATCCGAATGTGGCCGGGAGTTCCGAAAGCGTCCCCGGGCACAGCGACCAGGTGCTGGCGTTCCAGCAATTGCTTGCAAAGCGCCGTGGAATCGGCAATCCCGTTGCCGATATGAGCTGAAAAATTCGGAAACGCATAAAACGCTCCGCCGGGCTCAACGCAGGTGACCCCGGGAATCGCGCGCAGTCCGGAGACGATGCGTTTGCGCCGCCGATCGTATTCCGCAAGCATGGTGGCCACCGTATCCATGGGTCCGGTGAGAGCTTCGAGCGCCGCGTACTGCGAAATCGATGTCGGGTTTGACGTCGACTGGCTCTGCACCTTGACCATCGCAGAGATCAGCGGCTCGGGGGCAAGGGCGTAGCCAATGCGCCAGCCGGTCATCGCGAACGTCTTCGACAGCGATCCGGCCACGATGATATTCGGCTTCGTTCCCGGCACGCTGGCCAGCGACCACGGCTTCTGGTTTCCGTACACGAAGTGCGAGTAGCACTCGTCGGTCATCACCCAGACATTTTTCGCGCGGCAAACTTCATAAATTTTCACGAATTCTTCGTTCGGCACCACCGCTCCGCTCGGATTGCTCGGCGAATTCACGATCAGCAGCTTGGTGCGCGGGGTAATCGCCCGCGAAACCTGTTCGGCGCGCAAGCGGAATCCGTCAGCTTCCTCCGTTACGACCGGCACCGGAGTCGCGCCGGTGTACAGCACCTGTTCCGGATAGCTTACCCAGTAGGGAGCGGGGATCAGAACTTCGTCGCACTTTTCCAGCAGTGCGCAGAACGAATTGAAGATGGCATGCTTGCCACCCACGGTGACCACGCATTCCGGGACCGTGTAGGACGAGCCGAATTGCGTGGCGTGCCACTTGCAGATCGCTTCGCGCAATGCGCCGATGCCGGGGGTGGGAGTGTACTTCGTCTTGCCCTGTTCCAGCGCGCGAATGGCGGCGCGCTGGATGTGTCCGGCGTCGGGAAGTCGGGTTCTCCGGGGCCAAAGTCGGCGAGGTCCGCGCCCTGGCGCGAAGTTTTTCGGCCGCCGCCAGGACGGCGGAAGTCGGCGAGATAGCAATGCGGTTAACGCGAGCAGCGAGTTGCACGGGATGACTCTCCTTTTCGGTCAATTCCAAAAAAATTAGGCGCCACGATTAAAGAATTTTAGCGCGCAGGCGCTCTTCGACGATGGGCGGCACGAAGCTGGTGATCGATGCCCCGAGCTGCGCAATTTCGCGCACCAGTCGCGAACTCAGATAGCTATAAGCCACCGCTGGCATCATGAAAACGGTCTCGACATGCGGATTCAGCTTGCGATTCATCATGGCCATCTGCAATTCGTATTCGTAATCGGACACGGCTCGGATTCCGCGCAGGATAACATTGGCCTCGCGCAATCGCGCGTAGTCCACCAGCAATCCGCTGAATACATCGATCTCGACATTGGGCCACGGACGGGTTACCTCGCGCAACATCTCGGCACGCTCGTCGATCGTAAACAGCGGATCTTTATCCAGATTACGAAGGACGCTGACCACCAGCCGGTCAAAGATTTTGGCGCCACGCTCGATCAAGTCGAGGTGTCCGTTGGTCACAGGGTCAAACGACCCCGGATAAATAGCCAGGACATTTTTCATGGTTTCGGTGCGTCCGTTGGTTCCCAGGTATTGTAGCGAAAAATGAAGTGGATTACGCTGGGAATTGCCGCGAAACGCGATTCACGTTCAGTGGGTTTTCTTACATCGGGGAAAGCAGCGCAGATAATCCCGACAGTATTTGCGTTCCGTTTCTTCGCCGCACACCACGTTTGGCGGGTACTCCGCTAGCGCATCGATCTCAGATTTCTTCAGTTAAGGACGCGGCTGCAACGAAGGTTTTGCCGGGATCGCACTCTGCGCCACCGGCCTTATCGATCCACAACTTGCTTCAGTCCATAACAGGTACTGGGACTCTCATGACTCCAAACGATTTACCAATGTCGGAATCTCTTGCCCGATTCGTTCGCCTTTGGAGATGGCTGGGACCGCTCGAGCTGCGCGCGTTCAGTCTCTAAGCTGCTGTTGTAGAAAGACTTACTATTCTTGGCGCGGGTGGCAAAGCAGTTGCTCCTAGCAGCCTGTCCGATCAGCCCGCAAGCAAGAAGTCCTGGCGAAAAGGGAGGATGAGATGAAGCGAATGATCCGTTCCATCGATTTTACCTTTCATCCGTGCTCGATCCGGATTTCCCTGATTGGCGCGGCCGCAGTTTCGAGCCTGCTGATGTGAGCGATTGCGGCGCTCTGGATTCGAGTTCCGTAGGGCGCCCTGGGACTCCTGCAGGTATGTCGGATGCAGGTTTCCATGGTCACCACTGCTCCAAACAGAACGCACTCTCTGGGTACAGGCACAGCGAAGGAGAAACAATGAAGATCGCGATGCTAGCAGCAATGATGTTCATAACCATCGCCGCCGGCGCGCAGACCGAACAGCTTCAGGCCGCGCTACCCGAACCGTTCGGGTTTAAACAGGGAATGACCAAGGCCAAGATCATCGCTCTGGTCGGTGAGAAGGCGGTTCAGCAGGTGAATGGGGACGTGCTGATTCTCACCAGCGCGCCAAAATCAAATCCCGAAATCGACAAATACTGGGTCGTGGTTTCCGATACCAGCGGCTTGGCCAAGGTTCAGGTCACCACCAAGAATATTAAAACCAACTCCTTCGGCGAGGCGCTTCAGGGCGAATTTAAAGGGCTGCAAGCAACGTTGGAAAACCAGTATGGCGAAGTGGACACCATTGATTCTTTACGGGTCGGAAGCGCCTGGAGTGACCCGCGCGATTGGATGACCGGCCTTCTGAACGACGAGCGCGCGCTTGCGGCCATCTGGAAGTTTCAGGGAGTCGGGATTCTGGAACAAGCCGTGGCTCTGTCCAGCAGGGAAGGATTCGTCCGAGTAGTGTACAAATTTCCAAATTTTCATACCTGGAAGCAGGGCCACGCAGAAAGGACCACCTCCGGTATTTGACCTTCGTTCACGTCCCTGCGGCGTCACCTCAAGAGTCGCGGCGAACGAGCGGCAGTCTTCCTCATTTAGCTCCGCGAACCTGATCGTTCAGCGCAACCTATCCGGATTTTTCATACCCTACGTAATAGGGAGTCATGAAACCGGAGTATCGCGATGCCCATGGCGGTCTCCGGGCAAGGATATTAACAAACGCGACTATTGACGGGCGGCTTAATCTGAGTCAATATTGCGCTGCGTGTCAAACATGTGGAAACCATGCCGGGCTCCCATACGCCGATGTCCACGATGCGGGGGCGTCGATGTGCACCGTCATCGAAGGAGTGGTCCATTCAAGCGCCTGGTTCTTGGGATGGTCCTGGCTCGCCGTTACTCCTGCATGCAATGCAACAGCCTCTACTACGGTTATTTGTTCAGCCGAAGGCAGGATGGAAAGAGGCAAGGAAGATACTGATCAGATTTGCAGCGCCTTCCGTCCGGCTGCTCGCCGCAGAGCTAAATTCAGGCTCTTCCCGCTATTTGAAACCGAGAACCGGATGCGGAACGTATGGCTCCTCGAGCAGCGCAATTTCTTCCGGCGCGAGATGTAGCGAGAGCGCCGCAACGGCGTCCGAAAGATGATGCGTCTTTGTGGCACCGACGATCGGCGCCGTAATCCCCGATTTGCCAAGCAATCCAGGCGAGCGCGATCTGCGCGCGAGAAACCCCGCGCCGCTCGGCAATCTCTCCCGTACGGTCGATCAACTTTTCGGTCAAATTCATCCCCTAGGGGAGTACATCCTTTTCGCCAACTGGTCCGTTTCATAGCCGCTTCGTGCCTTCCGCCTGCCAGGGGCGGGCCAAGCGTCCGCGCGCCAGCGGACTCCACGGAATGATGCCGATGCCTTCGGACCGGCAAAGGGGAATCATCTCGCGCTCTTCCTCGCGATACAGCAGATTGTAGTGATTCTGCATGGAAACGAACCGGGTCCAGCCGTGCAGTTGGGAGAGATAAAGGGCCTTGGTGAATTGCCACGCGTACATAGACGAGGCCCCGATATAGCGCACCTTCCCCGATTTCACCACATCGTTCAGTGCCTCGAGAGTTTCCTCGATCGGCGTTTCGTAGTCCCAGCGGTGAATCTGGTAGAGGTCCACATAATCGGTCTGCAGGCGGCTTCAGGCTTTCATCGAGCTCGAAAAATATTTCTTTCCGGACAGGCCGCGGCCGTTGGGCTCATCGCGCATGACGCCGTTGAGTTTTGTGGCGATGACGGTGGCTTCGCGGCGGGTGTTCGCCTTTCAAGAAATCGCCCGAGCATCGTCTTCGCTTTCTCCCCGGCGAATAAACATTCGCCGTGTCAAAAAAATTGATTCCCAGGCTCGAGGGCCTGGCGCAGGAAGGGCTGGCTCTGTTTTTCGTTCAGAGCCCAGGCGTGGCTTCCCGGCGTGCGCACCGTAACCGGCGCTCCATACGTCATGCAGCCGAGACAAATGCGCGAAACTTTCAGGCCGGTCTTGCCAAGATTGACGTACTCCATTGGGTCTCCTTACCGCTCCTGCAGATTGTGCCCGGGGAGCGGGCTCGCGTCACAACTGTTTCAGGGAAACCAACCTCGTCCGTCCGGCCAACGTTTGGGTGTAAAGGGATGTCCATCCGGCGGTCGAAACGGAAATCTCGTCCCATGCAGGTCCACGATGTTCGCGCGCACCGCCAACACTAACCTTGCAGTGAACCGGGCAGTTTGGACCTGGAAATAAAAAATGGCGGGTTCCCAGCGAACCCGCCACTGACGCTTCATCGAACGGAGATCCTCAACCGCTTTCGTGGGTTCATCACTTGCCGAACGAACGCGTCTCGCAATGGAAAGCCGGAACGCGTTCTACTGCTTGTCGAATACAATCGTGCTGGTGAATTCTTTACCGGCTGGGTCCGTTCCCTTGTTCTTGAAAGTCGATGCCTTTCCCCGCCAGAAATTACCGCCGTGTTTGTGCTGATGACTTTACCGTCTTTCTTGATAGTCCCTGCGTAGGCGCCCGGACCTGTTTCCTTGATGGAGATCGTAATCGAAGCGTCGGGTCCTCCGGCGGGGCGGTCTTCTCCGTTGGCCGTGGCATTGTAGTGCGTGGATATCGACTTGCCCTTGGCGTTGACGCCTTCATTGGTGGCCATGATCTCCATGCCTTGGGCCTCATACGTCCGGGTTTCGCTCGCAGGTAATTCTCCGGTGCTGGATATTGATTTAGAGACATTGAGCTTCCACGTTCCGACGCGTGGATCTGTTTTTCCCCAGACCGAGAGCGTCGCAGCAAAAATCAAAGCGACAAGCCCGACAAATACAAACTGTCGTTTCATGGTTGCCTCCTCAAATTGTTTGTGAAGGGTATCCCGGGGGCCTTAATTCGGGGCCGATGGCGTAGACAGTCAGCCCGTCCGGTGACGGGCGTCAACTGCAATTCCGGTTTCGGACCGCAGTGTCGCTTCGATCTGAACTCTACTAGTGACGTTACTGAATAATTATTGATAAACTTATATGTAGATGGCGCCCCGGAAATTCTCCACGCGTGTGACGCAAATCACTGCTTTGCATTCCTCCCCATGGGAACGTGGGGCCATGTTCTGCAAATCTCCAGAGCGGTTTTATCGGATCGTACGGAAGTTGGAAGATGGCCAGGAAGTCTTTGTGGCCAGCCGCAACAACCTGGTCGAAGCGAAGACGCTTGCGGATTCGCTGATCGAATATTGGCCGGGCGACTATTCGATTCAAGGTCCCGAGTTGTCAAGCCAGGCCTTCTCTGTGGGAGGCTTGCGATCCCCCGAGATGCGCGAGAATCAGTAGCCGAGCGCAGGCCAGACTTCTTCCTCGATCACTAGAGGATTGCTTTCACGACTCCGCCATCCACACGAACGGCCGCCCCTGTCGTTGCCGAAGCCAGTGGACTGCAAAGATACACGATCATGCTGGCGACTTCTTCCACCGTGGCGAACCTTTTCAAGAGCGAGCTCCGGCCGGGCGGTTTTAAAGAAATTTGCCTCGAACGTAGCGGCGTCCACTCCGGACTGCGCTCCTAATGGCTCGATAAAAGTTTCGACGCCCTCCGAGCGCGTGGGACCGGCCAGAACGCTATTCACGGTAATGTCGGTTCCGGCGACGGTTTCGGCGATGCCGCGAGCAATGGCGATTTGCGCGGTCCGGTCATCCCGTAGTGAATCATCTCCTCGGGGATTTGCACTGCGGACTCGCTCGATACGAAAATGATTCGACCCCAGTTTCGTTTGCGCATCTTCGGAAGGTAGTGGCGTGACAGTCGTACGCCGCTCATCACATTGGACTCGAACAGGCCCATCCAATCTTCGTCCGGGATCTTTTCAAACGGCTTGGGCTCGCAAATGCCCATGTTGTTGACCAACACTTCGACTTCGGGCACCAGCTCAATCAGTTTTGCGCAGCCGGCTGCGTTCAACACATCGCTGGCCATTCCCGAGACCTCCGCGCCAGGATGTGATCGCTGAATCTCGCCAATGGCCGCGTCTACCCGCGCCTGGGTTCTGCCATTCACAATGACCGACGCACCTTCTGATGCCAGCGCCTGCGCCGTCGCCAGTCCAATTCCCGCTGTCGAGCCAGTCACCAATGCGCGTTTGCCTTTCAGCTTCAGATCCATGAACCCTGTCTCCAATCCCGCCGTGAAAATCTTCTTCGCGCGGATACAAGCATCAAACTAGCACAACGGCAAAAGCTTGGGTAAGCCGCCACCCGAAATTCTGGGGCTTCTGGTGCGGCTCTCTCGGGCCATAAATTCCGGACGAGCTCATCGGAAATCTGGCCGGTACTCCTCAGCCGACGGAGTACATAACATCGTTGTACTTGCCGGGAATCTGTTCTACGCTGGGCAGGCGTTGATCCCCGAAATCGCCGAGGCGAGACCCAACGTGAATCCCAAAACCTTCGCCTTTCGAGTAGCCGCGGCTCTTTCTCTTTCCCTGATTCTCAGCTTTTCCGGCGGTGTCGTGGGCGCGAAGCGCATGCCCCAGGATGCCAGCCAGACGCGCGGCGCTAAACTCAAAGACGATTCCAAGACAAAAATCGCTTCCGAAACCAACGGCCGCTATTACGCGCTGGTGATCGGCATCAATAATTACAAGAATCTTCCCAAGCTCACCACCGCAACTGCGGACGCCCAAGCGCTCGCCACGCTGCTGCAAACTCAATACGGATTTGAAACCACCGTTCTGCTGGACGCCACGCGCGATCAGATCAGCAAAGCGCTGAACGACTATCGCCGCAATCTCGACGAAAATGCCAATCTCCTGATTTATTATGCGGGGCACGGCATCTATGACAAAGTAGCGGACAAAGCCTACTGGATGCCGGTGGACGCCGAGAGCGACGATAATTCCCACTGGATTATGGCCGATGATATCACCACGGAGCTGAAAGTCATTCCGGCGCGGCACATTCTGATCATCTCCGACAGTTGCTATTCCGGCGGGCTGACCCGTGAAGTCACGCCAGCGTTGTCCAAGCAGGAACGCGATCGCTTTCTCGATAAGATGATTCTCGGAAAATCGCGCACGCTCATGTCCAGCGGCGCCCTCGAACCGGTCTCCGATACGGGCGGTGGTGGCCATTCGGTTTTTACCGGCGCGCTTCTTCACGCCCTCGCTACCACAACCGATTCCATTTTTCCGGCTGAAGGCGTCTTCGACGAATATATTCAAGTGTCCGTAGCAGGGCGCTCGGACCAGACACCGCAATATTCCCCGGTCCGCAATTCAGGCCACGACTCCGGGGATTTCGTTTTCGTTCGTTCGGGACAGGCGCCTCCTCCCGGTCCCGCGCCAAAGAATTCCCGCGTGCAGCCCGCGATTTCCCAAGTTCCACCACCCGAGCCAGGTCGTCCGCCTGCCGCTCCTGGCGGCCGCGCGGACCACCCAAACCAGGCGTTGTTCCAGTCGCTCGCGGGGGAGTATGACTTTGGCGCGATCGTGGACAGCATCTCGGTGAACTCCGATGGCGCGTTGATGTCGCTCCTGCCCGGCCAGCCGCAATACGAGCTCCAGCCGACCGGTGATTTGCAATTCAATGTGATAGGCGCGCCAGGTTTTTCCGCGGAATTCCGTCGCGATGCCAATGGCGAAGTGACCGAGTTGATCTCCCACCAGCCCGCCGCGACATTTACGGGAGAGCGCCGGAGCGGCCAAAACTCGATCCTGGGGTCCTGAATTCCCTCGCCGGGGCCTACAGTGTAGGTGCGATGACCGTGAGTGTTGCAGTGCGCGCCGACGGAGCGCTCACCTATTACGTTCCTGGCCAACCACTCTACGAACTAAGATTCACGCACGGATTGCATTTTGTGCTTGCCGGAATCCTGGGGGTTTCGATCGAGTTCCGACGGACGGGAGCCGGCGCTGTAATCGGTCTCGCCGTTCATCAGCAGAGCGGGGATATTTTTCTGCCGCGAACGAAATAATGCGGCGCGGAACCGTACTTCTGCAGAAAATTTCCAGGCGTGACGATTGCGCGCCTAGAAAAAGCGCGGACTCGCCACCAGTTCCTGCCCGCCCGGCAATATCACTTTCACAAAGCGCATCGTCGGCGAGCCATCTTTGTTGCAATTGCCGACGATCGTGACCTGATCGCCGGGCTTCAGAGAATCTTTGTTCCAGCCGCGATTGGCAAGCCGGTTCGGGCCGGGCCCCTCCGCCACCCATTTCACCGTGTTGCCATGCTCATCGGTGACATCGAACAGGATTTGTGAATGCGGATTAGCCCAATCGAACTCCGTGATGACGGCCTTGAACGTTGTGTCATGGCCACGGTCATACATCGACATCGAATGGTGGGCCGGCACGGGCGCGGAGATCATCAGCGAAATGGTAAGAGCCGCAAGAAGAGCGGCAATGTTAGCCTTCACCCTGGCACCTCCGGACATCGAAGAATGACCCCCCTACACTTGTTTCGCCTACATAATCATTGGACGCCCTTGCTGGTCAAACAGTTCCTCCAACTTACATCCCAACCGCTGCTTTCATCAAGGCCGCGAGCCATTCTCCAACGCAGCAACTTTATTGGCGGCCAGTGTCAGCCGGTCAACAGCGGAAACGAAGGGATTTGTACTTTCGATTGCGATAGAATCCCTTTCAGGACTCCTATGCGAAAGAAGATCGAACATTTCGGTTGGGTCGTCGCGATATTCCTGTGCATGCACTGTGCTGCATATGCGCAGGCCACCTCTCAGCATGCCGCCACGAAGTCAAAACACTCAAATGCGGGATCGTTTGCTTTTGAGCCCCTGGACAACTGGAAGACTACGGTGCTCGAAGGCAACCGGTCCGCCCTGATGAATTTCTACACGACGAATCCCGCGGCCAAAGCCAAGACTCCGCAAGGCGAAACGCTCGATCCAGGCGAGGAGCCGACGTTCTGGTCCTCTCTGAAACAGGCAGGTCTCGACCGCCTGAATGTTCAGGTACTTGAGGCAAAAACTCTGCAGCCCGGCGTGATGGCGCTGACACTGCGGATGGAAGCCGGACTGAAGTCCGGCGGGAAGAAAAAGCCGTCATCATCGGCGCGTCGCAAGTCTGGGTGCAACAGCTCGGCGAGTGGAAAATTGTGATGACCCAGCGGAGCGATCCCGGATTGAAGCAAGCCCGCCGATTGCCCGAGCCCGCGAAGCCCAACACGCAGCTCTATCCGCCGCCGGAGGAAGCGCAAACGGAAATTTCTTCAGCGCTTGCCGCGGCCTCGAAGGATCGCAAGCGCGTGCTCCTGATATTCGGCGGGACTGGTGTTACGACTGCCACGTGTATTGGATGCGACCTTTCGCTCCAAGGAGTTCGCGCCTCTGGTGAACGCAAACTATCACGTTATCCACATCAATGTGGGCAACTACGACGCCAATCTGGATCTGGCGGAAAAATATCAGATTCCCTTAAAAAAGGGCGTTCCCAGCCTGGCATCCGTGGACCCAGACGGCAGACTCGTGGTCAGCCAAAAAAACGGGGAATTTGAATCCACCGTCCGAATCGGTCCCGAAGATGTAATCGACTTCCTGAAGAAGTGGAAGCCGCAGCGGGGATCCGAGTAGCACAGCGACTCTTCGCTGTGCGGTTTTTGCAATCTAAAATACAACCGCCGAGTGATCTCTGCCGGCGACCCGAAACAACGCGCGCCGTGGATCGTGACTTTTCGATCGCCATCCGCCCATAACGTGACGGCGCCCGCAACTCCGCACCGCGAAGAATCGCTGTGCTACTGGTCACGCGTGACTCTTCTGTCGTATACTCCGCGCATAGTCAGGCCTGGATCGAACACTGAAAGCTCTTTGTGTGGCATGCGGCGCGATGCGCCCGCAGTTTTCTCTACCCACGGTTTTCTGGCGGCATGGTAAGTCCGCGCCACGAAGCAAAAGGAGATCGGGAATGACACTCCACGGAACTCCATCGAAATTCAAGCTCATTTTCGTAGCGGCTGCTTTGATTCTCTGCGCGCAGTTTGCCAGAGCCGCTGAAAACAACTCCACGATCGAAGGTGTCGTCCAGGACGCTTCCGGCAAACCGGTCACCGGCGCGTTTGTAAAGCTGAAGAACAACGAACGACATCTCGAATTTATGGTCATCAGCCGGGCGCAGGGACATTACACGATCGGCAGTTTGCCTGCCGGCCAGTACCTGATCCAGGGCGTCGGCGGTGGCTATCAGAGCGCGCTTTCCGCGCCGCTCGATGTCGCCGAGGGTAAGACCGCGAAGCTCGATCTCTCGCTGAGCGCCAAGCAGGGGCCGATGCTTCCGCGAGCGTGGCCGATGAAGACTCCCGAAGCGCTGATGGTCACGGTTTCCAAAGAGCTGCCGGAAGGCGACGGCAAAAAACTGGTCGCAGCGCGTTGCACCACCTGCCACAACACCGAGCGGTTCGTCGGCTTCCACATGCCGCGCGACGCCTGGGCTTTTACCGTTCGCCGAATGCGCGCCCGCATGCGCACCGCGAAAATTCACGACCTCACTCCCGACGAAGCCAAGCTGGCCCTGGATTATCTTTCCACGAACTTCGCCCCGGTGCGCCAGGTGGATCTGAATGACCGCTTGCCGCGCACCCTGCTGGAAGGGAAGTCCCTGCACTATCGGGCGGTGCAGTATGACATCGTAGACACCACCTTCGGCTCCGAACCGCATGACGTCGCCGTCGACCCTCATGGCAACGGATGGGTCAGCCAGCGAGCGGGCAAGTTGGGCAAACTCGACCCCAAGACCCTCGAATACTCCGAAGTTTCATTGCCCGATGGTCCCGCGCTTCCCGACGGCCAGCTGCTCGGCAACCTCCAGATCGACGCCAAGGGACAATTGTGGGTTCCTGATGGATCCAACTTCCGCTGGCTCGACTACGACACCAATACCGGAAAATTCACGTCCTATGACTGGCCGAAAGACGTGCACGCAGAAGCCGGCGGCAATTCCATGCTGATCCATCCGAATGGCTCCATCTGGGAAACCAGCGGCAATCAGGTCCGCATGCTCAACACTTCCACCAAGGAATTTAAATTCTTCGACCCTCCGTCTTACGTCGCTACGCAAGTACCCACGGGAGCGTACGGAATCACCACTGCCGGTGATGGTTCCGTCTGGTGGGCCGAGGATATGGCCGACCGCATGTCGAGAATTGATCCGGCCACCGGCAAGGTCGAGGAATACAAGATTCCATTTGACGGTCTTGCTTACCCTCGGCGCATGAGTCACGACGCTCGCGGAGACATCTGGGTCGGCCTGTGGAATGCGGGTCTGTTGATGAAAGTTGACTACGAAACCAAGCAGATGACGTTCTTCGCTCCCCCGACGGAAACCTCCGGCACCTACTCGGTCACCGTGGACCGTAAGAACAATCTGGTGTGGGTGAGCGAGCAGATGGCCGACAAAATTGCCCGCTTCAATCCGAAGACGGGGGAGTGGGTCGAGTTTCCGCTTGCGGACTCAGAGTCGGACCCCAGGAGGCTTGAAATCGATCCGAACAATCCCAATCGCGTCTGGTGGAGCGGGAATCTTTCCGGTCGAATGGGGTTTGTCGAAGTCCTGCCTGAAAAGTAGAGCGAATCAGCAGGCCGTGTAGTGCGCTCTCTTTAGGGGGGCGATCGTACCTTACTAATACCAAACAGCCGGATTGAAGGACTCGGCGACAGCACTTCCGTTCAACCCTCATTAACGCCAATCAACCCTCGTTTGCACCATTTCGGTGCACCAGATTTGACGAACACGACCAATTTGGTCGTAATGTAAGCTACTGGCCCGGTGAGAGTTGCCGATATTGGAATTGCTTGACAGGGGTACCGGCTAAGTCGTATGATCCAAGTACGACTGATTCGGTCGTATATCGAAATGTTAAAGCTCTCCAAGAAAGCGGATTACGCTTTGATCGCGGTCAGGCATTTGGCGACCCATGGCGGGGCTTCGCAGAGCGCGTCCGATATCGCCGAGGCGTATAGCATTTCAGCGCCGCTGCTGGCCAAGGTTCTGCAACGGTTGGCGAGACATGGACTGGTAACCGCGCGGCATGGCTCGAGCGGCGGGCTATCAATTGGCCCGCCACCCGAAAGAAATTTCAGCGCTCGACGTAATTAACGCCGTGGACGGTCCCGTGGTTATCACGTCTTGTGTCACGAACCACGGAAACTGCGATCAGAGTTCCACGTGCACGGTTCGTGAGCCGCTGCGGCGGGTGAACGAGAGTATCGCGCAGGTGCTGCGCTCGGTAACGATTTCGCAAATGGCTGAAGATTCGCCCGACGCTGAACTGGTCGGGCTGTCGATATGAGGAACGTCGATATAAGGAAAAAGGTCTAGGTCGCGCGTGGTTCGCCGCGCACAAAGTTTCAAGAAACTGCGTCAGTGGATCGTAAGAATTCGAGACGGGAGACACAAGCATGGCTATTAAACTGCCGATTTATATGGATTACCACGCCACCACTCCGGTGGATCCGCGGGTGGTCGAAACGATGCTGCCTTACTTCCACGAGAAGTTCGGCAACGCCGCCAGCCGCAACCATTCCTTTGGCTGGACGGCCGAGGAAGCGGTCGAGAACGCCCGCGCGCAAATCGCCCGTCTGATCGGCGCGACGCCGAAGGAAATCATCTTCACCAGCGGCGCCACGGAATCCAACAACCTGGCGCTCAAAGGCGCCGCCGAAATGTACCGCGAGAAGGGCAACCACATCATCACCCAGGTCACCGAGCACAAAGCCATTCTCGATACCTGTAAGCGCCTGGAGAAGTACGGCTACGAAGTGACCTATCTCCCCGTAGCAGAAGGACGGCCGCATCGATCTCGACGATCTGAAGCGCGCCATCACCAACAAGACGATCCTCATCACCATCATGTACGCCAACAACGAAATCGGCGTGATCCAGCCCATCCAGGAAATCGGCAAGATCTGCCAAGGAAAAGGGCGTTCTGTTCCACACCGATGGCGTGCAGGCTGCCGGCAAAATTCCGGTCGACGTCAAAAAGACAATCTGGACATGATTTCGCTGACCGCGCACAAGATTTACGGCCCGAAGGGCTGCGGCGCTCTTTATGTGCGCCGGCGCAATCCGCGCGTGCAACTCTCCGCCCAAATTGACGGCGGCGGGCACGAACGCGGCATGCGCTCGGGAACGCTGAATGTTCCCGGCATCGTGGGCTTCGGCAAGGCTGCCGAACTTTGCCAGAACGAAATGGTGGAAGAGAGCAAGCGCCTGAGCGGCCTGCGCGACCGCCTGAAAGATACGGTTTTCGCCAAGCTCGACGAAGTTTACATCAACGGCTCTATGACCCATCGCCTGCCACACAACATCAACATTAGCTTCGCGTTCGTCGAAGGCGAATCGCTGCTCATGGGCATCAATGACGTCGCGGTTTCCAGCGGATCGGCCTGCACCTCGGCCACGCTCGAACCCAGCTACGTGCTGAAAGCTCTGGGCGTCGGCGAAGACCTGGCGCATACCTCGATCCGCTTCGGCCTCGGCCGCTTCAACACCGCGGAAGAAGTGGATTACGTCACCAATCGCGTAATTGAAGTCGTGCAGCGGCTGCGCGAATTGTCGCCGCTCTACGAAATGGCCAAGGAAGGCGTGGACCTCAGCAAAATGAACTGGGGCGCGTCCGCCGGCAGCCACTAAAAAAGAATCCGGAGAGAGATTCATTCGTCAAATATAGAGGAGAGTGAAATGGCTTATTCCGATAAGGTAGTCGATCACTACGAGCACCCGCGAAACGTCGGCAGCCTGCCCAAGGACGATCCGAATGTAGGGACCGGCCTCGTTGGCGCGCCGGAGTGCGGCGACGTCATGCGCCTGCAGATGAAGATCAATCCCGAGACCAATATCATCGAGGAAGCGAAGTTCAAGACGTTCGGCTGCGGTTCGGCCATCGCCAGCTCTTCGCTCGCCACCGAGTGGGTCAAGGGCAAGACGGTCGAGGAAGCTCTGGCCATCTCGAACACGGACATCGTGCGCGAACTGAGCCTGCCGCCAGTGAAGATTCACTGCTCGGTGCTGGCGGAAGACGCCATCAAGGCCGCGATTTCGGACTGGAAAAAGAAGAAGGAAACTTCCGCTTCCGCTCCGGCCGCGGCGGCAACAACCGTGGGCAGCTAGTCCGTCCTGCAGCGCCCTCCTTTAAGTGGGCGTTCAAGGCACGTCGGACGAAGCCGAATGACTCCAGCCAACCGAAAGGTTGGTCACAAAGAGATGGGTGTAGGAATCATGATTCATGTAACAGAAAAAGCCGCAACCAAGATCCAGGAACTGCTTGCCAAGGAGGGCGTAGCGGCCGAAACCGGCGGCCTTCGGGTCGGCGTTCAGGGCGGCGGCTGCTCCGGGCTGACCTACGCGATGCGTCTGGAGACGCAAGCGCGCGACCGCGACAAAGTCGTCGAGGAAAATGGCGCGCGCCTTTTCGTGGACCCCAAGAGCTTCCTTTATCTGAATGACACCACGCTCGATTATCAGGAAGACCTGATGCGGCGAGGTTTTGTGTTCCAGAATCCGCAGGCCACTCGCAGTTGCGGCTGTGGCAGTTCGTTCACGCAGTAAGGCGCGGCGCAATACGATCTCAATGCAAGGCGTGGTTGGCCGGGAAGGGGAGCCCGCCAGCCATTTTTTTTGCCAGTAGCACAGATTTCAGTCTGTGGATTTTGATCCTTGCACCTGCGAAACCCCACAGACTTAAGTCTGTGCTACTAGAAGCGAACTCCAGTTCATGAGCGCACCATCGACAACCGTGGCAACCTCTGCAACCTGCCGGAATTGCTCCGCGCCGACGAACGCCGCGCATTTTTGCCCGACCTGCGGAAAGATTCAGCCGCTGCCGCGCGGCGCCGACTACTTCACATTTTTTGGGCTGCCGCACAAATTAACTTTGGATCTGCCGGCGCTCGAGCAGCGTTTTCACTCGCTCTCCTGGAAGCTGCATCCCGATCATTTCGTGCGCGCCTCGGAAGAAGAGAAGCAGCTTTCACTCGATCTTTCGTCGCAATTGAACGACGCCTACCGCACGCTGCAGAATCCAGTTGCGCGCGTCGAGTACTTGCTCAGCCTGTCCGGGATGCGCAAGGAAGGCCAGAAAAAGCAACAGGCTCCGCCCGAACTGCTGGAGGAAGTATTTGAACTGAATGAATCGCTGGACGAGTTGCGCGAAGCGCGCGGTTCCGGCGGCAGCGAGCAGCAGATGCACGGATTGCGCGCCAGGCTCGAATCGGCGCAGCACAAATTTGAATCGTCGCTGGCGGATGTGGACCAAGAGCTGGCGCGCGTTTCAGCGCAATGGGACGCCGCACTCGATTCCGCCGCGGACGAAGCGGCCAGAAAAAAACTTATGGATCAGATGAACGAAGTGCTGAACCGCCGCTCGTACATCAGGAATCTGGTGAACAGCGTGCGGCAGGAATTAGCGTGAATGGTGATTTGTGAATCCGGTAATTCGTGATCAACGGATTGACTGGTCTCGAACACCGGCTTCACAAATCACGATTCGCAAAAATGGGAGACAACACCTAGAACATGCCTCGAACCGTTGGCATCGATCTTGGCACGACCTACAGCCTGATCGCTTATCAGGATAAGCGCGAGGCTCGCCCGAAATGCATTCCCGGGCCATACGGAACGCCGCTGTGTCCGTCCGTCGTGAGCGTGGATGCCGATGGCTCGATCGTCGTTGGCCAGGCCGCGCAGCGGCGGCTGCTGACGCAACCCGAGCGCACCATTTATTCCGTGAAGCGCCTGATGGGCCGCGGTCCCGCCGACGTGCAGGACGAGCTGAAAATTTTCCCGTTCCGCATCGATCCGGCAAGCAAGAATGTAATTCGCGTGCGCCTCGGAGATCGCGTGTTCACCCCGCCGGAAATTTCCGCGTTCATCCTGCGCGAACTGAAAAGCTGGGCCGAGAATTATTTTCAGGACTCCGTCGAGCGCGCCGTCATTACCGTGCCTGCCTATTTCAATGATGCGCAGAGGCAAGCAACGCGCGATGCCGGCCGCCTCGCCGGTCTGGAAGTTTTGCGCCTGGTGAATGAACCGACCGCCGCGGCGCTGGCCTACGGCCTGCACGAACAAAAGCGCGGCAAAGTCGCGGTCTACGATTTCGGCGGCGGCACGTTCGACATTTCGATTTTGAAATTGATCTCCACGAGCGACGGCGATATCTACCAGGTCCTTTCCACGAACGGCGATACGCATCTGGGCGGCGACGATATTGATAACGCCTTGCAGTCTCTGGCGCGCGAGGAAATCCGCGGCCTCGGGCTGGACCTGACTTCGCATCCTGAATTAGTGCAGGAATTGCGCAAAGCGCTTGATCACCGCCAAGCATGAACTTTCCGACGCGGACAAGACCACAGTCAAGTTTCCGCTGCCCGATGGCGGGATCTATTTCCGTGAAATCTCGCGTTCCGAATACGAGCGCCTGATTCGCCCGATCGTCGATCGCACCATGGGCCCGGTGCGGCAAGCGCTGGCCGATGCCAAACTCACGCCTGCGGAAATTGAAGAAGTCGTGTTGGTCGGCGGCTCGACGCGCGTTCCGCTGGTTCGCCAAACCGTCGAGCAATTTTTCGGGCGCCGGCCGCACGCGGAACTCAATCCTGACGAAGTTGTAGCGTTGGGCGCGGCCGTGCAGGCCGACATTCTCGAGGGCGGCGTGAATGACATGCTGCTGCTTGACGTAACGCCGCTTTCGCTGGGCATAGAAACCATGGGCGGCGTGGTAGCCAAGATTATTCCACGAAATTCAACGGTACCGGCCAGCGCACAGGAGCTGTTTACCACTGGCGTCGAGAATCAGACCGGAATCGACATTCACGTGCTGCAGGGCGAGCGCGAACTCGCCAAGGATTGCCGTTCCCTGGCGCGATTTCAACTGAAGGTTCCGCCGGGACCAGCGGGGCTCGCGCGCGTTGAAGTGAAATTCTTGATCGACGCCAGCGGCATTCTGCAGGTCTCCGCGCAGCGATTTGCGCGCCGGCACCGAACACTCGATCGAAGTGCAGCCGACCTACGGCCTGGACGATGCCGAGGTCGAACGCATGCTCGAGGAATCGATCGAATTCGCCGAGCAGGATTTTTCCGAGCGCCAGTTGATCGAAGCGCGCAACGAAGCCGAAAGCGTTCTTCATGCTCACCGAGAAAGCCCTGGCGCGGGAACTGGCGGAAGCCCGGGCGAATTGCCCGAAGAAGAGCGCCGCGCGATGGCCGACGCCGTGGCGGCGCTACGCGAAGCCGTTACGGGCACGGACTACAAACGCGTTCGCGCGTTGATCGACGTGCTGAACCAGGCGTCCACGCCGCTAGCCGAACGCATGATGAATCGCGCCTTAGCGACGGCGCTGGAAGGCAAGAAGCTAGGCTGATGTGTAGTAGCGCAGGTCCTCATGCCAATGGGGCCTGCAGGTTGCCGGCTCTTGAAGACGGCGTGACCCGGATTCGCGTGAGGCTAGGCACGTTAGTGCCGAACTGGAGGAATGCGGCTTAACCGCGGCGGGACTATGACTAGCAGGCAGTCAGAAGGAGAAAACAATGGGCGGCAGCAATCCCTACATCGAAGCAGGTCAAATACACGCCCGCGACGAAAAATTCAAGGTAACGTTTGTCCGCGAAGGCAAAACCGTCGAGGTCGATCCTGAAAAAGTTCCCTACGCGCGCGAGGGTCTACCGGGAAGCATCCTGGATATCGCCACGGGATTTCACATGGGTCTCGACCACGCCTGCGGCGGTGTCTGCGCGTGCTCCACGTGCCACGTATCGTGCACGAAGGTCTGGAGTCCTGCAACGAACCGACCGACGCCGAACTCGACCAGCTCGACGAAGCCCCGGGCCTGACGGCGAAATCGCGTCTCGGCTGCCAGTGCGTGCCCGATGGAACGCGCGACTCGTCGTGGAAATTCCGGAGTGGAACAAGAACTTCGCCAAGGAAGCGGAACACCACTAAAGCGTTCCACCGGCGTTCCCGATTCGATTTCAGGTGTGCAGCACGCCGCTGAACGAGATTAGCGTACGAAAAGGGAGAAACTTCGCATGCCCGCTACGTTTGATTGGGATAACGCGGAAGAAATCGGAATTCAGCTTGCCGACAAGTACCCGGACGCCGATCCACTCTCGGTGCGTTACACCGATTTGCACAATTGGGTTACGACCCTCGAAGGATTCACGGGCGATCCCAAACAGTCCAACGAAGGCAAGCTGGAAGCGATTCAGATGGCCTGGCTCGAGGAACACAACGACAGAAAGCGTGACTCGTGACCAGTGATTGACGGCTGCTGAAAAGCGCCCCATTCAAGTGCCGGGAATTTCGACCTGCCCCAAATATTCCCCGTGAGGCGACAGTTCCAAGCGGTCGAATACGCAAGAATTCTACGACGCAAAAGGCTCGCCTCGCGTGCTTCCATGTGGCCCGGTAGAGTAATGGTTAACTCGTTGCCCTTTCAAGGCGAAGATTACGGGTTCGACCCCCGTCCGGGCTACCAAGTTTTGTTTCGCGGCTAATTCCTTCTTTTCCTCTGTAACCGGCGTTTTTTGCCGTATTGGCGGCGATGTATTTTTTGGCGCCTTGAATCCGTTCGTGGTCGCCAAGCCAGCGAAGCGGCTTCGCAATAACCCCTGATAGTCTCCGCCGGTCAATTACGCTAGAATTCCCTTGGCGTGTTCGCCAAACGCCGCTCACGAGGATTCCTGGGAATACCCCAAAGGAAAACAATCCATGGCCGATGAGCACGCAACTGACTTTTCCGTTGACGCGGTCAGGCAATCCGCAGCCGCAGCTCCACCGCCGCGCTACAAACGCTCGAATCAGCGCCGGACGATCGTAATTGTTGCCATCGTCGCTGTCGTCCTGATCGTTGGTGGCTTCTTTCTGTGGCGCTATTTGGGGAGCTACGAATCGACCGACGACGCGCAGGTCGACGCCCATCTTTATCCGGTGAGCGCTCGCGTTTCCGGCCACGTCATTCAAGTGAATGTGGGCGACAACGAGTACGTGCAACAGGGCAAGGTGCTCGTGGAGATCGATCCGAAGGATTACCAAGTCGCGCTCGAAGCTGCCAAGGCCAATCTTGCCAGCGCCGAAGCCACCGCGCAGTCGGAAGATCACCGTCCCGATCACCACGACGAATACCGTCAGCCAATTGAAATTTGCCACCTCCGGGGTCGAAAATGCCGGTGCCGCGATCGCCACTGCCGAGAGCCAGGTGGCCGTGGCCCACGCTCAATTGGAGGCCGCCCAGGCCAACGATGTGAAAGCGCAGGACGACGTCCGCCGCTACAAGGCCCTGGTCGATAAGCAGGAAGTATCCGCGCAGGTTTACGACCAGGCGGTTGCGGTTGCAAAAGCCAGCGCCGCGTCCGTCGCCGCCGCGCGGAACAGCGAAGCCGCCGCGCAACAATCCGTGGCCCAGGCGCGCAGCCAGTTGGGACAGTCCGTGGCCAGCCAACAATCCGCGGAGACCGGACCGCAACAGGTGTCATCGACGAAAGCGCGCGTCCGCGCCGCGATCGCCGAAGTGCAACAGAAGCGCTCCGCCCTCGATCAGGCGCAATTAAATTTGCAGTACACCCAGATCGTCGCTCCCGTGAGCGGCGAGATCAACAAAACCGTAGTCGTCGGCATGAACGTCGAGGCCGGACAGCAGTTGCTCACCGTGGTGCGCTTCAGGATGTCTGGATTACCGCGAATTTCAAAGAGACCGAGCTCAAGAATATGCGCATCGGCCAGAAATCGGAAATCCATGTCGATTCCAACGGGCGTACGTTCAACGGACACGTGGACAGCATTGCCGGAGCCACGGGGCCGCTCTTCAGCTTGCTGCCGCCGGAGAATGCGACGGGAAACTACGTCGTAATTGCGCAGCGCATCCCGGTGAAAATCGTGTTGGAACCGGGAGAAAATCAGGATCACCAGCTTCGGCCCGGCATGAACGTAG
>CAVOIX010000079.1:0-34082 GCA_963695945.1 uncultured Acidobacteriota bacterium | reverse complement strand
CATAAAGGTCCCGGCGTGCCGGACAGAATGAAAGTCGATCAAAAAGGGAACGTATATGCACGGGGCCCGGCGGAGTCTGGATCATGTCGCCGAAGGCACCCACCTGGACGGTCTTAACCACGGAGCTTCCGCGAATCTCGCGTTTGGAGTCGCCGACAACAAGACGCTTTATTTGACGGCGCGAACGGGACTCTACCGGATCCACTTGAAGATTCCCGGAATCTCGCCTCCGGGCTCTTCTTAAAATTTTCCAGGCGAGTGAATCCGAAAGGGGCCCGGGTCTATAGCATCGCATCGCGGACGAGGGAGGTCGATTCCATGAAGCGTAATCACTCTATCGGTGTGGCATTTGCCGTGACGATTTTCGCGCTCGGATTCAGCTCGGTAATGCTCCAGAGAAATCCGCCGTGGAAGCGGCCGGCGTGCAGGCGCCGATGTTTGAAGTGGATCCGTTATGGCCGAAGCCGCTGCCGAATCATTGGCTGATCGGGATGACTATCGGCGTATCGGTCGACGCCCAGGACAACGTGTGGATTGTCCATCGCCAGGGCTCGCTGGAAAAGGGCGAACTGCACGCCGCCACCAACCCGCCGCTGGCCATGTGCTGCATGGCCGCGCCGCCGGTCCTTGAATTTGATCCAGCGGGAAACCTGCTCCATCACTGGGGCGGGCCCGGCAATGGCTATGACTGGCCGGATTCAAACCACGGAATCACCGTCGATTACAAAGGCAACGTCTGGATCGGCGGCAATGGACGCGGCAAGATGGCCGCGCCGCGCCCGGCGGCGCTCCCGATGAATCGGCCGCGGCCGCCAATAGATCCTACAACGACAACATGGTTTTGAAGTTCACGCAGGAAGGGCAATTCCTGATGCAGATCGGCAAGCCCAACAGCAGCAAGGGCAGCAACGACATCGCCAATCTCCGGTTGCCGGCAAAGACGTTCATCGACAAACAGGAAAACGAAGTATACGTCGCGGACGGCTACGGAAATCACCGCGTGATCGTCTTTGACGCGGATACTGGGAAATACAAGCGTCATTGGGGAGCTTACGGACACAAGCCGGACGACACGGATCTCGGGGATTACGATCCGGACGCGCCGCCGGCGCAACAGTTTCGCAACCCCGTTCATTGCGCCGACCTTTCCGTGGACCGCCTGGTCTACGTATGCGATCGCGTGAACGATCGCATTCAGGTGTTCAAGCCCGACGGCACCTACGTGAAGGAAGGCTTTATCGCCAAGCGGACATTGGGTTCGGGGTCGGCCTGGGACATCGCGTTTTCAAAAGATCCGCAACAAAAATACATTTATCTGACGGACGGCGAGAACGACCGCATCCACATCCTGCTGCGTGACACGCTGGAAGTGCTGACCACATTCGGCGAAGGCGGACGTCAGCCCGGCGAATTTTACGGTCCGCACAGCATCGCCACAGATTCCAAGGGCAACATCTACGTGACGGAGACCTACCGCGGCCAGCGCGTTCAGAAATTTGTCTACAAAGGTCTTGGGCCGGTCACGAAAGAAGATCAGGGTGTGCTCTGGCCGAAGAGTATGAAGAAGTAGCCGCGCGATGCCAATGCAATTACCAAACCGAGGAGAATCCAGATGACGAAATTCCGCATTCTGCTTCTAATTTTGGCTATGGGTTTTACGGGCACTGCTTCACGCCCAGGAAAGCATGAAGAAGGGTGACAAAGCATGGACGGACCTGGAAAAACAGCTGGCCGACATCAACAACCAATGGGTCTGCGCGCACAAATATCACAAGAATCACGCGCAGGATTGCGTCGACTTCAAAAACGGCATCTGGCCCTCCACCTTTTTCGAAGTCAGCATGCAAGGAGAAGTCACCGACAAGGCCGAGATGGTGAAACGGCAGACCGCTACGGCCACGGCGCATCCGGTTTCACCCGGAGATGCCGGGCCGAATCCCCAGGATTTCAACCTGCGGGCGGTTTACGGCAACGTGGCGCTGGCAACGGATCACACCGTATTCAAATCGGCTGATGGAAAGGGAGAGATCACGGTCAGAGCCGAAGCAAACGTGCTCAGAATATTTGTAAAACAAAATGGAAAATGGGTGCCGGCGGGCGCGGCGCTCGTTCCAATCGCTAAATAATTGCGGTTGCAATCTGCGAAGCTGCAATCTTGCGGGATATTCTCTCGCGATCGCAATGAGCGGTTACGAAAGGGCAGGTGCGCCATAAACGTGAAGATTTCGACATCCGGAATCCTGTTCTCGACCGCGGTACTTGTCGGCGGCTGGTTCGGCGCCAATGCGTGGAAATCCGCAGGGGCCGCAGGGACACATCTACGTTGGCGGCAAATGGGCGGGAGCCCCCGGCGAGGAAACCATGGACGGCGCCATGTACGTTGAAGTCTGGGTGCCAAAGGACATCGGGCATCCGTATCCGGTCGTCTTCGCTACCGGGGGAGGAGGTCAGGGCGCATACAGCATGATGCAAACTCCAGATGGACGCCCAGGCTTTGGGCGTACGACTTCGTCAACCAGGGCTATACGGTGTACCTGATGGATTTTCCGGCAACGGAGCGTTCCGCCTACAACCCCGAACTTGACGGCACGGTCACTCCTCCGCGCTCGGGTCCACTAATGGAAGAGGTCTGGTCTGCCGGGCATATACCGTGAAGGTACTATCCCCTTTTATATCGATACAGATTTTATATCGCTACAGATCACTTTTTCCCCAGAGGGTGCGCGACGAGCTCTCGATGGATGGATCGTCCCGAGGCCCACTTCGGGATCCCTTTAAGGTCGAATCCAGGGCTTCTCCGTCGAATGCTGGCATCTCCATCCTAGCTATTATTCGAATTCGTAAGTCCTTATCATCTCATTGATTGTGAAGGTCTTTCGCGGACAGCGGCGTTCCAAAACCGCAGATTGACTCCCATAGGGCGTAGTGCTAATTTCGTCCTCAAACTGGGGTGCCCCAAGTGTCCGATGCCGGAGCCCGTTTGCAGGGAAATTTGGGCGGATTTGAGCTCGACGAGCGCGCAGGAGAACTGCGTAACCAAGGGGCGAGGATCCGATTGCCGGGGCAACTGTTCCGGCTGTTGATGGTCCTCATGGAGCGCCCGGGGCAGATCGTAACCCGCGAGGAAATCCGAAGTCGGCTGTGGTCCGATCGTTTCGTCAACTTTGACGACAGCATTAATTCGGCAATTAAGAGACTGCGCCGAATCCTCGAAGACTCCGGGACCAACCCCCGTTTCATCCAATCATTACCCGGCCATGGATATCGCTTTGCTTCGCCCAAGGAACAAGTCTCGGCGCCCCCGGCGCTGGATGGCGATGGGCAAGAGGCGATCACACCGCGGCTGGCTGTTTTGCCGTTTCAAAACCTTTCCGACGATTCCGCGGACCACCTCGTCGACGGTTTGACCGATGCGTTGGTCACGGCCCTGGCGAAAGTCCCGAAACTGCGGGTCAAGTCAGGCGTCTCGATGCTGGCGGGCAAGAGCTCGGCTCGGGCTGTTGCAGCACTCGTCAAGAAAATGAAGTTGGACGCCGTCGTGCATGGGTCGGTTTTGCGCAGCGGAAACAACATTCGGGTGACCGTTCAGTTGCTGAACGTGGCGACGGAGGAGTACTCGTGGGCAGCCAGTTATGACTACAAACTTCGCGACGTCCTGGCGTTTCACTCCGACGTCAGCAGTGCCATCGCCGACGAAGTGATAGACAAGCTGGTCCCAGGCGAACGCCACCGCCTCCCTGCCAGCGGGCACGCGCGAACTCCCGCGGCCTATCAGGCTTTTCTCAAGGGACACAGCGTATTCAAAAATGTCACCGGCGAAGGATTGCTGAAGGCCCGGCATTATTGGAAGAAGGCCGTTCGCGAGGATCCTGACTATGCAAAGGCTTATGCCGGCCTGGCGGAGTCCTACAATATGCTGGCCATCACCGGGCTGGTGCCGGCGACCGAAGCGATTGGACGGGCGCGAGAGGCCGCCAAACGGGCTTTGGAGCTTGATGAGTCTCTCAGCGAGGCTCATACCGCACTCGGTTTTACACTCATGCTCGACTGGGACTGGGACGCCGCGGGCAAGGAATTTATCCGGGCCCTTGAACTCGATCCGAATCTGACAGCGGGGAATCCATGCCATTATGTGGAATACCTGCTGGCGGTCGGCCAGCCGGAGAGTGCCATTGCGGAAATCGAGCGTGCGCAAGAATTTCAGCCAGTTTCCCTCTTCGTCAGCGTAATCCTTGGATGGGCATATTACGCGGGCGGGCATTACGACAAGGCCATTCGACAACACCGCAGGGTGCTGGCGATTGACCCGAATTTTGGTATGGCCCATTGGTGCCTGGGATTGGCTTATCTGCAAAAGCGCCGCTACCAGGCGGCAATCGACGCGTTTCGGCAGGCAAGGCTCACGGGCGGTCCCAGAAATGCTCTCGCCTCGATCGGCTACACGTACGCCATGTTGAACGATTCCGAAAAGGTTCAACAAGCTCTAAAGGAAATGAAACGCCTTCTGAAAACCCGCTCTTCGCCTCCATATGGTTTTGCAGCAGTTTATTCAGGATTAGGTGAAGCTGAAGCCGCTTTTCATTGGCTCGGCAAGGCTTGCGAAGTGCATGACGTGGGCCTGATCTGGTTGAAATGGGATCCGCAGTTTGACACTCTTCGCTCGGATTCCCGCATGGCGGAAATCCTGCACCGGATCGGTTTGCGAGGGCCAGCCCACTCGGCCACGGCGGCGGATTAGCCCGAGGAAAATTGGTTGCAGCCGCAAGTCGCGGCAGGAGGGGACGCAAAAAAGTCAGTTGGTCAGTCAGGCCGTTGTCAGATTAAAGTCAGTTCATTTCCGTAGGTTCCCTCCTCCGTCCCACCGATACTGCTCACAAGTTTTCCGTTACATCAGAGGCTCGTGCCGGCGCTGCTTTCCTCAAAAAACAGGGTCGGTACAGCGATGAACGACGCCGCCGTGGTCAAGTAATCGTTCGCCACTCCGGCGGAATGGGAAGTTGCATTTTCACTTGTTCCCGGAACGCCGACGGGGTGACGTTTCGGCTTCGGCCCACTCGTAGTTTAGGGAGCTCGAAGCTTTCTGGATTGGCACGCTTAAGTCAATGGGGTGGTCTCAATTTGGAGGATACAGAAGATGATATTTCGTTCGAAGTGGACCAGGAACTTTTCTTTAGTCTTGTTAGGGGTGATGGTGTTGACCTCGCTTGGAGCATCGCGATTGCGAGCGCAAGCGGTTGGAGCAACGCTTTCTGGAACAATCTCGGATCAATCGGGCGGCGTCGTTCCCAACGCGGAGGTCGCCATTCTGAATACCGCTACCGGTGAAACGCGGAATGTCACCACAAATGCGGACGGTCTGTATTCCGCTCCGAACCTGCAACCCGGCGCTTACACTGTCACGGTTACGGCTGCGGGATTTTCGAAAGTGGTACAAACCGGACTGACGCTTACAGTTGGCGCGTCGCAAACCTTGAATTTGACGATGCAGGTCGGTCAAGCAAGCCAGACGGTCGAGGTTACGACCGAAGCTCCTACCGTCAACCTCACCAACGCCGAAATCGGCGCCCTCACCGATGAAGCGGCCATTAAGGAATTGCCTCTCAACGGCCGTTCGTGGAGCGACCTGGCGGAGTTGACCACCGGCGTTTATCAGCTTCACACTCAACCGAATCTGGAATCTCGCGACAGATTTACGCGTGGCTATGGCCTGCAGTTGTCCATTTCCGGTTCGCGCCCGCAGCAGAATAACTATCGCGTGGACGGCATCAGTATCAATGATCCTGGAAATGGCGGTCCGGGCAGCGTGCTGGGCTCCAATTCAGGAGTCGATGCAATTGCCGAATTTTCGGTGCTGACTACCGGCTATTCCACGGAATACGGCCGAGCCTCCGGCGGCATCATCAACGCCACCACGAAGTCCGGCACCAACCAGTTTCATGGAACCGGCTATGAGTTTCTGCGGAACAGTTATTTGGACGCGCCAAACTTTTTTGACCCGAACGGAGTAACGCCGCCGTTTCGGCGCAACCAGTTCGGCGCCTCAGCGGGCGGTCCGATCTTCAAGAACAAGACCTTCGTATTCGGCGACTATGAAGGATTGCGCCAGGCCCTGGGTATTTCCAAGGTCAGCCAGGTTCCTTCCGTTGCCGGGGCTGCTGGTGCTGACCCCAATGTGGCGCCTTATCTGACGGCGCTATTCCCGGTCGGCGGCATGCTGAATGGCAAGCAAGTATGCTCCATCACAGCCACCTCGGATCCATTCCACGACAATTGTTCGTTCGGGGCGAATCAAGTCAGCACAGAGAACTACTATATTATCCGCGCCGACCACAACATTTCGGACAAGGATCACCTCAGCGGCACTTTCTTCCGGGACACCGCCAACACCGGCACCCCCGACAACTACAACAATCAAGTCGTTAACACCGCGACCAGCGAAACCTTTGCGACCATTGCCGAGACTCATACCTTTGGCACCAGCTTCGTCAATTCCTTTCGCTTCGGAGTCAACCGGGTCACCCAGGGCGGGCCGGCGGGAGCGACTGCAGTAAACACTGCTGCCGGAGATGCCTCTCTGGGAATTTTCGCGGGCCTCGATGCTCCACAAGTGGCAATCGGCAACGCGAATGCCATCAAATTTTCCGGCGGTCTGACCTCCAACAGTCCGCAGAAAAACAACTGGAATTCCTATCAGTGGTATGACGATGCCTTTTTTACCCTGGGGAAACATTCCATCAAAGTCGGCGCAAGCGTAGAGCGCATCCAGCTCAACGTGCTCCGGTCTCCGCGTCCCGGCGGCATTTTTGCATATAAGTCGTGGGACGCATTCCTGAATAATTGCGGAGCCCAGGCCATTGGAGCCTGCGCGGCATTAGGCGGCACGGGCGTCGCCAGCATTACCACGGACATTCCTGGAACGCTGGCCCCCGAAGAGATGCGCCAAACCGTCTTCGGTTTCTACGTTCAGGATGACTACCGCATTCGTCCCAACCTAACTTTCAATCTGGGTGTGCGGTACGAACCGACGACTGTGCCCTCCGATCCCAAGGGCAGAAATGCCACGCTGGACACGATCTTCCAGCCCACCGTTGGCGGCACGCAACTCCCTCTGTGTGGGACCCTCTTCACGGATGGATTCGGAAATCCCACCTGCAATGCCCGGAACGGACCATTATTCAAAAACAACACCTTGCATGATTTCGATCCCCGCATTGGATTCGCCTGGGATCCCACGGGCAAGGGAAAAATGTCGATCCGCGGAGGCGCGGGAATGTACGACCAGCTGCCTCTCCTGGCGTTTATGGGAAGCACCTCGAATGGCAACACCGCGCCATTTCTGGTCTCGGGAAGCAGCAGCAATCTGGCGACAGGCTCTTTCGGACCTTCCGGTGCGTTTGGCGCATGCCCAGCGGCTCCGGCACCAGGCGATCCCTGGCCTGCCGGAACGTCGACAGCGTGCCAAGTTAGCGCCGCAGGCCAAAGCCGCGTAGCCTTCATCGATCGCGCGCCGAAACGCGCCTACGTGATCCAGTACAACCTCAGCTTTCAACGCGAAATTGCACCCAATACCACCTTCATGGTGGGCTATGTGGGATCGCACGGAGTGCACGGCACCACGCAGGTGGATGATGTGAACCAAGTGATGCCAAAGTTCATCAATGGGGCGTATTACTGGCCCTGCGACAAAACAATCCATGCACCGTTCGCTACCTTCACAGGCGGAAACACCAACGACTGCCCGGGGCGTGGCGACGGCAACGTGATCAATCAGAGTTGGGGACGCCTGCCAGCCACATTTTTCAGGAATTCCTCGCTCTATAATGGTCTGCAGCTCCAACTGAACAAACAAATGAGTCACGGATTCCAGGTTTCGGCCGGATTCACCTGGCAGAAGTCCATCGACACGGCTTCGGGGGCGGTCATTTCCGACTCTGTAATCACCGCGATTTCCACCCAACAATGGATTGATCCGAAGTTGACGCGCGCTGTCTCGGACTTCAACACCGCAAGGGTTTTCACGCTGAATTATCTCTGGGATATTCCGACACCCAAGTCCTGGTCCGGGTTTGCCCGGTCGGCGGTCGGTGGATGGGAACTGGGAGGCATCTTCTCAGCCTCTACCGGTGAACCATTTACTCCTCTTCTTGCCGAAGGCGACGTTCTGGGCCAGAACAACTCGGATCCGTTTGCCTATCCCAATCGCGTCCCCTCCTGCGGCAACAACTTAACCAATCCGGGAAACATCAATAACTACATCAAGCTGCAGTGCTTTGTAATTCCGCCGGTTGCTACGATTAACGGCGTCAATTACATTCCGCTCGGCAACGCCGGGCGCAACATCCTCACTGGCCCTGGACTGGCAGATTTCGACTTCTCCGTGGTCAAGAACACCAAGATCACCAGAATCTCGGAAGCTTTCAATGTTCAGCTCCGGCTGGATGTTTTCAACCTCTTTAACCGAGCGAACTTCAATCCTCCGGTCACCAACATGTTCATTATGGATCCGACGACAGTCGGTGCGGGAATCGTTGCCCAACCGGGTCCGTCCGGACCTTGCGCTGGCAACGACAACAACAGCGGATGCGTTCCGAACGCCGGAGCACTGGATGGCGGCGATGGAACCGCGACCACTTCGCGACAAATGCAGGTGTCGTTGAAAATCATCTGGTAAGCTCTTTGGAGAACAAATCTGGCGCCGGGGCATTTGTTCCGGCGCCAGACTTTGCTCGATTGCTTCCGACCAATACTTCAGGATGCCTCCATGACCAGAAAGTGGCTTGTTCTTGTAGCGATTGCAACAATCCTTGTAACCGGGGGAACTTTAAACGCGCAGAATTTTGGAGAGGTGGCACGCATTGACCCCGCGGCCGACGCGATCGTGCCGGCGGATGCCGTGGTTGAAAAAGTCGGCGACGGATTTGGATTTCTCGAAGGCCCGGTCTGGGTTCATGCGAATGGCCAAGGCTTCCTGCTCTTCAGCGATATTCCCGCGAACGTAATCCGCAAGTGGGATCCCAAAGATGGATTCTCGATATTTCTGGAGAAGAGCGGGTTTACCGGTAGGGATGCCTCCGACGTCGGCGGGCAATCGAATAACGGAAAACAAGTTGTCAATCTGATTGGCTCCAACGGAATCACCATCGACCGGCAGGGAAGAATCGTTTATTGCCAGCATGGAGACCGCCAAGTCGTGCGGCTGGAAAAAAACGGCAAGCGCACGGTGCTGGCGAGCCGCTATGACGGCAAGCGGCTGAACAGCCCCAATGATCTGGTGTTCAAGTCCGACGGAACGCTCTACTTCACAGACCCTCCCGCGGGGCTTCGCCAGGGAGAGAAGGACCCCCAAAAAGAGTTGCCCTTCAACGGCGTATATCAGTTGACGAAGGGCAAGTTGACGCTGGTGTCCAGGGATTTCGTCCGTCCCAACGGCATCGCACTGTCACCCGATCAAAAATATCTTTACGTGAATGACACCACAAAAAAAATCATCATGCGCTATGACGTGCAGCCGGACGACACGCCCATCAACGGGAAAATTATCACGGACATGACCGCCGACACCGCTCCTGGAGCTCCCGACGGCATGAAAGTCGATAAGAAGGGCAACATCTACTGCACCGGGCCCGGAGGATTTTGGATCATGTCACCCGAAGGCAAGCATCTGGCCACCGTCAAGACCAAGGAACTACCCGCGAATCTTGGTTGGGGTGACGCGGATGGAAAGACTCTTTATCTGACTGCGCGCACTAGTTTGTATCGCATCCACCTCAACATTCCAGGTGTGCGGCCTTAGCTGCTTTTTGTCGTAACGAATCAAAATCCACGGGGAGCTATTCAATGACAAAGACTCGCGTCTTTTTCGTACTCGCGCTGATGGCCATTTCGCCGCTGGCCTCGGCTCAAGATTCCATGCACAGTTCCATGAGGAAAGGCGACAAAGCCTGGACCGAGCTGGAGGCCACGCTGCGGGAGGCGGATCTGCAATGGCTGTGCCAGGGAAAATACTACCAGCCGAAGCGCCAGGACTGCGTGGACTCACGGGGAAAATTCTGGGCCGATCAGTTTTTTGAGATCAATCCCGGCGTTGGCACGCAGACCAAAGCGGAAATGTATGCGGGACAAACCGAGGGGGCAAAAACTTACAAAGATGTAGTGCGAGGCGAGGGTCCCAATCCAACTGAATTTAAGTTGATGGCGGTCTACGGCAACATCGCTATGGCCGTGGATCACACATCGTTTAAAGTTCGCGTGAACGCACAGGGGCAACCCGACTTCGAGCACACGGCTCCGGCGTTTCGCTCCGATCATTGGTTTCTGGATGAAAGCGGAAAGCTCGCGGTTACGCGCGAAGTTACTTTCCTAAGAGTATTCGTGAAAGAGAACGGCACGTGGCGGCCCGCAGCCGGCGCGGCCGTGCCTTTGCCCCCATCGAAGTAGGCTGCGGGATGATTGCTTGGGAATTGTTCGATCGGCATTTTGCGATTGGCAAATCTGTGATCGGCGGAACACCAGGAGATGAGAATTGCGACTCATATTCAAAATTAGTGCATTCGCCCTGCTTGTTGCCCTCGCGGCAGCCATCGCCGGATATACGGCGGAACCGAAGCCGGTGCTATTCACCGAGGGCAACTTTTTTTCTGGCCCGCAGCCTTACGCGATGTATGTGGAATACTTCCTTCCTGGGAAACCGACTCACGAAACTCCGATCGTGCTGATTCACGGCTGCTTCACAACGGGGGCCGGGTTCGTCAGCACGCCGGACGGGCGCGAGGGCTGGGCCAAATATTTTGTCCGCCACGGCTGGAAGACCTACGTTGTTGATCAGCCCGGGCATGGGCGGTCTCCGATGCCTCCGGATTACGCCACCATGTCCTTGCAGCACGCCGTGGATGACAACGTCGCGCTGGTAAAAAAGATCGGGCGGTCGGTTTTCCTGGTGCATAGCATCGGCGGAGTAATTGGCTGGAAGCTTTGTGAGACGGTACCGGATCAGGTCGCAGCGATTATCGGCGTTGCTCCCGTCCCTCCGGCCAATATGCCCAAGGGTAGTTTCCCCGCTGCCTCGGCGATCGGGCAAAGTTTTGTGAGCAGCGGCCCAGGTCCGTTTCTCCCGGAAGATAAACCCGCGTGGTACAAGCTGGACGCCGCCAAAAATGCGTTTGCCAGCGCAACTAATTTTCCAAAGGAAGCGATGGACCAGTATTATTCCAGCCTGGTTCCCGAGAGTGCCCGCGCGATCAACGAGCTGATGAACATAGACGGTAAGGGATTGACGGCCGATCCCAAGAAATTTGCGAACGTTCCCAAAGTAATCATCACCGGCGATCAAGATCCAAGGCACCCCCGCGAAGTGGACGCGCAGACCGCGAAATTCCTGGGCGCGGAGCACATTTATCTGGCGGACGTAGGCCTGCCAGGCCACGGCCATCCCATGTACCTGGACAAAGGGAATGAAAAGATCGCCCAAGTAATTCTGGATTGGCTGGCAAAAAAGGGACTTTAAGCAGGATAGGTTTCAGCGTGTTGCTTTTGTGCCACAAGGGCAAGAAGAAGCGAAAAAGCAAAAGTCATTTATTAGCCACCGATTCGCCGTTGGCTTGGGCAGCCGCAGCCTGCATCTGCTCCTTCGTCCGAAATTGCAGACGCACGGCCTTGCTGGTCATGAACGACGCTTCCCACACTTCCACGGAATCCTTGCGATTGTCCACGGTAATGAATCGTGTGTTGGTTCCGTGGCTGGGAAGGTCATACACCGTCCACTGGCGGGTCGAGGAATCCAATTTGGCCACGCGATCGTCGTTAGGGAACGCCACCCACAGCATGCCATTTTTGTCCGCGATCATCGCGTAGGGAGATCCGTTGAGAATCGGCGCGTTGAAATATTCAACTTGATGCGTGCGAATGTTCGCACGCGAAATGCTTTGCCCAAACCAGTTGGACCACCACACGTTGTCGCCTTGGGCAGCCATGCGGCGCGGCCCCTCCGCCGGAAGGATGCTGGTGGTGAATGTCGATTGCGCGCTGGGATAAAATTTGCGGTCTTCGTCCGTGGAAATTTCTTCCATGCCCGGCCGCGCGGGAAGTCGGATCTCGCTTACTTTCTTTGTGCTGAAATCCGCGATCCCGACGATATCCAAACCGGGTTGGCAAAACCAGCCGTTCCCCGCGCTGTCGCCCGTGACTCCATAACCGCCGGTTCCCGGAGTAAGCGGCTTGAAGTAGGTGAATTCTTTAGTAGAAGGGTCAAACGCGATTGCGCCGTCGGAGGTGGCCCAAACTCTTCCTCTCCCATCGACCTGAACCGAAATTCCCACCGGGCCCATTTCCGCGGGAGGCGTGAACACCTCGTACTTTTCCGTTTTCGGATCAAGGCGGAGCAGGCTTCCACGTCCAAAAGTTCCGCCGTTCTCAAACAAATTGATCCACACGATTCCGTTCTGGTCGTGCGTGATGCCATGGGTGCCGCGCGCAAACCCATTTGGCGCCGGCAATCTGAAGTTGGTAACTTTGCCGGTTTCCACGTCGAGTTTCAGAAAGCTGCGATTGCGATTTTCCGTGCCATTCGTAATCCAGGCGTTGCCATTCTGGTCAATGGTCAGATCGTGTAACCCGGCGGACCCGTTACCGCCGGAGGGAATTCCCTCGGACCAGTCGCTGCCGTCTTGATCGACAAGCTCATTCGGATTGGCCGCCGATGGAATATTGAACTCCGTGATCACTGCGCGGGAAGCCTCTCCGGTGGGACGCGGAAATGGTTTGATCTTCAGCGGCGAAGGACCCGGTCCACGAACCTTTGTGAGGTAGGCCAGCAGCTCCTGTTTGTAATGTTGGATCACTGGACTCGGCGGCTCGCCCGGCTTTCCGTAGACGTTGATCGTTTCCATGCGCGCGAGAATTGCTGTCCATCCCGCTTCATCGAATTTATTTTGCAGCGCGAAAGCCGCGGAATGGCACGTGGTGCAGCTATGAACAAAAATCAACTTCATGCGAACGTCTTCCGGCTTGTTATCTGGCAGGGCGGACAGCCATTCGGGAGACGTCAGTTGCCGTTCAAAATCCTTGGCTATCGCGAGGGTAAAATCCCGCCGCATCTTTCCGGCCGGATTCAGTTCTACGTCCGCGCGTCCCGCCTGAAATCCGATCGCCTGTGCCCAGACTCGATACTTTCCCGCGGATGCCGATGGAAAGTAGTAACGCCCCTGATCATCGGTGTACACCGATGTGTTGATCGTTCCCCCCACCGCAGCGGCCGAAACCGTGACACCTTCCATCGGTTCTCCGCTACCAGCGCTGCGCACCGTTCCAGAGAGAATCGCCGACTCCGCGGATTTGCCGGCTGGAGCGCCGAACGACGGCCGCCATACAATAAAAGTAAGCAGCACCGCCAGGCAGAGAACGCAATTTCTTCGCAGCATTCGGGGCCCCTTCTACTCAGACTTTTTTATCAGGTCCAGGGTTTTTAAATAGTCCACGATCTGGTCAATTTCCGCCGCGCTCAGCGTGTATTGAAACCCAGGCATTCTCGGGGAGCCGTTCATGATCTGATCGCGTACGGCCGAATCGCCGCGATCGGCCACCGCGGCGCTGTTCAGCACCGGACCGTAGACGGAATACGAAGGCAGCGCGGGCAAATGGCAGACCGAACATCGTTGAACAAAAAGTTTCTTCCCCGCTGCTTGAGACGCGGTGAGGGACTTAATGGACGGAAGCGGAACAATATCAGTCTTCGCGTGCGTTGCGGTTGTCAATCCTTCTTTCTTCGATGATTCGCCAATTTTGGCGCCGGCCGCAACCGTAATTGACAGGCCGAAAATAATAAGAATGAGGGCCTTCATCCGTCTTCTTCCTTCCCAATTGTAAAACTTTTTTGTACGCTCGGAATTTACCAGCTGTCAAGCCTAAGCCTGCTATTTCACATCCTGCAGCGCGACCATTTCGGATGGACTGCGAAGCCGCATGTGTCCGACGCGGAACATGCTTTCCACTCCGTACCAGATTCTGCCCTTGGAATCTTCCGTAAGATCCCTCGTGCTTCTCTCGCCGTAAGGAGAAGGATACTCTGTGAATTGTCCGGTCGTGGGATCGAGGCGTCCGGTCACATCGGTGAAGAACGAGGTGTACCAGATGTTGTCATTGTGATCGATTCCCATGCCGTAGGGTGTAGGAGTCGGGCCGGGAATCTTGAAGATTGTGAAGGTCTCGGTCCTGGGATCAAACCGAGTCAGATTGCCTCCGAAATAATCCGCGCACCAGATATATCCGTGGGAGTCCACCTTCACTCGCCGTGGCGCGCCGTTCAGTTTGTCATCCGTATTGGGCGGCGTGTATTTCGTTACCTTGTTCGTCTTTGGATCTACCTTCACCAGCTTGCGGTAATCCCTGGCGGTGAATTCGCCGGCCCAGATATTTCCTTCTTTATCCACGGCGATGCCATACGTATCGGGCACGTCTGCAAAGTTTGTGTATTTTCTTGTCTCGATATCGAATTTCTTCAATGGCCTGCCTGAGGCCCAGATATTTCCGGCCAGATCCATAACGGCCGTGTGCGTTCTGGGTGCGTTGCCGATCGTCGGCGTGTCGTTGTTGCGGAACTGGGGCCACGGGGCGATGGTGTTGGTTTGCACCGGCCGCGGTCCATCGTAGGCATCCTTATATACGGGATCGAATTTCTCCGCGCGGGTGTCAAAACGTACCAGCGCGTTTTGATCCGTTATGGTGAGCCAAACCGATGCGCCGTCCGGCGTGGGAAATACTTCGTGGATATTGGGACGAGTGGGATCGTCCAGCCGGAACGTTTTGAACTCGCCCGTTTCCGGATTCAATTTCGCCAAACCCCCGCCCATCTCCAGCCAGATATTTCCAAATTTGTCCGGCCTTCCGGAGCCGGGACGATCCTTGGGTTCCCCGGTCAATTTGTAATCCACGTACTCGATGTTGAGCGCGTCGTCGCTCCAGCTGTCATGATCCTGCATCACCGATTTGAAGTCCGGCAGCATCGCGGGTGACGCGGGCGTGTCGGAATCGGGACCGAATACGCTAGCCAGATACGTCGCGGCCTGCTCGGCGATATCCGGATTAATGTCCGCCACTCCCACGGTCCGCATCACGCCAATGGCGCCAATCCAGCCATCGTGATCCGTGCGCATGCCCCACTTGCTCATGGCATGGCAGCCAAAACAATTCTGGAGCAGCACATCTCGGTCCTTGGCCTCGGGCCCCAACGCCGGTTTTGGCAGCAACATGCCAGCCTGGTATCGCGTCAGCTGGGTCCATTGGACGGTGCCCTTTTGCATCGTAAAGTTCAGGGCCACGGTTTGCCCGTTGTCGATTTTGATATCGCTGCGCTTGGCAGGGTCGCTCTTGTATCCCACCGACGTTGCTGAGATTTCATACGAGCCGGGAGCCAGATTGGTCAGAACGTATTTACCGTCTTTGTTGGACAAGACGATTGTGTTCATTTTGGATTGAACGTTGAGGGCTCTGACGAAGGCTGCCTTGAAAGCGGCGCCATCGGCGTTCTTAACGGTTCCCGCGATCGTTCCGCCCGCAGCCGCGGATCCGACAGAGGCGAAGAGCGAGATCAACGCCAAGCTGAGAATCTTTCGCATTTTTTCCTCCCCGGCTGTTTGGCAAATCGTGCCCGCTGGTTCCCAGAATTCATGGGCTGCACAGTTTAGCGACCCCGGAATACTCGCAATATACATGGTTTTGCGAGCCACCGGTACAGATTCGATCCGTCGCGACACGCAGTGCGATTTGCGGTCGACTATTCCGCCGTTTCATTTATGCTGTAAGTTCTCGCACGATTGCAGGGCCACTCGCAGAGCGAGGAGTTACGGACAAATCCCCGCCCCAGTCCGAAGTTGAGGAATGGCGCCGATGGTCCGTGAATCTACGCCAACGAATGAGGAAAACGATGATGCGAATGAAAACTTCGATCGCGGTAACCGCAGCGATGATGACCATGTTGATCTGCGGATCAGGCGCAATAGCGCAGAGCAATTCCGGAGCTGTCCCTCCGGCAGCGATACCGACTTTCTCTTCCGCGAAAGTCGCGCGCGTGGGCCATTTCTACGTGGGCGGCCATTACGAGGGCCAACCCGGCAAGGAAATCATGTTCGGCGCGATGTATGTGGACGTCATGGTTCCCGATAAAATTCGGCATCCGTATCCGGTGATTTTCATCTGTGGCGGAGCGGGCCAAACCGCCTTGACCGTCATGCAAACACCAGACGGGCGGCCAGGCTGGGCCTATGACTTCGTCAACGCCGGCTACACTGTTTATGTAATGGATTATCCGGGCCGCGGCCGCTCGCTCTATTTTCCGGATTCGGATGCGGATGCGGATGGGAAGCTGGCCCCACCCAGGACGTCGCCCCTGATGGAAGAGGTCTGGTCCGGCGGTCGGCCACCGTCAACTCCGCAGAGCACCTGGCCGCAGTACACCAAGCAGACGCAATGGCCGGGTGACGGACCGAAAAAAGGCAAGATGGGCGACCCCACCTTTGACGCGTTTGCCAAGAGCGAAATACCCGTTCTGCTTGGCGGGAATGTGGAGAAATATACGACGGATGCTTTAGTGCAATTGCTGGACCTGATCGGCCATCCGGTCATTCTCTTGATCCACTCCGGAGTTGCCGCATCTGGCTGGGAACTGGCGGATGCGCGGCCAAAACTGGTCAAAGGCATCGTCGCTGCCGAACCGGTCGCGCCACCGATCGAAAATGCCGAACGAGGTGCAACCGGCCCGGGCCGTTTGTGGGGCGTCACCAATCTGCCTGTTCATTATGATCCGCCGATCAAGGAGGCATCCGAATTGCAAACCGTCCGCCAGGACAAGGCGGATGGGCCGGACTTGATCCCGTGCTGGATTCAAAAGGAACCCGCGCGAAAGATGATAAATCTGGAGGGTATTCCGGTTCTGGATGTTTCGGGGGAGGCGAGTTATCACCGCCCGTACTCGCATTGTGTAGCCAAGTGGTTGAATCAAGCGGGTGTGAAGACTACTTACGTGAACCTTGAGGACGTCGGGCTCTCCGGCAACGGTCACATCATGATGGCGGAAAAAAACAGCGCCGCCATCGCCAAGTACCTGCAAAGTTGGATCGAGAAGAATGTGCACTGAGCGAGAACTTAGGACAATCTGTGGATCCGCGGTTTGGCGCCGGGGATCGTACTGGCTCGGCGGAATGATCCGCTGTGTTGGCCAACCAGACTCTGGTTTTTCGTGCTGCGAAGTACTTTGAGCGGGGGAGCCGGTTCACATGTCCAAGGGAGCCCACGCTACGGTGCGCATCGGAATTTCCGGCTGGAGATATCCTCCTTGGCGCGGCGTCTTCTATCCCCCTAAGCTTTCGCAGAAGCGTGAACTCTCCTACGCCGCGGGCATCTTCCGATCGATCGAGATGAACGGCACATTTTATTCCTTGCAGCGACCTGAATATTTTGAAGCCTGGCGTTCTGAAACGCCCGATGACTTCGTCTTTTCGGTCAAAGGACCGCGATTCATCACGCACATGCGGCGCCTGAAGGACGTGAAGACGCCGCTGGCTAATTTTCTGGCGTCGGGCGTACTTCAACTGGGACCAAAGCTTGGGCCGATACTCTGGCAGCTTCCGCCAAACTTTCGGTTTGATCCGGAGAAACTCGAATCGTTTTTCAAACTTCTGCCCCACGATACGGAGGCTGCGTCCGCCCTGGCCCGGCGACACGATAAACGTTTGAGCGGGCGCTCGGCGCTAAAGGCGGACGAAAACCGGCCGGTTCGTCACGCCATGGAAATCCGGCATGACAGTTTCGCAACTCCCGCATTCATCGAACTGCTGCGCGCATACGACGTGGCGCTGGTGTGCGCCGATACGGTGGAGTGGCCGCGACGGATGGACGTCACTTCCGATTTTGTTTACTGCCGGTTGCATGGATCGGAGCAGCTTTACGCCAGCGGCTACGATGACGAAGCGCTCGATCAGTGGGCTGCGCGAGTTGCCGCGTGGGCGCGCGGAAGCGAGCCATCGGACGCGGAGAAAATTATCCAGAGCGCAAAAGTACGGAAGCGTGCCCGGGACGTATACGTTTATTTCGACAACGACATGAAAGTGAAGGCGCCCTTCGACGCCCAGCGGCTCATGACCCGTGTTACCAAATTGCTTGGCGCTTGATGAAGGGGAGAATCGGGAAGGGAAGCGCGTACGAAGTTGTTCCGGTTAGACGCTCAAGTGCGCATGCACCACTTCGTCGGTCAGTTCCAAAATTTCGCCCGAAGCGACCCGCCTTCCATTGGCGAGGATGCAGAATTCACTGGCCACCCGACGCGCGAACGGCAATTTCTGCTCGACCAGAAGCACCGTCAGGCCTTCCTCTTTATTCAGCCGCAGGATAATGTCGCCAATTTCGTGGACCACATTCGGCTGGATGCCCTCGGTCGGTTCATCGAGAATTAACAGCTTCGGCTCGAGGACCAGCGCCCGGCCGATGGCCAGTTGCTGCTGCTGCCCGCCGGAAAGATCGCCGCCGCGCCGGTTCATCATCTGCTTCAGCACCGGAAACAAATCAAAGATGCGCTGGGGGATGGCCCGGGGGCCATTCTTACGAATGCCAAGACCTATGCTGAGGTTCTCCTGCACAGTAAGATGCGAGAAAATCTCACGACCCTGCGGCACATATCCGATGCCGATTCTGGCGCGCTCTTCCGCGCGGCATTTCAGCAAATCAGTTCCCTCGAACGTGATGCTGCCGGAACTCGACGGCAACAAGCCCATGATGCATTTCAGCAGCGTGGTTTTGCCCATGCCGTTGCGGCCCATCAGGCACATGCGCGAGCCTGCCGGCACGAACAGATCGACGTCCCACAACGTATGGCTGCCGCCGTAAAACTGGTTAAAGGATTTGACCGCCAGCACGACGTTTACGCTCCCAGATAAACTTCAATGACCCGCGGATCTTTCTGTACTTTGTCCATGTCGCCCTCGGCGATTACGCGCCCTTCATGAAGCACGGTCACACGCTTGGCGATGGAACGAACGAAATCCATGTCATGCTCCACTACCACGACGGAATGTTCCCCGGCGAGCGACTGCAGAAGACTCGCGGTGCGCTCGATCTCCTGCGGCGTCATTCCCGCGACCGGCTCGTCGACCAGCAGCAATTCCGGCTCCTGCATCAGGAGCATGCCAATCTCCAGCCATTGCTTTTGCCCGTGGGCCAGCGTTCCAGCGGCGGTCTGATGCTGCGGGGTTAAGCCGATAATTTCCAGCACCTGAAAAATTCTCGTATCCTGCTTGGTAGTTCTGCGAGCAAAGAGGGTTTTCAAGAATGACTTATCACCAGCCAACGCGAGCTCGAGGTTTTCAAAGACCGTCAACTGCTCGAAGACCGTGGGCTTCTGAAATTTGCGGCCAATGCCGGCCTGGGCAATTTCCGGTTCGGAGAGCGACAGCAGATTCAAATCGGGTCCAAACCGCGCCGTCCCCGAATCCGGACGGGTCTTGCCGGTGATCACGTCCATCATGGTGGTCTTGCCCGCGCCGTTCGGTCCGATGATGCAGCGCAGTTCGCCGGGCTCAACTTGCAGCGTGAGCTCGTTGAGAGCCTTGAAGCCATCAAAGCTGACGGTCAGCTTTTCAAGAGTGAGAGTTTTGCTAACGCTCATTTTCTGGTCGGCTCCGGCGTCTCCGCGGGAACACGGGGCTGCTGCGATTTAATTGGTTTCCTGGCTCGGCCGGAAACCAGGCCAATGATTCCGCGGGGAAGGAACAGCGTCACCAGCACAAAGAGCGTTCCTAGCGCGTAATACCACGCCTCTGGAATGGTGCTGGTGAAATACGTTTTCGCGTAATTCACCAGCAAGGCTCCGGCCGCCGCGCCGTAGAGCGTTCCCCGGCCACCGACAGCCACCCAGATGACCACTTCAATCGAATTGATGGGCGAGAACTCGCTGGGATTGATGATGCCGATCTGCGGAACATAGAGCGCGCCGGCAATGCCGGCCAGAACGGCGGAGAACACAAAAATCCAAAGCTTGAACGATTCCACGCGATACCCGAGAAAGCGAGCGCGGCTTTCGGCGTCGCGAATGGCGCGCATCACGCGTCCGGCGCGGGACGACACAATCGCGCGGCACACCAGGTAGCTGGCCCCAAGCATGATCGCGGTGATCACCAGTAGTACCACGCGCACTTTGTCGGAATGCAGATCGAAGCCGAGGATATCCTTAAAATCCGTAAAGCCGTTGTTGCCGCCGAAGCCCATATCGTTACGGAAGAACGCCAGCATCAGGGCATACGTCAGCGCCTGGGTGATGATCGATAGATAGACGCCGGTCACGCGAGACCGAAACGCAAACCATCCGAATGCGAACGCCAGCAAGGCCGGCGCGACGATCATCATCAGCAGCGCAAACGCGAAGTGGCTGAAGCCGTACCAGAACCAGGGCAGCGACTTGTAGTTGAGAAACACCATGAAGTCCGGCAGGTCGGGATTGCCGTAGACGCCGCGCGATCCAATCTGCCGCATCAGGTACATTCCGATGGCGTAACCGCCGAGCGAAAAGAACGCCGCGTGCCCGAGGCTCAAAATTCCGCAATATCCCCAGATCAAATCCACGGAAAGCGCCAGCAACGCGTAACAAAGATATTTTCCAATCAGCGTGAGCCCAAACGCTGACACGTGAAACGGCGATGACGCGGGCACAAACAGATTGAGGACCGGCACGATTACGGCAACCGCCGCAAGCGCGCCGAGGAACCACGCGCTGCCCGAATCCTTCCTTGCGCTGATCCACAGGGTGTATTGCCGAGCCATGACTACTGGTTCTCCGAAGAGCGCCCGGTGGGCGGAAACAATCCGCGCGGACGGCTCTGAATAAATAGAATCAGTACGACGAGGACAAATATTTTGGCCAGCACGGCGCCGGCATAGGGTTCAAGAAGCTGGTTGACCACGCCCATGGACATGCCGCCCACCATGGCGCCCCACAGATTTCCGACGCCGCCGAACACTACGACCATGAACGAATCGATGATGTAGGACTGCCCCAGGTTCGGGTTGACGTTGGTCAGCTGACTGAGCGCCACGCCGGCGACCCCGGCAATTCCGGATCCCAGTCCAAAGGTAAGCGCGTCCACCCACTCGCTGCGGATACCCATGGCCCGGGCCATGGCGCGGTTTTGAGAAACGGCGCGAATTTCAAGGCCCACGCGCGTGCGCTTCAGCACCACGAAGAGCGCCGCGAACACCAGCATGGTGAAGATCACGATGTATAGGCGATTGTAGGTAATCGAAAGCGCGTCGTTGACCTGCATCGTGCCGCTCATCCAGTTGGGAGTGTTTACGGAGCGATTGAGCGCCGTAAAAATCGAGCGCACCAACTGCTGCAGAATCAGGCTGACGCCAAACGTAGCGAGCAACGTTTCCAGCGGCCGCCCGTACAGAAACCGGATCACCGTGCGCTCGATTAGAATCCCCATCAACGCCGCAACGATAAATGCGGCGGGAATGGCCACCAGGATGGAAATCTCGCCGTGGTTGGGCATGGCCACCTGGACCAGATAGGTCGTGTACGCCCCGAGCATCATCAGCTCGCCGTGCGCCATGTTGATCACTCCCATGACGCCGAACGTAATCGCCAGACCGATGGCAATCAGCACCAGCACCGATCCCAGGCTCAGTCCAAAGAAAAGTGTCTGGTAGCCGGAATAAAATGTGCGCCAGCGGGTAATGGACTTCACCGCGGTTGCCGCGGCATTCCGCACTTGTTCATCGTTCTCGACGTAGCTTCCGTCCGAAGATTTCTCCAGCAGGCCGGACAATTTGTTCAGCACATCCTGCCGCAGACTGTGGCGAAGAACTGAAATTGCGGAGAGGCGCGCTTGCGCATCGGAGCTATCCAGATCGGCGAGCGCCAGACTGGTGGCAATTTCCGCTTTTACCTTGGAGTCGCTTTCTACCGTGTTGCGCTCGCGCAGGAGCTTTACGTTGCCCTCGTCCAAATTCCGTTCCATATCCTGGGCCGCGCCCAGGCGAACCGCTGGATCCGGGCTGGACAACCGGAATCGCGCCAGCGCCGTCTGCAGGACCCGCCGCAAATGGTTGTTGGTGCCGATTTTCGTGAGGTTATCAACCGGCGCCGAGCCGGAATCTTTCAACGTAAGAGGATCGATCAGGTCGAGCTTGGTTGCGTCGTCGGTGGCCGCCGACTTGAGGAGAAAAACTTTCTGGTCATCGTTGCGGAAGTACAGGCGATCTTCCAGCAATGCGGTGAGCGCCGCCTGCGCGCTTGGATGCCCGCTCTGGACCAACTGGTCGACGATTTTATCTTTGTCCGCGAACGTTGCATCGCGCAATTGCCCGAGCGTCGCGAGGAAACTCGCGTCGCCCGGGGATTGCGCGTATACGGATGTCCCACTCCGGCCGGCGAGCAGCAGCAAGCACAATCCCAGCAGCCACTGCGCGCCAGTGCGTAGAGTGGACTTCCTCATTTGTAGTTCTGTCCTGAGCACGTCTTGGTTGCTTTGTTGTAGTTGCCGCACTTGAGGGTTACCCAATCCGCCACGATGTCCTTATCGGCGGGCAGGTAACGAGACCAGGCTTCGCCAGGCACCGTGCCGGTAGTTTTCCAAACCACGTCGAACTGCCCGTCCGCGCGTACCTCGCCGATGTAAACCGGCTTGGTGATGTGGTGGTTTGGAAGCACTTTGGCGATGCCGCCGGTGAGGTTGGGCGTTTCCAGGCCCGGCAACGCGGCGATTACTTTTTCCACGTCGGTCGTCCCGGCTTTTTGCACCGCCTTTACCCACAGATTGAAGCCGATGTAGTGCGCTTCCATGGGATCGTTGGTGGTGCGCTTGGGGTTCTTGATGAAGGTGTGCCACTTTTCAATGAACGCCTTGTTGGCGGGAGTGTTGATGCTCTCAAAATAATTCCACGCCGCCAGATGGCCGACGAGCGGCTTGGCATCCAATCCGGAAAGTTCCTCTTCTCCCACCGAGAACGCAACGACGGGAATGTCTTCGGCGGATATTTTCTGGTTGCCCAGTTCCTTGTAGAACGGAACGTTGGCATCGCCGTTGATCGTCGAAACCACCGCGGTCTTTTTGCCGGCGGAGCCGAACTTTTTAATCGCCGCGACGCGCGCCTGCCAATCGGAATAGCCGAACGGCGTGTAGTTGATGGAAATGTCCTCGGGCTTTACGCCCTTGGCCAGCAGGTAGGCTTCGAGAATCTTATTCGTAGTGCGCGGGTAAACATAGTCCGTTCCTTCGAGAACCCAACGCTTTACGCCTATTTCGTTCATCAGGTATTCGACCGCGGGAATGGCCTGCTGATTGGGCGCTGCTCCGGTGTAGATCACGTTCTTGGAAGATTCTTCACCTTCGTATTGAACGGGGTAGAAGAGCAAACCGTCGTCCTTCTCGAAAACGGGTAAAACGGATTTGCGGGACACTGAAGTCCAGCATCCGAACACCACCGCAACTTTATCCTTTTCGAGCAGTTCCTGCGCCTTTTCGGCAAATAGCGGCCAATCCGACGCCGGATCCACGACTACGGCTTCGAGTTTTTTGCCGAGCAAGCCGCCCTTCTTGTTTTGTTCGTCGATCATCATCAGGATGGTATCCTTCAGCGTGGTTTCGCTGATGGCCATGGTGCCGGACAAAGAATGCAGCACGCCCACCTTGATGGTGTCCTGGGCCTGCGCCGTTCCGGCCAAGGTCATTGCGTAGAATGCCATCCCGGCGGCCAGCAGCCAGCCCGAGATGCGTGTCTTTCTATCGTTCATACTTCCTCCTTGTGAGCCTTCCAGCTTCGATCTGTTTCTCAATTTCACGCCTTCCCCGATTCAATTGAACTTAGTGGATCTGTTTGGAGAGCTGGAGTTGCAGGCCGAGGCCCGCGTCCCAGAAATTGCTTCGCACCGCGTTAAAGCTCGTGACTTTGCCGAAGGCGAAGAATCGGGCGTCAAACTGCTTCATGATGTAGCCGATTTCCGCGTCCGAGGTTTTCTGGCGGTAGCTGGGATTGAAGGCCGGCGAGCCAATTCCGGCGGTGAATTCGGCCATGGCGAACTTGCCAAGGGCCTCGACCTTGCCGATCCCGATGGGCTTTGGAAACAGAAAAGATGCCAGTCCGTAGCCGCCTTCGCTGCGGGCATAGCTGGCGTCATAGCCGCCCAGCATGTTGTAGCGGGAATATTCGCTTTCGATGGTGAAGGCCCCTCCGTTCATCACCTTCCTCTCCATCAGGAAGTCGACGGTCGTAGCGGTCTTGTGGGACTGCACTTCAGTCGCCCCGGCGATGGCCAGCAGGTTTTTATCGCCGTAGTAAGTGCCATTCAGGTAGTAACCATTCTCCGGATCCCAAAAGTCAGCCTGGATGCGGCCGGCCCAGATGACCCCGTTGCTCCCAGTCGCGGAATGACCATCGAAAGCACCCACGGAGGCTTTGATTTTTGCCACACCCGCTTTGAAATCACCCCAATAGGCGATGCCGTTGTCACGGCCTTGCGAGATGAAGGGATAACCGTCCTGAATTCCATCGCTATACACCGCCCATTCGTTGGCATAAAAAGGACCGTAGAGGTTGGCGCGATCGCTCGGTGGAAGGAAGCGGCCGAACCAGACGTTGAACATGGGAGAAGTGTGGAATTCCCCGACGGCGTCCAGCACGCCAATCTTATTGCTGCCGCTGTCGTATTCGGTGTTGACCATGGCGCTGATGTTTTTGGTGATGTCCCCGCTGAAGTACAGGCGCAGGTGATTGAGGGCGAAGGTATCGGTGGAAGTTCCGCCGGTGGGGGCGGAATGGTCATAACTGGTTTGGATTCCAGCCCCGACGGTCAGCGAAGGTGTAAATTCCTGCGCGGATGCTGGAGACGCGAACAAAGCAATGACGAAACATAATTCTGCGGCTAGTAATGCACGTAGCAAGACACCCCGTGCACTTCGAATGCAACGCGTGAACATTTCTCGGCCTCTCAGTGTGTGCGGCGCACAAATACGCCGTCATTTATTTGTTGGGCGCGGATCCGTATGCGATGGGCGGCGTGGCCTGGCACACAAAGGCGCGGTGCGAATGCGGTTAGCAGCTGGGCTGACACGTTTGTTGACGGCGTGAATATGGCGATTGGGAGCGTCAAAGTCAAATTTGAATTTTAGATTACAGGAATGTAAAAGTTCGTTTGACAATTTTCGCCATACCGGCACCTGCACGTCCGGCATATGTTGTTTTTTTGTAAATTTCTTCACGCTGGGCTGCAAACTCCGCTTTTCTCTGCCAAGAAGTCAGTCGAGCGGGTAGCGGGTCGGTTTGAAATTACTTGCCGGCCTCGCTCGATTTCAAAAAAATGGAATCGGGACGAATGCATCAGGGAGTTGAGGTAATGCAAAGGTTTGCGGCTGCGCGGTGTTTTATACAGCGTAGACCTGATAGATCGAATGGCGCACAGAGGCCAAAGTAGAAACGGGGGCGTCCAGGACGCGCCTCTCAGCCTCCGCCGTAAACGATGGGTCGTTAATTGAATATCTCAAAGTCGTGAACCTTCAACGATTGGCGTTGATTGGATAAAAGTCGGCTTTCTGACGAACAACAAATCAATGCGCGTCCGGCAACCGTCATTGCAGGACGCAACGTGGTACTGACCATTCGCTCCGTCTCGGAGCAGTTTATTCAAACGGAACTGGTTCATTGAATTCATTTCTGGCGCCGAGAAAGGTTCGGATATGGCGAAAACAGTCGCGGATTTGCTCGTGGAGCGCTTGATCGGCTGGGGCGTGGGAGTAGTCTTCGGTTTGCCGGGCGATGGAGTGAATGCCATCTTTGAAGCTCTCCGCATTCGCGAAGACAAAATCAGGTTCATTCAAGTGCGCCATGAGGAATCCGCGGCGTTTGCCGCCTGCGGCTATGCTAAATATTCCGGGCGCCTCGGAGTGTGCATCGCCACCTCCGGGCCCGGCGGCATTCACCTTCTGAACGGCCTGTATGACGCGAAATGTGATGGCCAGCCGGTGCTGGCCATCACCGGACACACGTTTCATGATTTGATTGGAACTCACTACCAGCAGGACGTGGATCTCGACAAACTATTCATCGACGTTGCTGAGTTTAATCAGCGCATCATGGGACCGAGCCACGTGGACAGCATCGTGGACGAAGCGGTCAAGACTTCACTCATGCGCCGCGCGGTAAGCCACATCACCATTCCAAAAGATGTTCAGGAATGGACATCCCGCGATGAGCCGCGATCGAAGGCCAATGTTCCCAATCATAGCGGGCGCCTTTTCGCCGCCGCTCATCCCCTGCCGCCTGCTGAGTCTCTTCAGGCCGCCGCGGACCTGATTAACCGCGGTTCCAAGCCCGCGATCCTGGCCGGAGCAGGATGCCTGAATGCCCGCAAGGAAATCCTCGAACTAGCCGAGCGTATTTCGGCTCCCATAGTCAAAGCACTACTGGGAAAAGCGGTGATCCCGGACGACAGTCCCTACACGACCGGTGGGATTGGTTTGCTGGGCACGGCGCCGTCGCAGGAAGCATTGCAGGAATGCGAAACCCTGATCATCGCCGGAAGCGCGTTCCCGTACCTGGAGTTTTATCCCAAGCCGGGCCGCGGCAAGACCATTCAAATTGATATTGATCCCGCGCGTATCGGTTTGCGGCATCCGGTGGATGTGGGCCTGGCAGGTGATTGTCGAACTGTACTGCGCGCGTTGCTGCCGCTGATCGATAAGAAGAAGGACAAGGGCATTCTTCCCAAGGCCCAGAAAAATATGAAGGGCTGGAACAAACTAATGGAAGTGCGCGGCACGCGCCCGGACAAGCCCATGAAACCGCAAGTGGTCCCATGGGCGCTCAACCGGCTTCTGGACGACGACGCGATCGTTTCCTCGGACAGTGGAACGATTACGACATGGAGCGCCCGGTATCTCGAAATGCGAGGGGACATGAAATTCTCGCTGTCCGGGTCGCTCGCAAGCATGGCCAACGGCCTGCCCTACAGCATCGGCGCGGCCGTGGCGTTTCCGAAAAGGCAAATCGTCTGCGTCGTCGGCGACGGCGGCTTGACGATGCTGATGGGCGAAATCGCCACGTTGGTGAAGTACAAACTTCCGGTGAAGGTGATCGTCATCAAGAACAATGTGCTGGGACAGATCAAGTGGGAACAAATGGTAATGGAAGGCAATCCGGAGTACGGCGTGGAACTTCAGCCCATTGATTTTGCCGGCGTGGCTGTTGCCTGCGGCGCGGCGGGATATACGATCGAAGATCCCAAGGAGGCGCGATCCGTATTGCGCGAGGCGCTCGCGCATCGCGGCCCTGCGGTCGTCCAGGCTGTGGTCGATCCCAACCAACCCCCGGCGCCCGGCAACATTACCTCGGAGCAGGCCATCAAGTTTGCCGAGGCCCTGGCCAGAGGAGAAAAGAACGGCTGGAAAATCTTTAAAACCGTTTTGGAAAACAAGGTTCGCGAGGTGATCTGAAGATGCAAAAGAGTGCGATCACCTCGACGAATTCACGAAGGGCCGCGGCGGCGAAACATTCTCAGGACGAATTTCTTACGCCTGCACCGCGACCGACGGATTCGGCGTGCACTCGAACGATTCCTCGCGAATCTCGTACGTAGTCTCCAGGGTGGCGGTCTGTTTCACCATTGCTCCCACCGAGCAGTATTTCTCCTCCGAAAGGTGAATGGCTTCTTCCACGGCTTTCGGTTCGACTTCAAAACCGGTAAGCACGTGATGGATTTTTACTTTGGTAAAAACTTGCGGCGGCCGGTCAGCTTGTTCAGCCTCCACGCGCACTTCGTAACCGGTCACGACCTGATGCCGCTTCTGACGAAGAATCGTGATGACGTCGAATGCCGTGCATCCGCCAAGCGCCATGGCGACGAGTTCAATGGGTTTCGGCCCGGTGCCACCGGCTGCGTCGTCCAGCAACATGTGATGTTCGCTGCCGGACGTGGCCACGAATTGCCGGTCGGACTTCAGAGGTTGGGTGAGGATCACTTTTGCGGTTATCATTTTCATTCTCCTGAACCCTCATTGCCTGTCATCGAATAAATGCAAAAAACAGCAATTTGTTACCGGAAAATGCGGGCAACGGAAGGACGGTAAGAAGCTTGCCGTGTGGGACTTACGAGGTGGAGGCCTTATTTCGAAACGGCGCCCATAACGGATTGGTACTCCGCCAGCAGGTCGCGTCGAAGTTTGGCGGCCAGGCGCGGGTCGGGCTCCTCGTTCGGCGCGCGGCGGCATTGCTCGATGGATTTCTGCAGGGTCAATAGAAACGCCTGGCACGGCGCGCATCCATCCATATGTTTTTCCAATTCTTCGCAGAGCGAATCATCGAGTTCTTCATCGAGATAATTGGAAAGCTCGGCGAACATCGCTTTGCACCTTTTCTCGCGCTGTGGCGCGGGCACCGCCACAGTTGATTTCGCCGCGGTACGCCCAACGTGCGAAGCCGCGCTTCTGGCCAGTTCCTTGCGAACAAACAGGCGCGCCCGGTGCAATCGGACTCGGATGGTCCCGGGACGCAGGCCGGTGATCTCCGCGATATCGGAATCCGAGAGTTCCTCCATGTCATGAAGCACGAGAATCAGGCGGTACTCGGCGGGAAGTTTCCGCACGGCTTCCCGAAGGCGCCGGGCCTCCTCGTGACGTAGCAGCGCACCCTCGGGCGATGGTACGTGGTCTCCGGAGAGTCCTTGCAATTCGCGGCGGTCGGGCATCAGTGTTTCGAGGGAGAGTTCTTCCCGGGGGGCCGCCTTCCTTTTGCGGCGGCTCATCAGGCAGCGGTTCTTGGCAACTTTGTACAGCCAGACCATGAGGGCTTTGGGGCTGTCAAACTTCGGCAGGTAGGGAACCGCTTTCAGCAACACTTCCTGCATGGTGTCTTCAGCGTCTTGCCGCTGGCCGCATACTTTCATGCTGAAAGAAAAAACCGTGTGTTGCAGCAGTGCCAGCGCCTGTTCCAGCGACTCCTGGTCTTTGCGCTGGATGAGTTTTACAACCTCTTCAATTTCCGGTCGCATACACGCACTTTATCACGCCAATCATCCTTCGAGGCGCAGACCGGAGGTGAATTCCGGCCGCGAAGGAGAACCGAAAAGCGCGGATTACGTAAGGAAATGTAGAACTGAAATTCCCGATTAGGCGCGGATTCGATGGCCCTGGTTCTGAAGCGGAACTCGACACCGTTGATAGGGCTCCCCAAAATTATCCTTAATGGAACATCCAGAATACTTTAGTCCCCGGCACGGTATTGGCATCTTCCGTGCATTCCTCTTGTCCGGGCGATTCGTTTCTAGCTGGAGCAAAGGTCGCCGATGCCACGTTCCATCCTAGGTTTTAATGTTTGACTGGCAGAGGAGATTGCGACGTGCATTTCGGAATCCATCGGTTTCGGGGCTGCCGGCGGAGGCCACGCCAGCGGCAACTGACTGGGATCATCTTCGTGCTTTTATTGGTGGCCGCGTCGCGAGCCCGTTCCCAGAAGCGAAATAACGTTTCGCCGACTGCCTCAGACTTGGCGGCGGAGAACCTCGGCCGCGTCGCCGCGGCTGCGTCGGAAATCAAGGACGTATTGTCTAGGGACGCCGGGATGATGGTCGAGCTGAAGCAATGGGTCGCCCGCGACGCCACCGAGCACGGGCAGGTGGTCAGCGATTCCGACTTGTCCAGCGAAAGTATTTTCGCGCGCCTCGACAGCGACGTGCAATTCCGGTCCATCGCCACGGCGCTTGTCCGGCAATACGGTTACCTGCTTCCGAAGCTGAATCCTGATTCAGACACGGCCAAAGAGCATGACTTCTTATTTCAGGAGCGCGTGAGGCGTCTCTCGCAAAATCAAGAGGAGGAACTGGCGCGAGCCCGCCAGCCGGGTACGCGCGATCTGAAGCCGGAAGTTTCGGGGTTGGATCTTTTGGAATCGCAGCCGGGCTCCCGATCACGCCCGCTGGAACCGAATTTGTCCAATCCGCCAGGCGGCGGAGAAAGCCCGAAAATGCGCGAGCCTCTCCTGCAAGCCGCTGAAGGTTCGCGAAGAAACGAGCCGCAGCTGGCATTGGCGAATTCGATGCAACCCATGCAGCCCTTCGACGATGCGGCCATAAGTGTTCCGGGCGGCCCGAATTCCCGGAGTGGCGAAACGGGACGCTCGCGGGACGCGTTCGCGGCCGGTGAAAGTTCCGGTTCCGCCAATTTCAGCGAAGCAATGCCCGCGGAGTCCGGAATGGCCACAAACTTCGCAAGCGAAGGGGTTTCGGACGGAAATGAATGGCGCAGCGCTGAAAAGAGTTCCCATGCCGCATCTGGCCTGCCGATGGTCTCCCGTTCGTACTCGCGAGATTCGCCGATGGCGATTTCCGAGCCGCCGGAAATGATCCGCAGGCACAGCCCGTATGAGAGCATTCCTTCGCTGTATGACATGTACGTGCAGACGGTGACGCGGCCGGCCGCGCCGGGGCGCTTCGGCGCCGAGGTATTCCGCAACGGCTCGCGCGATTCGCAACTGATCCCGATGGACTTGCCGGTGGGGCCGGACTATGTAGTCGGGCCGGGCGACGGACTGGCGGTCGATCTGTGGGGCGGCGTGTCGCAGCGTTTCTATCGCGTGGTGGATCGCCAAGGCCGCGTGAGCTTGCCGGAGGTAGGTCCGGTCCTCGTGAGCGGCAAGAGCCTGGCGGCGGTGCAGCAAAGCGTGCAGCAGGTGTTGCGAACAGAATTTCGCGGAGTGTCGGCGGATGTTTCCCTCGCGCGTTTGCGCACCATTCGTGTTTACGAAGTGGGTGATGTCGCGAATCCCGGGGCCTACGACATCAGTTCGCTTTCGACGCCGCTCAACGCGCTGTTCGCGGCCGGCGGGCCGACCGAGCGCGGCTCGATGCGCCTTCTGAAACATTACCGCGGGACGCAACTGGTCGAGACCGTGGATTTGTATGACCTGCTTCTGCATGGCGTGAAGACCGATCTGCAGCGCCTCGAAAACGGCGACACCGTTCAGGTCCCTCCCATTGGCCCGCAAGTCACGGTTGAGGGAATGGTGCGCCGCCCAGCCATCTACGAACTGCGCGCTGAGAAGTCTTTGGCAGATGTTCTGGAGCTGGCGGGCGGACTGTTGCCGGCGGCGGCCTTACGGCACCTTGAAGTGCAGCGCACGGTGGCCCATGACAAACAAACCATGCTGAGCCTGGAAATTCAGGAAAGCCAGAATCCGGCGGAGATCACCAGGGCGCTGGAATCGTTCGAAATCCAGGATGGCGACCGCATTCGAATCTTTCCGATTGCGCCTTACAACCAGGATTCAATTTTCGTGGAAGGCCACGTCGTCCGCCCGGGCCGTTATTCGTACCGCGCCGGAATGCGGCTCACCGATGTGCTCTCTTCCTACCAGGACCTGCTTCCAGAACCGGCCGCCCATTACGCGGAAATCATCCGTTTGAATGCCCCGGACTTTCGTCCCAGCGTTCATAGTTTCGACTTGGCTGCAGCCCTCGAAGAGCCTTCCGGTTCTCCCGTTCTTCAGGCCATGGACACGGTGCGAATCTTCAGCCGCTTCGATTTTCAAAACCCACCCAGCGTTTCCGTCGGCGGCGGGGTACGGGCCCCGGGAACCTACCAGACCGCTGGAGAGATCCGCGTGGTCGACGCCATTCATCTCGCGGGAGGTCTCACGCCGGATGCACAATCTAGCGACGCGCAGTTGTTCCGGTATCTGCCGGACGGCGAGTTAAAGATCTCCACCCTTGCGCTCAGCCAGGCGCTGGCGGGGGATCCGGCCCAAAATGTTGTGCTGCAGCCGGGCGATCGACTGCTCATTCACGTCAACCCGGAGGCCGTTGAGCCGGCCACGGTGTCCATTCAGGGAGAAGTGATGAAGCCGGGGCGGTATCCGTTATCGCAGGGCATGCGCGTCAGCGATCTGCTTCGCCTGGGAGGTGGATTCAGGAACAGCGCTGACGTGGGGATGGCGGACCTCACCGAGTACCCGCTGCAGAACGGGGTTGCGGCCAACGGAGCGCACCGCGAGGTAAACATTTCCGCAGCGCTGGGCAATGCTCCCGCGGAAAACCTGGAGTTGCACAACGGCGACGCGCTTACCATTCGCCAGATTTCCGGCTGGAATGACCTGGGCGCCGCAGTCACCATCCGCGGCGAAATCGCGCATCCCGGCACGTACGGAATTCGCCCGGGCGAGCGCCTCAGTTCGGTACTGGCGCGCGCGGGGGGTTTTCTGTCAAGCGCATACCCCCAGGGAATCGTTTTCGAGCGCGAAGATGTGCGGCAGCTGGAGGAAAAAGGCCGGAAGGCGCTGATTGAGCGCATTCGCTTGGAGTCCACTTCATTCAAAACTTCTGTGCAAACCTCCGCACAGGACCAGGCTGCGCTCGCGCAGCAATCTCTCACGCAGCGGAACGAAGAAATCTCCGCCTTGCAGCAGACGCCGGCCGCCGGGCGGCTTGTGCTGCGATTTCCGGCAAAGCTGGTGCGTTTCCCCGGTTCTCCGGACGATATCGAAATGCGCCGCGGCGACTCCGTATTCATTCCCAAGCGTTCCGCCTTCGTTATCGTCGGCGGGCAGGTCTACAACTCCAACGCCATCACCTACCGGGCTGGCCGCAATGCGGGCTGGTACTTGCGGCAGGCAGGCGTCCCACGGACCAAGGCAACGTCAAACTCATTTTCGTGATCCGCGCCAACGGCGCGGTGATCAGCAACCCGGGCAGCGGCCTGTGGGATGGCGGGGTCCTGGCCACGGCGATTGAACCGGGCGACACGATTGTCGTTCCGGAAAAGGCGATTGGCGGATCGAACGGCTGGAAAAACCTGATCGCCGTCGCGCAACTCGCGGAAGCTGCCGCGACCACCGCGTTCATTGCGACCCATTAGCGCGGCGAACTGGCCGGAGGCCGCGGCCAATCAATTCACGGAATCGAGGATTGCACTCCACTTGCTAAAGGACATTGCAGTGGTTGAGAAAACAGTCCGGACGCGATGCCCGCATTCGCCATGGGCGGACGCCGAAGCGTGCACACTGTTCGCGGGAATTGCGGCGAAGTTATGAGCGAGCCGGCGCGTTCTCTTTCGCGGGAAACGCCTGTTCCGGGCGTAGTTCGCCGTGAAGATCCTGTCTTCGATGAACTGCTTCGGGCACAGCCGAGAACCGAAGCCTTTCCCATCGATGTTGGCGAAGAAATTCGTGAAGCAACTAGCAACCGCGAAAGCCGCGTCGACCGCGCAGTCGCTCTGGAGCGGCTCTTCTGGCGAAGCCGGGGATTGATTGTTCGAACCGCGCTAGCCGGTTTCTTGTTCTCAACGTTCCTGGCTTTTCTAATTCCACACCGATTCCAATCCATCGCACGGCTGATGCCCCCAGACCAGGGTAATGCCGGCGCAGGTCTGGCCATGCTGGCGGCGGGTGGCGGCAATCTTGGCGGGCAACTTGGATCGGGACTCGGGCCCATCGCCGGCGGTCTCCTGGGGCTAAAAAACTCCTCCGACCTGTTCATTGGCATCCTGCAAAGCCGGACCGTCGAGGACGATCTGATCAAGAAGTTCAATCTGGCCAGCGTTTATCACGAACGCAGAATCGAGGACACGCGCGACGATCTGGCCAGGAGCGCAAATTTTTCGGTGGATCGGAAGAGTGGCATTCTGACCATCCAGGTGGTGGACCATGACCCGAATCGCGCTGCGGCCATCGCCGGAGAATACGCCCGCGAACTTGACCGGGTGGTCATCGACCTGAACACTTCTTCGGCGCATCGCGAGCGCATATTTCTGGAAGACCGCCTAACCCAGGTGAAGCAGGATCTGGAATCCGCAGAGAGAAACTTCAGCGAATTTGCCACCAGGAATACGGCGCTGGACATCCCCACACAGGGCAAGGCCATGATTGAGGCGGCGGCGACGCTCGAAGGCCAGTGGATCTCGGCGCAGACCGAATTGCAGGCCCTCAAGCAGTCCTACACCGACCAGAACGTACGGGTCCGGGCGACGCAGGCTCGTGTCGAGGAATTGCGCGAACAGCTGGATAGAAGCTTGAGTGGCCACGCGGGTGAGCCAGGCGGAACGGATGGAGCGAGCCGGCAATCG
>CAVOIX010000078.1:0-25701 GCA_963695945.1 uncultured Acidobacteriota bacterium | reverse complement strand
TGGTGATTGCCATGTATTTTTCTCCCGAGCCGGCTTTCATCGCTCCACCTGCTAGAAGAGCGATTGAATGAGGTTGGATCCAATATTGGTGAAATCAAATGCGTGCAGGCCCAGCTCGCTAGCCAGATCCTTGCAGGCCAAAATACCGCGTACGCTGTTGCCCTTGGCATCGAGCTTCGGGGAGTATACCGCGATACCCAACTGGCGATTTACAACCGCCAGAATTCCTCCGCCCACTCCGCTTTTCGCCGGGAGGCCGACTCGATAAGCCCAGTCTCCGGCGCTGTCGTAGAGCCCGCAGGTGAACATCACGGACAGCACGTCCTTGATGTAGCGGAAATCGAAGACCATTTCACCGGAAACCGGATTGGAGCCCATGTTCGCCAAGGTGGCCGCCATCATCGCCAGGTCCTGGCAGTTCACGAGCAGGGAACACTGCGAAAAATACTGATGCAGTGTCTGATCCACATCCGCATCGATGATGCCGCAATTCAGCATCAGGTAGGCGATCGCGCGATTTCTGTTTCCGGTGGCGGCTTCCGACGCCAGTACGTCGGGATCGATCCGCAACGTTCGGCTGGCGGCCTTCTGCATTCGATCCACATAAGTCTGGATTCCCGATTCCACGGGACTTTTCTTGATCAGCGAGGAAATGGCGATGGCCCCCGCATTGACCATGGGGTTGAACGGGCGCATGGTCTGGGGATCGAGTTCGATGGAATTGAATGCGTCGCCACTGGGCTCGACGCCTACGTGCTGCAGCGTTTTGTCGCGGCCAAATTCTTCCAGCGCCATCTGAAAGGCGAATGGCTTGCAGATCGACTGGATGGTGAACTCATGTTCCCAGTCTCCGGCGCGAACGACACGTCCATCCACGGTAGCCAGGCATATGGCAAACTGCGAGGCATCGGCCTTGGCCAGCTCAGGAATATAAGTTGCCACTTGTCCATCGTCGATCGATTTATATTTCTGGTAGATGCGTTCAACGAGCTGTTCTATCTCCAGGATGTTCGACATGATCTCCGACAGTGCACGTGATTTTCCGCTGAACCGGCCCGCCAGGAAGGGACGCGTGGGCAAAAGACTATCGATGCCGATTTCTCAAGTCCAATTGAAATATCGAATCGGCCTGATTCGCGATTACCGATTCGAGCGCGTCGCCGGGCGCACGATTTCGGTTTTGCCCGCGGTTTTCGCCCGCTATTTTCAAATTGCGATACAATTCCGCCTCTGATGCGCATCGCGTTTGACACGGGAGGAGACCTTCACCGATTGCGTGTACCTTCGCAACGGACAACTGCAGATATTAAAGGTGCCGTCAACGCCGCGCAGACCTTCCCGTGCGATTGCCGATGCTTTGGACCGCATCGCGGCTCAAGGAACGGATTTGAGCGGGCTGGACATTGTGTGCGGAACGACCGTGGGCACCAACGCCCTGCTGCAGCGGAAGGGCGGACGCGTCACGCTGGTGACCACCGCCGGTTTTGAGGACGTCCTGGAAATCGGGCGCCAGGCCCGCCCGCAACTTTACAATTTACTGTTTGAAAAGCCGCAGCCTCTGGTTCCCCAGGTCCGGCGTCTCGGGCTGCGCGAACGGCTCGCCGCCAGCGGCCGGGTGTTAACGGCACCCTCCGCTGCGGAGCTGGCGCGAATCGCGCGTGAGGTAGCGCGGAGCAGGGCGGATTCGGTGGCGGTTTGCCTGCTGTTCTCTTTTGTGAATCCGGCGCACGAAAAAGCGCTGGGGCGCGCGCTGGCCAGCACGAGACTTCCAATTTCCATTTCTCACCAAATTCTTCCCGAATATCGCGAATTTGAGCGCACTTCCACAACGGTCGTGAACGCCTATCTCGTTCCGGTAATGAGCGGCTATCTGTCGGAAATTGAGAACATCGCCGCAACGCGAGCGCGCGGAGCGCCAGCCGCTGCAAAACGCGGCAACCGTTCGAAGAGAAATTCCAGGGTTGGCATTATGCAGTCTAACGGTGGCATCCTCTCCGCACGTGCGGCTGCCGGCGAACCGGTTCGCACCATTCTTTCGGGTCCCGCGGGCGGCGTGCTCGGCGCGCAATATGTCGCGCAGGCCGCCGGGTACGATCGCATCATCAGCTTTGACATGGGAGGAACTTCCACGGATGTGGCGCTGATGGACCGCGGCAATGGGAAATCGCTCGCCATCACTTCCGAAAGCATCGTGTCCGGCATGCCGGTCGCCGTGCCGATGCTGGATATTCACACCGTAGGCGCCGGCGGGGGATCGATCGCGCGGTTCGATCGAGGGGCAGCCCTGCGAGTCGGCCCGGAAAGCGCCGGAGCCGAGCCCGGCCCAATTTGCTACGGTCGCGGAGAACGGGCCACGGTAACCGACGCGAATCTGATCCTGGGACGAATTCCGGAATCGGGGCTTCTTGGCGGGTCCTTCGGGCTGGACCTGGCACGCACGCGTCACTACATGAATCGCGAACGAGGATCAATGCGTTCCGTCGAGGCCTTCGCGCAAGGCATCGTGGACGTCGCCAACGCCGTGATGGAGAAAGCCATTCGCGTTATTTCCGTGGAACGCGGCCACGATCCCCGCGACTACACGCTGGTAGCCTTCGGCGGAGCCGGGGCGTTGCACGCCTGCGAACTGGCGGCGGCCCTGGAAATTCCGCGCGTTCTGGTGCCATGCTTTCCCGGAGCGCTATCCGCGCTGGGAATTCTGCGCGCCGATGTCACCAAAGATTTGTCGCGCACGGTGCGAATTGAAGCGAAGAGCATTGCCGAGTCGAGGCCAAAACTGTTGCGAGCGTTCTCCACGCTGGAACAGGCAGGGCGCAAACAAATGCGCAGCGAAGGATTTTCCAATGGAGCGCTACCAATCCTTCGTTCACTGGATATGCGTTATGCCGGGCAGTCGTATGAGCTGAATGTGCCCTTCGAGGGCGACTTTATCGCTGCGTTTCATCGCGCGCACGAGCAGCGCTACGGCTATTCTGATGCCGCGCGAACATGCGAGGTCGTAAACATTCGCGCCCGCTTTACCGGGCCCACGTCGAAACCGGCATTGCCGAAGTTGCCGTCCGGCGGTTCGAGACCTGCGCGAGCGCTGGTTTCTAGAACTTGGGCGCTCTTTCACCGCCGACCGAAACTTACGGCGGTCTACGATCGCGCAAAACTGCGCGCCGGAAACCGCCTACCCGGACCTGCGATTGTGACCGAATATAGCGCGACCACACTGATTCCTCCGGAATGGTCCGGCCGTGTCGATCGCGGCGGCAATCTGCTCCTGGAGCCGCACCAATGAAGCCCGATCCTATTCGCCTGGAGATCTTTAAAAATTTATTCCATTCCGTGGCCGAAGAAATGGGAGCGGCGCTGCGGCGTTCCGCGTTTTCTCCCAACATCAAGGAGCGTCGCGATTATTCCTGCGCAGTGTTCAACGCCGCCGGGGAAGTGCTGGCGATGGGCGATCATATGCCGGTGCACCTGGGTTCCATGCCTAGATCGGTTGACGCGGCTTTGAGCGCCGTCAAGCTTGGTCCGGGAGACGTAGCGCTGCTCAATGATCCCTACGCCGGCGGAACGCACCTGCCAGACCTGACCATGGTGATGCCGGTCTTCAATCGGGGTTCCCGCAGGCCGCTGTTCTATATTGCCAATCGCGCGCATCACGCCGATGTCGGAGGCGCGCATGCCGGTTCCATGGGGCTGTCGCGCGAAATTTTCGAGGAAGGCTTGCGAATTCCTCCTATTAAAATTATGGAGAAAGGGCGAGTCGCACGGGACGCCATGGCCATGCTGCTCGCGAATGTGCGCACTCCACGCGAGCGCGAAGGCGATCTAACCGCGCAGCTCGCGGCTTGCCGCATCGGCGAACGCCGCCTGATCGCGATCGCCCAGAAATACGGCGGCGCGGAAGTGGCCGCGTATGGCGCGCATCTTCTCGATTACTCCGCGACCATGATGGCTGCAACGATTGCCGCCATTCCCGATGGCGCCTATCGCGCCGAAGATTTTCTGGACGATGATGGCGTATCGGATCATCCACTGCGCATCGCCGTGTCCCTGCGCATTCGCGGGAAAAATGTGGACGTTGACTTCAGAGGAAGCGCGCCGCAGTGCCTGGGCAGCGTCAATGCGGTTGCGGCCATCACGGAATCCGCGGTCTTTTATGTTTTTCGCTGCCTGCTGGACGAGCAAATTCCCGCCACTTCGGGGCTGATGCGATCCATCCGCGTGATGGCTCCCGCGGCCACGATCGTGAATGCCTTAGCGCCGGCGGCGGTCGCCGGAGGCAATGTGGAAACTTCGCAGCGCATTGTGGACGTTTGATCGTGCGCTCGCACGGGCAATCCCCTCGAGAATTCCTGCCGCCAGCCAGGGCACTATGAACAATTTCACTTTGGCGGACGCGATATGCCGCGGGCTAACGCGCCATTCGCCTACTACGAGACGATCGGAGGAGGAACGGGCGGTGGCCAGGATCACCCCGGAAACTGCGGGGTACAAAGCCATATGACTAATACCCTCAATACTCCTACCGAAGTGCTCGAGCACGTCTATCCTGTCAGAGTCCTCCGCTATGCGTTAAGACATGGTTCCGGAGGCCGCGGAAAATTTGACGGCGGCGAAGGCATTATTCGTGAAATCGAAATGCTCACCGACGTTCAGGCCGGAATTCTTTCCGACCGAAGAAAACTGCGCCCATACGGCTTGCGCGGCGGAGCCCCCGGCAGCGCGGGAAAAAATGAAATTGAAATCGGGGGCCGTGTGCGAAGCCTGCCGTCAAAATGTACATTTCGCGCGCCGGCCGGATCGATCATTTGCATCCAGACTCCCGGAGGAGGCGGATGGGGAAGAGTTCGGAATGGCGGAAGGAAATTACGCAAAAAAGAGAAAAGCCTCAAAGCATCGTCGCTTTGAGGCTTTTTGGAAACTTAGAATTTGCGGATGGCAGCTAGAATTCGACGCCCTCAGGTTTTTCCATCTGTGATGGCATCTGCAGGCGGGCTTTGGCCAGAGACTTCACCAGTACGTCTTCCACGTTTTCGGCTGAAGTGTTTCTGGCGGTGGCGAGTTCACTGACGAGGAGGAATTTGGCCCGTTCGAGCATTTTCTTTTCGCGGAAGGAAAGCGGCTTGGTGCGGCTGAGTGATACTAGACTTTTTAGTACGGCCGCTACTTCGATCAACTCGCCGGTTCGCATGCGTTCCGAATTCTCTTTGAACCGGTGTTTCCAATCGTGGTGCGAATTGGGTTTGCCTTTTTCCAGAAAGCTAAGAACCTTGAGCGTCTCGCCGTTTCGAATGACGTGTCGCAAGCCAACCGATTCGGCATTGGTTGCCGGCACCATCACTTTCAAGCCGCTCGCCAGGATCTTAACCATAAAGTACTTTTCGGTGCGCCCATTCAGAACACCGAAATTGATTTGCTCGATCATCCCAACGCCGTGGTTCGGATAGACGACCTTGTCCCCTATCTTGTAATCCATGGTCGGAAGCCCCCTCGAGGTAAGCTAAGAAAGTGTGCTCTTTTGGTAACGCGAAGTCAATATATTTCTTTAAGAATCAGCAAGTTATGCGATATTTTGATTCAAGAATGGCCCAAAAATTGCACAGCATTTTTTACAAAGATTTAACCAGTTCCCGGTATCGCAATCCCTTCCTGCGTCAGCTCACCGGCCGGTTGCGTTAGAATGCTTGCATGCTGATCCTCGCCGTTGATACCAGCACGCGCATGGGAAGCGCGGCCATCTTGCGTGACGCGGAAGTGCTCGCCGAGGTCTCCGGATACGAGGAAACTCCATATTCTTCAAGGATTTTCAGGGATATTGCCCTGCTGCAAGATAGGGCACAGGTGCGGCTAGACCAGATTGATGTCTTGGCGGTTGCAGCCGGTCCTGGGTCCTTTACGGGGCTGCGAGTGGGCCTAACCGCAGTAAAAGGCTGGGCGGAAGTGCATGGCAAGCCGATCGCCGCGGTCAGCGGGCTGGAGGCCATCGCCGCCGAATCCATAGATAAGGATGGCGCTACAGATTTAAACGCCTGCTTAATTGCCCCTTTTCTCGATGCCCGTCGTGGACAGCTCTTCGGGGCCATTTACCGCAGGGTCATCGATGGCTCAAATGGCCTGGCACTTGTCAGCGACGAGTCCATCCTCTCTCTGGATGAGTTTCTGGAGCTGGTAAAAGGGAAGATACCTGAACATGTTCAGCTGGTTTCGCCGACACCCGACGTCCTGCCGCCCGAACGGCTCACTGAATTGCTGCCGCGGGCGCGGATTATTCGGGTATCGGCGGCTCTAGCCCCGGCCATTGGGCGATTGGGGTTGGCGCGCGCCAAACGAGGGGAACTGGTCGATGCCCTGGGTCTCGACGCGAATTACGTGCGGCGGTCCGACGCCGAGTCGAAGTGGAAGGACGGGTAATGAGCGCCTCCAGGGAGCAGTTCGGCGAGCCGCGGGCGATTATCCTGCGCCGGATGTCGGCCGCCGACGTTCCCGCGGGAGTCTTAGTCCTCAACGAAAGTCCGGAAGCGTCGCTATGGTCAAATGAGAGCTTGTTGCGGTCCGTTTCCGGGGGAATTGCATGGGTGGCGGAAAGAAATGGATGCACCGCGGGAATTCTGGTCGGACGGGTTGCGGCGGACGAATTCGAGATTCTGAACATGGCGGTAATGAAACAGTTCCGGAGGAAGGGAATCGCCTCAGAACTGCTGAATACTGCTCTCCAATATGGCTGGAATGGGGGGGCGTCGCAAACCCACCTGGAAGTGCGCGCCTCGAATGCAGGCGCAATCTCTCTTTACGCGCGACACGGGTTTCGCATTTGCGGACAACGTCCCAATTATTATCACCATCCGGCCGAAGACGCGGTGTTGATGGTTTTGCGCAAAAACGAAATCAACGCGTGATTTTTGTCGATTTGCACTTGGCGGGGGCATGGCATTGTGCTACGTTCGAATCGTTATGTAACACCTCATTCACAATTTCGGAATGCTCAGGAGGCAACCTATGCCGACCTTGACTCAGGAGATACGCGAGCAACTTCTGACATATGACCAGGAGTTTCAGAAGCTCACGCAGTTGCACTTAGAGTACGAATCCCAGTTGAGACAGCTTTCGCAATCCCCCTACCTGAATCTGGAAGACCTGCAGCAGGAAGCAACCCTCAAAAAATTGAAATTGCGAGTGAAAGACGCGATGGAGCAGCACATCGCCCAACGCCTGCATCATCCCGCTCCGCGCTAACCCGCCGGAACGCCACCAACTTGAGATAGAATTGTAGCCGCACCCGGAGTGTCGGTGTTTTTCCTCCCGGTAAGGACGTGAATGGTTAAGGACGGCTACAAGTTTGCCGCTCTACCTTTGCTTGCAGGCATTATCGCGGCGCTGTTCCATTGGAACTGGCTGGCGGGAGTTTTTGATTGTTCTCGGACTTTTTGTGCTGTTCTTCTTTCGCGATCCCCAGCGAATCCCGCCGCCGGGCGAGGAAAACATCGTCTCTCCGGCCGACGGTCGCATCATGGAAGTGGTGGAAGAGTCCTAGCGACGGCAAGCCTGGACGCCGTATCAGTGTGTTCCTTTCGATTTTCGACGTGCATGTCAATCGCTCACCGGTGGCCGGGCGGATCACCAAGATTGAGTACCGCACCGGCAAGTTCTACGCGGCTATGCGCGGCCGGGCCTCCGCCGAGAATGAGCAAAACGCGTTTTTCGTCCAGAGCGATCGCGGGGAAGTGGTTTTCAAGCAGATCGCCGGGTGGGTGGCCCGCCGAATTGTCGTCTGGAAATCCACGGGTGATTCCGTGGTTCGGGGAGAACGCGTAGGTATGATACGCTTCGGTTCGCGGATGGATATCTGGCTTCCCGAAGGGGCCGAGATTGTAGTGCGGCCCGGGCAGCATGTGGCGGGGGGGACCAGCGTCCTGGCGCGGTGGAAATGAGCGACATCGAACAGCAGGAACTCGGCTTTCCCGGTACGCGGCGCGCCAATATGAGGCTGCGCCGCGGCATCTACCTCTTGCCCAGTTCCATGACCGTGGCCAACATGCTTTGCGGCTTCTATGCCGTAATGGCCACGCTCAAGGGTGGGGGCACCGATTTGGACAACGCCGCCAAGGCGATCGGCTTGGCCATCCTCTTTGATTCCTTTGACGGCTTCGTGGCGCGAGCCACGGGCACCAGCAGCGAATTCGGCAAGCAGTTTGACTCACTGGCGGACATGGTCAGCTTCGGCATCGCTCCCGCAGCGCTGGCCTTTACCTGGGGCGTGCGCGGCATCGCCGAAACCGACGTACTGGATATTCGCCGGCTGCACCAAATTGGGTGGTGGGTGGCGCTGGTCTTCGTGATCTGCTGCGCATGGCGCCTCGCCCGGTTCAACATTCAGGGAATGGCGCCGGGGACAGGGTCAAAATACTTCGTCGGCCTGCCTTGCCCGGCGGCTGCCGGCCTGATTGCGGCCACCATCCACGCGATCAAGACACCGATTGAGGATTGGCGGTGGTCAATCTTCTGGATGCTGGTGGTGATCGCCGATGCGGCGTTGATGTCCAGCACCGTGCGCTATCGCAGCTTCAAGGATATTCCCATGCTGGCCCGCCAGAAGTCATTCATCGTCATTATCATGGCGCTACTGGTGTGGCTGATCGTGGCGTACTCCGAAGTGGTGCTGATGGTCATCGCCGCGGGTTTTGTGGCCTCTGGAGTGACGCTTTATGTTATTCGAGTCGTTCGCCATTATCTGCTCTCGCATCCCGCAAAGACATGAGCTCTCCTAAAGCAGCGGTTCGCATTGCCATCGCAGGGGCATCCTCTCTACTCGGCAAAGAACTCAGCGTGTGGCTCGGGGAATCCAATTTTCCCGCCGGCGACATACGCCTGGTCGACGAAGAAGTTGTCGCCGGAACACTCGCCGAAGCCGGCGGAGAACCCGCCGTGATCGAGACGGTGACCGAAGAAAGTTTTGAGCGGGTGCGATTTGCATTTTTCACTGGTTCGCCAAAATTCACACAACGCCACGCCGAGGAAGCTCGGCGCGCCGGCGCGGTGGTCATCGACCTCAGCGGAGGATTGCGCGACGACGTCAGCGCCAGGCTGTGGATACCCGCGCTCGATGCGGTCCTTCCATCTCCGCTGGTTACGTTGCCGCCCGGCAAGCCGCAAAGTTTGTTCGCGGTTCCGGCAGCGCCCTCGGATGCGGCAATTTCCACGGCGGCGGCCCTGGCACCCGCCGGACTCGAGCGCTTGGTGATCACGGTTCTTCAGCCTGTGTCGGAGTATGGGGTGGATGCGATTGAAGAGCTGGAAAGCCAGGTCGTGAAGCTGCTCTCTTTCCAGCCTGTATCGCAGACCATATTCGATACCCAGATCGGATTTAACATGGTTTCGGGTTACGGGCCGGAAGCGGGAGTTAAATTGGAAGATTCGCGAACGAGAATGGCCTCGGAATCGCGAAGGTACCTGGCGGGTCGCGCACCGGTTCCTGCGATTACACTGGTTCAAGCGCCGGTTTTCCATTCGCATGCGTTTTCGATCTATGCGGAATTCAAGACCGCGCCCGTACTGGAAGATCTGGCAGCCAGCCTCGAGCACGCCGGCCTGAAAGTGGTGCGCTCGAAAGATGAGGCGCCTACAAATGTGAATGTAGTGGGCGAGTCGCGGCCGGTATTGAAGCAACCCGAGCGCGACCCCAGCATCGAAACCGGAGTCTGGCTCTGGGGCGCTGCCGACAATCTGCGAGTTCCGGCGGTGTCCGCCGTAGCCATTGCGGAGAAATTGCTGGCCTCCTAAGTAGCACAGACTTCAGTCTGTGGAATTTTGCGAACCTGAAAGCGAAACTTTCGCAAGGGTGATCCCATCTCGCGGAACCGTGGGGCAGCATGCCCGTGAGGAACAACTGGAACTGATGCACAAAATCAAATTACCAGCGGGCTGCGAGTCTGACGCTGTTGGGAAGAACGCGAACATCGCTCGAGCGCTGCCACGAAACAGATTCAATCTGAAATTTGAAATCCCAGATTTGAGATTGGAAATCGTTCCCCTGTGCCTTGTCGTGGCTGCCGCGTTTTTTTTGTCCGCATGCGGCTATCATGTCGGAGGAACGGCGGCTGCCCTGCCTCCGGGACTGAAAGTCATCGCCGTCCCTGCGCTGAAAAATGACACTACGCGCTACCGCGTCGAACAGCGCATGACCGAAGCCGTGGTGCACGAGTTTATCGCGCGCACGAAATACCGAATCGTGGCTTCGGAAGATTCCGCGGATGCGGTCCTGCATGGCGAAATCACCAGTTTCGAGGCGATTCCGGCGGTGTTTGACACGACTCCCTCAACCACGTCGAGTTCCGCAACCATTCCGGCCCTGAATACCACCACGGCCCGCGCCACCACGATGCTCGTATCCGTGCACATGAAAGTGTCGCTCGAACAGCGGGAGACGAATAAAATTCTCTACAAGAGCGACGACTATCTTTTTCGAGAGCCCTACGAAATCTCCACCGATCCCGCGAAATTCTTTGACGAGCAGGGCCCGGCGCTCGAACGGATGTCACGTGATTTCGCGGCCCGTTTGGTCTCCGATATTCTGGAGAATTTCTGATGGCCGCCGTCTCGCCGCACGAATTTCTGGCGCGTCTCGCCAAACGGAAACCTATCCCCGGCATCCTCCTGCTGGGATCAGACAGTTACCTGCGCGATTTGTGCCGCGCCAAGCTTGTCGACGCCTACGTTGCCGAGGGGACGCGCGACTGGGGAGTTCGGAAATTCTCCGCGGATGACGATGAAGTGTCCGCGATTCTAGGGCAAGCGCAGACCCTTCCGATGCTTGCGCCGAACCAGGTTGTTTTCGTGAGTGACACGGAAGCCTGGGAACGCCTGGGTGACGATTCGCGCGATGCCCTGGTGAAGAAGATTGCCGGATACCTCGACGATCCCGCGCCGTTCACGGTTCTTGTTTTCGAGGCGGCTGCGCTTGACCAACGCATGCGCCTCGCCAAAATGCTGGGCGAGAAAACGCTGACCGTTTCCGTCGAGCTTTCCACCGATCCCGCCGAACGCGCGCGCCTTGCGGTGCCGCTGTCTCTGGACATGGCCAAGGAACTGGGAGCGACGCTCGAACACGACGCGGCCGAAGAACTTTGCGATCTTCTGAATGGCGATCTAGCGGCGATCCGCACGGAAGTCCAGAAACTCTCCTCCTATGCCGGAGAACGGAAAACCGTGACCCGCGCGGACGTGGACCTGCTGGTGATCTCCGCGCGAAAATATGAAGTGTGGGATCTGGCGGGCATGCTGGCGGAACGCAAGCCTGCTGAGGCCCTCGAATTTCTGGACAGTCTGCTGAGGGAAGGCGAAGCGGCGCCCGCGTTGTTAGGCGCGCTGGCCTGGACGTACCGGAAACTTTTAGAGGCCCAGGAATTGCCGTCCGGAACCGGCGGTTGGCAGGCCTCCAGCCGGCTGAAGATGCGGCCCGCCGCGGCGGAACTGGCGGTAGAGCAATCCAAAAAATTCCCCAAGGTCGCAGCTGACCGAAGGTCTCGCCGCGCTATACGAGGCAGACAATCGCCTGAAGTCCGGTGGGACAAGTCAGCGTGCCGTGATGGAATTCCTGGTAACGCAACTGGCGTCGCCCACGCCGGGCAGGTAGAGCGATTCTGAGCGGGTGGGGAGACGGTTCAACGGCCCTTTGATTCCGAACAAAGTGGGGAACACGTCGACAAAAAAACGCCCGGGACATTTTCCCGGGCGCGTGTTTCAAACTTGTAAAGTTTCAGTCTCGTTCAAATCTCGTAAATTCCGCCCTTACGCTTTCGCGGCGGCGCTCAGTCCATTGACAGCCAAGCTTAACCGAGATTTATAGCGGTTCCCGGTGTTCTCTTCAAGCACACCTTTGCTGATCGCGTGATCGATCGCCGAAGAGTAGGACGAAGCAATGTTCCAGCGGAGGCGGAATCCTTGGCGGCAATCGCCGTGCGCAGCTTCTTCATGATGGTGCGCACGCGAGTGGTATTCGCGCGATTGATCTCCGCGCGGACGTGCGACTGCTTGGCCCGTTTGATGACCGATTTCTTGCGTTTCTTAACCTTTGTAGCTGCGCCTTGCGCCATTCAATTCTCCTGTTTGCATTGATTGCAATGCAAATACACTAGCGGAGCGGCAACTCTTTGTCAACGAACGGACAGACGACGTAGAAGCGATCGCCGGAAAATTGGACTGGGAGATGCAGCGCGTTGTAGTCCGTTGTATAGTACCGCGCATCCCTAGCTCAGGAGCGCTTATGGCCTTCCGAAAATGTGTACTGATGGCATTGCAGTTGGTTCTCATCATCTGTTCGATCAGCGCTGCGGCTCCATCCGCATACGCGCAGGCCAAGTGGGAAAAACTCGCGCCGTTTCCCGAGCCCGCTGAGGAAATTCTGGGCGCGGCGGCCGGAGGAAAAATGTACGTATTCGCGGGCCTGATCCCGTTCTGGAAGCCGAAGGGACTAGTCTACGAATATGATCCCGCGACCGATCATTGGACCAAGAAAAATCCCATGGCGCTTCCGTCGCATCACGTGGCGTTCACCGAATTCCACGGGAAAATTTATGCATTCGGCGGGTTCGTGTATCCGACCTCCGGCCCAGCCGCGTGGCTGCCAATTAACAACTCCTGGGAGTATGATCCGGCAGCCGACACGTGGAAGTCGCTTGCGCCCATGCCATCCAAACGAGGCTCGCCCGTGGCGGCGGCGGTGGGCAACAAGATTTATGTGATTGGCGGTGTCAGTCTTCTCCCCGGCTCCAATGAAACGGCCCTGGGATTCAACACGCCGCAAGCTTCCGTCGGCACCGTCGAGGAATATGATCCCGCGACGAATGCCTGGAGCGAGAAGAGTTCAATGCCCACGCCGCGCAATCACACCACGGCGGGCGTAGTAAACGGAAAGATTTACGTGATCGGCGGAAGGGTTGGCGCCGCGTTCATCTCTGCGGCCACGGACATCTCCGTAGTGGAGGAATACGATCCGGCCACCGATAAGTGGAGCGCTCCGCGATCGCGCATGCCCACGGCCCGCAGCGCGCTCGGCTCAGGCGTTTACAACGGCCGCATTTACGTCGCGGGCGGCGAATTTCAGGACCCCCACATGATGGCCACCTTCCGTTCCGTGGAAGCCTATGATCCGGCAACCGATTCCTGGACGATCATGCCGTCCATGCCGGTCAGCAGGCACGGACTGGCCGCCGGGGTAATCGGCAACAAGTTGATCCTGGTAGGCGGCGACGTGCAATCCTCAGGGTCAGGCGTAAATGTGTCCACCAGCGAGGTAGATGCCCTGGTGATGCCGGACGGCGGGCACTGATTTCGGACGGTAGACTGCGATACAGACAGCGCCCCTCGCGAACAAAAGACAGGCACAATACGCTTGTGGGAATTTGTGTCTACTGCGCCAGGAAAACAAATCCCTCACTCGGAGTGGCGGGTGAGGGATGGCAGACAGGGAAGTTTTTCCGGGCCGTTTAATCGTAGTATTCCTGGCCCAGGTGCGTGATCAGGTCTTCGCCCATCATCCAGCGCAAGGTGTTCTTCAATTTCATCGACTGAATAAAGAGATCATGCTCGGGATAAAGCTCAGGGGCGCACATGGGCGACTTGAAATAGAAGCTTAGCCATTCCTGGATGCCGCGCATGCCGGCGCGCTTGGCCAAGTCGAGGAAGAGAATCAGGTCCAGCACGATGGGCGCGGCAAGAATAGAATCGCGGCACAGGAAGTCGACCTTGATCTGCATCTCGTAGCCCAGCCAGCCGAAAATGTCGATGTTGTCCCAGCCTTCTTTATTATCGCCGCGCGGCGGATAGTAGTTGATGCGGACCTTGTGATGAATATGGCCGTACAAGTCCGGATACAACTTTGGTTGCAGAATGTATTCGAGTACGCCCAGCTTCGATTCTTCCTTGGTCTTGAAGGATTCAGGATCGTCCAGCACTTCGCCATCGCGATTCCCGAGAATGTTCGTAGAGAACCAACCGTTCATTCCGAGCAGCCGCGCCTTGAATCCGGGGGCGAGAATCGTCTTCATTAAAGTTTGGCCGGTTTTGAAATCCTTGCCGCAGATGGGCACTCCGTGTTGCTTGGCGAGCGCAATGATCGCGGGAATATCGACGGTCAGGTTGGGAGCGCCATTCGCAAAGGGCACGCCGCTGGTAATCGCCGCCCAGGCATACAGCATGGAAGGCGCGATGGCCGGATGATTTTCCTTCATCGCCGCCACAAATTTCTCGGGTGTCTCGTAAACGGCATGGGACTTGAGAAATATTTCCGTCGATCCGCACCAGATGACCACGGTTCGCGACACTTTGTTCTTCTTCTGAAATTTCTGAATGTCGTCCTTGATCTGCATCGCCAGGTCGTACTTGGTGCGGCCTTTTTTTACATGCGTGCCGCTCAGCTTTTTCACATAGTTCTGATCAAACGCGGCTTTCATCGGTTTGATCTTGCTCAGAAACTTCTTCACTTCGGCCAGGTGTTCCGAGCTGAGGACCGCCGCGTTCTTGGCGGCTTCATACGCGCTGTCCGGGAAAATGTCCCAGCCGCCGAAAACGATATCTTCGAGAGTCGCCAGAGGCACAAAATCCTTGATCGCCGGCGCGCGCCCTTCGGTGCGCTTTCCCAGGCGGATCGTTCCAAGCTGCGTCAGGGAGCCAATGGGCAGCGATTTCTTTCGCCGGACCAGATCGACTCCGGCCATGAAGGTTGTAGCCACCGCACCCATGCCGACGGTCAAAACTCCCAGTTTTCCCTTCGGCAAGGCAATGCCCGCGGACCTGCGCATTCGCATTTCTCCTGTCTTTTTCAAAGTGTATGGACCTGAAGCAGCGGCCCTCTCTCGTGCAACCGGCACGATAGCCGCGATTCTATTTGCGCAAACAACGTATCATGCGCGAACGCGGGAAGATTTGCAACGCGGAACGTCAACTCCGGGCGACTCACTCCGACGGTCGACGCATCAGCACTACGTCCAACCCTTCGCTCGCATAGTGTGCGCGGCGGTCTGCCAGGAAAGCGGGAGCTTCTTCGCTCAAGATTTCGCGAAAGCCTGCCTGCGCATAAAACGAAATAAGCCATCGATAGGGAATGCAGTAGCAGGCTTCGGACCGTATGGCCAAAACAAGCCGGTGAAGGAGTTGCGTCCCGACGCCTTCTCGCTGGACATCGCCACGGACTCGCATCCCGCGCAAAACGAGCACGCCTTCCTCCCGAGCCAATCGAACCGCCGCGACTATCTCCTTCGCGATCTCCGCGATAAAAAATTGATCGTCCTCTGCGATCATCCGCGAATATCTTTCACTCTTCAGAAAAGCGATCGCGTTCTCCCGCTCTTCGGCTGCGACGGATCGGCTCCGAACGGCGAGTGCCTTCCTGGTCGGCCGCTCTTTCATTTTGTCCCCTGCGGTTTTCCGTCAGCCCGATTTGCGCGGCTTGGACGAAGACCGTGCCGAGGCTGCCGCGGCGTTCTGCTTTGGCGGTGTTGCAGATCCAGGCCTTGGTCTCAAGGCCGCGAGCAGATTCTCCAGATTCAGCGCGTTGAGCACGTCCTTCTTCTCAATCCACCCGCGCCGCGCCATTTGCACGCCGTAGCGCATCGCCAGGAGGCCGCGTGTCATATGCGCATCGGTGGAGATCGCGATCTTCACTCCGCGATCCTTGGCCATGCGCAATTGCGTGTCTTTCAGATCGAGACGTTCCGGCGAGGCGTTGCACTCCATCACAACGCCGTATTTCTTCGCCGCGTCAAGGATTCGTTCCATGTCACACGGATAAGATTCCCGGCGAAGCAGAAGCCGCCCGGTGGGATGCCCGACAATTTGTGTATAGGGATTTTCAATCGCCGCTAGAATTCGATCCGTCATCTCGGCGCGTTCCAGAGTCATGTACGAGTGAATGGAAACGAGCACCATGTCCAGTTGCGCAAGGACCTCATCAGCGAGATCCAGCTTGCCGTTTTTCAATACATCGACTTCGCTGCTGGCCAGAATGCGGATGCCGGGATTTCTGGCATTGGCGGCCTGGATTTTTTTGATCTGTTCGAGAGTTCGTTTTTCATCGAGCCCGTTTGCGACCGTTACCGCCTTGCTATGGTCGGTCAGCGCGATATATTCGTAGCCCAGCGCTTTGGCGGCCAGGGCCATTTCTTCAATCGAGTTTTTGCCGTCGCTCGCGGTCGTGTGCATCTGCAGATCGCCGCGCATGTCCTTGAGCTCGATAAGATTGGGCAGCCGGCGCTCGGCGGCGGCGTCGATTTCGCCGGTGTTTTCACGCAATTCCGGCGGAATGAAATCGAGCCCGAGCTTGCTGTAAATTTCTTCCTCGGTCGCCCGCGCCACGGGCCGCTCGCCTTTCAAGGTCGCCAGGGCATATTCATTGAGCGTGTAACCCATCTTATTCGCGCGGCCGCGAAGCGTGACATTATGTTCTTTCGATCCGGTGAAGTAGATGAGTGCGGCGCCAAAACTTTTCTTCTCCAGAATGCGCACGTCCACCTGCAGGCCGCTCTTCAGAACGAAGCTCACCTTGTTCTCGCCCTTTGCCAGGACCTGGGCGATCTCCGGAAATGCCAGAATGTGAACGGAAATCGAATCGACGGCCTTGGGCGTATATTTCCCGGAGGCCAGGTGACCAGAAAGTCGAGGTCGCCGATGGTTTCTTTACCGCGGCGCAGGGAGCCCGCCGGCGTCACTGCCTCGATCGGTTGTCCAAGGGCCTGAATATGCGCGACCAGCTTCCCGGCGGTTTCTTCGGCCATGTCGAAAATGAATCGACCTGCGGACTTTTTGTGAACCTCGATTGCCTTCAGAATGTTTTCTTCGCTCTTCTCGCCAAAACCCGGAAGATCGCGCAATTTATTCTCGCGCGCCAGCTTTTCCACCTGCTCCACGGTGCCCGCCTGAAAGGCCGTCCAGAGAAATGCGACCTTCTTCGGCCCCAGCGATTGCAGGTCCAGCAGATCAAGAATTGACGATGGATATTTTTTAAGGAGTTTTGCGCGCAGGGAATAATCGCCGGACTTTAGAATTTCCTCGATGTGATCGGCCATGCCGTCGCCGATTCCGGGCAGTTCCATCAATTTTTCGCGGTCGCGTGCCAATTCCTCGACGGATTGCGACAGTCCACCAAGCAGTTCGGCCGCCTTTTCGTAGCTGCGATAGCGGCCGATCATGGCCCCGTCGATTTCCAGGAGCTGCGCGGTTTCCCGCAAGATGCGCGCGACTTCGCGATTTTCCATAGATGTGTCCGGACGTACGGATTCAGAGTTGGGACTGTGAAACGCCCGCCTTCAGACGGGCGGCCACACGAAGGCTATTGGCCGAGGATGTATGCGAACATCAGCGGCGCGACGATCGACGCGTCGGATTCGATGACGAATCGCGGCGTGTTGGCATCCAGCTTGCCCCAGGTGATTTTTTCATTGGGCACGGCGCCGCTATAGGATCCGTAGGATGTGGTGCTGTCGGAAATCTGGCAGAAATATCCCCACAAGCGGCATTTCTCGCGCAGGTCCTGTGTGATCAGGGGAACGACGCAAATCGGAAAATCGCCCGCGATGCCGCCGGCGATCTGAAAAAAGCCGATGGATTCATCCGCCGAATTTTGCCGGTACCACTCGATCAGGCAAGCCATCTGCTCGACGCCCGACTTCACGACCTGAAAATTGGAAACGTCGCCGCGCACCACGTTAGCCACAAAAATATTTCCAAGCGTGGAATCTTCCCATCCCGGAGTGAAGATCGGGAGATTTTTTTCGCACGCCGCGATCACCCAGGAATCTTTCGGATCAATCTGGTAAGACTCCCTGATGAGGCCGCCGCGAACCAACTGATACATATATTCGTATGGGAAGTAGCGCTGTTTTTCCTTGTCCGCCTTCTGCCACAGCTTCAGCACCTGGCGTTCGATCCGGCGCATGGCCTCTTCTTCCGGGATGCAGGTGTCGGTCACGCGGTTCATGCCATGATCGCGCAAGGCCACTTCTTCGGCGTCGCTCAAATTCCGGTAGTTCGGTACGCGCTTGTAATGATCGTGCGCCACGAGATTGAAAATATCCTCTTCCAGGTTCGCTCCGGTCGTGCAGATGCCGTGCACCTTGCCTTGCCGGATCATTTCCGCCAGCGAAATGCCCAGTTCCGCCGTGCTCATGGCCCCCGCCATGGTCAGGAACATTTTTCCGCCGCGCGCCAGGTGCGCGATATAGGCTTCCGAAGCATCCACGACGACCGCCGCATTGAAATGCCGGAACTGGTGCTTGACGAAATCTCGTACGCTCATGTCCGCCTTTCTCTCCGAAATATTTTTACGGAGAACTTACTTGCGGAAATCCTATGCCACACGCGGCCATGTTACAAGCGAAGAACGATAATTTTCAAAATTATTTTTTGCGGGGAAGAAAGTATTCTTATAGCGCTGGAACCTCGCCGGAGGTCTTTGCTGGGGCAGCTGATGAAAATAATGCAGATCGAACCACGCCGGCGCTGGCGCGTACTTGCAGGGAAGTCGAGCGCTAGCGGCTGCGCCTGCAAAAACGCAAGTAATAAAGAATGGCGCAAATGGATTTCGCATCGCGCAACGTTCCGCGCTCGATCATTCGTCTCCGTCTGCCGCAGCGTGAAAATACGCGGCGTGATTCTTTCGTCTTCTTCCGGCTGCGCTGTTCCCTGCGTCAAGCCTTCCGCCGCGAAGATCCACATCCATTCGTTCACAAATCCTGGAGTGGGAACGACGCGCATCAATTTACGGAAGCGCTTTGCCGTGTATCCGGTCTCTTCGAGCAGTTCGCGGCGCGCGCCGGCACGGGGGACTCGCCGGGTTCTTTGCGCCCCGCCACAAGTTCCCAAAGCATTTCGCCGACCGAATGCCGGTACTGGCGAATGAGCAGCATGCGCGCGTCGTCGAAGATCGGAAGCACCACCACCGACCCAGGATGCACGATGATGTCGCGCTCAGCCTTCACTCCACCCGGCTCGATCACCGTGTCCCGCTGCAAGCGAAAAACCTTGCCTTGATAGAGGATCTCGCTCTTCAAAACTTTTGCACCTTTAGCCGGCAATTCCGCCTCCAATGACAAAGTTGATGTAGCGCCCAGCTTACAGCAGGCAACGGCCTAAAATTTTAGCAGGGAAGAGCAACCCCGGCTCCAACGAAATATTACACAAGTTGAATGCCATAACCCTGTTGCATATACTGTTTCCTGCCAAGCTAACAACTTAGTATGACTATCAACACACTCATCGTTGACGACGAAAAGCCGGCGCGCGACGAATTGGCGTATCTGTTGAAGAGTTTCCCGACGTGCACCTGGTCGGGCAGGGCAAAAATGGCGTCGAAGCGCTGGCCCTTATCAAGGAACATTCTCCAGACCTTGTTTTTCTCGACGTGCAGATGCCCGGGCTGAACGGCTTCGGCGTGATCAAGAAGCTGATGGACCGCAAGGGAAAGCTGCCGCAAATTGTTTTTGCGACGGCCTTTGACAATTACGCGGTGCAAGCTTTTGAAGTGAACGCTATCGACTACGTCCTGAAGCCCATCGAGAAAAACCGCCTGGCCCGCGCCATTCAGCGCGCCAAAAAAGCGCTCGAGGCCGAGGCCTCGCCGAGCGAGCGGCTGGAGACGCTGGTCAGCCAGATCGGATCGGCGAAAGCGCCGCCCGTAAAACTGCTGGTGAAGACGCAGCAGCGCCTTTTTCTGGTGGACGCCGAAGACGTGATTTTCGCATCCATCGAGGATGGCACCATTACGGTAGTGGCGCGCGAAGTGGAAGGCACCTCAAACTATCGAACCATCGAAGAGCTGCAATCGACGCTCGAATCGGATGTCTTCTGGCGCGCGCACCGGTCGTATCTCGTCAACATCAACCACATCAAAGAAGTTGTGCCCTGGTTTAAATCCAGCTACATGCTCAAAATGGATGACAAGCGCTCCTCGGAAGTTCCCGTGAGCCGCGCGCAGACCAAACACCTCCGCGAATTGCTGAAGATGTAGCCGCGCTCTGAACCGCCTTTGGCTTATGGATTTCCCCGCATTGTGCTAGCATCGCTCGTACCCGCTACGCGATGGACTTTTCCCTCACCGACGATCAACGCCTGATTCGCGAGACCATCCGTCAGTTTATGGAAGCGGAAGTGCGCCCCTCCATCCGCGCGCGCGACCGCGAAGAGAAATTTGCCGGAGACGAACTGCGCAAACTCGGCGAACTGGGCTGCTGCTGCATGTTGATTCCCGAATCCTGGGGCGGCCTCGGCGCAGACACCATTTCCTACGTCCTGATGCTCGAGGAAGTCGCGCGCGTGGACGCGGCGATGGCCGTGGCCCTGAGCGTCACCAATTCGCTCGCGGTCTTTCCGGTCTTCAAATACGGAACCGAATTTCAAAAGCAGAAATACTTATCCGGTTTGGCTCACGGCGAGATGCTCGGCGCTTTCTGCCTTACAGAGCCGCAAGCAGGTTCCGACGCCGCCGCGATCGCGACAACTGCCGAGCGACGCGCTAACACGTACCGTCTGAACGGCGCGAAATCCTGGGTCACTAACGGCGGCGAAGCCGGTCTGTACCTCGTCTTCGCGAAGACAGATCCGGCAGCCGGGACGAAGGGGGTGACCGCATTTCTTGTCGAACCGTCATTTCCCGGCTTTCGAGTGGCGCGATACGAGGATAAGATGGGTCTGCGCACTTCGCGCTCGGCGGAAATCACCTTGATCGATTGCGAAGTCCCGGAAGAAAATCGCCTGGGCGAAGAAAGCCAGGGCCTGAAGATCGCGCTCGAACTCCTGGATGGCGGCCGCGTGGGCATCGCGGCGCAAGCTGTGGGAATCGCGCAGGGCGCGCTCGAAGAATCGGTCGCACACGCCCGGGAGCGACGCGCATTCGGCAAGACGATCAGCGAGTTTCAGGCAGTACAATGGATGCTCGCCGATATGCAGACCGAGATCGAAGCCGCGCGAGCGTTGGTGCATCACGCCGCGTGGATGCGCGACACCGGCGCGGCGCGATTGGGCCCGTACGCGTCGCGGGCGAAATTGTACGCGGGAGAAATGGTGAATCGCGCCGTGTACAAGGCAGTCCAGATTCATGGGAGCCTGGGCTACTCGCGCGAGTCCGGCGTCGAACGAATGTATCGCGACGCCCGCGTCATTACGATTTACGAAGGCACGAGCGAAATTCAGCGCATGATCATCGCGCGCGATCTGCTTTCGGCCTGAGTAGCACAGCGAAGAGTCGCTGTGCTACTCGGCTCGCGCGTGAAATGTACGGTCGCCCTTTGAGATGCAAAGGGCGATTGAAAATAGGGAGAAACGAATCGAGTGGCGGATTCCTCACACAAAAAACGAGTCCTCAGCGGCATGCGCCCCACCGGGCGCCTCCACATCGGCCATTACTTCGGCGCCCTCGAGAATTGGGTCAAGCTGCAGAACGATCCCCAGTACGAATGCTTTTTCTTCGTGGCCGATTGGCACGCGCTGACGTCGGACTACGCCGACACTTCGCAAATCGCGCAGAACTCGATCGAAATCGGAATCGACTGGCTCGCCGCCGGCCTCGATCCCGCGAAGTGCACCATGTTCATCCAGTCCTCCGTGCCGGAACATGCCGAATTGCACTTGCTCCTTTCCATGGTGACGCCGCTCGGCTGGCTGGAACGCGTGCCCACCTATAAGGAAGCGCTCGACAACGTGAAAGACAAGGACCTCCACACGTACGGATTTCTGGGCTATCCGGTGCTGCAATCCGCGGACATCGTGATTTATGACGCCGACCTGGTGCCGGTCGGAGAAGACCAAGTTGCGCACATTGAGCTGACCCGAGAAATTGTCCGGCGCTTCGATTTCTTCTACGGCTTCCGCATCAAGGCGGAGCTTTTCGCGCCCGCGAATCTGCGATTCCTGGCGCAGCACGTCGCATGACCCCAAGATCCTTCCCGCGAACGGGAAGCCTTTCTCCGATGAGCAGAAGAGGGAAGTGGCAGATCTTCTGCGAAGAGAGGCGCTCGATCAGGGAGTGGAGAATTTTCTGGATTCGTTGAAAGACTACGGCCATTTCTTCAGCCGCTCGGCGATTCTTCGAGAGCCTGGATCGCTGTTGACCCAGACGCCGCGGCTTCCCGGTACCGACGGCCGGAAAATGTCCAAGAGCTACGGCAATTTCATTTCGCTGAGCGAATCCGACGAATCGATTCGCGCCAAATCGCGCGCCATGATTACGGACCCGGCGCGCAAGCGCCGCACCGATCCCGGCAACCCCGATGTGTGCCCCGTGTATGACTGGCACAAACTTTTTTCGCCGCCGGAGACGCTGAAATGGTCTGCTGAAGGATGCCGCAGCGCGGCAATCGGCTGCATCGAGTGTAAAATGGCCATGGCCGACAATCTGATCAAGTGGATTGAGCCGGTCCGCGCGCGCCGCGAAGATTATGCGGCGCATCCCGACAAAGTATTGAAAATTCTGGACGAAGGTTCGGAGAAGGCCCGCGGAGTCGCGCGGAAGACGATGGACCGTCGCGCCAAGCCGTTTTCAACTGGAAAGAGAAGCGCGCGGAACTGGCCGCGGTAACCGCCCCGGGGAATGGTTGATCGTGGAGGGACGGGCCCGCCAGCGGCTAAGGCCGTTCAATTCCGGTGCGCTAGCGGCACGGCTGAAGTTGTGCCCTACAAAGCGAGAAATCTTGGCGGTCGTTGCCGATCGCGGCTTCCCGTGGCACGCGGAACGCTGAAAGCTGTGGCGGAACATGCTCGTAGCGCAAGGAAAAACGATAGAATCGTGTGTCGCGCATCCGCTGATTTGTGGGGCACGGCTTCAGGCCGTGCCGGTGAACGCACGATGCCAAGCGGGTTTAGCCGCAGGCTCCCAGTTACCGCGGCCACCAGGAAAGTAGCGAGGCAATAAAATGGCATCGCCCTATAAAATTCATCTGGATACATACGACGGCCCGCTCGATCTCCTGCTCGATCTGATCAAGAAGCAGGAAATCGACATTCACAATATTCCGATCGCCAGGATCACCGGCCAATACCTGGAGTACCTCCACAAGCTCGAGCAACTGGATATGGATATTTCGGCCGACTTTATTTACATGGCCGCGACGCTTATCTACATCAAATCGAAAATGCTCTTGCCGCCCGATCCGATGGCTGGCCCCGAGGAACTGGACGATCCGCGCGCCGACCTCGTGCACCGCCTGGTCGAGCACGAAAAATTCAAGAGCGCCGCGCAGTTACTCCATCAGCGGCAGCAGATTGAGGAGCACGTCTGGTCCAAGCCCGATCTAACGCTGTACGAGGGCGAGGAATCGGAAGGTGAGCTGATCGTTTCGCTGGTGGACCTGGTGAAAGTGTTTCAGCAGGTGCTGGAACGCCGCAAAGAAGTGGTAAAAATCGAGTTGCACCACCAGCAATTCACGGTGGCGCAGATGATGGATTTGCTGCGCCAACAACTGGTGGCATCCGAGGACGGCATCGACCTGATTGGTTTTTTCGAGTCCTGCCCGTCGCGCCACGCGATGATCGTTGCGCTGCTGGCGGTCCTGGAACTCACGCGGTTGCAGGCCATTGTCCTGGTGCAGCAGGAATTGTTCTCAAAGATCTGGCTGCGAAAGCATAAAATGTTCGACGTGGTCTTCGCCGGCGGCGAATCGATTTCTTCCGACGCCGCGATCGAACCGCTTCGGGGAATTGACGATCAATATCAATGAGTATGAATCCCACAGAATTGAAGGGCGCGCTCGAGGCCATCATCTACGCCGCGGACGAGCCTGCCACACTGGACCAGATTGCCAACGCCGTGGGTGAGGAAAAAAACACGGTTCGCGCGACGCTGGACGAAATGATTGCAGCCTACGTGGCCGAAGATCGCGGTGTGGAAATTCGCGCTGTTGCCGGCGGCTACAAGTTCTATACCAAGCCGCAGCACCATGAAGTCGTGCGCCGGTTCATCAAGAGCCTGCGGCCGCCGCTGCGCCTGACGATGCCGGCCCTGGAAACGCTGGCCGTGATCGCCTACCGCCAGCCGGTCACCGGTCCGGAGATTCAGGAAATTCGCGGCGTAAATGTTTCGGGAGTAATCAAGACGCTGCTCGAAAAGCGCCTCATCGTGACGGCGGGGCGCAAGGCCGTGATGGGCCGACCCATCATGTACCGTTCCTCCAAGGAATTTCTGATGCGCTTCGGACTTTCCGATCTCGAAGAGTTGCCGAGCCTCAAGGAATTTGAACAGCTCGCGCGCGCGGCACTCGGTTCGGATGAAGGCATCGCGCCGATAGAGCCCGAAGCGTCGGCAGACGCCGAGGCCACGGCCTCCGCGGAAAACACGACGGTGGAGACGAGCGAGAACAGTGATACGCCTGAAGCCGGCGATCCAACGGAATCAAACGAGTCATCCGTAGCAACCGAAACGATTGAAGTCCACGAAGTTCAAGCCGTCGACGCCACGGTTGCACCCGAACCAGCCTCACTCGAGTCCGACGAAAAGATGGAAACGCCGGAACCCGCGCCAGCCGAAGCGGAGCATTCCGAGGAATCCAAGGCAGAAAGCGCTTCCTAAAAACCTTCATGCTGGAACGCTTACAGAAAATAATTTCCCGCGCCGGGATTGCGTCGCGCCGCCATGCGGAAGATTTGATCCGCAGCGGGCAAGTGCGCGTCAACGGAGTGGTTGTCACCGAATTGGGGGCCAAGGCCGATCCGGAACGCGATCGCGTCGAAGCCGCGGGAAAGGTGGCGCAAGTTTCCGAAACGCACGTGTATTTGCTGATGAACAAGCCGCCCGAGGTCGTGTCCACGCTCGCGGATCCTGAGGGCCGCCGCACGTTGCGGAATTTCCTGGTAGGGGTATCCGAGCGCGTCTTTCCCGTTGGCCGCCTGGATTACGCCGCTGGCGGCGCAGTTTTTCTTACCAACGACGGAGCACTCGCCAGCAAAATGTTGAAGGCGTCGGCGTCGCTGCCGCAGACGTACTGGATCAAGGTGAAGGGCCGGCTGAACGACACGCAAATGAAAAGCCTCGCTCAAGCGCTGCACGGCAAATTGTTTCCGTTGCGCGCGCCGCACGCCGCCGGAAAGAACCCGCCGAATCCTTGGTACGAAGCGCAGTTCTCCGGAGTGCGTCGCGACCTGCTGCGCAGAAATTTGCTGGTGATGGGCCATCCAGTGGAAAAAATGAAGCGGATGAAACTGGCCTCGCTCGACGCGGACACCGTGCTGGAAGGGCACTACCGGCAACTCGACGGCGAAGAAGTCGCGAAGCTGGTTCGCGCGGTGGATCACGCTCTGACGCAACCCAAACCCGTCCAGATGGCCACAAAACCGCCACGAGCGTGGCGACCGCGCCGGGTGATGGACCAGCCCAACTCTAGCCCCAAACCGGATTCCAGGTCCAATTTCCGGCCCGAGTTCCAGTCCTCATCCAAGCCCGAGTTCGGCTCCAAGCCCCAGTTCGGCTCGAAACCAGCGTTCGGGTCCAAACCCCCATTCGGTTCCAAACCCTCGTTCGGTTCCAAACCGAAGTTCGGTTCGAAGCCCGAATTCAGGTCCAAGCGCGAATTCGGGTCGAAGCCCCAGTTCGGCTCCAAACCAGCGTTCGGGTCCAAATCGGCATTTGGTTCCAAGCCAAAGTTCGGCTCCAAACCAAATTTCAAATCCAAGCCTAAGTTTGGGTCAAAACCGAATTTCAAATCCCCGCACCGTTAAGAGGTTTTTCGAGTG
>CAVOIX010000077.1:0-24920 GCA_963695945.1 uncultured Acidobacteriota bacterium | reverse complement strand
CACGGTCTTAGATGCGTTCTTAGCCCCTTTCGGAAATGGAAACACCTCACAAACACGGGTATCATACTCACCACTGTTGAACTCATATTCCTTAATTAAATTGAGGCGGAGTCCTATAGCAGTTTTTCCCTGTTTCAGGGTGATCTCATTATTGATGACAGCGTTATAGGTGTCACAAATGTCACTTATGTGTCGTTGTAGATCGTCTTCAGTTAACCTCGCCATTTTTGATATAGAATTTTTATTAGAAATATTTTTTTTAAATGCAAAAATGAAAAATAACTTTAAACTCGAATTAGAACGAAATTCAATCAGAAATGGATCTCAACATTGCAATTAAGATTGTTTCTTACGCAGAATTAGAAAAATCATTGAAATGCGAACAGAACAAGAAAATCAATGATACTTTTGTAGATTTACCACCAGTAGTAGAACCATTAGAAGATCGCAATTCAGTACCATTCAATCAAATCCTCAAAAATACAAATATTCGTTCAAAATGGAAAGTCTCTCAAGTTTAGAAATCATATTCTCCTTAAAGGTAAAATATTAGCTCAAAAATGGAGAATCTCTCAAATTTAGGACTTGCAGGGATTATATTAATTAAAAAGGATGATCTAATATTAAATTTATTCTTAGATTTTATTAATGTTAATTATACACATATAGGATTTTATTATAAAAACCATACTGATAATCGATACAAAACTTATTTGATAGACACTATTGCATTACCAGAACTTACTATAAAAGAATATGATCTTTCTAACTTTATACGCAGTGAGGCGATCGTTGAAATTAAATACAAAAAAATAAACAAGATTGGCATAGGTGATCACTTTAAGCAGTGTATCCGCGAAGCTTTTCTAGCCGCTGGTATCATAAAAACTAAAAAGGAAATAATACTTGCCTTCTTCAGAAAAGAACTTTTGAGTTTTGAACTTTTTAATAAAACACTTCAAAAAATTGATATCAGATTAACTGAAAATGCCGGGAATGCAAATCGTTTATATTTACTTGATTCATCATATTTTGCAGAAAGCAACACCTTAGAGACAAAGGGTCCGAAAGCAATCACTTGTAATACCAGTTTACTTGGTAGTATCAATAAAATGTTCATAGAAGCAATTAGTAAGAATCCAGACTTAATTGTAGAGATCGATCAAATATTGAAAACCAATTACTTAATTGCGTCACCGAAAGAACCTGAAGTTAATCTAAATAATTACTTGCTGAGTTCGCAAGATGTTTTCAAAGACATTCTACTCGGATTAAAGCAGAGGAAATTTATAGGTTCTAGTTTAATTCCTCATTTACAATTGATGCAAACTGATCTATCTGAGATGAACAGGGGATTACCGTCTACTTTTATTCATTCAGATTCATTATCAAATAATGATATTCTACTCGTAACTGACACTAAAGCATGTATGTCCGCAATTACTGGTGTCAAAAACTTATTGACTAATATTTGTAATGATGTGAAAGCTGGCTGCAATCCCGTTATTAAATTTAACAAATTGCTGGATAATTTTAACAATTTATTGAAGATAATAGATCCTAATTATAGAAGCATACCACTATTGAATAATGAGGCATCTATGTATGCATTATTAAGTTTGAATGAACCTTTAGGTGATATTCCTGTACGCTTAACACATGGAGATAAAATACTTGTTCCCATGAATGAAACTAATTACTCAAAATTTACAAAGGAACAATTAGAAGAAATGCTTGTAATTTTAGATGTTTATACTACAGGCAATCACAAATTTGATCAGGTTAGATCTAATATTGTTAAAGAGATCACTAATAAAAATGTTTAAACAATAATTTTAAAAATTGATTCTAAAATTATTTAATTCCCTCAGAAATTAAGATGCAGAATTTCATTGATATTACGACTAAAGATTTAATTAACAAAAGTTTACTCATTAAGGATGAACGTGGTAACCTAGAATTAGAGGCACGGTTCAATGATTACAATACTGACAGCGGAATTCATTCTCGTAATTTTTTACGACTCATAGAACACTTTAATTCCAAGGGATACCGTAAGACCGAAATCTTATCAGAAGATCAAAATGTCGCCTCTGGGGATGCAACTCTAAGGTTGACAACGCAAGGTGCTAATAAGAGTATACTCCGAAAATCGAAGTTATCAGGATTTCCAAATATTCTAAGGATTACGGTATTAAAATTAATATTAGTTTAGAAGAATCTCTTGAATATACTGAGTACTTACCGATATTCAGAGAACAATCTGGCATCGTTGGTGTATCAGCTCGCATAAAACATCGAACTTCTTATTTGCTTTCTGACGGGAATTCACCGGTGTTCGATTAGATCTGACTCGAGTTGAAACTGCTTACCCCACAGGGACCGCTGGTACCGCTGTAGGCGGGAAGAAAGTAAGTGGTACTCGATATGAAGTGGAATTAGAATTACTCTCGTCCGAACACCTTGATTCATGGTATTATTTCATACCAGAAATTTTGAGAGTATTACAAAATACAGATATTATTTATACCTTTAACGAATTCTCTGATATCATGGGGTCCGAATAACGGAGGAGGCCCGCCTGGTTGTTTTCGAAAAGCTGCCGGTATTGCTTCTCCGACACTCTGAGGCCTTCTTCCGCCCGCTTCCGGTGGGTGATTTCCAGAACGGATTCGATAACCCCGGTGACCTCGCCGGTTTCAGACTTCAAGGGGATGTAGTTGCAAAGCAGATCACGTTCGGCGCACTTGCCGGGAAAGACGCTGTGAAGTTCGGTGTCGAGGATCGGCTCACCGGTAGCAAAGACCTGACGGTAGATTTCGAGCACTCGTTCTGAAATGTCCGGCAACAATTCCATGATGGTTTTGCCGATGCATTGCTCAACCGACAGAGCATTCATGGCGGCCAAATTCTGGTTGACGCGAATTACGCGGAATTCCCGGTCCACGAAGGCCAGGCCGACAGGTGCGTACTTGTAAATTTGTTCAATTTCCGCCAATTGCTTGCGCACTTCCCGCTCGCGCGCCTGCAGGGATTCCTCGGCGGCCCGTCGATCTGTTACGTCCTGCTTGACGGCAATGAAATTAGTGATCGTGCCGGCCGCGTCCCGAACCGGAGCGATGGCCATTTCTTCGGGATAGAGTGTTCCGTTCTTGCGCCGGTTGAACAGCGCGCCACGCCAGACGCGCCCGGACAGGATCGTTTCCCATAACTGGCGGTAGTATTCAGGGTCCTGCTGGTTGGATTTTAGAATTCTGGTCGACTGGCCCATGATTTCGTCCGCCCGGTAACCCGTCATCAGGGTGAACGCGGGATTCACATACTGAATCCGGGCGGAGGTATCCGTGATCAAGATGGCGTCAGCCGTCTGTTCCATGGCGGCCACCAGGAGATCGATGTTGGCGACCCCCTGCCGAAAGTTGCAACCTTCGCCTTCCGTTTTGTCGCCGAACTGTTTCACCGTTTCCATGTGACGGTTTCGATGCATCCTCCGGTCGTCTTACGATCGTCCTCTTCCGGCGCAACCCGCCTCGAAGGTCTACTTCACCAGCTTCTTGATCACCGAAATCAGCTGATCCGCGTTGAAGGGCTTCACGATCCAGCCGGTGGCCCCTGCTTTGCGCCCCGCGTCTTTTTTCTCCACTTGTGATTCGGTGGTGAGCATGAGAATGGGAATAAACGAACATCCTGGCAACTTCCGCACCTGGGTGATCATTTCGATGCCATCCAGGTTGGGCATGTTGAGATCGGTGATAATCATGTCGAATTTATCCTGTCCGGCTTTGGCCAGACCGTCTTTGCCATCGACGGCATTGACTACGTCATACCCGGCGTTCTGCAAGGTAAACGTAACCATCTGCCGGACGCTGGCGGAATCATCAACAGCCAGAATCTTCGTCATTTCCTTCCCCTAGCAACGCCCAACCGAAGCAACACGTCATCCTCGCGATCCACATCAACCAGAGATTGAATCGAGGCTCGATTCAAAACAGCTCCACATCGTTGCCCGCCAAAGACTCTTCCAGCACCGGAATGGGAGCCCCATGAAGCGCGGCAGCCATAACTTTTCGTTCCACTTCCGTCGAGTAAGAAGCCGCAAACAGGCGCTCCGCTTCGCTCGCATCGCATTTCAGCCGTATTTGGGGATCATGCGTCTCCAACCCGCGCGCCAGTGATTCCATCTGTTCCAGTGCTGCGTCCAGGGGCTTGAAACAGGCATGCAGTTGATTTCCGGTGTTGCCGACCGTGGCCAGGTTGGATTGCATCTGATCCATTACCATTTGCATCGCGGCGGATTCACTGGCTACAAACGCGGCCGCGGCGCGAACGCTTTCTAAGGCAGCATCGCTCGCAGCCTGGTCTTCCCGCAGTTTCTGGCTCCTGGCTTCGGAAAATGCTTCCATCACTTCATTTGTCTGCTGGACCAGTTTCATGATCTCGGAGAGCGTCAGCTTGGATTGTTCCGCGATTGCACTCCATTCGGCGGAGACTTCCTTGATCAGATTCGCGATCGCCGAAACAACAACCCCTTTGCCGCTGAGGCGTTGCGCCTCGATCAGGGAATTGAACGTCAGCAATCGCAATCGGTGGCGAATACTGCGCGACCGTTCTTGGTGATCGTGAATGAGATCCCGCAGGCTGGAAAGTCCGCTCAGCGTGCCTTCGATTCGTCCGGTGTACTCCCTGCTTTTCTGCTGTAACGACTCAATCTGGGAGAGATGGAAAGTGAGGGCCCGCTCTTGCTCCAGAACGGCCGGGCCGATGCTGACCAGTTCGGAAGCGCTAAGTTTTCGAATGGCTTCCATGCACCGGCCTACCTGGGATGTCCAGTTGGCCACGGTCTGCTTGATATTTTTCAGCTGGTAGACCTGGATGATCAGGCCGGCATATGCCATGGAAAGCTCATCTTCCCGCGAGCCGTTTGCGGTGGTCATTTTTGAAGAGATCAATTCCAGCGCTTCTCGCACGTGCTCGATCTGCTGGCGGGTAATGTCGTGAGCCTGAATGGCGGCTACCACCCCGGCGATTTGCTCGTTGGTTTCCTGCACGTACATCCTGAACTGCCCCGGGACCCGTGCGAGTTCTGAGAGGCCAACGCCAATCACGTTCATGTTCTCGTTGATCCCGGCCTCCATGCGATTCAGCTCCCCGCGCAACTGCGGCACGGTCGCGGCCAACCGCTGCCTGGATTCTTCAACCGAATGATTTCGAGATTCGGCATTGGCGGCCAGTTCCAGTGTTTGCCGGGCGATGGATTTGGAAAACACAGACAATTCCTTTGCCAGGATCAGGAAGTCGGTGCCCGCGCTGCCCAGTTGCGCCACCTCCACGTTGGTCAGCACGCTTAAGGCTTCGAGGTGCGAAGAAATCGCACCCTGGCGATGGGTCACTCGCGTCAATTGATTCAGCAGATTCTTTTCTTCCTGGAGCGACACAAGAATCGATGCCGCCGCATCAAACTGATTTTCCAGAAAGCTGCTTACTGTCAGGCACAGCGCCTGTACCGCTGGAAGGACTGCGCCGACACTTTCCTTTTCCACGCAGGCAACAATCGTCGCGGCGCGCTTCAGGATCGCATCCGCCTGCCCGGCAAGACTCTTAAAGGTATTCGCAGTCGATGCGATTTCCGTTTCGCTCGAATGCGCCAGGCTGGTGAGCTCACCCTGGACTTGAGTCAGAACGGCAATAAATTGCGAGTTGTTTTCAAAACTCATGGCCGTTGGACCGGATGCTTGGTAGGGACGCCTGGATGGCCAGGAGCGGCCGCGAACAAACGGCCGCAACATCGCCCGCCGGCCTTCTTTTGCCAAGGTGGTATAGCGAATTTCAACACGCTGCATGCCTCGTCGGTCCTTTGCTGGTCATCGCTCTCGCATCCCTAACAACAGTTTCAATTTGCATTGGCAAGAATGGCCCTGGCGATCGATTGCAACGGCAGAATCCGATCCGCGGCGTTGCGTTTAATGGCTTCGTTGGGCATGCCGAAAACCACGCAGGTTGCTTCGTCCTGCGCAATCGTGGCTGCGCCGGCTTGCTTCATTTCCAGCATTCCATTGGCGCCATCGTCTCCCATCCCCGTTAGAATCACGCCTAGCGCGTTTTGTCCCGCGTATCGTGCGGCGGAGCGGAACAGCACATCCACCGAAGGGCGGTGGCGGCAAACTAACGGGCCCTCTTTTATGTCCACGTAATAGCGGGCCCCGCTGCGTTTCAGCAGCATGTGGTGATTGCCCGGAGCAATCAGCGCGCGGCCGCGCAGAACGGTGTCGTTTTGCTCGGCCTCCTTCACGGAAATCTCGCACAAGGTATCCAGCCGATTGGCAAATGCCTTGGTGAACATTTCCGGCATGTGCTGCACGATCACCATGCCGGGAGCATCCGGCGGCAGCGCTTCGAGCACTTCTCGCAGGGCTTCGGTGCCTCCGGTGGAGGCCCCGATCGCCACGACTTTTTCCGTGGTCTCGACCATTGCGCCGGTGGCACGCGCCAACATGGAATCGGCGTTGAGCTTTGGGCTGACGATGTGGCTGGAGCGCGGGCGCACTCGCGCCGCGCCGCCGCCTTGACCACCTGGCAGAGCATTTCACGCGACTCCTGAGAACTGCTTGCTGCCGATGCGAGGCTTGGTGACGATGTCCACGGCGCCGTATTCCAGCGCGCGCAGAGCGCTTTGCGCTCCCTCCTCCGCCAGGCTCGAACAGATCACCACGGGAATTGGGTGCTGCGACATGATTTTTTGCAGAAACGTCAGGCCATCCATGCGCGGCATTTCAATATCCAGCGTGATGACGTCGGGCAGTTGTTCGGAAATGCGCTCCGCGGCGACAAAAGGGTCGGCGGCGGTTCCGATCACCTCGATTTCCGGATCCGAGGACAGGACTTCGCTGATGGTCTGGCGAACGACAGCGGAATCGTCCACGATCAGTACGCGAATTTTCGGCCTTGTCATGATTCAGTCTTCTCGGGAAGCGCGAGCCTTACAGCCTGTCGTCGTCCTCGAATTCCGCTTTGTGCAGCCGCCGCAAACCCACCTCACCGGTTCCGGTGTGGAATTGAATGGCCCGGCCCAGCGTGCCGCCCAGATCGGAGGCGATGGCTTGCAGGTTTTCTTCCCCCAGAACGTCCAAAGCCATTTCCAGATTTTGACGCCCTACAGTGGGCTTGGAGTTTGCCCTGCCAACCGGGAGTACGTCCGCGCCTCCGAACACTTTTACCTGCATTTGCGAACGGAGTGCGCCAAGGCTTTCAAAACGGCAAACCAGGTCTCGAATGGCAAAATCGACGTAGCGATAGCCTTCCGCAGGGGAAACCCCGCCCGGACATCTCGGCAATACCCCGTGGCATAGTGCGCCCAGTCCCTCGCGCGGATCCCAGAACGTCACGCCGACGCAGGAGCCCAAAAGAGTTTTGAGGATCGTCGGAGTGCGAGCGAGATGAACCTCGCCGGGATGCAAGTACACCTGTGGCAATTCAATTTTTGTCGCGCCCATCGGCTTTCCTGTAGAGGGCGGGAGCGACTGGCACCAGCGGCACGTTCATATGGTGCAGGTTTTCCGAATGGCCCACGAACATGTATCCGCCCTCGACCAGTTGGCGGCTGAATTTTCGGAAGAGCTGTTCCTGAGTTGGCCGATCAAAGTAGATGATCACGTTCCGGCAGAAGATGGCATCAACCGGCTCGGACATGGCAAAATCCTCCATCAGGTTCAGGCGTCGAAATTCGATGGTCTCGCGCAATTCCGGGACGACGCGCATCAGATTGGAGTCGCGGTTGCGGCCGCGCATGAAATATTTTCGACGCAGCTCCAGTGGCACGGGACTCACCACTTCGGCAGTAAAGACGCCCATTTGAGCCTTGGCCAGTACCGCCGTCGAAATGTCCGTGGCCAGAATCCGGAAGCGGAAACCGGGATGCGAGCGCGCGTATTCGGTAAGAACAATAGCCAGGGTGTAGGGCTCTTCCCCGGTGGAGCACCCAGCACTCCAAATGAGAGCGTCGCGAGCGTTTTTGCTCCGCGCGGTGAGATCAGGGAGCGCCATCGTAACCAGCAAATCAAAATGCGCCTGCTCGCGGAAGAAATCCGTTTTATTGGTCGTGACGGCATCAATCAGCTGAACCATCTCCTCCGCGTCGTGTCCGTGTCCCGCGAAAAGGTATTCGCAGTATTCGCCATAGGAGGATAAATTCAGTTCGACGATCCGTCGTTTGAGTCTCCCTTCGAGCATGACCTGCTTTTCCGCGTTGAGGTTAATGCCGCACTGGTCATAGATCAGTTTGCAGAGACGGTTGAGATCCCTGGTGGACAGGCTATCGGTTTCGCGCGTCAAGGCGTGACCGGGGATCGTGCGACGCTCCCCGCCTCCTTTGCTCAGGCCATGGCTTCGGCAAGAACTGCGCTCCCCTCGGTGGATTGCACGGAGGAAAGTTCCTCGGCTGAAAACACGCGATCAATTTCGAGGATCATGATGAATTGGGAGTCGCGTTTGCCCATGCCCTTGATGAAATCCGTTCGAATTTGCGTGCCGATTTTGGGCGCGGGCTGAATCTGATCCGGCTCCAGATCAATCACCTCCTCCACCGAATCGGCCAGCGCGCCAATCACGGTCGCTTCGCCTTCCAGCAATACCTCCACCACCACGATGCAGGTGTTGCGGGTGCGCTCGGTTTTGGTCATCTGGAAGCACAGGCGAAGGTCCACCACCGGCACAACGCTTCCACGGAGATTGATCACGCCGCTCATGAAATCGGGCGTTCGGGGAATCTTGGTGATGCCCGTGAAATCGAGTACTTCCCGCACCTTGGCGACATCGATGCCAAATACTTCATTCCCGAGCTTGAACGTCAGATACTGCCGTGCTTCGGTAATTTCATCCACTCTCATAGGTCCTCCTTCCTTAGGCTTCTCCTCGGCTTGGCGTCCGTGTCCGTTCAGAAGCGCTCGAATTCCTTGTCCAGGTTGTCGCCTTTCTCTTTCATCTTGATAGCCACGCCGGATTTCCCGGCGGGCCTTACAGTGGACGCGGGCGCGGCGTGCGATTCCGCCTTTTGCGTTCCGGCGGGTGTCGCCTCAGCGTGCCGCGCGCGAACCGGCGAATCTTTGCCAGTCTGGAAGAATCCCAGCGCGCTCATGAGCTGGTCAGACTGCCCGGTTAATTGCTCGGTGGTCGAGGCCATTTCCTCCGAAGCCGAAGCGTTCTGCTGGATCACCTTTTCCAGCTGTTGCAATGCCTTATTGATTTGTTCCGCTCCCGGTATCCTGTTCCTTGCTGGCGGCGGTAATTTCCTGAACCAGCTCCGCGGTCTTCTGGATGTCAGGCACCAGCTTGTCGAGCATCTCGCCCGCCTTTTCGGATACCTTGACGGTGGTTCCGGAAAGCTGATTGATTTCGCCGGCCGCTTTCTGGCTGCGTTCGGCGAGCTTGCGAACTTCAGCGGCCACCACGGCGAATCCCTTTCCGTGCTCGCCGGCGCGAGCCGCCTCGATGGCTGCGTTCAAGGCCAGCAGGTTAGTCTGGCGCGCAATTTCCTCGATGATGGAAATTTTGCTGGCGATTTCCTTCATGGCCGTGACCGCTTCGACCACCGCGCGGCCGCTTTCCTGGGCGTCTTTGGCGGACTTGTTGGCGATCTTGTCGGTCTGCTGGGCGTTATCGGCGTTCTGCTTGATGTTGGAGACCATCTGCTCCATCGAGGAGGAGGCTTCTTCGGCGGAGGCCGCCTGGGTGGCCGCGCCGTTGGAAATATGAACCGAGGCGGTGCTGATTGACTGGCTGGCGGCGGTGACCTCCCCGGCGATGCCGCGAATTTCGGAGACGGTGCGCGTGAGGTCCTTGACCATGGCGGCCAGGGCCTGCATGAGCTTGTCCTGTGGCGAACGCTCGCTGAATCGCAACGGTCAGATTGCCGCGCGAGATTTCATCGGCGGCGTGGGTGATGTCATTCATCGCGGTGATCAGTGTGTTTAGATTGTTTTTAATCGAATTGAAATCGCCGTGGTAGGTGTCCGTGATTGGAGGCGGCACGTCGCCCTTGCTGATGCGGTCCACGTAGTTGGCGGCCACATTGAGCGGAGTGATCACCGCGTCGAGAATGCTGTTCACGCCGCGAACGATTTCCGAATAGGCGGCCTGGAATTGCTCGGGCTTGCCGCGCTCGGTCAGTTGCCCTTCGTTCGAGGCGTCGGTCAAACGCACCAGCTCTTTTTGCAAATGTTGCAGCACAATGGCGACGTTGTTGACGGCCTGTTTCATCTTTTCGTGATCGCCCTTGTAGGTCTGCGCGATGAGTTCGTCGATTTTTCCGTTGGAGATTTGCGCCAGGATGCGGTTGCCCTCGCCGATGGGCAAAAGGATGGCGTCCAGCATGGCGTTGACGCCGCGCACGATCTCGGCATAGGCGCCCTGAAACTGTTCCGGCCTGCCGCGCTCGGCGAGCTGGCCTTCGCGGGAGGCTTCGGTCAAGCGCACCAGTTCTTTTTGTAAAGACTGCAATATGGTGGCGACCGTGTTGACGGCCTGCTTCATTTTTTCGTGTTCGCCCTTGTAGGTCTGCGCGATGAGTTCGTCGATTTTTCCGTTGGAGATTTGCGCCAGGATGCGGTTGCCTTCGCCGATAGGCAGAAGGATGGCGTCCAGCATGGCGTTGACGCCGCGTACGATGTCCGCGAACGCGGCCTGAAATTGTTCGGGTTTGCCGCGTTCGGAAAGCTGCCCGTCTTTGGAGGCGTCTGTCAACCGCGCCAGCTCTTTCTGCAGACCCTGGAGTACGAGAGCGACATTGTTGACGGCCTGCTTCATTTTTTCGTGGTCGCCCTTGTAGGTGTGGGCGATCAGTTCATCGATCTTTCCGCCGGAGATTTGCGCCAGGATGCGGTTGCCCTCGCCGATAGGCAATAGAATCGCATCCAGCATGGTGTTCACGCCTTCCATGATCTCGCGATGAACGCCGGCAAACTGGTCCACCCTGGACCGTTCGGTGAGGCGTCCCTGCTGCGACGCCTCCACCAGGCGCATGATCTCCTGCGCTAGCTCGATTAAGCTGTGCTCCGACGCTTGCCGACCACCATTCGATTGGGGCTTCTTGCCGTGCCCGTTGCCAGCGACGTGTTGCGGCTTCTGCTTTTCAATTTCTGTTGCAATCGGCATCTGATTTTCTCCTCGAGTTAAACTTTATGCGGCGACTTTCGGGGCCCGGGTGCGATCACCGGCGCGGGCGCTGACGGATTTGGCGCGAATCGCGTTCTGAACCACGCGGTGCAGGTCCAGAATCAGCGCGACGCTTCCATCCCCAAGGATGGTGGCCCCGGAAACTTCATTCACGTTGCGATACAGCCGTCCCAGATTCTTAATGACGGTTTGGTGATCGCCGAGCACCTGGTCGACCACGAAGCCGTATCGCCCATGCTCGGTCTCGGCGACCATGATCTGCTCGCGCTCCGGCCGTGGCGTGTTCATCTGCAGGTACTCGCTGAGGTGGATGTAGGGAATCACTTCGCCGCGAATGTTGGCCAGGCGCTTGCCGCCGGCGTTCTCTGTATCTTGCCGCGTCAGCTCGACGCATTCCACGGTGTTGGACAGCGGCATGATGAAGCGCGTCACGCCCACCCGCACCAGCAGTCCGTCGATGATGGCTAGAGTCAGCGGCAGGCGAAGGGTTACCGTGGTGCCGGCGCCGGGCTGGCTGGAGATGTCAATATTTCCCCGCAAGCCATCGACGTTGCGCTTCACCACGTCCATGCCTACCCCGCGCCCGGACACATCGGTGATCTCCCGGGCCGTGGAAAAACCGGGGGCGAAGAGCAGGGCATAGATCTCCGGATCGCTGAGGCGAGCGTCGACGCTTACCAGTCCTTTCTCAACGGCGCGGGCGCGAACCGCGTCGCGGTCAACGCCCTTACCGTCATCCGAAATGCGGATCAACACCTGGGTTCCGGCGTGGCGTGCGGAAAAGTGAATGTTGGCCAACGGCTGCTTTCCGGCAGCGCGGCGCACGTCGGGCAACTCCACGCCGTGGTCCATGCTGTTGCGGATCAAATGCATCAGCGGATCGTTCAGCTGATCGATGACGGTTTTGTCGAGCTCCGTGTCACCGCCTTCATAAGTGAGTTCCACTTCCTTGTGCAGGCTGCGGCCCAGGTCGTAAACCAGGCGCTTGAACCGTTCGAAAGTGGCTCGCAGCGGCTGTGTTCGCATACTCATCGAGTTATCGCGCAGCTCCGCCGTCAAATTTTCCACTTCTTCCGCGACCGTCTGAATATCGCGATCATCGCTGCGCGCGGCAATCTCCGTGAGGCGGGCCTGCACGGTAACGAGTTGACCGACCAGTCCGACCAGTTGGTCCAATCTGGCGGCAGCCACGCGAATCGAGGAGGATTGCCCCTCTTTTTCCGACCCGCGGCGCCCTTCGCTCGCGCGCCTCTCCACGGGTTGCGGAGTTGCAGCCGAGGCCGCCGCGGGGTCTGCCTGGCGCGGCGGTGCGACTGGTTCGACAATCAGTTCGCAACTGTCTTCCACAAAAATAAAAACATCGCGGATTCCCTCGACCGTAACCGCGGTAGTCAGGACCATGTCCCAGGCGACGTAGCAGCTCTGCGGATCGAGTTCATCGAGCGCGGGAATTGCCGTCAACTCCGCACGAATCCGGAGTTTCCCCATCTGCCGCAGCTCGCGGAACAGAACCAGCGGATTTGCTCCATTGCGCAATAGATCGGCCAGCGGACGAAAACGCAAGTGCCAGTCACGAAGCTCGCCCGGAATAAGAAGGGCCGGCGCGCCACCGGCTGATGCGTCTGATACCGCCGGCGTCTCCTGCTTCGCTGCCGGCGTTTCCGGGATTCCGGTTAAGGCGCGCAATTTCTCCAGGATCTGCGCCGAAATCGCCGGGTTGGCGTTGCCGTGCCCGGAGGTTTCGTCCAGCATGGATTTGATTTGATCCACGGCGGCCAACGACAGGCTGATGAGATCCGGCGTAGCCGCCATGCGGCCGTTGCGCACCTGGTCAAACGCATTCTCCACGTGATGGGTGAAGGCGGAGATCTGGTCAAATCCGAACATGGCTCCAGAGCCCTTGATCGTGTGCAGCGCGCGGAAGGAGCGGCCGACGAGTTCAGCGTCATTCGGGCGCTCATTCAGTTCGAGCAAGGCGGATTCCAGCTCCAGTAGAATCTCCCGCGCTTCCTCCTGAAAGGCCGCTTTGTAGTTATCAATCATCGAGGCCATCGAGGCTCGCTGCACGCGGGGAGTTTGTCGGGTCAACCGCCACGGGCATTGGCACGGGAAAAGTTTCAAAACCGGCGCCGCGCACAGCGCATTCGATGTTCTCCGGGACCACGCCGAGGACCGCAAACGAGGCGCCTGACCTGCGGGCTTGCAGCGCCGCCGCCCACAGCAATTGCATTATGGTAATGTCGAGATCGGTCGCGCCTTCCAGATCCACCCGGACCTCTTTTCGCGACGAAAGCGCTTCGATGAGCATGTTTTTCAGTTCGCCCGAACAGGTGATATCGATGTCATCCTCGAGTCGAAGAATGCATCGCGTTTCGACCACTTCAAGAGCTATCGGCAAACGTTGGCTCCGGCCCCGAATATGAACCCTGCGCGTTGCGTTATGCTGCTGGCGTAAATGACTCTTGTGAGCGTCCCTCGATCTCCGCTGGCGAGGCCAATGTTGGTAGCCGACTCGATGCAGATCTCTGTTCGGAGAGAGCGGCACCGCTCCGCTTCACAACGGACGTTTACGGAACTCCACTCTGGTCCACGCGCACGAAGCCACTGATGCGGCGGGTGCCCCCGTCCCAACCTGCGGATGCGACTTATTCATCGGCACACGCCTGCCTAACTTGAGCAACTCCGTCACGCTTGTGGTGATTAAAATATTTTAATGAGAAGGTGAGGGCGTTTGCGGCGATGCTCGCACAAATGTTTGTGCCGCTGCCGCCTTCACGATTTTACTGCCGGGGAGGGAATTGCAACGGCGATGCGATCCTCGCGTGAGTCGATTACGAAGCTGCGGCCGCGCAGAAATCCTAGCTTGCGCGAACAGTATGTTTCGATCGAGGGAACATATTTCTGACCATTCGAGACGAGGAGTTCGTGGGGACTGAAGTCTTTCGTAAACCGCAGCGACAGCGACCCGCCTCGCACGAACTCTGCCGGGCCGCTGCCGCCACGATCTTATAGTGAAACTAGTTGCCGGACATGCCGGCCGGGGCCATCGCCAGATCGTTCTTGATGACGGCTCCGCCCTTCATGACGAACTTCACGTGCTGCATTTCGGAAACATCCTGCAGCGGATCGCCGGAAACCGCGATCAGGTCGGCGAACTTGCCCTTTTCGAGGGTCCCGAGTTTGTCGGACATGCGAATGATTTCGGCATTCACGGTGGTGGCCATGCGCAGTGTGTAGACCGGACTCGCTCCCCAGCTCACCAGAACCGGGAACATCTCGCCCTGTACGCCGTGCGAGCAATTGCAGGCAGCGTTGTAGACGCGGCCTGGCGGCGGCGCAGATCCGCTGCCCCAGCCGAGAATCACGCCGGCGGCCAGCATTTTCTTCCAGGTCACTTCGACCAGGCGATAGCGGCTATAGGGAGCCCACTTTTTCAGATCGTCCGGTTCATCCTGGCGGTGGTCCAGAATTGTGGTGGTGATGGGCAAGTGCTTTTGCACCATCTCTCGAATATCGCTGTCATCGGCGGCGGTGGCGTGCTGGATGTTGTCCACGCCGAGATCCAAAGCTTCCTTCAAGCCTTCGCCTCCGTAGGTGTGCGAAGCGACCCACATTCCGCGGCGGTGCGCTTCATCGACCACCGCGCCAAGTTCTTCGCGCGTCGGCAGCGGTTGGTTATACATCTTGCCGTCCTTGTCAAAATAAAAGGGGCCGGTGGTGTGAATCTTCACGTGCTCGGCGCCGTACTTGGCGAGTTCACGAACCGCGTTGCGAAATTGATCGGGTCCGCTAACCTCAATGTCAGGTTCTTTGGGCGAGTACATCAGGGGAAAGGGACATTTTCCGGCATGGTGATATTGATGATCGGCCCGGCCGTTATGATACGCGGGCCCTTTACCAATCCGGCCTCGATCGCTCTCTTGAGTTCCACGTCGGCAAAACCGCCGCCGTGTGAACCCATGGCAACGAGCGTGGTGTATCCGGCGTTCAGGCTGGAGGTGGCGCTGAACAGCGCGACCATCATCTGATGCTGTTGATTGCCCTGGGCATCCGTCAGGTGCACGTGGCCGTCAATCAGTCCCGGGAGCACCGTGGCTTTGCTCAGGTCGATTACTTTTGCGCCGGCCGGAATTTTTACTTTGTCGGCCGGACCAACGTCCGTGATTTTGTCTCCGGTGATGAGCACAACCTGATTGGTCAGGTTGGTGCCGGACTTCGGATCGAACATTTTGCCCGCGCGAACCGCGGTTACTTGTCCCTGCGCGGATACCACGCCTGCCGCTGCGAACATCAGGGCGGCAACACCCAACATGCCTCTCACTCGTTTCATGGAGCCTCCGTTGCGAATCAGAATCCGTTTTTCCAGCCGGGCGCTTTCGATCTGCATCTTGCGTTGCACGTTCGCCGGGAAGATTCGCTGCCATCGATGAAACAGGGCGAATCTTCCCGGCGGAATTTTCAGCGTTTCGTTACTTCCCGTAAATCAACAGCCGGAACGTTCCGGGAGTTGCAACGGGCTGCGGATTTGGCTGCTTCTCGGTCGGGGCCGGCGGCGGGCCGAAGTCCGACGTGGTGAGGAACAGCTTGTGAGTCTTGGGATCGAGGCCCATGGTCTTGGCGCCGAACTCGGTTTTGATGGTTTCCACTTCACTCAATTTACTGGGAGAGTCTTCGTGGAAAATGTGCAGGGTGCCTTCGCGCGTCGCCGCGGCAACCGTATTGGTTTGCACATCGAATACATTGGCATCCACGCGGTCGCCGATGGGGAACGGCTCGCCGATTACCTTACCGGTGTCAGCGTCCATCATGATCAATGTTTTGGGATTGCGGCCGCCAACAAACAGGCGGCGAGTCTTGCGGTCCATAGTGATGGACACGGGCATCCCGGCAGGCGCGATCGGATATCGCGCCTTGATGGTGAGTTCCTTGCTGTCGATGGCCACCACTTCGTTCGTGGATTCGAGGTTATCGTAGATCATACCCTTGCCGTCGGCGACGGCCTGCTCGGGCGAGCCGCCGAGGTCAATGGTCTTGATGACTTCTTCCTTGGCGGGGTCGATAACGGTGGAAGACTTGGCTGAGCCGTTGAACGCAAAGACGCGTTTCGAAGCCGGATCGTACAGGATCCAGTCGGCGTCTTCCTCGCCCTTGATCGACTTGGTCACCTTGAGTGTTTTGAGATCGAAGACGATAATCTGGGCCGCGTCCCCATCGCTAATGAAACCCTTGCCCACCTCGGGCACCAACGCCACTCCGTGAACGCGCTTCCAGTCTCCCGTAATATCGCCGACTTTTTCGCCGGTATCGGCATTGACCACGTGCACGATACTGCCTTCGGTGAAATAGATGCGGCGCGAAGTGGGCTCCGGGATCACATAGTCGAAATATTCTCTGGTGGCGCCAATGCCCGGCGCCGCGCCGTATTTGACAGTGCTGATCAAGTGATACCCGCCGGCCGGCGAACCCGCCAGCACGCAGGCCGCTGACGACACCATCGTGAGAGCCAGTGCCAGCTTTACGTAACTTGCAACCTTCATCGAATCCTCCCTGAATTGATTTGCGGACGTGAAACTAAGACGAGTGGCCGGACAGGATTCAGCCTGTCGAATTTGCGTTTCGCCGGCAGCTTTCAATCGACGGGATTACACCCGTGCTGCGACGAGCGCCACCCTGACCTTCCAAGCAGACCCTGCATCCCCAAACACGGCCTGCAGCGTATCAAATTATTGCGACCCTGCACAGCCGTGCGGAGCTCAACAGGTTCCACAAAATCGATCGGCAAAATCTTTATGGAGCAAGAGGCACTTTAGACTCGGGAGCCTGAAAATTCCCTGAAAGAAAGCGCCGGTCTGCCGACAATCCGAGCGAATTGGTCCACAAAAAAGACGTGGCAAAAAAGACGAAGCCCGTCCGCCGAGGCGGACGGGCTTCTGGGTTAGCTCGAGATGCCTAAACTACTACCACTGCACCTTGAGGGCGAACTGGATTTCGCGCGGCAGTCCGGCGAGTTCACCGAGGTTGCCGACGCCTGCCGACGAGCCGTCTTGATTGAAAATGCCGGCGTTGCAGTCGCCGCTGCACGGTTGCGGCGGAACGAAGTTGGAGTGATTGAAGATGTTGAACATTTCGGCGCGGAACTGAACATTGAACTGCTCCGAAATTTTCGTGACCGGGAACGTCTTGTGAACCGAAAAGTCCATGTTCACGAAGTTCGGGCCGTACAGCTGGTTGCGGCCGACGTTGAGCGGTGAAAGGTTACTGCAGTAGTTCGGTTTGCTCGGATCGTAAGCGAACGGAGTCGATGTTGCCGGTAAGAACCCCGTTATTGTTGGGGTTGTTCGCAAACGTTGAGTTGACCGAGAACGGCAGGCAGCCATAAGCGGACAATGCCGCCAAACCGGAGGTCGGAACGCTCGGCTCCGCGTAGCAGTTCTCATTGATGTACACGGGTGACGCGCCGCCGATGAATTTCGAATTGATGGGATTGCAGCCTGGAAGCTTCACGACAGGTCCAAACTGGTCCGCGCCGCTGTTACCCAGGTTGAGCGGGTCGCCGTTGTTGATGACAGTCGTTGGCGAGCCGCTGTTATAGGTAAAAATTCCACCGAGTTCCCAGTCCGCCAGCGCTTCCTTCCGGAATCCGCTCCAATTCTTAGGAGTCGGCAGGGTGTAAAGCGCATTGATGGTCAGAGTGTGAGTAATGTTGAAGTCCGACGGTCCATAGAACGCCTTCGGCAGCCACCACCACGGCGAGTTGATGCCGTTGGCGAAGGTATCGCCGGCGATGGTCTGTGAATCGTCGTCGAGGGATTTGGAGTACGTGTACGCCGCCTGGAGTTGGAAGCCGTGAGCGAATTTCTTGTCCAAGTTGACGTTGAGTGCATTGTAGTTGGAGTCCGTGTTCCAGTAAATGTAGCGGATCACGCCCATGGTCGGATTGACCTGAGCGCCACCACCCGGGAACAGGTAACCGAACGGAGTCGTGACCGTCGGAGTGGCGGTCTGTGGTGCGCCGGTCATGTTGCCGTCGTCGCCGCGCATCATCAGGTGCACGCCGTGCGAGCCAACGTAGCCGAGGGTTAGAGAGAGGTCCGACGTGAGTTGGCGCTGCAGTGTGAGGTTCCATTCCTCAACGTAGTTACGGTGAGGTGCGCCTTCGATCGTGGACTCCGCCAGCTTGCTAGCCACGAAGTTTTGCAGCTGAGTTCCGCCCTCGCCAGGTCCCCATACTCCCGGATTGGCCGTCCAGTTGCCAGTGCCGTGGATGCTCTTGAATACGAGGAACGGACCAGCCTGGTTCTGTTGCAACAGGAAATACCCCGCGAAGGGGTCCACGTCGTAGATTCCGAAGCTGCCCCGCACGGAACTCTTTCCATCTTTGAAGGGATCCCAGGCAAACCCGACGCGAGGTTCGAAATTCCGGAGCGTGGGATTCTTGTAGTAGGGGCCCACGCCGCCGCAGCTGGAACCCGGCAGTGCCGGCCCGGGAGCTGTAAAGTCCGCTCCGCATGTGGGTGCAGTGGCGGTGATGGTCGCCAGGTTGGTGATGCGGCCCTGTGCGTCCTTCAGAACGGTTGTCGGTTCATAACGGAGGCCAAGGTTCAGCGTCAGGTTGGGCTTAATCTTCCAGTCATCCTGTGCGTACAGGCTGAAGGTCGTCTGCCGGAATTCCCTGGGATTGTCCACAACGTTCAGCAGGCCTGCTTCCCATGATTTCGGGATGCCTTCGAGGAATCCGACGTAATCGTTAAATTGGTAACGGCCAGCGGGCTCCTGGTAGGTGTGCTGGTTGTACAGCATCCGTTCCACGCCGCCGCCGATCTTGATGGTGTGAGCGCCCTTGGTCCAGATGGCGTCATCATAGTACTGATACGAGTTCCAAGTGTGGAGGTAGTGGGAGCCGCCGTTGACGCCGCCGAAGAAATCGGTGACGCCTCCGTGCACGGATAGCCGCGGCGCACCCTGCCCGGTAATCGCCCCAGTCGTGGTGTTGCCGAGACTCGCCAGTGGGTTTATCGCCGTGGGCGTGAATTGGTTCCGAACGTTATCGCGGTTGTAGCCGACGCGCGCGGCGTTGACGAAGCTCGAACCGAAGGTATGATTTTCCTCGATGGCGATCGTCGTACGGGAGGTGTTGGACACGGTGAGCACATCGTTGTAGGCATCGGGCTGAGTATACGCGGCGATGTCCTTCAGGAACGTGCCGAAGATGCTGTCATTGTTGCCGATTTTGTAGTCCACTCGCGTCGTACCGAAGTTTTCCGGGACAGCCTGCGCACCCGCAAAAACAAAGGTCGCCAGATCGGCATTGCTGCCCTTCGGAATCGCAGACGTGGGGAACAGCCCCAAGAGAGCCGCCGAGTAATTATCCACGCAAAGATTTGCCAGTGGCGACAGGTACGTTCCGGCATTTCCAGATGCGGCAGTGCACGGCGTTCCGGCTGCGAAGCCAAGAGAATTTGGCAGGTTATAGGAAGTAGCATTGGGGCCTACGAAACTTGAGTTCTGAATGAATCCGACTCTGGCGTCGTTGGAGAGCACGCCGGAAACAGCCGGGATTCCCTTGGACTGGCGCAGTCCCTCGTAGTCCGCGAACACGAAAAGCTTGTCCTTGATAATCGGTGCGCCCGCCGAGACTCCGAACTGATTGCGTCGGAAGGGAGGAGTGGTCTGACCAGCGGAACGCGTGAAATAGTCATTGGCGTCCAGGGCGCTGTTGCGTAGGAATTCGTAGACCGCTCCATGGAACTGGTTGGTGCCGGAGCGGCTGATCGCGTTCACGATGCCGCCGGTAGCGCGGCCATATTCGGCCGGGAATCCGCCGGTCAATACCGAAAATTCCTGAATCGCGTCGACGCCCAACACCACGCCGATCACGTTTCCGGGAGCAGCCATGGCGTAATCATTCACGCTGACGCCGTCAATGCGGTAATTGTTGAAGGTCGACCGCTGACCGGAGACGGTCATTTCGCCGCCGAATCCGCGGTTTCCGCGGGCGGAGGTCGAATAGCTCATCTGCGTTTCGATTGGTTTGACGCCAGGCTGCAAAACAGCCAGCGAAGTCCAGTCGCGCCCGTTCAGGGGCAGTTCTCGCACCGTTTCGGATTCAACTTGCCCGGTAACAGCCGAAGAGGTCAATTCGACCTGCGGGGCGGCCTCGGAAACCTGCACGGTCGTGGAGGCTTCTCCAACCTTCAGAGCGAAGTTGAGCTGTTGGGTCTGTCCGACGGCGAGCGTAAGGCCCGACTGCGCGGAAGTAGAAAATCCTGTTGAGCTGACCTTGACATCGTAGACCCCGGGATTCAAGTTAGGGATCGTGTACAGGCCAGCGGAGTCCGACGTCGATGTTTTCGTATCTCCGGTTGCGTTGTTCTTGACGGAAATCTGAGCCCCCGTTACCACTGCGCCTGAGGGGTCAGTGACGGTACCGGTGAGAGTTGCTCCGGTAACCTGGGCACGCGCCACCACGCCTGCCATTAAGCTGAAACACAGCGCTACGAAGATCGCAAAAACCGTAGCGAACTTTCTGGAATTACCCACACCCATACCACGCCTCCTTGATGAACCATGCTGGGTCATCGCGTGTAACGTCAAATTAGACAGCTCTAACCGTTTTTGGATTAAGACACCCCGAAAACTTGAGGACATTTAAGTACCCGCTCGGACATAAGTCAAGCATTTTTCTCAATAAATCCGCGTGTCTTAGCGGTACTTAAAGAGTAATGGCGCGGTCAAAAGAGGTTGACGCCGGCGAAAATGGAGGACCCTGGACGGAGTAAAGAGTTCGAGACAGCAGAAACTAGCCAAGGTACCGTCCAACCCCTTGCTTGGTGGGACTATACGATCCGGCTATTCCTCAGATCGCGGATCTTTTTGGCGTCATAGCCGAGCGTCCGAAGCCACTGGTCGGTGTGCTCTGAGAGCGACGGAGCCGGGCCTTGAGGCGAAGCCTGGTCATCGGAGAAGGTGAAGCCGCCACGGGTCACGCTTTGTCTGCCCGCCGCCCCCTGATATTCAGAGACGAAGTTGCGGCCCGCCAGATGTTGGTGGCCCAGAATTTCCGGGACGCTCAGTACCCGCCCGGCGGGCACGCCCACGGCAATCAGCGCTTCCTCCCACTCCGCAGCGCTGCGTCTCATCAGCTGCGGGGCAATTTCCTGGTTGATCGCCAGCCGGTTTCCGCGGCGGGTCTCCCGGTCGGCAAAGCGGACATCCGTTTTCAGGTCCGGGCGTCCGATCACGTCGCACAGCTTTTCATACTGGGCGTTTTCATTCGCGGCGATATTCACAAGACCCTGCGCGGTGCGAAATGCGCCGGAGGGCGCCGCGGTGAAGTTTTCGTTGCCCATGGGAATGGGCTCGACGCCCGCGTTCAGATAATTTGAGACCACCCAGCCCATGGAAGCCAGCGTGGATTCCAGCATGGAAACATCAATGCTGCGGCCCTGTCCAGTGGTGCGTGAGTCCACGAGCGCGGCGCAAATGGCCATAGCCGCGGTGATGCCGCCCATGGTGTCACAGATGGGATAGCCCACGCGCAGAGGAGCGGTGCGCTCGTCGCCGGTCACGTTCATGACGCCCGAAATGCCCTGGATCACCTGATCGTAGGCGGGCCGCATGGCTAGTGGACCATCCTGGCCGAATCCCGAAATCGCACAATACACGAGTGATGGGTTTACTTTCGCGAGTTCCGGGTAATCGAGACCCAGGCGGGCCATTACTCCCGGTCGGAAATTTTCAATGACGACGTGCGAGATCGCCGCGAGTTTCTTGAAGATTTCCTTGCCTGCCGGCGCTTTGAGGTTGATGGTTACCGATTGCTTGCCGGCGTTCACGGAGACGAACGAGACGCCCATCAGTTCGCCATTTCCCTTTACGTCCGCGCCGAGTTGCCGCGCGAGATCACCCTTTTCGGGATGCTCGATTTTAATGACCTCGGCACCCAGCAACACCAGCTGAAAACTGCAAAATGGCCCGGCCAGGACATTGGTTACATCCAGTACGCGGACACCATGGAGTGGAAGTGCCATCTCGCTGATTCCCTCGCTCTTGAACTTAGATTCATGCTGATACTGAAGGACTTACACCGCAAGCGCCCGCACGGCGCGCGCGGAGAAGGTGCCCCTGATACGGCCGCGACGAAAAGCGGCAGGCAAATTCCGCCGCATCCAGCAGCTTGTCCAGGTCAATTCCCGTGTCATAATTCATGCCTTCGAGAAAATCGACCAGATCTTCCGTCGCCAGGTTCCCGCTTGCGCCGGGGCAGTAGGGGCATCCACCCAGGCCGGCCGTTGCGGAGTCAAATTCGCGAACCCCGGACTCCAGCCCCGCTAGAGTGTTGGCGAGGCCGCGACCGAAGGTATCGTGGAAATGAAGAATAAGTTCGCCAGGCTTCATTTTCAATTCCGTTAAAAGCCGGCCCACGGTTTCCGTGACCTGGTCGGGAAATGCCATGCCGTCGGTGTCGCAAATGGCGATGCGCCACGGAGCGATCTCACGCGCGGCGCGAGCGGCATTCAGGACGGCCTGGCTGGAAATTGTTCCTTCAAACGGACAATGGAAACACGTTGAGAAGCCTACGCGGAGGACGACGCCGTCGCGTTCGGCGAGCCGAGTGGCCTGCTCCAGCAGTTGCAGGGATTCGGCCATGCTGCGATTCAAATTTTTGCGATTGAAAGTTTCGCTGGCGGCGATCACGAATTCCATGTGGCGGATACCCGCGGCGATGGCGCGGTCATACCCTTTGAGGTTGGGGACTAGAGCGGAAAACGTCACGCCCGTAAATTCCCCGAGTCCTGCGACCACATCTTCCGCGTCCGCCATCTGGGGCACCCATTTGGGATGGACGAAGCTGGTGGCCTGAATGTCCTTTACGCCGGCACGGACCAGCTTTTCGATGAGCGCGAGTTTATCCCGCGTGGAAACGGGCTTCGGTTCATTTTGCAAACCGTCGCGAGCCGTTACATCCACCACTGTTACTTTTTCGGCCATAGGTGCTTCCTTTGCCTTGAGTGGCGCAGGCTTTAGCCTGTGGAAGTTAGGCCTTGCTTGATCCAAATTCCACAGGCTAAAGCCCGCGCCACTTTGTCTTATCACCCAATTGTACGGCCTGCCTGCTCGAAGGAAAACAGTAATCAAGAACAGGCCGTGGTGAGCCAGCGCAAGAAGCGGGTTGAGGTGCCTGCGCCTACTCGCGCGTAGCGATCAAAAGACTCCAACGGTGTTAGATGGTTGACCATTGCCACGCCTGCGACAATCTCGACAGAGTGAGAATTCTCAATCTGGCGATAAAATGCATCGGCGGGACGTTCGGAATCATCCGCAGCATCGGACGGCCTCCCTGGGTGAAGAGATCGAGGTTGCCGTCGCGGTCATAATCGATCAACCCGCAACCTCCTCCGGTCGATTCCACCATCAGCGCTTTGGGACCGGCGCCGTTCTTGTAAACGTGCACAATTCCGCAGGCAGCCGAGACGTCGCTGAACCAGGAAACTCCAGCGCGAACGCTTGTGGCTGTTAGGAATTTTCGAGGGTTCGAGCTGGCGTGAAATTGAACTTCCGCGGTGGGCGCAGGTGTCTCGTTCACTGTACTCTTTTCGGGTGCGGCTTTTCCCTTTTCGCTGCAACCCGAGACGAGGATCGCCAAGGCAAATAGGATCGATCGGCTGATGACAAGTGCAGCCGCCGCGAAAGCGCGAGTCGGTCGCATGAAGCAAAGACCTGAAGTACTAAAAAAGGAAAACTCCGCCCGAGGAAGTTCTCAGGCGGAGATCGAATTGCAATGTCGATACTCAGTTGGTTTTAAGAGTCGCCAACCGGATTGCTGTCGTTGCGGACGGCGATGTTATAACGCGTCAGATTGTCGATGTTCTCGCTGACGAAGCGAACCGAACCATCACACATCAGACGTGCGTACCGCCGACGTGACTGCTGCTCGGATGGAAGTTCCGAACGTCTCCGTTGCCGTAATTCCAGTTTGGATTCCGGTTGTTGATGGGATTTCGCATCTGCCGGTCGCGGCCAGGCCTGGCCCAGTTTGCCGCGTCTGGTTGTTGTAGAAGTTTTACCGTCGACACGCCTCGCCGGCGCCGGTGGTGTTCAGGCAACCACCTCGCCAATGATGGCTTTCGTAGATCATGACGGTGTTCGAAGTCCCGTCGAGGATCTGCGAGATCCTGCGTGACCCGCGGAACAAGAATACTCCGTTGATTTGCGGATTGTCGTTGTTCCAGCTCTCGTGAGCCCAAGGCGTTCCAGAATTGCCGCGAATGAACCGACCATCCGGTGAGGGGAAATCGGGAACGTTGCCGTTGTTGTGCCAGCCAGCCCACATGTGACCGAGATTACCGACGTGTCCAGGCCCCCGGCTGTATCGTCAACGGAGCATCGCAACCACCGTTGTCTGGCTCGATGATCTGACCAAGTCGGATTTGTTCTTGAGGATTTGACGGACAGATGAATGCCGGCATCAATCCTTCTTGGCAGTTGCCGCGGCGGTGTCGTACCCGTTGAAAACGTATTCGATCCGGTTACATTTCGCCTGCCCACTGGCGACCGAGAAATAGATCGAGATCGCATTGTACAGTGGCGCTTGATCGAGGTACGGGAAGGCCATCACGGTCCAGGGCCATGATCCGTTGACATAGGGAGGATCTGTTGGGATCGCCAACCTGCTCATTTTGGCCATTGTACCAATTCATTGGGAATTGGTTCTCGCGACGTCATGGTAATTATGGCAAGCCAATCCCAATTCC
>CAVOIX010000076.1:0-65125 GCA_963695945.1 uncultured Acidobacteriota bacterium | reverse complement strand
GGTTTTGCGTACGCTTCGACAGTTGCGTATTGCTCTTCCCGTCATTTCGGCACGATAGCGCGAAATCAGGATTGCCGATTCGTTTTCGGGAGCCGGCCTCTCCGCAATTCCCACACCGCCACCAGATAGCCTCCCAGTTCGGTTAGGAAGAGCTTCCGTCCCTGGCGTGTTTCCCACCAGCGCAGCGGATCAAAATCAGAATCGCGGGCGCCGCTGACACGAAGAGTGACGCTCGCGGGCAAAGTCCTGGAATAAATGAACCGCGTACGGCGCGCATGATAGCTGGAGGTGACCACCAAAACGCGCTTCCACCCGCGCGTTCGGATCAACCTTTCGGCTTCCAGCGCCTCATCCTGCGTATTGGTCGCCCGGTGCGACAGCTTTACGATTGCGGTCGCGGGAACACCAAACGATTGGAGATCGTGCTCCATGATGTCGGCGATGCTTACATTCTGGCGCAGCATCCGGCCACAGGCCACCACCACGGGTGCGACTCCTTCGCGGTACAGCTCCGCCGCGTGAAAGGCGCGATCGGCAGCGTAATTGTCATCTCCCAAAACGATTAACGCATCGGATTGAGCGGCAGGTTCGTCCACCACCCAAAACTCCCCCGCGAAACGGAGTAGGGGATGCCGGACGACATAAATCAGCGCAAGAAAAGCGACCAGGAACAACACCGACAACAATCGGAAGAAGATGCCACCGCGCTCTTGGGCTCTCACGCGATGGGGTCCAGTTTGCGCAGCCGGTCGGCGGCTTCTTCGGGCATGGTGGCGTTGTAATAGACTTCCTTGATGCTGTAGGACTTGCTGCGCGTTTCGACGATGGGCAGAATTTCGATGTGCCAGTGGTAGTCGTCGGCGATGGTTTTCCAGTATTGCGTCGAGGTTTCGCCCTTGGGGTGGATGACGTTCGGAGTGGTATGCACGACCATGTGGAACGCGGGCGCGACCAGCCGAATGCGCCGAAGAATTCGCCGTAACAGCGCCGCCAGGTGCCGGCGGTTTGAACCTGGCCGCGGGTGCTCGAATTCGGAATTGTGCCGGCGACTAAGGATCCAGACTTCATACGGAACGCGCGAGGCGTAGGGGCACAATGCGACGTAATCGCCCTGAGTGTCCACAATGCGCTTTTTCTGGCGCTCTTCCTGCTTCACGATATCGCAGAAGACGCAGCGCTCTTTTTCACGAAACCATTCCCGCGCGGCGCGCAATTCGTAGAGAACCCTGCGAGGCATAAAAGTAGTCGCGGTGATCTGCGAATGGGCATGCGACCCTTCCTGCCCGGCGAGTGGTCCGTAATTTTTGTAGATGGAAACGTACTTGAACCGGCGATCGCGCTTTAGATCCTCCACACGCTGTCCCCCAGGCCTGCATCACCAGCAGAATCTGATCGTCGCTTAAATCCTCGAGCTTGCGGTTGTGTTCCGGAGTTTCGATAACGATTTCGTCCGCGCCCACCGGCTGCATCTGGTCATAAATCCCGTCGGCGCGCCGCTGCGGATCGCCCTCCACGCGGTAGAGCGGGTCCGGATGCGGAAAGACGCTGACTTGCGTCGGCCCTTGTGGAGGCAGACGCAGCAGCGCGTTCCTGGAGTTCGTTTTGTCCGGACAAAACGGACAGCCTCCGGTCGTTGCGCAGGTGTCTTCCCGGTGCCCCACGATCACCCAACTGCGCGTGATGGGGTCTTTACGAAGTTCCATGGAGGAATTCTAAGTCAAGCAGGCGGATTGCAGAAGGGTTGATTCGGGTATGGGAAAAAATCTTGGAACGATCGATGAAAATGGTACAGCAGAAGTCGATTTCGAAATCACGTGGCGCAGGCTTCCGCCTGTGGCCTGTTGTAGCAGCAAAACCCGGGGCACCTCGATCGAAAACCACTGGCTGAAACCTGCGCCATAAACGTCGGACGGCTATCGAGTGTATCGTGCGGGCGTGGGGCCCTCTTCCAGGCGATGCCGGTCCCAGATCGCGCCTTCGCGGGAGTACGGGCCATCTCGAAATCCTGGGTCAATTCGAGGCAGTCGGTGGGGCAGGCATCTTCGCAAAGGCCGCAGAACATGCAGCGCGAAGTGTCATAGGTAAATTTGGTCAGAACTTTGCGGCGCGTGGCATCGTCACGGTGCCAGCCCACCACAATCAGATTTTCCGGGCAGGCCAGCGCGCACAAATTGCAGGCGATGCACAGCGTTTCGCCCGTTTCCGGATTCATATTCAGGCGCGGAGCGCCGCGATAACGCTCCGCGACCATGGGCCGCTCCAGCGGATACTGCTCGGTATAGACATTCTTCGGATTCTGCGTGCGAAAGGTCAGGATCATGCCTTTCCAGAAATCCGCCAGAAACAGCCGCTTGAAGAATGGATTCATGGCGCTAGTCTGTCGGGGAAGCCGCCGAAAGTCAAGCGCGAGAACTGGAACCGAAGCGCAAGGTGCGAGCGGAAAATTCCACTTCTGATATGAGCGCGGGGAGCGCATCGCGACGATAACGGGATGATCAGCATCATTCAAATCTTACGGAATTCATGGTGCCGGCAACGCCTTCCAGGTCTTGTTTGTTGGGGCTGGAAAACATGAAGGTCAGAGACGTGCGTGCCTACTTTTGTTGAAAACATCGACTGGTAGACGATGGACCCTGGTGTCTGCAGTTCGTCGTCCAGTCGAAAGAATTCCCTTCCTCCGAAGTTGTATTCAGAAATTTCATCCGAGAACACATAGTGAAGCGGAGCCCGTCGGTAGTTGGCTTTCAGTGCCAGCAAATAATCCTGCCCCGTCTGAATTCCCGGCGCGAAATCGACTCGTTCCGCCATCACCAGAACATTTTCGTTCTTCACTCCCGGCGTGCCGAATGGATACTGGAACACGCTCAGCAGCAGCGTAGTCCGCTGGAATGCGGCTTCCGTAGCAGCCTGCTGCACCGGGCTCTGGCCGGCTACGATTCGTTTCCCGACATCCATGATGGCCTTGTTGGTCACATCGCCGTGGGCCGTCCATCCAGCCGGAAACGTATAGCGGAAACCAAATGTATGGTCCGTGTACGTATTGCCGGCAACTGCTCCTGAATTCGCAGGCGAGCCCGAAGCAGCGGAAGCGCTGCTGACCGGGCGGCTCGTGGGTTTTAGGAAACCCGTGTTCATGATGACTTGATTGGTTTCCGCCGTGTGGATGTGTACCACGATCGTCAATGCGTCCATCTTCATGCGCAGCGTGAAAGGAAATTGAATTCCCTTCACCGGCTTGAAGTCCTCAAAAAAGGAATCGACGCGGATCGTTTTGCCGTCACTTCTGGATGCACCGCTCATGCCGATCAAAAGGCCGGTTTCTTTCTCAAAGTAGAACGTGCGCGGCGTGCCATGTTCGGGCGTTCCGACGACCACATAAGCGTTGCGGCTATCCTCCAACGCCTCGCCCTGCAACGTTAGTTTGGGATAGAGTTCGGCGATTCGGATTTGGCCGTAAAAATCCGCATCCAGCCGGGCGTCCTCCAACTCATTTCCCTGCAGGTCTTCGGGGTCGCGGCCGGGATCGGCCTTCCAGCCGTTCGTGCCGTCGAAACCCTGAAGCGCGACACCTGCCGGCCCGAGGTCGATGCGCTCGAACGATTTATTGGGAGCCTTGTCAAATTTTTCAAAGGTGCCAACTGCGTTCCCGGAAACTTCCACGCTGCCCTTCAGGTGGGTGGAGTAAATTTGCATCCAGGCATCCCTGCCGCCGCCGGCAATGACCGCGCGGTTCAGAATCTGGGCTACGGTGGGCACGCCGCCCGATGGCGTAACAGAAGAGGATGCCGGTAAGGACTGCGCCCTCGCGCACATCGGAAGGATCAGGCAAACACACACGAGCAGCTGGAATTTCGCGAGCTTCATCTGATGGCTCCCGGGGACATAACTAATATATAACACTTTCCGGTCGGGCGGAAATGTTTCGCTGAGGCCTTCGCGCTGGACCTCACGGCAGCGCGTTCGACACTAAAAATGAACAAATTCGAGAAGCTTGAACATTCCGGAGTTGAATCCCCGCCGAGCGATGTATAATCCCGGCCAAAGCCAGCTTTCACAAGGGCATTCAAATCGCACGGAGGCTTCTTATACTTATGAAGAACCGTTCTCTGGGCACTCTGTTTGTGTTCGCGATTTTACTGGGCTTTACGCCGGGAATCTTTGCGCAGACCAAACCGTCTGACGCCTCGTCGAAAACCTCGAATTCGAGCCAGCCGCCAGACCTGTCAGGAGTCTGGATGCGCGATGCGCCTCCAGCCACGGCGATGCAATTTTGGATTTATGAGCTGAACCAAGAGGAACCGCCGATGACCGAGTGGGGACTCGCGCAATTTAAGGCGGCGAAATCTTCTTTCGGATCGCACGAATATCCGCTGGAGGAAACCAATGACCCGGTGCTGCGCGGCTGCTTTCCTCCAGGCGTGCCGCGCGTTTACATGCATCCCTTCCCGTTCCAATTCATTCAGACTCCCAACGAAGTGGTGATGCTCTTCGAGGTCGATTCCCTGCGCCGTGAGATTTATACGGACGGGCAACCGCATGACGCAAGCCTTGTTCCCCTATGGATGGGAAATTCCATCGGGCACTGGGATGGCGACACGCTGGTCGTGGACACCATCGACTTTAACGATCGAACCTGGCTGGACCGCATCGGCCATCCGCACAGCGATCAACTGCACGTCATTGAGCGTTTCCGCCGCACTGCGCACGATCATCTGGTGGACGACATCACCATTGACGATCCCAAGGCGTACACGAAGCCGTGGACCGCGCGGCTGGAGTTCAAGCTGCGCGATTGGAAGCTGACCGAGCAGTTTTGCGAGGATGCCGAGACCTTCATGGGGCTGGAAAAAAAGGAAGCGTCCGGACAAAAGTAGCCCGGCGCTGTTCGAGCCCCTGAATTTAAAGCACCCGCTCGGTGGAAGTTGCGCTCTGATTTTGGGATTGACAGATTGGGGATCGCGATGGATATTTTTATCATCTCGTTCGTTATTTCAACGCGACATCGCACGTTGCGCGTCGGGCCATTACGTCCAATGGGTGCTTTCAGGAGGATCGGAATGAAGAAGCTGGCGTTCGTTTTGGCCATCCTATTCTGCTTGGTCTTTATATCCCGCCCGGTATTGGCGCATCACGGAGAGGCCAACTACGATACCGAGAAAATGGTTTCGGTAAAAGGCACCGTAACGGACTTCCAGTTTGTGAATCCGCACGTGCAGATTTCCATCGACGTGAAGAATGACAAAGGCGAAGTCGATAAGTGGATTGGTGAGGCCCGCAGCCCAGCCATGCTTTCCCGGTACGGCGGTTGGGATCGCAACACGATCAAGGTCGGCGACGTGATCACCTTCGTCGGCCACCGAACCAAGAATGGCACCTTCTTCATGCGCCTGGATAAAATCGTGATGCCGGATGGCAAGGAACTGCCGAATCTGTAGGATCGCTGCTGCGGACGTTTTCGCGATCTCCCTAAATTGAACAAAAGACGACACGGCAACCGGAAGCGGCTGTCGTTGTGTCTCGATTCTGATAAAATCGCCGCCCATGAGCACCGCTAGCGCGCGACCGCAACTTCAGATTCGGCAGGCCCAGGAAGAAGACGCCACTCCGCTTTGCGAGATTTTCAACGAAGCGGTGCAGGATCGCCTGGATACATTTGATTGCGAACCACGTTCGGTGGAAGACCAGCGATTGCAGATCGATGCGACCCAGCATGATCCGAAGCACCCGATCCTGGTCGCCGAATTGCGCAACTGGATCGCCGGATGGGCCGCACTCGCTCCCTACGACAATCGCATCGCGCTGGATGACATTGGCGAAGTTTACATTTATGTGCGGCGGGCGTTTCGCAGCTATGGTGTGGGACGCCAGTTGATGCGCGCGATTCAGGAAACCGCCGGCAAACTTGGATACCGCAAGCTGGTGGGACGAATTCTAGTGCACAATCAGGATGGGCTGGTGCTGTGCCGCGCGACCGGTTGGCGGGAAGTGGGCCGCCACACTGCGCACGTCCGCACCAACGATCGATTGCACGACGTTATGGTGGTTGAGTACATCATTCCTGCCGCTACTCCGCCGCAGCCGTGAACGATTTCGAGTACATGCATCTAGCCATCGTGCAGGCGCAAGCCGCCGCGCTGCGCGGAGAAGTGCCCATCGGCGCGCTGGTGGTGCGGGATGACCGTATTCTGGCTGCGGCGGGAAATCGCACCATCACCGATTGCGATCCGACCGCGCACGCCGAAATCGTGGCGCTGCGCGAAGCGGCGCGCCAGACCGGTAATCACCGGCTCGTCGGAACATCGCTCTATGTAACGGTTGAGCCGTGCGCCATGTGCGCCGGCGCGCTGCTGCAGGCGCGCGTGGCGCGCCTGATTTACGGCGCCGATGAACCAAAGGGCGGCGCCATCCGCACCTGCATGCAGGTGCTCGATGCGCCGGCGCTCAATCATCGCGTGGAAGTTGTCTCCGGGGTGCTGGCCAAGGAATCGGTGCAATTGCTGCAGTCTTTTTTTTCCGGCCGCCGCTAACCCACGCAATTGAAGTGGAAGCTTCAAACTTCTGTTTTCTGCCCTTGCTTCATCTTCCACAGCATCTGACGCAGCATGCCCAGCCAGATCACAGCGTCGCGCTCCGGCACACGCAGACGGCGCACCAGGCGGCGAATTCTTTCGTCGGAGTCCGACACGCGCCGGCGGTCCAGGAAACCGCTGGTGTGGAGCGCCTCCAACAGAAGCGTGGTAACGCGTTCGAGTTCCTGGGCTGAGGCCAGCTTCAATTGCTTCGCGCTGCGTTCTTGTTTTGCCTCTCGAATGAGTTCATAGAGGCAGACGGCGACGGCCTGCCCCAAATTCATTGAGATATTCTGGTCGCCGGTAGGAATTCGGACCAGCCAGTGACAATGGCTAAGGGCATCGTTGGAAAGGCCGAATTTTTCCGAGCCGAACAGCAACGCTACGTTCTCCGACGCGAGCCGTTTGCGGATCATCCGCGCCCCATATTCCGGGCCGCCTGACTGGATGCTGCAGGTCGCGTGTACGCACCGCAGTGGTTCCCACTACCAGACTGCAATCTTTCACGGCCTCGGCCACCGTGTCGCAGCGCTCTGCATTCGCCAGAATCTCCGAAGCACCTACCGCCGAACGCGCTTCCCGGAAGGATGGATCGTAAGGATTCACCACGCGCAGAGCCTGAAAACCGAAATTGCTCATCGCCCGCGCCACGGCACCAATGTTAAGAGGGTTGCGCGGAGCAACCAGGACGACGCGCAAGCGACTAAGGTCTGGGGATGGCGGCACGAGTCCCCCATTGTAAGGCAATGAAGTAATTTAGCCAGTCGATCAGAGGATTTTAGTAGCACCGACCTCAGTGTGTGGATTTTTCGTAGCCGCGGCAAGACTGGCGCTTAGAACGGTACGAACTCGAAGGCAGGCGACCCAGGCTCATTATCTCCAAATCCGTTAACGATCGGGTCAGTGTCCAAATGCCGCGAAACGGATACTAATGATCGAACGGATGAATTGGACATTGTCTCTACATGGGACTAGCATATTTATAAATTCACAGGGTCGCCAGAAAGGGACTCCCATGAAACATCAATACGACCTGTTCGAGAAATTCTCCGATGGTTCTTCACTTTGGCGGGCCTGCGTCATTGGACTCGAAGGCGCGCGCCGTCACATGTATGACCTCGCCAGACGCTCCTCGAACCAGTTTTACGCCATGCACGTGCAAACCGGGAAAATCATTGTCCAAGACCTTCGAAACAGCGAGATGCTCGCTGCCTCGAAAGCCGCTAAACGAAGCCGCGCGGTAGCAGCCTAGCTGGCGGACACGCCGTTTTCTCAAGGCCGTTCCGGTCTGTAGGGCTGCCTTGAACCGTGCCGCCAATTTCGCTTTTTCTTCTACGGCATTCTCCTGCGAAAAAAACTGGAACGATTTTCCGCTTGGACGGCAATTCAATACACCAATGAGCCTTCCTCCGACAGGCTCATTGAGGAGGGGCGGCCGCTCACGCGACGCCTCTCCTTTTTTTTGGTCTTGCGATTTTCCGCGCACAGGGCTACAGGAATATGAGTAGTGGCTGAGAAAGCACAGGATTCAGATGATTGTGGACTCGCGAGGATTGTTCACCTACCGTGTAGGCATGCTCGAAGGCCTGAAGGTTGGATTAGAACATTCTTAGACTTCCCGGCGGTCCAGAGGGACAGGAGCGATAGCTATGTTAACAGCAGCGAAGGAATGTCGGCTGACGCCTCGAGAGGTCTTGTCCGAGCCGGTCCTGGTGCGTCCCTGTGATCCCCTCTTCCCCGAGGAAATTTGCGTGACCGCGAATGTGTCGCGCAGCGGCCTCTATTTCGTCACGCCAACCGCACATTACGCCGTGGGGATGAATGTGGTACTGACGTTGAATTTTGGTCCGGACGATCCCATTCATCGCGAACAAATCGGGGACGTCGTGCGCGTCGAGAGGCTAGACAGCAACAAATGGGGAGTGGCCATACGAATCCTCATGCATAGCAATCCGGGAATTTACTCCGGCACGTAGGAATTTTTCCTCTTCTAAAGCCCCAGCCGGAAAGATAACCACACTGTTGTACTCTGTCGCGATCCCCTTGTGAAAACCGGACAGGCAGGGGAGCGGCGCGCGCGCCTGGCAATCGCTGGACGCAGATCTTACTCAAACGAACGATCCCTGCGAACAAAATCGTATCGCTGAGAAATCGGCACGGAACGTGCACCACGACTTATGGATCACCTGTACTCATTCTAGACCATTGGGTAGCTACTCGGACGCGTTGCGCTAGTCCAAGATTGTGTTTCAGGGAGAGTAGAGCTTCGTCGCGGAGTCCGTCGACGGTTCGCACAGGGGCGAACGATTGTTTCAGGATCTTGATTATGCCGACTTTCACAGAAAACGAAAAACCGGTCGCTACCGAAAGCGTGAAAGGAGACCGGCTCGGACGCAAAGGCGTGCGGGAGATCCTGGAGAGCCACGTCCAGTGGCTGGATTCGCATGGCGACGCCGGAAACCAGGCGGATTTCACTGCAAAAAATCTCGAATCCGCGGATTTGGTCGACGCGCGCCTGCCCGACGCTGTGCTAAACAAAGCCAATTTGACGAAGGCTGACCTGACACTCGCGGATCTGCGCGGCGGTAGCCTGGTGCAGGCCAATCTGGCCGATGCAACGCTGCTTGGAACGCAATTTCAGTACTCCAGCCTTCAGGCTGCCAATCTGCATGGAGCCACGGGGCTTCTCGGTCCGCAACTGGCCGGATCAAATCTTTTCGGCGCGATCCTTCCGGAGGATATTTCCCCGCCGGCTTCACTGAAGTTGGTGCTCGGCGTGGCGCGGAAAACCGCATGGCTGATGGGGCTGACTCTGATGCTCGATGCGCTGGTGGCGCTCAGGATTTTCACCACGCGGGACGCTCAGCTGGTCAAAAATGCTTCGGCCGTGCCATTTTCGGCCATGAAATCCGCTCTGCCGTTCATCCCCTTCTATCTCTTCGGGCCGGTTGTAATTCTCGGCTTGTATCTTTGTTTTCATCTGTACGCCCAGCGGCTGTGGGACGGCATTGCGCAACTTCCCGCAATTTTTCCCGATGGCCGAAAGCTGGACGCCGCGCTTCCCTGGTTTGCGCGGTGGTCGGCGCGCACGCATTTCAAATGGTTGAGGATTTCACAGTCTCCGCTGGGATTTCTGGAGGCTGCCATTGCCATCGGCGTCCTGTATTGGATTGCGCCGGCAACCGTGCTTTTGTTCTGGGCCCGCTACCTGACGCTCGAAGATCTGCGTGGAACGATGCTGCACATCGTGCTGGTATCCGGTGCGATTGCCGCAGCCATGAACTTTCCGAGAATCGCCGGAGAGCTTTTGCGCCGGAGATGCCGCCACTAGGTTCCGAGGTAAAAGCGTTCAACAAGAAAATTGTCCGCGTTTTGAGCAGTGTGCCGCCGAGCATTGGATTTCTCCTTTTCCTCCTCTCGATCGGCACGTTTGTGGGTGTTCCACATGACTATCGCGGGGCCGCGCAGTCACCGGCGGCCGGCATCCGGTCCTGGGCGCCCGACGTCCTGTGGACCTTTGGCTACAACCCGTTCGCGCAGTTGACCGAGGCGGAAGTGTCCGTAAAACCGCCTGGCTGGACGGGACGCGATGAGGAAATCGAAGGCGTCAAAGGCGCCAATCTCAATGGACTCAGGATGCGCTATGTCCAGGCCTACGGTGCGTTTCTTATAAAAGCCCGCCTGTGGCGGACCGATCTGCGCAACGCCTATCTCTCGGAAGCGGATTTGCGCGAGGCCAATCTGCGACAGGTTGATCTCCGCTATGCCGTACTGGATCGTGCCAGGCTGTCGCGTGCAGCCCTGCCGGAAGCAGATTTGCAAGGGGCAAACCTCGACCGCAGCGACCTGCGGGACGCAAATCTATCTTTTGCCAACCTCTCCGACGCAGCGCTTCCTGATGCCACGCTTGACGGCGCAAACCTGTACAAGTCCAGTTTGCAATCGGCCTTTCTGCAGCGCGCCAGCCTGAAGAAAGCGGATCTCCGCGAGGCCAATCTGCAAGATTCCAATCTTACGATGACCAATCTCGAGGAATCCTATTTGGCCTCCACCAACCTGAATGGTGCGCACCTGAAAAATGCCGACCTCTCCAAAGCCATTCTCACGGATGCCGATTTGCGGAAATCGGATTTGAGCGGCGCGCTGCTGGGCGGCGCGGTTTTGCGCGGCACCGACCTCGGCGGCGCAAACTTGCATGGCGCCGATCTGCGCGGAGCCGAAGGGCTCACGGCCACCCAGGTTTGCGCCGCGTCCAGTCTATGGGAAACCCAGATGGATCCAGGCCTGCAGCAGGACGTGACCACCGTATGCGGAAACAAGCGGTGACCGAGTAGCGCGAAGAATGATCCGTTAAGACGGCCACACCAGACCTAATCGCTTTTCGCAGGAATCATTACCCGCGCGACGACCGCGCTGGCTACAGATAATCCCGCACAAATCACCATCACCACTCGAAATCCGACTACAAACGCCTCCGATACCAGGGAACGGATGCGTTCCTCTGGGCCTCGTCCGAGGCCCGCAGGCACATCGAGGCCGGCAAGTTTGATTTCGTTGGCGCGAAGGTAACCCAGAACATCCGGCGGAAGCGATTGTCCCGCAAGACTTCGATTTAGCGTTCCACTGAAAACTTTCACCATGATGATCCCGAAAATCGCCACGGCCAGCAATCCGGCAATCCTGGCCACCGCGTTGTTAATTCCGGACGCGGTGCCGGTACGCTCCCGCCCGACCGAATTCATCACCACGGTGGTTAGCGGAGCGACGCTTACAGCCATTCCCAAGCCAAGAACCACAAACGCCGGAAAGAAAGACTTCCAATAATTGACGCCCACATTGGGTACGGCGAAAAGCAGAAAACCTGCCGCGGCAATGCCCGGCCCGATCACCAGCGGCAACCGGGGCCCGAAACGGGCCACCAAACCACCGGACCATCGTGACAACACAAACATCAACAGAATGAGCGGCAGTGCCGCGGCTCCCGCCGCTGTGGACGAATATCCCTGCACCTGAATCAGATTTAACGGAAAGAGGAAGAAGAAGATTCCCAGGGCGGCGTAGAGAAACAGTGTGAGCAGGTTCGCTCCGCTGAAGCTCGCCGACCGAAACAAAGCCAGCGGAACCATTGGAGAAGCGATGGCGGCCTCAACCCAGACGAAAGCGATCAGGCAGACACAGCCAACCAGAAAACTTCCCGCCACCAGGTTGTTTCGCCAGCCGGCGCTCACCGATTCGATCAAGGCGTAAACGACGCCGCCCAATCCCGCAACGGCTAACAAAGCCCCTTTCCAGTCCACGGAACCCACTGCTGGATTCCGGCTTTCTGGAATGCGCCATACAGAAATGGCTATAACCGCCGCCGCCAGAGGAACGTTAATGAAAAAGGCCCAACGCCAGGAAACGTGCTCGATCAGCCATCCTCCCAGCACCGGGCCAGCCGCCGTGGTCATCGACGTGAATCCGGACCATGTGCCGATGGCCTGGCCGCGTGTTCGCTCATCGAAACTGGCGCCGATGATCGACAGGCTTCCAGGAACGAGGAAGGCCGCTCCCACGCCCTGCACACTGCGCGCAACGACTAATGCCAGAATGCTCGAGGCCAGACCGCAAGCCATCGAAGCGATTGCAAAAATAGCGACTCCGATCAGGAACATGCGTCGGCGCCCGAAAAGGTCTCCCAGAGACCCGCCTACAAGGATCAGGGCTCCCAGAAATAGGCCATAAGATTCGACCACCCATTGGACGTCAATGACAGTTGCGTGAAGGCTCGTTTGCAGGGCCGGCAAGGCCACGTTCACGACCGTGCTGTCGATAAACGCCATGCTGGAACCCAGAATGGTCGCCGCCAGCACCCAGGGGCCCGCCTGCACTGCGCAGGGAGCGCCAGTCGCTACGGATTGAACCACAGCTTCGTCGCACGGCGGTTTCGAGGACATTGGTAAAGAGCGCGGGTACGTTGGCTGAACATCGCACCGAGACACACATCTGAAAGCCGGTGATATCGCGCAACATTTAGCTTGTAACACCGATTTTAAACGGCTGCCATCAGTAAAGCGCAGACTGCAAGTTCCGGAACGAAACACTATCACCCTATTTATCTGAGGATTCGGGCGACCTGTACGAAAGTACAGGTACCAGTCTGAAACAGCGGCCAGTCAAACTTCGCACCTTCGCTCTACGACATTGCTACCATTAGTTTTCATTCCGGGTCGACGTCGCAGCGTTTACATCGTCGGGACAGACAGCATCTGATTCGCAACAACATCTACTTTTGGCCAGGATGCATAAATGAAGAAAAAGAAGGTCGGAGAGATCTTAGTGGACCGGGGCAAAATATCGCCCGCGGACTTGGATATGATGGTCGCCGAGCAGCAGGGCAAGGTGATTCATCTTGGCGAACTCATGCTGGAGCGGGGCTTGATTGACAAAAATGACCTGGCCGAAGCCCTGGAGGAAGTATCCCATATCCCCTACATGGACATTACGACGCTGTCGCCCGAGCCTGCGGCGTTGAAACTAATCCCGCGCGCGGTGGCGGAGCGCTGGTGCGTGCTGCCAATTCGGGTGGACACCAATTGCCTGGTCGTGGCCATGGCCACACCGCAAAATCTGGGGATGCTCGATGAATTGCGTTTCACTTCGGGCATGAAGATTTCCCCACGCTTAGCGTTTCGCGCCGACATTCAGGGCGCGATCAACGTGCATTACTCCCCGGAGCCCCGACAGGATTCCCCGGCACCCACTCCGATGGATACGCCCAACTATGTGCCGGTCGAGGAAGTCGAGTTTTTCTCCACCAGCTCGCGGCAGAGCAACCAGGAAGCCATCCAGGAAATGCAGGCCGATCTGCGACAGAGAAAGACCCCCGCGGTCCGCGTGGTTTCCGAAGTGATTCAAACAGCCATGGCCAAGCAGGCCAGCGATATTCACATCGAGCCGCGAGCGTCGGAAACCGCGATCCGCATCCGCGTGGACGGAGTACTGCGCGATCTTCAAAGCGTGCCGCGCGGTATTCAAAATTCACTCATTTCCCGCATTAAGATTCTCTCGGACATGGACATTTCCGAGCGCCGGTCACCGCAAGACGGCCGCTTCATGGTCTCGATCGGAGCGCGGCAGATTGATCTTCGCGTCTCGACCCTCCCGACCCAGTACGGTGAAAAAGTCGTGATTCGACTTTTGGAGACCTCCGCGCCCTTGACTTCGTTCTCCGACCTGGGAATTCCGGAAGGGGCTTCCGAAGATCTCTCGAACTTACTGGCGCTACCCCAGGGCATGATCCTGGTCACCGGCCCCACGGGGTCAGGGAAAAGTACCACTCTGTATTCGGCGCTGCACAAGATGCGCACGCCGTCGGTAAATATTGTGACCGTAGAGGATCCGGTCGAGTACGTTCTCCCGGGCATCAATCAGGCGCACGTCAATACCAAGGCGGGCATGACCTTTGCCAGCGTGCTGCGGTCGATTTTGAGGCAGGATCCCAACATCATCATGGTGGGCGAAATCCGCGATCGCGAAACCGCCGAAATTGCCATGAAAGCGGCGCAAACAGGACACCTGGTTCTTTCCACTCTGCACACCAATGACAGCGTTTCCGCGATTGTGCGATTGCTGGATCTCGGAATTCCGGGATTTCTAATCAGCTCTTCACTCACCGGGATTTTGGCTCAGCGCCTGGTGCGAAAGCTATGTTCCTGCCATTCGGTCGAGCCGGCCAGTTCGGAATTCCAGGTTCGCATGATCCAAAATGGAGTTCTTCGGCCGCCCAAGACGATGGCGGTTCCTGTCGGATGCGGCAAGTGCGACCAGACCGGCTATAAGGGCCGGGTGGGAATATACGAGCTGCTGCGTTTTGATGACTCGATCCGAACCGTGATTCGCACCAGCGGGAACACTGACCAGATCCGCGAAATGGCCCGAGCAGGCGGTATGACTTCGATGCAGGACGATGCGATGGAAAAGCTTCGCCTGGGTCTTACCACGCTGGAGGAAATTCTTCGCGTCGTCCCCATGGAAATTGTTTCATCAGTTGACTGCCGTAAATGTTCGCATCACATCTTTCCCTCGTTCAAGTTCTGTCCAAACTGCGGCACGCGATGCAGCGTGGAGCAAAAACCTGCTCGCAGTTCACCTCGAGTTCAAGACATGGAGGGAGTCGTTCCAGCATGAGCACTACAACTAGCAAACCAGTCGTGTCCACCAGAAGGGATCAGCGCTATCCGCAGCTGTGTGAACTTTCCATGAGCTATGAAGGCGCCACCGAGGACATCGCCGTTCGCCCTCCAGATCTCAGCCCTCATGGTATGTTCGTGAATACGGACAAGGACTTTCCGTATGGCGCGGTTCTGAAGCTCACGTTTCGATTATCTTCCACCGGGATCTCGGTCCAGGCACGGGCCGAGGTTCGCTACTGCTTGAAAGGTGTCGGAGTTGGCGTTGAGTTCGTCGACATCTCTCCGGACGCCGTGCGTGCCATCGAGAAGGAAATCGGCATTCAAATCTCAAAAAAGTAAAATTTCAACTCTCGGCTCACGAAGTTCCAGATGCGGGTCGTGGTCAAGTAGACGCCCGAAACGCGCCCCGTCTGGAAATTTCCCTCCGCAATGGAAGCCGGTTTCCGCGAAGCCCTAATCGAGCCAAGAAACCAGGCACTTCGCTACACGGCCGCCGAACCCGCTGATTTTTTCTCAACCCGTTTCAGGAACCGGTACAGGCTGGTGCGCCCGATGCCCAGCATTTGAGCGGCCCTCACCCGATTGCCTTCGCAGCACTCGAGAACGCGCCGGATGTGCTGCTTGCGAACCTCCTCCAGAGGCAACGGGCGCCAGGGATCACCGCCCCGCCCGTTTTGGGCAGCCGGTTTCTGAAGAGTTTCCGGCAGGTCGTCCACGTCGATAAATTCGTTGACCGAGGTAAGGCACGCGCAGGAAATCACGTTTTCCAACTCCCGAACATTGCCCGGCCAGGGATGCTGCGCCAGCACGGTCTGCACGCGCCGGGTCAGGCCGCGAATCTCCTTGTTGTAGGCTTCGTTGTATTTTTTCAAAAAATATTGAATGAGCAGCGGAATGTCTTCCAGGCGCTCGGAGAGGTTGGGTACGCGAATCTGGATGGTGCTGAGTCGATAAAAAAGGTCCTCGCGAAAACGTCCGGCAAGCACCTCGGCGCGCAAATCGCGGTTCGTGGCGGCCACCAGACGCACATCGACGTGGCGAACTTCCGGCGAGCCTACGCGTTGGATTTCACGGTTCTGGATCACCCGCAGCAGCTTGGCTTGCATGGAAAGCGACGTTTCCCCGACTTCGTCCAGGAAAACGGTGCCGCCGTTCGCATATTCGAACAGCCCGGGCCGCGTATCCGTAGCTCCCGTAAACGCGCCGCGCACATGTCCGAAGAGCTGGCTCTCCAGCAGCGTATCGACCATTGCGGAACAGTTGCAGACCGCGAAGCGCTGCTGAGAGACTGGACTCATCTGATGAATCGATTTGGCGACTAATTCCTTGCCCGTGCCGGTCGCTCCGATCAGCAGGATGTTGGTGTAATGCCGCGCAACCTTGCGGACCATTTCGAACACTTCCACCATGGCCGGGCTGTGGCCCACAATCCCGTGAAACTCCAGGTCGGAGAGCAGCTGCTGCTCAAGGCCGCGGATGCGCTTGCGCTTGCGGAAAGAATCGGAGAGTTCGTCCAGGGATTTCTTAAGACGCGAGCGGTCGACCGGCTTCGGAATATAGTCATAGGCGCCGCGCTTGACGGCCGCGACCGCGTTATCCAGCGAGTAGTAGCCGGTCATAAGAAGGACATAGACGCCGGGGTCGCGCCGGATGGCCTGCTCCAGAAACTGCAGGCCATCCATTCCCGGCATTTTGATGTCAGACATCACCACGCGCACGCGGCCTTCCTCCACCAGTTCCAGCGCGTATTGCGGACTGCAGGTGCCAATCGAGGTGAAGCCCAGGCAGCGGAGCGACTCCTGCAACATGTCCACCATTCCAGGCTCGTCGTCCAGCACGCAGATGGTCATGGCCTCGTCGGAACTGCCGCGAACCATGTGGACTTCTTTCGGGACATCTTTTGGAGGTGCCGTCAAAGTGTTCATGCCGATTGACTGGCACGGCCAATGCCAAAATCAAATCGCAAATCGGCTGGCCCGACCGAGCATCACCTTGGCGTGGTCTTTGCGGCGAGTCTCCCGTAACCCTACTGCAAGCAATCAATTGAGACGGAGAAAAGGGGAAAACAATCTTGCCGAGGCTGAAAACTTGTTGGCGGGGATTCCAGGTTGGTGAGTTGCGCTAAAATCTTCGTTCCAATTTGGACTGAAACAGCTGGTAACCTGTGCCAAAGGCGAATTTTGCCTTTGGCACAGGTCGCTCAACTAGTTGACGAGGCTCTCGTCCATGTCGCTCAAATAGGCGAAAAACTCAAATTCCTCGGCCGGATAACGGATGATTCCTGCATTGTCCGAATTCATCTCGCAATAATTGCCCTGCACGTTGCACAGCTCCACCACACGGTCCTGCGTCGAGGAGGTGGCGTGACGAACTTCTTCGTAAGTCGCCACTCGGTCTTGATTGGTTCTCTTCATTGTGCTCTCTGGTTTCATTGGAGGACCTCCTCGCGTTGCAACCCTGCCGCTTCCACCTGCACGTCGCATACCCTTTGTGAGTCCTCTACTGCTTTAGATGCACTATTTCCCGCTAAAGATTCCTTGCAGCGCGGGTGCAGTTTGGACAGCCGGATCTGGCACCGCCCGCTGCAATCCATCGGCACAACCTCTTGAATGCTATAGGCAACCGGAACCGATCCGATCGAAGGCTCCGAAGCCAGCAGGCGAATGAACACCACTGCTCCCTCAGCCAACGCGCGATGCAACTGCACTTGTTTCTCTCCGTCCGCCGTCCACAATAAGTCGGTGCGTTCGACGAAGAAGCTGTTATCCAGCCCCCAGCCCGAAATTTCAATCCGGTAATCTTCGGAATCATTGAATGAGTTACCCATCACTAGTACGCTCCTGCCCCTGCTTACTGCAGACGGTGGGCCAGAGCAAGAATATTTGCACGCATTGCAACGGAAGGATTTAGGTGCCCGAAGGTAAGCGAACGGCGTGTCAACCGATGCACAAATTGAGACGACTGTGCAATTTTGAAACAGAATGGACAATCTAGCGGGACTCTCGGAAGCGCTATCGGGGCCCGATGTTGGCGCCTCCGATCTAGGCGCCGTGCACGCCAGCGTAAAGGGCGTGCAGTGCGAAGGAAAACACCGGCTGGAAAATACGGTCGAACAGGGACCACGCGATGATCAAACCGAGCAGCGCAAAATTTCTGGAGTGCTGCACCCAGTCGAGGTACCGATGAGCCACGCCGTCCGGCATGAGCACCATGATCCCGGCGCTGCCATCCAGCGGAGGCACGGGAAGGAGGTTAAATGTTCCCAGGAGCAGGTTCAGGATAAACACGATGCTGAGAGCGGAAGTGAGAAAAGTGGGCTGGGCGGCATTGGCAGGCAACACGAGATCAGCATAGCTGTGGAGGAATTGCGGGGCCCGAAAATAGCCGGCCATGATGCCAATCCGAATGGCAATCCCTGCCAGGAGCATTAGAGAGAAATTGGCGGCCGGCCCCGCCAGCGCCATCCAACCGGAGCGGCGCGGATACTGCCTCTGCCAGGAGGGATCAAACGGCGCGCTGGCCCAGCCAATCATCCAGCCGCCAACGAGATACGAAAGGATGGGAACAACCACCATCCCAAAAGGGGAGCGCCGGATATGAGGGATTGGATTGAGCGACGCCTGTCCCCCCTCCGCCGCGGTTACGTCTCCGCCGAGTTTGGCCACCACCGCGTGCGCACCTTCGTGGCACGTCGTCGAGAACAGAAAGACCAGATACCAGATTGCGCCGAGGGCCAAATCAGGTGTGTTCATGATGGTGACGGCCGCTAAGGTATGGCTCCGGGGCCTGGACTCGAACCAGGATTCTAGGCTCCAAAGGCCCATGTGCTACCAATTGCACCACCCCGGACCGGAGCCGAAAAGTGTAGCAGAGAAAGGCAAGTTCGGCACAGCGTTTCCAATCACTGGCGATGAGTTGTCAGCCTTGGCGCGCTTCCGCCTTTACCAACACCGAAGGAAGCGTTGTGGGTCGCCACCCAGAACAGTTTTGACTATTCCTCGTCTGTTTTTGTGGGTATCACTTCCACGTGGAGTCTGGACTCCCGGCGCCTGGTTTCACACTACGCGTCAGCGAAAGGGACGCCTGGTGCGCAAGGGCTCGCCGGCCTCGGGGGCGCCGCACGATCCGGCCGCTACGCGGTTTTCCGTAGTCTTTTCGGCCTCACACCGTTTTCCGATTTTCCCTTGTTGGCAAGGCTGCTCTTCAACGCGGACATCAAATCCACGACTGGCGCGAGACGTGGTCCTTTTACCAATTTTGGCGCGGGTTGGCCCTTGGCCTTGCTGGCGATGAGCTGTTCGACTCGTTCCGAGTACTGGTCATGAAACTGTTCGGGGCGGAATGGCTTTACCAACGCTTTCGCAAATCGCTCGGCAAGCTCCACTTCCTGTTTCTTCAAATCCTTTACGTTCGTCTTGCCGTAGCCCTTGACCTGGCGAATTTCCGCGGGGTAGTAAATCGTATGGAGAATTAATCCTCCCTGATAAGGACGGATGATTACCGTCCGTTCCCGCTGGTGCAGCGTTACTTTGGCAATTGCCGCGTAGTCCATATCTTCCATGGCTTTTAGAATAAGCGCATAGGCGCGTTCGCCGGCTGTTTCGGGCACCGAAAAATAGGAAGTCTCGAAATAAATGGGGTCGACTTCCTTGAGCTTCACAAACTGAAGGATCTCCATGGCCGTCGAAGAACTCGGTTGCAGCTGCTTCAATTCGACGGGATCGACGAGTACGTATTTGTCTTTTTCGATTTCATAGCCCAGCGCAGTTTCATCACGCGAAACGACTTCATTGTCGTAGGGGCAGAACAGCTGCTGACGAACGCGCGTACCACACTTTCGGTGGATCTCATGAAAGCTGATGTGAGAATAACGGGCGGCAGGGTACAGCCGGACCGGTACAGAGATCAAACCAAACGATATAAAACCTTTCCAAGCGCTGGTTGGCATATCCCTCCTCCGCATGCACGCGCCGGTATTCTATCCCTCAGGGCTGCCGATCACACAACAGGCTAGCCCCGCCAACGCATAGCGTCCATCGAGAAAAAAGTGTAGTTACGCGATGCGGCGTTCTGCCGCCGATGCCGCGAATGCTCGCAGGCGCAGGAATTAACGGTATTCCACTGGAATCGGTTCTGTGATGCCATGTATACATGGCTGTGGCGCGCCCGAGAGGTTGGCGCCAGGCCGGGCTGCCTTAGAACTCTGAAGACCGTATGGCGCTTCAAGAATACAAACGCAAACGCGATTTCAGCAAAACGCCGGAACCGCCTCCGAGGACTGCCGCATCGCGCCAGGGGTACTCTTATTTGGTACAAGAACACGATGCCACGCGCCTGCATTACGATCTGCGGCTGGAGCTGGATGGCGTTCTGTTGAGCTGGGCAGTGACCAGGGGACCGAGTCTGAATCCCGAAGACAAGCGGCTGGCGGTGCGTACCGAAGACCATCCGCTCTCCTACGGAAAATTTGAAGGAACGATTCCCGAGGGACAATATGGCGGCGGCAAGTAATGCTCTGGGATCGCGGAACCTGGGAACCCCGGGGCGATCCGCATGCGGGCCTGAAGAAGGGGCACCTGGCTTTTATTTTGCACGGCGAGCGCCTGAAGGGTGCGTGGAACCTGGTGCGCATGCGCACCGATGAGAAGAAGGAAAATTGGTTGCTGATGAAGGTCCAAGATGAAGAATCGCGCGACGCGGCCGGCGCCGCCAACTTCCTGGAAAAGGAGCAGACCAGCATTACCTCGCGCCGTTCGATGGACGAAATCGCCGTGGACGCGCCCACGGTTGGGAATTCCGCGAAGCCCAGCACTTCCCTGCTCAAACTGATGAAGCAATATCCCGGCGTGCAACTGGCCACCCTGGCGAAGAAACCTCCGGAAGGAGACCATTGGCTGCACGAAATAAAATTCGACGGTTACCGCCTTTTGGCATTTCGCTCCGACGGCGACGTGCGGCTGAGAACCCGAAACGGCCATGACTGGACAAATAAATTCCCTTCCATCCACGCCTCGATTGCAAAGCTCAAAGTGAAGGCGGCGGTCCTGGACATGGAAGCGGTGGTGCTGGACCGGGCCGGCAAGAGCATTTTCAGGCCATGCAGCACGCGTTAGGTGACGGCGGCAACCGCCAGTCGATCCAGGCATACGTGTTCGCCCTGCTTCACGTTGATGGCAAGGACCTGACAGATGAACCTCTGATTTCTCGCAAACAAGCGCTGGAAAAACTTCTGAAGAAGTCCGGCGACGATTCTTTTCTGCATTACAGCGATCACGTGGTGGGGCATGGAGCCGAGATGTTGGAGAAATCGTGCACGCTGGGATTGGAGGGGGTGGTCTCCAAGCTCGCGGACTCTTCCTACCGCGCGGGCGCGAGAAAAGCTGGCTGAAGTCCAAATGCGTCAAGCGGCAGGAATTCGTGATCATCGGCTACACCGCCGCCCTGCAGGGACCGCAGCGGCCATAGGCGCGTTGCACCTGGGCTACTACCAGAATGGCGACTTGCGGATATGCGGGAAAGGTGGGTACGGGTTTTGGGATGGCGGACGCCAAGGAATATGTCCCCACCGGCTGACACCACTGGCCGCCGATGTCGCCGCCCGTTAAGGACCTGCCGCGGAGCCTGCTGAAGAGCGCCCGTTGGGTAAAGCCCGTTTTACTGTGCGAAGTTTCGTTTACGGAGTGGACGGAGGATGGCCACGTTCGCCATCCATCGTTTCAGGGACTGCGGGAAGACAAGAATGCCGCAGGAGGTGACCATGGAGAAGCCCGCCGCGGTGAAAGCAAGTGCTCTCCGCCCGAAAAAGAAAAGCGCGAGCGCCGCGACGTTGCAGGTGTCTCCATTTCGCCACCCCGATCGCGTGATCTTCAAGGATCGTTGGAGTAACGAAAGGAGAACTTGCGGAATATTACGCGGCTGCTTCTCGATGGATGTTGAAGGGCGTCGCGGAACATCCCCTCAGCCTGCTGCGCTGCCCGGAAGGCACTTCGGGCGATTGCTTTTACCAGCGCAACCCGGGCACCGGCCTCGGTCCTGATGTGAAACCCTTCCGTTGGAAACATAAAGGAAAGTCCTACGAATATCTTTATATCGACGACGAGAAGGGCCTGATTGAATTGGTGCAAATGGGAGCGATCGAGATTCCACCCGTGGGGCGCGCGCGTCGAGCGGATTGACTATCCCGACCGTCTGATTTTCGATCTCGATCCGGACGAAAGTGTGCCGTTCGATGCCGTCAAACTTGCGGCAAAGGATTTGCGGCGGAGGCTGAAGGACAAGGGCCTGGAAGTTTCTTGAAATGCACCGGGGGCAAGGGGCTTCACGTCACCCGTCAGTTTGGCTGAAAAAGATAAGTGGGAAGAAGTAAAAGCGTTCAGCAGCGGCAGTCGCGGCGGAGATGGTTCGTGACGTTCCGGTTGCCTACGTCGCGACCATGACCAAGGCCAAGCGCAAAGGAAAAATCTTCATCGATTATTTTCGCAATGATTACACCGCGACGGCGATTGCCGATTTCGCGGTTCGCGCGCGCCCCGGCGCCCCGGTCGCGCTTCCGCTGGAATGGAAGGAACTAGACAAGCTGCGCGCGGCCAACCAGTTTTCGATTCGCGATGCGATGAAGCGCGTTAAGAAATACAAACCAGAACCGGGGCGATACGCCAAGCGCCAGAGACTGCCCGAATAATTTCAAGAACTGAGCGCGGGTCGCACTTGATCGCGAACTCGCAAGGATCATGGGACTGCCACAGAAACTCCGATTGCTCGCGGAGGAGATTTCGAGATCTTGCAGTTCGGAGCCGACCGCGTCCTTTTCTGAATCGCGATTCGCAGGCGCGGCGGATTCGTTTTTCGCAGCTCCTGTGAAATTTCGATTTACTTGATGGCAATGAGCCGGTTGGGATCGACGCGCACGACAACGTAAGTAATCGATCCCTCGATGGCGCTAAACCAATGCGGCACACCCGCGGGAATAATTACCACGTCGCCCGCCTTGATCCGGCGGGTTACACCACCTTGGATTCCCGTGCCGCTTGCGCCGGGGCCGTCTTCCAGTCGGACCGAAATCGCCTCCGGTGGCCTGGTCTTCTGATTGAACATAACGCCCCCGGTGACCAAGGTCCCTGCGCCATCTGTCACGTGATAGATTTCCGTCACCTTAAAATGCACGGCGGAGCCGCCAAGCGGATTCGCGGGCCTATGGAGGACGCCGACGGAAACGTTGTACCCTCCGGCGTCAACCACGCGAACATTTGGCTCAGGATTCGTCGCCCCATTCGGCGCTGCTTTCAAATTGGCTTGAATGTCCTCGAAGCTGACGTAGGTGGCGGGAAGCGGCTTGGGGCTCGACGTTTCCTGTTGTGCGGTGGTCACGCCATTGCCCGGGACAACGAACGCGATTAGAAAAACAAGGAGGCCCAGTTTTACTTTCATTGCCGACTCCTTTTTGAAAATAAGTTTTTCAATCCGGAAGTAGCGCTTTGGCCCGGCCTGCCTGATGGGAGCCCAAATCGCAATTTCCGATTGGAACTTCCAGTTCGGGCACCACACACCTTTTCTGCCCTCCTGCGCAACGAATTTGAGAGTACCGCGCATGCACGAACGTAATCAGCATTGGGCTTTCCTGATATTCCGAAATTTCAAGGTTGGTGTGGCCAAAGGACTCCTTGTTCCCGATCGACCGGGCCAATGCCCTTGTACAGAAACCGTTGGACTCGCGCGCCCGAATAGGTTTCAGCAACATACAAGTTGCCCTTGGAATCGACCGCCAGATTGTGGCAGCCATAGAACTCCCCCGGCAACCGGCCGCCATCACCAAACGAAGTCACTACCTGGAGCGAACTGCGCAGGATCACGTTGATTTTTTCATTCACTCCATTCGCCGCATAGATATAAGTCTGTTGGGGATCTTTGGAGAAAGCCATATCCCACACCGACCCTGAACGCAAAGTCTTGGTGTCGATGAACGCTTCTTTCACGAATGTGCCATCCTTATGAAAGACCTGGATCCGGTCATTCACGCGGTCACAAACGTAAACGAGTCCGTCATTGGCGATGATCACGCAATGCACGGTATTAAAATTTTGAGACGGCGGACCATTCGGATCATAGGAGCCAATCGATCCCTCATCTCCAACCTGACCTCCCGCTTTTCCGGTATCGACCGCATCCTCGGGTTTCTTGCCGTAAGCGCCCCAGTGACGCTTGTATTTGCCGGTGTCCTCATCGAGGACGATGATGCGGCGATTGCCGTAGCCGTCCGCGATATAAACTTCGTTCGCTCCGGCATCCTCGGTGATTCTGGCGGGGCGCCAGAAATTTTCCAAGTCGTTGCTGCCGTGATGTACGCCGTAGGTGCCCAACTGCATCAGAAACTTTCCGTCATTCGTGAATTTCAAAATCTCGGTATCCTTCATACCATTCCCGCCAACCCAAACATTGCCCTTGTGATCGACGGTGACTCCGTGCTCGCTATCTGGCCAACGATAGCCTTCTCCCGGACCACCCCAGGACTTCAAAAGATTTCCATCCTGGTCATATTCCAGAACGGGCGGGGCGGTCTTGCAACATTCCCCAAGCTTCAGGTCGGCAGCCTTGAAATTCTTCTCAATCGAATCGAGACGATGGACGGTCCAGACATGATCTTCGGCATCGATCGAGAGGCCAATCGTGGATCCGGTGATCCAGTGGTTTGGCAGGGGCTTTGGCCAATAAGGATCGACTACGAATAAAGGGGCCTGCACTTTGGCAGCGGCCACAATAGCGGGGTTCCCGAAAAATTTCGCGACGACTCCAGCGGTCATCCACGCAAAGATGACAACAACAAGAAACAGGTGCGTACGCTTCATAATGTTTCGTCCTCCGGTTGCGGTGAGCTGCGAATTCCAGAAATTGAGTGCCGACTCGATTGGTCAATGTATCACCTCTTCAAACCGATGAGAGGGGATCTTGCGGGACCACACGTTTCCATACCCAGATGCTTGTCGCGACAACCAACAGAATCGCGGATTCCTTTGCACTCCGATCTTAACCAGAATCCGGTCATTTCCCTCAAATCAATCCAGAAGATGAAGCTATCGAAACATTTGGGTGTGCCTCGTATTGGGCGCATTATGGTGGGACAGAACACGGATAAGGCTACGCGGTAGTGATCCAAGGAGAATTGCAGTGGGCGGCAGCACGGTGAATTCCACTCGCCATTATCTCAATCCAGTTATCACTGACCCGTCCCAGCCTAAGAAGTCGCAGCGGGTCATCCTCGAAACGTCAATATCGTAAAGCTCGCTGTAAGTGGATGGCGGAGAGGGTGGGATTCGAACCCACGGTCGGGTTTCCCCGACACACGCTTTCCAAGCGTGCTCCTTAAACCGCTCGGACACCTCTCCACTCTAAGAAGCCCAATCAGACTAGCACAAACTTCTGGCAAGACGAAAACTGGGGTCGTTTCTTTTTTTTACGAAGTCCGGCGTCGGCTAAATTGTTCGCGAAAATTGGCTGCTGATTCCGCGACGGGGCAACCTTCTGCTTTTCGGCCATCCCCTGACTTCGCCCCGAATTGCAAAGGCGTCGCTCGGAGCGCTCGATCGGTTTGCCGCCGTTTCGGTCTTGCGGTTCATCTGCTCCTCAAATACGCGCACGTCCTGTAGAATTCCCGTGGAGGGCGGCATGAATCATTGGCAAGGCAAGTGGGCTCTGATTACGGGCGCCAGCGCGGGGATCGGAACGGCTCTGGCTCGGGAGTTGGCGGCGGGCGGAACGCACCTGGTGCTCACGGCGCGGCGCCGCGACCGTCTGGTGGGACTTGCCGCGGAACTCAGTGCCAAGCACAACATCCGTACTCTGGTCTGCGTCGCAGACTTGGCGCAGCCAGCGGGGCCGCAACAGATTTTTTCGTTTACCGAGGAGAAAGGCGTCACGATTGATCTGCTTTGCAATAACGCCGGGTTTGGCGCCTATGGCGAATTCTCTAAAGTGCCGGTCGACCGGCTGATTGCCATGACGCAAGTTAATGTGACCGCGGTCGTGCACATGTCGCATCTTTATCTTCCTGGAATGATGGCGCGCCGCAACGGAGATATTCTGATCGTGGCATCCGCCGCAGCCTTTCAGGCGGTCCCATACATCACGACGTATGCCGCGACCAAGGCGTTCGACCTCCATTTTGCCGAGGGACTCGCGGAAGAGGTCCGGCAGCATGGCGTGCGTGTTTGCGCCCTGTGTCCTGGATCGACGGAGACGGAATTTTTTCAGGTTGCCGGCCAGCGCAACCACACAGGCGCGCGCCGGAAACGCCGGAGAAGGTTGCTCGCGTCGGCCTTCGGGCGTTGGCGGCAGGGAAAAGTTCGGTGGTCTCGGGATTCACGAATTGGCTTGGCGCGGAAACCGTGAGGCTGGTTCCGCGGCGAACGGTGGCGCGGATTGCGGCGGGGTTATTTCGCCCGAAATAAAACGCGCATAAAGGCAATGTGACTATGCGCAGGCCTGGGTTTATGTGGCAACGGATACAAAAATGGCTGCTGATCAAAAATCGCTGGAACGACAGTTGCGGAGCGAAGGCTTTCTCCACACCTATGTCTGGCAGGACGGTCCGAGCGCATTTTACGCTGACCACACCCACGCCGCCGAGACCGCGCACATTATTCTCGACGGGGAAATGACGCTATCGCACGGTGGAGAAACTCACACGTATCGCGTGGGGCAGCGCTGTGACGTTCCGGCCGGCGCGGTGCATTCCGCAAAGATGGGATCAAGCGGGTGCCGGTACCTTATCGGCGAAAGATAGCGGGCGATTTCAGTAACCGTTAGGAATGCTTCACCAGCGCGCGGTCAAGCAATTCCATGACGTGCACGACTTCCTGGCCCGTTCCGTGAATCTCGGCTCCCGCGCGCATCTGCAATAGGCAACCAGGATTTGCCGTAACGATGATCGGCGCGTTCGTGGCGCGGGCGTGCTTCATCTTTTCCGCTAGAAGTGCGAGCGAGGTTTCCGTTTCGGTGACGTTGTAGGAGCCTGCCGAGCCGCAGCAATAATCGGCCATGGCCATCTCCACCAGTTCCAGTCCAGGAATGGCGCGCAACAGTTTGCGCGGGGCCTCGCGAACTTTTTGCCCATGCAGAAGGTGGCAGGAATCCTGATACGTCACGCGCAGCGGCATTCCGGCGAGTCGGGCCGAAATCCGAGATCGGCAAGGAACTCGGTAACGTCCCGCATCTTCTTCCGAAAGGCGTGCGCCTTGATGTGCTCGGGAGTTCCCTCAGCAAACAGATGTTCGTACTCTTTCAGTGTTGAGCCGCATCCTGCCGCATTGGTGATCACAGCGTCGAAATCGGACCCGAGGAAAATGTCCAGGTTCTCCCGAGCCAGCCCTCGCGCCACATCGCGTACTCCGGCGTGCGCCGCCAGAGCGCCACAACACACTTGCCCGGCGGGAACGACGACTTCGCAACCGTTCGCCGTCAGCACGCGAATGGTGGCCTCGTGCAAGGCGGAAAAACTCACCTGCGCGACGCATCCCGCGAACAGGGCCACTCGCGCGCGCTTCGGTCCGATTGCCGGATACGTGCGCCCCAGCTTGGAGAAGAAAAAACGCTGATCGATCGGCGGCAGAAGCTTTTCTTTATCGGCAAGGCCGAACAATCGCAGGACCCCGGTCGCGCGGACGAGCGATTGCACACCGGTGCGCTGATAAAAGTAGAGAGTGCGCGCCAGCAGCGCGATACGCCGGGGATACGGGAGCAGGCGGCGGAATACGAAATCCGCGAGAGACGCGGGAAAAAAATGGCCGTTGATAATTCTGTTCGATCTGGGCGCGCGCCGCTTCCACCAGCTTGCCGTATTCGACGCCCGATGGGCAGGCCGTCTCGCACGCCCGGCAATCCAGGCACTGATCGATGTGTTTGACGAAGGAATCGCCCAGCGGCAGTCGTCCCTGGTCCACAAGCATCAATCTGGCGAATTCTTCCGCGGGGAGAATCGGCCTCCAGGCCCCAGAGTTTGTAAGTGGGGCAATGATTCAGGCACAAGTCCGCAGTGAACGCAGTGCGCGTAGTCTTCGTACGCGGGAATGTCCGCGCCTGAAAATCCGCTCTGCGCCTGGGGCGCGGTTGTTTCCTGAACGCTGGTTACGTGTTCGGTCATGGCCTCATATCCCGCCCGCGAAGCGCCCCGGAGCAAGCATATTTTGCGGATCGAACGAATGTTTCACGCGCCGCATCAATTCAAAATCCGGGCGCGGCGGACCCCACACGGTTTCGGGGCCGGTTTCAATTCCGCCGGAGCCCACTCAAGCATGGCCGAAACCCGCAGTTCAGGCAGGGCGCAAACACGGAACACTTCCGTAACGGTCCGGGCCAGAGTTTCGGGCGCTGCCGAGTTTTCCATTGGGGGCAAGGAACGCGGCGTAGAGAATTCCGGCGGCCCGCGCGAGAGCAACAAAATCGAGTTCGCCTTGCAGGGCGACGGCGCGGAGTTTTGCGACCAGCCCAGCCATCATGCCGGGCACAGCGCTGATGCGAAAAATCAACGCAGAGGAATCTCGTTCGAGCATCAGCCTCGGAAACTCGCTGATTTTTGCAAGAACAGATCGACTACTCGTCGCCGGTCAACGGCAGAAAATCATCCGCATCCGCAGCCCCCGCCAACTGGCCGAACTCGCGCTCGTGGCGATCCACGACGGTCTGCTGTCCCGCCGCCGACACGATTACGGTCCAGGTCCGCGGTTCGAGGCGCGCGGCAAATTCTCCGGAGAAGATCAACGCCGCCGTGCCCGGATTGGCGACCTCGACCATCTGAGGCGTCAGCACGGAATGGGCGACCGCACGGCAGAAATCAAACGCAGATTCCGCCGACGGAAATGAAGCGGCGAACGAGTCCCTGCGCCTGCGGCATGGGAAACGTGCGAAAATTTACGCGAGTGATCACCCCCAGCGTGCCCAGCGAACCAATCAGCAATTTGTGAAGGTCATAACCGGTGACGTTCTTGACCACGCGTCCGCCGCTCTTGGCCTGCGCACCATCCGCGGTGACGAATTCCATGCCCAGGCAGAAATCGCGCACCGCGCCATAAGCGTGGCGCAATGGCGAACTGGAGTTTGCGGCCACGATGCCGCCGATGGTCGCACGCTCCGCGAACGGAACGGCCAGCGGCAGAAATTGGTTTTTCTCCGCCAGGGTGCTCAGCAGATCCTCGATGCGAACTCCGGGTTCAACGCCCAGGGTGAGGTCATGCGGATCGTAGGCGAGGACGCGGTTCATCCTCGAAAGGTCAAGCGCGATATCGTAGCGAGTGGGCGGCGAGCCGATGCCAAGTTTGCTGCAGGCTCCGGTGGGAATGACGGCCAATTTTTCGGCGGAGGCAAAGCGAAGAATTTCCCCGACTTGCGCGGCGTCCGCGGGAGTTACAATCACGGCGGGCCGCACTCCACACACTTCGCGGGCGATCAGTTCCGCGGAGTCCGTAAAGACATGAGCGTTGCCGGTAATTTCTTCAAGGCGCGCGAAAGCAATCTGTGCGGGACGCATCATGAGGTAATTGCCGCGGCGGCTGGAGTGGGCGGCACGCGGATTTCTCCGCAGGCTTTGCCCATGGGCAACACCTTGCCGGGATTCAATCTTCCGGCCGGATTGAAGGCGTCACGGACTCGCGCCATCAGTGCCAGATCATCGGGCGTAAAAATCAGCGGCATGAGTTCATTTTTTTCCATCCCAATACCGTGTTCGCCGGTCAGCGCGCCGCCAACCTCCACGCAATGGCGCATGATCTCGCCGCCGGCCGCGACGACGCGCGCAAATTGCGCGCGATCGCGCTCGTCAAACAGGATCAGCGGGTGCAAATTGCCGTCGCCCGCGTGGAAAATGTTGCCGATCTGCAAATCGTATTTGCGGCTGATTTCCTCAATGCGCCGCAAAGTTTCCGGAAGGCGCGTGCGCGGGATTACTCCGTCCTGCACGTAGTACATCGGCGAAATGCGGCCCATGGCGCCGAACGCTTCCTTACGGCCCCGCCACAAGAGCGCGCGTTCCTGATCATTGCGCGCGGCCCGCACTTCACGGGCGCGGTGCAGGCGGCAAACTTCGGTGATCTCGGCAGCCTGCGCCTCCACGCCTTCCGTGAGGCCCTCGACTTCAATCAACAGCACCGCCGCGCAGTCCTTGGGAAATCCGGCATGGACGTAATCCTCAACGGCGCGCAGCGTGAATCCGTCAAGCATTTCGCAGGCCGCCGGGGTAATCGCCCGCACGGTAATTTCAACGACCGACTTCCGTCGTGTCGTCCAGAGTGTTGTAAACCGCCAGCAGAGTTTTCACCGCTTCCGGCTTGCGCATCAGCCTGCACGGTGATTTCCGTGACCAGCGCCAGCGTTCCCTCGGACCCGACCAGCAGGCCGTCGAGATCGTATCCCGAAGTTTCCATGCTCTTGCCGCCAATGCGCACAATTTCGCCGTCGGTCAGCACCAGTTCGAGGCCGGTGACGTGGTTGGTGGTTACTCCATACGCCAGCGTGTGCGGCCCGCCGGAATTTTCAGAGACGTTTCCGCCGATCGTGCAGGATTTCTGGCTCGACGGATCCGGCGCAAAGTACAGGCCCAGATGCTCGACCGCGCGTGACAAGTCGAGATTCACCACTCCAGGCTGAACAACCGCACGAAGATTGGCGGCATCGATTTCCAGGATGCGATTCATGCGCGAAAAGGCGATTACAATTCCGCCGCTGCGGGCGATCGCACCGCCCGAAAGCCCAGTGCCAGCGCCGCGGCCGACGATCGGAGTGTCATCTTGATTTGCCAGGCGCACAATTCCCGCGACGTCCTTCGCGGAACTGGGAAATACAATGCAACGGGGAGAGCCCAATTCCACGGAGCCGTCATATTCGTACAGCATCAGGTCTTCGGGCGAGGAGAGCACCGCCCCGGGCCCCAGCAGTGTCCCGAGTTCGCGAATGAGTAGCGATTGCATCGATGTGGTTTATAGGGCCTCTGGGAACTATAATCTGTGCATTCGGGCAGAGTCAACGCGCGTGCGTGCTTTGTGGCTAAAACAATCACAGAAATCGGTTCCTGGGCGGCCAGAAAGGTCGCGCAAATCAAAGGATGGGGTTAAGATTGTTCTCAATGTCACAGTTGGGTTTGCGACGATCATCGACCAGCTAATTGGCAGTCTTTAGCGAGCATCGTCTTTCTTGGGTGCACAGCAGCGCAGCACGAGCAGAGTGGGGATGACGGTCTATGGGGCTGCTTTCAAAACTGTTCGGCGGAAAAAACGCGGCGAAAGACGGACCTCCCGAACAGGAAGTCGAAATTCACTTCGTGTATGGTTCCACAAACTTTCAGTATGTGTACGCGCTTGGAGATAAAATTCAGTTGGCGGTAGCCGAGGCCAAAGTGGGGGAGTATGACGGGCATGCGCTTCCGGCCGATGGAAGCGAGGGCCGCTACTTCGTCAACGGTCCGGATGCCGAGGCCATCTACCGCGCCGTCGTGCCCGTGCTGGAGGCTTCTCCGCTGATGCGCGGCGCAACGGTTACGCTGCGCTTCGGTCCGCGGGGCTGGGGAACTCCCAAACGGGTCATCAAGCTTCCCTGAGGAAGGGCCACGTGGCGCAGGCTTCAGCCTGTGGGTTTTGTTTACAGCACCATTGATTGTCTTGTTACCAACATCCGACGGCCGAAGCCTGCGCCACGGTGCTGCGATAGCTGTGTTATCCTCCCCAGTTGTTTTTTATTCGCCGAGGCCACAGTTGAACAAACCGAAATTATTTTCCACGCATATCCTGTTTGAAGAACCGCGCAAAAAACTGGCGGAACATTTTGACGTCGATTACTGGAAGGGAGAAGAACGCCCGCCGCGAGATGAATTTCTAAAACGCGTTGCCGGCAAGGACGCGTTGATCTGCCTGCTCACGGAAAAAATTGATCGCGAGATACTGGAAGCCGCGGGACCGAACCTGAGAATCGTCGACAACGTGGCAGTCGGCTTCGATAACATCGACCTCCCCGCCTGCACCGAAAGGAACGTCGCCGTCACCAACACCCCCGGTGTCCTCGACGAAACCACCGCCGATTTTGCCTGGACTCTGCTGATGGCCGTGGCGCGCCGGCTGGTCGAAGGGGACCGCATGGCGCGTTCGGGCGGCTGGACAAAATGGAACCTGGACCAGCTCTGTGGCACCGACGTCTGGGGCAAGACCCTGGGAATCATTGGCCTTGGACGAATCGGGCGCGCGGTTGCGCGGCGGGCCGCGGGATTCCGCATGCGCATCATTTACAACAGCACCACGCGTGTCCCTGTGGAGATCGAGAAGGAACTGAATGCCGAATACCTGTCGCGCGACGCGGTGTTCGCGCAGGCCGATTTTCTTTCGTTGCACGTTCCGCTGAACGCCGCCACACGAGGATTGGTTGGGCCCGGGGAGCTTGCCAGGATGAAACGCACGGCTTTCCTGATCAATACCACTCGGGGTCCGGTGGTGCAGGAAACGGCGCTGATCGACGCCCTGGAGCGTGGGGCGATTGCCGGCGCGGCGCTCGATGTGTTTGAGCGCGAGCCGATCATCCCCGATGGATTGCGGCGCGATAATGTGGTCCTGGCTCCGCACCTGGGATCGGCATCCATCGAAACTCGCACTCGAATGGCGCTCATCGCTGTCGAAAACGCGATCGCTTTTTTTACCGGCAAACGTCCGCCCACGGTATTGAACCCGGAAGTGCTTCGCCAGAATTGAAAATCGTGAGGCATAACGGCAAGCAACAGTAAATGGTGGCATCATGAGTTCTGGAGGAAAAGAAATGGCTCACCTATCGCTCAATCATCCGAAACTCACACTTGAGGGTGCAGAAGCTATCGTAGCGGGAGCCAAAGCTCAGGCCGTTCGCATTGGCGTGCCCATGAACATTGCTGTCGTTGACGATGGCGGCCACCTGCTGGCATTCGCGCGCATGGACGGCGCGAAACTCTCATCGATCGCCATCGCCATTAACAAAGCCCACGCGGCGGCGATCCGGCGATCGAATACCGGACCCGCGCGCAGCGGCAACGAAGTGAACGTGCTGATCTCGCTGGCACTGGCAATCGGCAGCCAGGCGCACCAGACACCCATCCGCGGCGGACTGATGCTGGAAGTGGATGGCCAGTGCGTCGGTGGAATCGGCGTGAGCGCCGGCAGCGAGGACGAGGACACGGACGTGGCGCGCGCGGGCGTGGCTGCGTTTGTGAAAGGATAGCCGCTGGTTTCAGAAGCGCAGGCGTTCTTGCCTGCGCGGTTTTTGCGCCCACATAATTGCGCAGCCAAGCCCCGTAGGAACTGCGGACAAAGACGGCGCGGCGAATCGACCTGGCGATCCAGATGACCGACCTCAAACAAATCGCGCTGCGTATTTTTCATGAGACCCTCGCGGCGATCGATATTCCCTCAGCCATGCGGCGAAAACTCTGCCGCGCTGGATCGCACATTTTCGTTAACGGCGAGCCTCTCAGCCTGGCCGGATATCAGCAGATCCGTGCCGTCGCTATTGGCAAAGCCTCCATAGCGATGGCTCAGGGATTGGCCGACACTCTGGCTCCGGATTTTCGCGCCAGAGGAATCGTCGTCTCCCCCACGCGTGCCTCTGACCTTCCCGAGGGCTTTCAGGCGATCACCGCGGGACATCCCGTTCCAAACGAAAACAGCTTCGCGGCAGGGCGGGCGATCCTCAATTTACTCGCGAACACCGGCCAGAAAACTCTTGTTTTCTTTCTGCTGTCGGGTGGAGGCTCGGCGCTCGTCGAGTTGCCGCTCGATCCTGGCGTTTCGCTCGCGGACATGCAGGCGCTGAATCGGGTTCTGGTCACCTGCGGTGCATCGATTGACGAAATCAATGCCGTGCGGAAGCATCTTTCCGCGGTGAAGGGTGGCCGCTTAGCCGCCGCTGCCCGATCCGCCATGAAAATCACGCTGGGCGTAACGGATGTGCCCGAAGGCCAGGAATCTGCGCTGGCTTCCGGTCCAACGCTTCCCGACCCCACAACCGTCGCCGACGCATGCGGCGTCATTCTTCGCTACGACTTGATTTCGAGACTACCCCCCAGCATTCGAGCAAGATTCGAGTGCCCCGAGACCATCGAGGAGACCCCGAAAGCGCCCGATTCCGCCTTTGATCCGCGTCGCGCGGCGTTTCAACTCCTCCTCGGGCGACATGATCTGTTCCACGCGGCGCACCATTTTTCAGAGGCCGAGGAATTTATCACCATCTGCGACAACAGCACCGATAACTGGCCTGTCGAAACCGCTGTGGATTTTCTGCTGGCGCAACTTTTGAATTTGAAAGGCGCCAATCCCGGAAAGTCCGTGGCTGTTGTCGCGGACGGCGAGGTCAGTTCGCCAGTGACTGGAAATGGAGTAGGAGGAAGAAACCTGGCTTTCGTGCTCGCCGCTGTAAAAAAAATTGGCGGCCGCAGAATTGCAGTGTTAAGCGGAGGCACGGACGGCGTCGACGGCTCCAGCCCTGCGGCAGGCGCTGTGGCGGATGGTGAAACTCTATCGCACGCGCAAGCGTTAGGGCTCGATCCAACGGAATATTTCCAGCGCAGCGATTCCTACAATTTTTTCCGCGCCTTGAATGACACGATTGAAACCGGACCCACGGGAAATAATCTGCGCGATCTGCGGATTCTCTTGGCGGAATAAGCAGCACCGGCTTCAGCCTGTGGATTTGCCGCGGCCCAAGCTCGCCGAAAACCCACAGGCTGAAGCCTGCGCCACTTTAGTCGCTCTTACTTCCCGGCAAGGACGCTTCGATTCTCCGCAGCCGGTCGTTCATATCCGTAAGCTGCTGCTCAACATGTTCGAGGCGGTCCAGAACGGCTTGGCTGTTATCCGGGGCACCGCTGGCGGCCTCAGCACTCTTGTCCGCCGCCGGCCCCTTTGGTTGACCGCTCTTTTCCTTCAGTTGCGCGATTAGATCCTCGACGGCGTGCGGAACGCCGATCGACAGCTGCCCGGTCTTCAAGAGCGCCTCGAGCGGCTCGATGGCCGTGGGATCGCCGCGCCGCCCCAACGCGAAGATGGACGAAAATCGGATGTCAAACGAAGGTTCACTCAAATAGGCAATCAGGCGGGTAGTAATGTCGTGATTTTTCAGATCGACGCGCCCGAGCGATCCGATAGCGGTTCCGCGCAACGCACTAGGGTGCCCGGGAGATGACCATTCGAGCAACGCCGGAACGACAGCGGGGTCTGCGAGCGAACCCATGGCACGCAGTGCCGCGCTTCGCAACACGTCACGCGGCGACGAAACGGCAAGCGTCTTCTCGAAAATGGATTCGGCGTTGGGAGCCTTGTCCAGCGCGAGGGATTGCAACGCCGCGCCGCGCACCGAGTACGCTTTGTCGTCTTTGTAAATATTCTGCAGGCGCTTGTCGATTTCTTCGTCGTTGCGATACTTGCCAAGCTGTTCGATGTCTACTTCGCGCACCCATGGCTGATCATTGGAAAGCGCCGCCAGCAGCTGTTTTTTCGCCGGCTGTGAGCCGATACGTCCCAGCGCGCGCAACGCTTCCTCTCGAACGCCCCAGAATTTATCGTGCTGCGCGGCATCGCCCAGCGCGCTGGCGACCGATTCGCTGTCGCGAAGGCTGCCCAGAGCGAGCGCGGCATCGGCGCGGTCCGGCACATCCGAAGCGCTCCGCAATTGCCGGATCAATTCTTCGGGTGACTTCTGAAAATCCACCGACTTCAGAATTTTGTCGCCCTTGTCGAATAGCACCATCAGCGGCGGGCCATCGACAGAGAACGAAAACGTCTCATCCGCCTTGGACACTTCGATGGGAAAAAGTTTCTCGCCGCTGGCGGTCGTAACCGCCACTTGGACCGGCACGCGGAACAATCCGACGTGGCCGTCGATCTTCTGCGTCTGCTTGACGCTCAGGCTGACCTTCTTTTCGGCGTCATCGTATGTCGATCGCACCGAAAAGCGCGGCGCACCGGCGCCGTAAATCCACTGATCGAAGAAGCGGTCCACATTGGATCCCGACGATTCCTCAACGGCTTTGGCCAGGTCCGCGCTCACTACATTCTGCAGACGGTAAGCGTCCAGGTAATGCTTGAGGGCGCGGAAGAACGCCTCATCGCCCATCTGCTCGCGGAGCATCTGGATCACCCAGCCGGCTTTTTCGTAGACGTTGCCTTCGTATTCCACGGAGTCATTGATGTCGCGGGTGACAATCGGGATGGGGAAGAGTTCCCGGTTTTGCATCCAGGAATTTCTTTCGCGCCAGTAGCGGTAGGCGGCCGCATCGGCGCCGTAGTAGTGCTCTTCCCACAGGGACGCGCCAAACGTCGCAAAACCTTCATTCAGCCAGGTGTTGGTCCAATCCTTGCACGTCACCAGATCGCCAAACCACTGATGGGTCATCTCGTGGGAAATCAAACTGTCCACAGCTTCCGGACTTTCCGCCGCGAGATCCGCGTGCGCCAGGTCGCGCACCGCAAGCGTCGTTGCGCTGACATTCTCCATGCCGGAAGCGACGAAATCATCCACTGCCGTCTGCGCGTACTGATCCCACGGATAGGCCACGCCAAATCGTTCGGAAAAAAAATCCAGCATTTCCTTGGTGTGGCGGAAGGTCGGTTCGATGGTGTCTTCATCCCCGCGCGGCACGTTGTACGTAACCGGGATGTTGTGCCAGGTGTCTTTCTTTTCCGTATACTCGCCGGCAACAAACGAAATCAGGTAGGTGGAAACGGGCAGCGATTGCCGCCAGGTCCACGTTTTCTGGCCATTCGGGGCGTCCTGCACGCTTATCAGTTTCCCATTGGAAACTGTAAGCCAACCGGTGGAACGGTAGAATCATTTCGGAAGTCGCGCGATCGTTGGGATAGTCGTAGATCGGAATGTAATGGTGCGTGTCTTCGGCTTCGCCCTGCGTCCAGATTTCTCTGGCACGGCCGGGATCGTCCCTGTCCGGAAGAATGAAATAAAGTCCGGAAGTCGGCTTGCCTTCGTATTTCAGTTCCACTTCGAATTTTTCGCCGGATTTTGCGGGCTGCGCGAGTTGCACGCGCAATTTGTCATCACTCAGGTTGAAGGCGGCATCCTTGCCGTTCACGCGAGCGCTGGAGACGGTAAGTTCCGCGCAATCGAAATCCAGGTGCGTCACGCCGTCGTGCAGGGTGGAAAGCGTGTGCGTGACCTCGCCGATTACCTTGCGTTGGTCGAGGTCAAAGTGCAGCGAGACGCGCACGTTTTGCAAATGGTAATCGCGGCTCGGCGCATATGGCCGGTCCGCGCGCGCAATCGTTCCCAGCAGCGCCGCCAGACCAAGCGTCGCCACCGCCACGGATACACGTTTCCCGAGTTTCTTCCAGGGTGATTTCATGCCATTCCTCGCGGAGGATCTTTCTGCGTACCGTAGCATGCGCTATTATCTCGTATTTCGCATGTGAACTCCACTTCACGGCGATCCGAGAGGTAAATCGCTTCAAGCGGGGCGCCGCACCCTTGTGATTTTCAAGGGTGCGGGTTTAACTGCTCCGATTCGGCCACTCCGAATCTAAAACTCAAATTCCCCCCAGAGAACTACTTCCGAAGATAAGAATCATCCTTACGGATCCAATCTTCCCGGCGCGGCGCAAAAATATCTACGTCCAGAGTGTCTTCCAGCGCCAACGCCGCGTGCGCCACGTTCGCCGGTATGACCAGAATTTCGCCGGCCCCGGCCACAATTTCCCGGTCGTCAAAAATAAATTTCAGCGAGCCGGAAACGATCCACGAATATTGCTCGTTCACATGAGAGTGGCGCGGAACGGCGGCGCCTTTCTTCAAAAACAGCTGCGAAATGGTGGCATTTTCCCCGAAATCATTTGACGCGAGAGCTTGTCATTCAGTTGTTCCATTTCCAAGGTTTTCCACGAAAACTTTTCAAGTGCGCTCAACGGTTCCTCCTGAAGTTCGCCGAACTTCGCCAGCATCGTCACCGGAAATTGGCGCGGCGTCAACCCCGGTTTGTACAACTGGGCACAACCTCAAAGCAAGCCCAGTGAGAAACTTCTGTTAAGATGCGTACCGCCGGAAATCATCACAGGCCGGAAAAAAAACATGCCAGCGGAACCGAATGTCACGGGAATGGCGCGCCTCTTGTATTTCGTGGCGGGCGCCGCGGTCGTCAGTTGGGGACTCTGGGGAGCGGATCCAGGTTGGACGCAGTGGTCCTGGTTGATTTTGGGAGGCGCGCTGCTGGTTCTTGGATTGATCGGATACTCGCCGGTGCACACGCTCTTGCAGAAAAAGCACTCGAAGGCAACTTGAATGCGCTTCCTCCATGGCGTCGCGGGATTTATTCTGTTTTTTGAGCTCCCCATTCCGATTTATTGGCTGATTCTTCACCCTTTCAATTCATTTTGGCGAAGCCGCGTGCGCGCCGCGTTCTGGTTTGCAGGATTGACTGCATGGATTTGTGGCGGGGTGCTGCTGTGGCATTTTCGGCACGAGTTGCTGGCGGCCGCGCGCCCACCCTGGTTCGCGATAGCGGCAGGTTTCACGTTGATCGCAGTCGAGGGATACCTTTTTGCGCGAGTAGAACGCGAATTGGGCAGCCGCCGGCTGGTCGGCCACGCGGAACTCACCGGCAAGGGCGAAATGTTTTCGGGCGGTCTCTACGCCCACGTCCGTCACCCGCGCTACGCCGGAATGTTTAGCGCGTTGGTGGGCGCAGCACTGCTTGCGGGCACACGATTGCTCTGGCTGGTGCTACTGCTTTGGTGGCCATTCGCATTTTTGGTGATCCGACTGGAAGAAAACGAGCTGACTTCCAGGTTCGGTGCAAGCTACGAAGAATACCGCCAGCGCGTTCCCGCTTTTATTCCGTCGATCAAACATTCCTCGCGGAAATCCTGACCTTTAGCGCCCGATCCGGAGGACTATTCACGCCCAATCCGGTGGTAAGAGAAGAAACGCAACCAGTTTTTCGACATTGCCCCAAGGTCGCCGCTCCGCTAGAATGAACGCTACAGCGCGGGAGAGGTTTCCGAGCGGTTGAAGGAGCTCGCCTCGAAAGCGAGTGTCGGGGAAACCCGACCGTGGGTTCGAATCCCACCCTCTCCGCCATAACATTAAATAGCCAGGAATTAGTCCTTTTCTCCTGTGTTTCCCATTGAGAGCAGCGCTAATGCGGCTTTATGCGCCCTCTCATACCTCAAAACCTTTACCGCTTATACCGCGTCATAGAGAGAAAGCTAGTGCTAAAATTTGGTAGTACCCAGGTGCAGAATGGGACTTCTACTTCGTGTCTGGCTGAACGTCATCTTCATCTGCCGACGCGACCGTCCTCAGCTATTCCAAGGGACATCTTCTCACTCCGGCGCGGATGATACTACAGCGGACCAGCAGCCGGTATGCTGACTGGCATCCGGTTGCTGTTCGGTTATCTGAAGTGATTAACGGCGTCGCCTTTTCCGGCGAAAGTCGTTCACAAGGCTGTTGAAGTCAAATACGATGAGGCGGATTACGGTCATTGAAGCTAAGACGAGTATCCCGCCCCTTACGATGAAAGCCTCGGGGTCTAGCATCACTTTTTCCCTTCGGTGGTTCCAATTGTCGGTTGGAGGGGTGCGGACACGGGCTTCTTCGGCATTGTCGGTTGGAGAGGTAAGGATGCGGGCTTCGGCATTGGTTTCGCAGGGCCTGCCAACTCGCTGAGCCGCATCGTCGCGCCCGTCTGGAAGATGGTAGGTACCACCTTTTTAGGATCGAGTGTGGCTGGAGCGATGGCGGCAGCCAATCCAAGGACTTCCTGGGTCTTCTCTTCTATTTGCTTCTTGGTGGTTACTGCTTCCGTTGCGAGTCTCTCAACAACTTCAGGGAACTTCTCCACGCTCAGCAGTCGCTGCTCTCTCGTGGCATCATTGAAAAGCCACGGACCTTCTTCATGAAAATCTTCATACGATTCGGTTCCCCAAATATGGCGTAAGGCAAGACCCCATACGCCGCCAACCTTGGTGTAACCCACCTGATCTACGTTGTAGCAATTCGGATCGTCGTCGCCCCGATGGCGAAAATCCACCCAGACCGTCAACCCAATGTTCAATCTTTTGAGTGCTTCGTCCAAGAGAGCAACAGTTTTTGTCAGTTTGTCGGAAGCTGAATTGAGTGAAGGTGCGACTTCGGAGAGGGCCTTGAAATGCGTTTGAATCTTGCTGATCTTCGCCTCATTTGTCATTTGTTTCTCCCGCGCCGTCAAGCGCATGAAATTAAAAAGACTCTCCTGGAGTCAACCAGAAGAGTCCTAGATTTCGCGCACCGCACAGGTACGAGAAATTTAGCGGGTCTCCCGACTTCCGCCGGATATTTAGTAGTTAGCTATCAACTAACCATGCTTCATGCTACGACAAATTCTGGATACGAGCAAGGCAAAACTTGCGAGGGAACGCGGCGCAGGTACTTCATAGCCCGTCAAAAAGTACCGTAAATAGCGAATCAGGTGCGAGAGAGGTCGGGCGCTTCAGGCTTCGTCGTACCGAAGACGCTTCTGGGAGGTTCGAAAAAGTGAATTGCGTTCCATCGTTCGTCATCAGCGTTAGCTGCGCCTTGCTGCCGCCCTCGGGCAGGGGCGAAGTATCCGCTGGGTAGCTGAGCCTCGGCTCCTGACCGGTGATCTTATCGGGCGGGGGGCAGCTTTCCTCTCCGGTCTGGTTTTTCTATTGTTGGGCAAAAGCCCGATCGCTTGGGTTATTGTCATGTGGCTCCGCAGCACGAAGTCGTGTGGATAAGATATGGAACTTAGCGTCTACAGAATTGCACTCTTGCTGTTGATCGCAGCTGTCGTTGCCATGCTGGCGAGACGATTTCGCTTGCCTTACAGCATGGGACTGGTGGTCGCCGGGGTGGTTCTTTCTCGCGTGTTGGCCGTGCCTCAAATTCAGTTTTCAAGAGAACTCATCTTCACCGTCCTTCTGCCACCGTTAATTTTCGAGTCTGCGCTCTATATCCGCTGGAAAGAGTTGCGTAAAGATTTGTTGGTAATTTTGGCGTTGGCGACGGTGGGCGTGCTGGTGTCTGCCTGCGTTGCGACGCTGGGAATGCGCTATATCGTTAAGTGGGAATGGTCGAGTGCTCTCCTGTTCAGCGTGCTGATTGCCGCCACGGACCCGGTCTCAGTCATCGCGGCGTTTAAGGAAATTGGAGTTCGGGGACGATTGAGGTTCCTGATCGAAGCCGAGAGTCTCTTCAACGATGGGACGGCGGCGGCCGCATTTACCGTCGCGCTGGCATTCGTTGCGGGCGTAGATATCACTCCAATCGGAATCGTCAAGACATCACTTCTCACCGTTGGAGGTGGATGTGTTGCCGGCGCCGCAGTGGCCGCGCTAGCATTGTTGCTGGTGGGCAATACCGACGACCATTTGGTGGAAACGACTCTCACCACCGCCGCGGCGTACGGCTCATTTGTCCTGGCAGAACACTTGCACTTCTCGGGCGTGCTTGCGACGTTGACGGCAGGACTGATCCTCGGGAATTTTGGTCCCCTCGGAGCCCTGTCGGAGAAAGGGAAAGAGGCGATAAATTCGTTTTGGGAGTATGCAGCTTTTGTCGCGAACTCCTTTGTATTTCTACTTATCGGGATGAATGGATCGAGGGAAAATATCCCGCAGATCTGGAAAACGGTTCTGACGGCGGTGCTATTGGTCATGGTTGGACGAGCGGCCGCTGTGTATCTTACACTTTTGCCATTCGTGCGCTCACGTTCACGAGTGAGCTACCCACAACAACACGTTCTTATTTGGGGCGGGCTGCGAGGTGCGCTGGCGCTAGCGCTGGCTCTTGGACTTCCCGCTACAATTCCCCGGCGGGATGAAATGCTCGCGGTAACGTTTGGAGTTGTGGCCTTTTCCATCTTTGTTCAGGGATTGACAATTCCGCCGCTATTGCGGCGATTGGGACAGTGGCCTTCTGAATCCATAAAGACTTAATAGTCCTCTTCGTTCCTCTGCCGCCACGAACCCGAAGAGGCCAACCAAGGCCCGCAATGCTCAGGTGGTAAGAAAGGCCCGGCCGGCGGATCTGGCAATTCGGCGACGGCTAAGAGAAACCGGCGGGAGATCTCCCTCTAATTTCTTGCGAAGTAGAGCAACAGGCCGAAAATTGCAATCGGAATTAGGGCAAGGGCCGCGTATAGCGCGAGTTTTCTCAACGGCAGCGTTGTTTCTTTTTTCCAGTCGCGGAGCTCGGCGCGATCGGCTACGCCCACCTGTTCCAGGTGCGTCAGGTCCCGCGCGAACTCCTTCGCGCTGCCATAACGGTTCCGCGGCTCGCGCTCCAGAGCGCGATAAATCACTTCCTGCAGTTGTGGTGAAATGTTGGCGTCCAATACGCGGGGCGGGACAAGGTGTCTCACCAGGCGGTCGTAAATCCCGGGGCCTTGAAACGGCAGCCGGCCGGTCAGCATTTCGTAGAGCATCAACCCGATCGAATAGATGTCGCTGCGCGCGTCGACGCTCAGCCCCTTGAGCTCTTCGGGCGAAATATATTGAGACGTGCCGACGATCTGCGAAAGCTTCGTAAACGTCAGCCGGCGGGTCCCGAATTTGGACGTCACTCCAAGATGGTTGAGCTTTAGCTGATCATTCGCGCCCATCAGCACATGTTCCGGCTCGATGTCCAGAAGCACGATGCCGCGGCTATGGACGAATCCCACTACGTCGCAGATGGACGCCGTAACCGAGATCGCACGCTCCGGCGTGAACTTTCCCTTCGCCAATAATTCGCGTAGTGAAACTCCATCAAACCACTCCTTGACCATGTAGGGCGGGCTCTGCCCGCGCTTGCCGGCATGTTTCTCGATTACCTTGATGAGACCCGGATGATCAAGGACCTTGCCGGTCTCCTCCTCGCGCTGGAAGCGCTCAAACAGAACCGGATCGGCTTCAATTTCCGGATCGGGAATTTCGATGGCCACCGTCTCATTGCTAGTTAAGTCCGTGGCTCGGAAGACGGACGTGCCGCGATCGTGTGTCAGCAAGGCGTCGATTCGATAGTGATCCAGCTTTGCACCGGGACCGATTGCCGTCGCCATCTGGTTGTCTAAATGTTCCATTCGTATTCCCTGTTCTTTCCTCACCCGGCTGGCAAACTGGAAATGCCCCGTTGGGAAGTTCCGGCCGCGCCGAATGGCTGTTTTGATGCGCGCAGGCGGCCACGTCCCGCTCCCGAGGGAAACCCTAGGGCATCCATCGTAACAGCGCATTCTGAAGGTAGATCAGAGCGGTAAGGGCGATCATGATTTCGACAATAACCGGAGTGATATCGCGGATCCACTGCAACGGCGTGTAAAGGTCGTCCACGTCGCGGCGGATAAACGCGAAGGCTACAACCGATTGCGCGCAGCCGATGTGCGTCCAGCAGCCTCCCAGCGCGTATCCCAGAATCTGCGCCATCGCGAACAGATGCAGCACCGAAGGACTCAATCCGTGAAGGCCGCGGGAGGCAAAGTCCGCCACGACGTTATTATCGAGAATCGCCGATAAAAATGTGCACCCCAGAAACTGGGCGAAGGCGACGTGTCCCTGCCCCACCATTGCAATCTCGCTATGAATCAGCGTCTGCACCTGGTCAAAGAAACCCGCCTTGGTCAGCAGCGTAATGGAGAGGAATAGTGGGAACAGGAAATAGTATTCCGCATATTCGATGCGCGCTTCATGCAACGCCAGTTTTCGCATCTTGGGAATGCCGGCAATGCCCACAACGGCGCAGGCAAACCCCGCGAAGGAAGCCAAAAACAGCGGGAGGCGCTCGTTAAATCCGTGGAGCACAAGCAGGAGGATAAACGGTACGAGCGCGACCAGGCCAACCGTTTGCGCTCGGCGGCGCACCTGCGCAAACGAGGCCAGCGTAGCGCCGATCGCGCGCCCGGCTTGCACGGCGCCCTCACGGTCGCGGACGAAAGCCAACTCGTAGTGCCGGTCCAAGTCATCAGCCAGGTCTTCGCTGACAAAATGTCCGAACAGGTTTTTACGGATGTCCGCCGGGATGTTTTCACGGAACAGCGCCAGCCCCAGCGACTCGCCACGTCTCAGCCAGGTCAACACGCCCGGGGCGCGACCTCCTAATTCCGCCGCGCGATCCTCGATAAACTCAATGGGCGTGAGAACCTCGCCATGACGGGTGGCCTGCAGGAAGCGCACATCCTGCGAGTTGGCCTCGATGACGTCCAACAGGTCGATATAGACATGCTGGCGGCCTAATCTTTTTCGCAGCCGGCGTGCGACGAGCAGATAACTCACGATGGCCGCGGGGGCGCAGTAGACGAGGAAGAAAGCGTTTCCCAACAAAGGATACAGGTTGGCCTTCATGATCAGATTGGGCGGCTCGCCGTAGGCCAGCCACGCTCCGCAAATGGTGGTCGTCGCGGTACAGACGATAACCGCGTAGCGGATGTCGTTGGTCGGCGCGGCCGCCAGAAGCAAGATGATGACCAGGGTGCGTATCGTCAGCCCGATCATGGAGACGCCGTCGAATACACCGGACGCGGCGGCTACGAAAGCCGTGACTGAAATGACCGTGGGTAGAATCGCGCCGTCGTTGCGGCGCAGCAACGCGAAGGTGATTCCTTCGAGCAACCGTGTTTGGGCGATCACAGACACAAAAAACGTCAGGCCAAGAATGAACAACATGGTATCGGCGTGAACGATTTCGTCCAGCCCGCGAAAGGAAAGTAAATTTAGCTGCGCCCACTGCCACCATCCGCCCTCTCGGATCTGCGTGTGCCATTCGGAGGTGCTGAGCCTGCAAAATGTGGCGACAATCACCAGCAGCATGCCGTACGTCAGCGGATTTTTGTGCACCTGGTACTTGAAGGAGCCCAACAGAAACAACGCCAGAATGGTCGCCAGGACCTCGCCGCCGAGAACCAGACCGGAGGAGCGATCGATCGCCCGACAAGGAGGATGATTGCAGAAGCGGCGATGCAACCAAGCACAAAAGCCCGGCCCGACAGCATAACCACGGCCGGAGCCTCGGGGGGTTGCACATTCTTCAGGGCCGGGGCTTCAGTCGACACGGGACAGCACCCGAAGCCATAGAGGAGTCGGAGGTGGGGTTTGTTTCTTCTTGGCGCTCTTCGGGCGCTTTGTTCGGTCTAAATCTCCGCGGCGCTTGGAACGGCCGTTCTGCGATCGAGTGCCCGTCTTCTTTTTCATTCGTCGCCCAAAGTGATCAGGTTGCCATCCGAACAAACAGCCAAAACCTGTGCCCACCAGCTCACAAACCCGGACGAATTCAAGGATCCGCGGCGTATTCAAGTCGAACCGGCGGTCGTACTTCGAATACGCCGCGGTGCCAGGATTCACGCGGGTCTCTCCGTGATGGCGGTCACAGTGAGACTCGGCCCCGCGCGAAACTCAAAAATTCCGTCCCCGTGGTTTCTCGATCGAATGCAGCCGAATGTTTCACGCTGCTACTGAGTTTCCAGAGCAGCCAACGATTCGGTTTCCGAGCCGCCGCGCTTCCACAGCTTGCGTAACAGGGTGACCACGTGCCACGGCCCCTTATACGCAGGCCCATCGCGCTTGACGCCATTCTGCAGCAGGCCCCGGATCGTGGCGGCCTGTTTACGCGCCAGTTCCGACTGCATCATGTTGCGGGCCAGCAGCGCGGCTTGCCGGGTGTGGTCTTCCGCCTTTTCAATGACTCGCAACCGCATCCATAGTTCGCCCATTTTCAATTGCGCGATGAAACTGTCCGGAGCCAGCCGCACGCCTTCGCGCAGCTCCTCAATGGCGTCCTGGACCTGAAAATCCACGCACAGCGCCATGCCGAACAGGACGCGCAATTCCGATACGTCCGGGTGCGCTCGAACACATTCTCGCAATCCTTGCACGAGTTCGGCGCGCTCGGATTTCTCCAGCAGGTGTGGATCGGCAAACATTCGCAGCAGCGAGCCCTGCGTTTTCGCCGGAACCTGCGCCAGCACGGGAGAAGAGGTTCGAGTAACCAGAGCTTCCGAGCTGCGAAGATTCGTGGTGCTGTGCGCGTTCGATTCGTTGGTCAATTCCGTATTCATCTGGTTCGCCTCGTCGATGCTTCGAATTTTTCGCATTCGCGCCGCCATTGGCGTCCTGCAAGTTTGCTTGGCGAGGCGCGGAGAATAGACCGCGCCTCGCCAAACGGTTGATTGTTAGTCCCCGGACATCGCGTGAGCCGGTGTGAGGACGAACTCGGGATAGCCAAGTTGCCCCATTTCCGGTACATCGAGTCCGGCCAACTCAGTTTCCGCCGAAACCCGCTGGCCAACAATGAACTCGATCGCCAGGTTGATGACCAGGCTGAGGGAGAAAATGACTCCGATCAGCGTGGACACACCAACGAGCTGCGCAACAAGTTGACTGGCATCGCCGCCGTAGAACAGGCCGGTGACCGAGCCCGTGACGCCGTTCCAGCTTCCTCCGTAGTTGCTGGTGCCGTCCGCAAACAGTCCGATGGAGATCACGCCCCAAAGGCCGTTGGTGCCATGAACGGAAATTGCGCCGACGGGATCGTCAACCTTCAGCGTGTTTTCGAAGAAGGTGCAGCTCAAGCAAACCAGCAGACCGGCGACCAAGCCGATGATGCAGGCGCCTGCCGTGCTGACGAAGCCGCTCGGCGCGGTGATGGCGACCAATCCGGCCAACAGGCCGTTGCCACTCATGGAGTAATCGGGTTTGCCCTTGAGCGACCACATGTAGAGGATTGCGCCCATGGTTCCGGTGCAACCCGCCAGCATGGTGTCAACGGCGATCGTCCCAATTCGCAAGTTGCCGGATGCGGAGGCTCCCAGCGTGCTGCCGGGGTTGAATCCGAACCAGCCGAACGCCAGGATGAAGCAGCCGATCAGCACGGCCGAAACGTCGTGGCCAAGGATCGGGTTGGCCGAACCGTCGCGGTTATATTTGCCGATCCGCGGACCGATGATCAGAGTGACGGCCAGCGCCGTGATACCTCCGACCGCGTGCACCACGCCCGATCCGGCGAAATCGCAGTAGCCCTTGCCCAGACCCACGTTGGTGCCGAGTTGCGCCAGCCAGCCGCCGCCCCAGGCCCAGTTGCCATAGAGGGGATAGGTGATGGCGCCCATCACGATGGAAGAAATGGTGAACGCCAGGAACTTCCAGCGTTCGGCGCACGCGCCCGTCACGATCGTGAGGGCCGTGTCCATGAACACCATTTCGAACAGGAAGATGACCATCACGCCGACGTCGTACGTGTGGCCACTGAGCAGCAATCCTGCCGACCCGAACAAGCCCCAAGTTTTACCGAACAACGTGAGGCTGTGCTCTCCAGTCAGGGAATTGAGTCCCCCGAGGTTTCCGTTCCCGGCCGCTCCGCCCATCTGTATGGCGAAGCCCAGAATCCAGTAGGAAAACAATCCGCAGGTGTACACGAAGAAGTTCATCATGTACGTGTGGTTGGCGTTTTTTGCACGGCATAGCCCCGATTCCACCATCGCGAATCCGGCCTGCATGAACATGACCAGGAATCCAGTGATAAGGGTCCAAACGAAGTTGACGGCAATTTTGTTTTGCCCAACCTGGTTGGCAACATCGGGAACCGTCACGCCGGCTTTGGAGTCCGCCGCCGGAACGTCATTGATCGTGCCGGTGAGTACGCCTCCGGGATCGCCCTTGGCCAGATCGGCTGTGGCGGGCGCCTTACCGGCGGCATCCTTGAGTTCGGAGTCTGCTGGTGACATGGCGGGTGCCGGAGCAGCGGCCGCGGGAGCGGCAGCCGGCGCCGGGGTTTGTGCGTGAGTCACCACGCCCATCGCCGCACCGAGGGTCAGCAGACACAAAAATAGAGTGCTGGATCGAAGCAATTTTTTCATCGTGAGTGCTCCATAGTGGTTTTAACGGTTGCAAAACTGGATGGCTCTGCCTTGCCTGCCATGCTCTTACCGAACGCGATTGGCAGTACTCCGAGGACTCCGGCGAGGGAGACGGCGATGCCCGCCAGCGCGAAGATCAGCCGGCCACCGTTGCTCTGGGTGATGTGCAGGCCCGCAATGGTCACGAACCAGCCACCCAATGCGAGGGCCAAACCAAGCAACTTCAGTACCGTGTTGCCCTCCACAGTTGCCGCCGGCCCTTCCATCGACTTGATCTTCATGAACCCGAACAGGGCCATGGCCACGGCTGCCAGGCCCAGCACCAGGACCAGCTTGCCGAAACCTTCGGCAAAATAGGCCATGCCTGCGCACAGCGCCGTCGCCCCGGTCCAGAACAGGGTTAGAAACGCACCTTGCTGTTTATTTGCTGCCATTTCCACTTCCTCCTTGACCCGATTGGGTCGATCCTTACGAAATGAATTCCTCGCTTCTTTCCCCGACCTGCAACGGCCTTAAAATCCCGTCTTCTAGAACGAAACAAAATCCGAACAGCTTCGCACGCATCACCAGAGAACCTACCCTGTCTACTTGCGGCATTTCCCTGGAGACTGTGCCGAGCAAAGTCAGCTCGGGTGGCTCGCGCGCGGGTTGTCGAAAGCCCCGCAGCACGGCGTAATCAATTTGGGGGAACGCATCAAACACAAGATTGCGCATGGCGATCGCATCCAGCAGTGCCTGCTCCGATTCCGCGCGGTCACGCACGGGCCGCCGTAAACTGGAATCCCAATCGTCCGCAGGACGCGCGATCCAATCACATTCCAAAGCGTCGCTGCGCAACTCCACTCGTAGAACTCTTAGTGGCGCGCGGGAAATCTCACCGTGCCGCCTCTCCCGGCGAAACGCGCGCACGAAGTCAGCGACCGCCCACAACTGCCGCATTCGCTCTCCTTTGCGCATCCGTCGACTTGACTCGCACCGGCAAAGCCATAAAAACGATGAACTCGATGGCGACAATCACCTCAAGCACCACGGGCAGCCCCATCTGCAGCCGAAAAACAAGGAGCAGGGCCACCATGGAAAACCACTGCCATCGAGTCCGCTGCAACCGTTGCAAACGCCCTGGAAATCGAAATAGATCGCTGAACACCAGCTTGCCGTCTGGCGCCGCCGGTACGCAGGCGCGAATGCAGGCAACGGCGAAAAAGCCGGCGAGCAGTAGTTCCGTGAGCGCCGTTTCCATGTTCGAGCGACACCTTTCATGATGCGTTAAGAGACACACGTACTAATGTGGCTGAGAGCGCTTGTCCCATCGTCCGAGCAGACCCGCTCAAGCAGCGTTCAGATTGCCTATCTGTTCAGCGTCAGCGGCTGGACAGAGTTCAATTGGGACACCTCGTCGTGTCTTGGGAAATATTCGGATCTGAGAGGACCTCTCCGCGACAGCAACATCCCGGACAGGTAGAAGACATCGTTGGCTTCCGTGCGCATCATGTCGACAGGAGCGCGGGGAGTCAACTTCAAACTTTCGATGGAATGGATGCGTTTCTTCAATTCGACCGCGAGCGCGATTTAACTATTGAAAACGGCGAATGGGATCGCCGTCCTGCATGATGGTTTCGGCGATTTCTTTCATCGATTTGCGCTTGTTTTGGCTCTGGCGGCGCATCAGGCGATAGGCTTCGTCCTCGCTGAGATGCATGGTGCGCTGCAGAATTCCCTTGGCACGATCGATGAACGTTCGCGTCGCCAAGCGATCCAGAAGCTCGGAATTCTCGCTCTCCAACCTGGCCGTCTCGATTTTGGCGCCCATGAGAAAACCGACCGTCGCGATCAGCCGAATCTCGCGCTCGCTATGCTGGCGCCGGGCACGATTTTGCAAGTTGATAACCCCGACCAAGCGGCCTCCGCTGACGATGGGAACCGACAACAGCGCTTCAAACCGATCCTCCGGCAGTTCGTGGAATACCTTGAAGCGATTATCCGAATACGCTCGTTCGGCAATGGCCACAGGCTCCAGGTGTTCGGCCACCCAGCCCGTTACGCCTTGTCCCACCTTCATTTTCACGCGACCTAGAACCTCGGAGTGAGGATCTGTGGAAGCCTGCAAAACCAGTTCGTCCTGTTCCAGCACGTAAATCAAGCACGAATCGCACTTCGCAACGGTCGTCACGAACCGTACGATTCCGTCCAGCAACTCCCGCAGAGGGGTTGGCGTGGAGAGTTGCCTGGCGGTTTTATTTAATAAGTCAATAATCAACGCTTCACTACTTGAGAAGACTGCGTTGTCGGCGTTGGCAAGTTCCATGGGCGCTCCAGGGTTTCCGTGCTCGGCGGACTCGGGTGCCGGTCTCCACGTCCTGCCGATCGGCGAGGACCGGACATAAAGACTTCATAAAGAATTAAAATGGTATGTTAGGGCGATTCGAGACTGCCAGCTATCTTTCGGCTTCCCGCAGGCTATCTTTTGACCAGATGGCGCGATATCTTCCGGTTTTCCATTACAATACGGGCCTGGAAGGCTGTCGACGGGCCGATCACAACATGGAACTCTTATCTATCTATTCACCGGCGAATCGCAACGACTTCCTGATCGCGGGGACCCTAATGATCGTCGTGATCGCGGTCGTGGATGCCTTTACTCCCCCCTTGCCGCTGGGCTATTTGTACCTCTTCCCGATCCTTCTAATGGCGGGCTTCCTGCCTCGATCCTGGATTGCCCTCGTGGTGGTGAGTTGTGCGGCCTTGACGGCCATCTTCAGCCGCTATGACCTGCGGCCGGCGAGTATCCTCTTCGTCATGGCGTTACTCGGATTTGCGGGTACGGGATTATTTGTATCCGAAGTGGTTCATAACCGTCAGCAGGCGCTGCAGTACGTCCAGGAGATGGAAACACAAATCCGCCTAAGGCAGGATACGGAAAGTCAGCTGAAAGGCCTGGTCGAGAGCAGTCCTCTTGCAATCATTACCGTTGAAGCCAACGGAAAAATACTGCTGGCCAATGACGCCGCCCAGAATCTTTTTGCGTCACAGGGCGCGCCGATCATGGGCCAGCCCATCGCGGGATTTCTGCCCGCGATGCAAACGGTAGTCGAGCAGCCTCCTTCTCAAGCATTCCGAACACAAATTCGTTGCCGTGGAAAACGGCGGAACGGTGACATCTTTGTGGCCGCGGTTTGGTTTTCCACGTCCGTGACGGCCGCTGGGAACATGGTATCGGCGATCGTCATGGATTTCTCGGAGGATCTGCGAGATCGCGAGGATTTGAGTCTTGAGCACCTCATGAAGAATGCAAAGATTCTCGTGGGGGCCATCTCCCATGAAATCCGAAATCTTTGCGGCGCTGCACTTGTCGTATACAACAATCTTTCCCGCCTTCACGGCATGGAGGAAAACCAGGATTTTCAAGCATTGGGTTCGTTGATCGCGGGATTAGAAAATCTTTCCGCCATGGAACTGCGGCCGTCCTGGGCACAAGGACTCGCGGCCGTCGAGTTATCATCCGTACTGGACGAACTGCGTGTTGTCATCGGGCCTTCGTACGCCGAGTCTGGTGTGACTGTCGTTTGGAGAGCTCAAGATCATCTGCCGCTGGCCATCGGAGACCGTTACGGCCTGCTGCAGGTATTTCTGAACCTGGCAAGGAACAGCCAGCGGGCGATGGAAATGACCGAGCAACGCCAACTGACGATCAGTACCGCGATCGAGCCGGGTTCAGTAGTCATACGTTTTGAAGACACCGGAACCGGAATTTCGGATCCCGCCGGTTTGTTTCGGCCGTTCTACCAGAGCGCTGACGCGAGCGGCCTGGGTTTGTATGTGTCCAGAGCGATTCTGCGCAGCTTTCGAGGTGATCTGCGGTATGAGCATCGCAGCGAAGGGTGTTGTTTTGCCGTCGCTCTAGCCCGTTACGTCAATTCCGGAGATGTCTCCACATGAGTGCGGGACCTAACGGCAAAATCCGCTTGCTGCTCGTCGACGATCACACGCTGTTTCGCGAAAGTCTCGCGCGGTTGCTGCAATCCGAACCGGGTATCGAAGTGATCGCCCATTGCAGCTCGACGGTGGAAGCCACTCGCATTCTCCTTGAGCGCGAAACTGACGTCATCCTATTGGACTTGGATCTGGGACCCGAAAAGGGAGCGGATCTACTCGAGAATCTCCAGGAGATTGGCTTCGCGGGGAAAATTCTTCTAGTCACTGCCGGCGTGAACGAGCGAGAAATGCCCAGCCTGATTCGAAAAGGCGTCTCCGGAATCTTCATGAAGCACAACTCTCCGTCGTTACTGGTGCAAGGGATCCGAGATGCGATGACCGGTAAAGCGCTCTTTGAACAGGAATTTCTAAGGAAAGTGCTCGAAGCTTCCGAACGGCCCCAATCCGAGTTGCGGCAGACGGAACTAACCGCGCGCGAAAAGCGCGTACTTTCCCTGGTGTTTGAGGGTTTGACGAACAAAGAAATCGCGGAAAAAATTCAGATTTCAGAAAGCGCCGTCAAGAGCTGTCTGCAACATCTCTTCACAAAGACCGGAGTGAGGACGCGAAGTCAGTTGGTGCGCGCCGCGCTGGAAAAATACCGCGACGAACTTTGATCCTCCGTGCGGACGAACCTTAATTCCCCCGGCGGATATTGGGATCGGCGGAACAGGTGAACCCACCGGCTGCGGGACTGTCACATCACTTGCCGGCGGCTGTCCCGCTCCCTTGCTTCTTGCGCCTCGTGTTTCCACGATTTCAGACGCCGGGGCCGAGCGAAGCCACTGACGTCGGCCAGTTCGAATTGGACTTCTCGAAATAATATCCGATGAATCAATGGATCGAGGCCCGGCTCTCTTTTTTCTGCCACAACGCCAAAGCTCGGGATGAAGCCGGAAATCGGAGCCGGCAAATCACAGAACGTGCCGCAATCGCATGATCATGTGCTGGATGCTTGCGGCCAGCTGAGTAATTTCGCCGGTTCCCGAAATTTCCAATTCCACGGCTTCGCGACTTTCTGCCACCCGATCGACCGCTTCCTTCAAACGGACCAGCGGACTTACCACCTGGCGCGGCAAAATAAAGCTCACCCAAACACTGAAGAGAAACGTGAAAGCGGAAACCGTGCCGAGGGCCCACTCCGCCTGGTGAATCAGGTGACGAGCCTCTTGATGATCCATCTGAACCCGATTCCAGTTGCGGGTCTCTAACTCAGATGTGAGCGTCATGAATTCCTGGCTGATATTTTGAAGGTCCGTGGATAGTCTCTCCATGTTGGGGTTCTCGGCCTGAACCGTATCCGTAATCTGGGAATCGAAAGACCCAACTCGGCGGCGAAGTTCATCCACCAACTGTTCGCGGCGATAAGATTTCGTGCTCTTTAGCAGGTTGTTTAAATCGGATTCGTAGGCGCGAACAACAGCCTGAACGCGGTCCGCCGGCGCTCCTCCCGGCTGGCTCATCACGGCAACAGCGGACGCGAACCGTTGCTGGTAGGCGGAAAGATCATTCAATATTTTTGTCGTGGAGTCCTGCTCCTCAGGCACGAGGTTTCGAATCTGCTGAAGAATCTGGCTTACCGTCGCTACTGCGTCGTGGTTCGCCTGCACGTAGGTCGGATCGCGAAGCAGAAAAAAATTTCTTTCCGCGCGCCGTGCTTCCAGCATTTCGATGGAAGCCTGCTCCGCCAGTGACGACGCAGGGGCATCGGTGTTCACAATGCGGTCGACGATCCGGCCCATCTGAAAAAGATAATAGATGGCCAGAAAAATCACCGGCACCAGGATGAGCCTGACGATCGCCAGACTGTAGGCAACTCTTTGCCGGAGGGAGCTGCTGGGGCCGAAGATCTTGATGGACGCGCCCCTTCCGCGCGGCTTCGTCAGAATATTCTGCGGAGACTGGCTTGCTGTAGAGTCCTCAGGTCGGATATTGGTCATGCAGCAGTTCCTCCCAGATTCACCCTATTCTGTCACCACTTCGCATCCGCACACCATCGGGAATGACCACTATAGCGCTGGAATTCAGCGCTCCAGGGTAAACTTCGACCGGAGTATGCTTTGAGGGACGCCGATATACCTAATTTCCTTGATGCTCGGTTTTCTTTTTTCGCGCGTAGCTGTGCTAGACTTTCGGGGCAGCCGCTTCCGAGTGGAGCGACTGCAGATGCGTGGAACTTCGGGCTCTGTGCGACGAAGTCCCGCGAACCCCGCCAGGCCCGGAAGGGAGCAACGGTACCGGGATCGCTTCGTGTGCCGCAGAGTACCCGAAGTTCCTCTCATCTGAAAAAGTTACAGCGTTTGGGATGCTGGCCGCAGGTTTCAAGATCAAAATGAGCTATCAGGTCATAGCCCGAAAATGGCGGCCGCAAACGTTTGCCGACGTGGTCGGGCAGCAGCACGTCACCCGCACGCTCTCCAACGCCATCCAATCCGGCCGCGTGGCGCATGCCTACATTTTTTCCGGAGCGCGCGGCGTGGGCAAGACCACCACGGCGCGGATCCTTGCCAAGGCCCTCAACTGCTCCAACGGCCCCGCCGCCGAACCCTGCAACGAATGCGATTCCTGCCGCGAAATCGGCCTGGGAAATTCCATGGACGTGATCGAGATCGATGCCGCCTCCAATCGCGGGATTGACCAGATTCGCGAGTTGCGCGAAATGGTTCGCTACGCTCCCGCCGGCGGACGCTACAAGGTGGTGATCCTCGACGAAGCGCACATGCTGACTTCGGAAGCTTCCAATGCCCTGCTAAAGACGCTTGAGGAACCTCCCGACAAAGTTATCTTCGTCATGGCCACCACCGAGCCGGAGAATCTGGCCGATACCATCCGCTCGCGCTCGCAGCATTTTCATTTTCGCGCCCTCTCGTTCGCCGAGATTTCCGATGCGCTGAACGAAATTTGCGTGAAGGAAGACCTGACCGCGGAACCGGGCGCGATCGGGGTAATGGCTCGCGCCGCGGATGGCAGTTTGCGCGACGCGTTGTCGCTTCTGGAGCAGGCGCGCGCGTATTGCGGCTCGAGCATCACGGACACACAGGTTCGCGAGCTTCTGGGCGTCGTGCCGGGAGAAATTCTCGACGAGCTGACCAGGGCGATCGAAGAACGGTCGGCCGAGCGCGTGCTGTCGCTCGTGCACCGCTTGCTGGCCGAGGGACAAAACCTGCAGCACTTCTGCCGCGAAGCCATCGGTCATTTTCGCAACCTGCTGGTCGCGCGCGTCTGCGGCGCGGATTCCGAATTGATTGCCGCTGCGGCCGACGAACGGCCACGATTGAAGAAGTCTGCTGAATTTTTCGGCGAGGAAGATCTTACTCGCTTCTTCCAGATACTTTTGCACACCGACGAAGACGTTCGCCGCAAGCCGGATGCTCGCTTGCATCTGGAAATGGGACTTTTGCGCATGGTCAACGCCGCGCGACTGGCGCCACTGGAAGAAGTTCTTGCTGATCTGGAGGGCGGAACGCCGGCCACTCCTGCGCCAGGGCAAACTTCCAGCACTTCAGCGTCAACTTCACCCGCCGCGGGTGCCAGCACGGCATCGTCGGCAGTATTTTCTGGGAGCGCCAGCGCATTCTCGCCGACCAAACTCGCGGCGCCGTCAAGCGGTCCGCCGGGATTCGCCGCAGCGGCACCGCCGAGCGCAGCGATGAATTCGTCGGCCGCGATCGCCACGGCGCCGGCGCGAATTCCGAACGCGCCAGCGCAGGCCGCGCCGATGCCACGGCCCGAAACAACTGCCCCGGTTGGTGCGTTGCGCGAAGCAGTCAAATCCGCGTCGAGCCGGATGGAAACGGCCGCCGCTCCGGCGGTCCTTGCGGCCATCACGCCCGAAGCGATCGCACAGACTCTCCCGTCAAGCGATGCGTCAGCCGATGCTCGAGTGCAATCGATTAAGAACGCAATCATCACGCAGGAAAAATTTTTAGGCGAGCTGGTGACGCACGCCTCGCGATGGGAACTGGTTGGCGGCGAAATGCGACTATTTTTTCCGACCGAAAGCCGCACGCTCGCCGAAATGTTGCAGGCGCGCGACCCTATGGAACGTTTGCGCAACGTAGCGAGCCGCATCCTCGGCCACCCGGTCCGCGTCTGTGTTAAACTGGAAGCCGTACCGCCGGGAGCTACACCTTCCGACGGTACGCGTGAATTGCGCGCCAAGTTCGAGCAGGATCCGATCGTGCGCGCGATGCTGGAACGATTCGGCGGCCAGATTTCCGACGTGAAACGCCGGGGCGAGGAGTAGACCATGGAAGTGAAAGCTCTGCAGCAGATTCTCACCCAGTTTCGACAAATGCAGGAGGGCTTGCAGAAACAGGTCGAAACCGTGCGGGTGGAAGCCTCGGCCGGCGGCGGCATGGTCAACGTCAAGATGAACGGCCAGAAGCAAGTCACCGAAATTCGCATCGATCCCGAAGTGTTCGCGGGAAAAGATCAGGAATTGTTGCAGGACCTGGTGCGCGCCGCAGTGAATGAAGCCGGTCGCCGTGTGGATGAGGAACTCACCAACCAGATGAAAAGCCTGACGGGCGGAATCCCCGGAATGGCCGGACTGAAAATTCCCGGCTTGTTTTGATCCACGCCCTTTGAGAATTTTTTTGAAGCCTACATTGCGAGTGAATCTGGATATTTTGGCCCGCCTCACTCCGCCACGGAACAACTCACATGCCTGATTTCGCTGAGCCGGTCGAACGGCTGATCGATCAACTGAAACATCTGCCCGGCATTGGCGCGAAAACCGCGCAACGCCTGGCGTTTCACATCCTGCGCACCGAGCAGGAAAGCGCGCTGGCGCTGGCGGACGCTATTCGCGACGCCAAGCTGAACATGCGGATTTGTTCGGTGTGCAATAACATCACCGACGTCGACCCGTGCCTCTACTGCACGGGTTCGACGCGCAGCCACAAGACGATCTGCGTCGTCGAAGAGCCCCACAACATCATGGCTATCGAAAAAACGCGCCAGTACGGCGGGTTATATCACGTGCTGGGCGGGGCGCTCGCGCCTCTGCGTGGGATTGGCCCCGATCAACTGCACCTGAAAAGCCTGATCGAACGGCTGAAGGGTGGCGCGGTCGAAGAAATTATTATCGCCACTAACCCGAACGCCGAAGGCGAAGCGACCGCGATGTATCTTTCCAAACTTCTGAAACCTTTGGGCGTGCGCGTAACGCGCATCGGCGTCGGCATTCCGGTGGGCGCCGACCTCGAATACGCCGATGAAGTCACCATGATGAAAGCCATGGAAGGCCGCCGGGACTTGTAGCTTTCGGTCCGGACTTCCTTCCGTCCAACCTCTTTTCCTGGGCTCCCTTCTGGCTCGATCACTGGAAACGAATACATAGCCTCAGCCAGTTGTCCTCTCGCCAAAAAACCCAACCTCGCTCCGAATGCTCGGCGAAAATGATAAAGTAATTCCCACAAAGGACGATTCATTGGAAACCGAACAGCAAAAGCGGCTGCGCGCATCGCGCCGCGCGGTCATCAAGCTAGGCACGGGCATCGTCACGGGCGGCGACGGGCAATTCAACGCCGCGCATCTCGAGCCGGTGGCCCGCACGATTGCCCGCCTGATGCAGGAAGGCCGGCAAATCGTGCTGGTGTCCTCGGGAGCCGTCGGCCTGGGCCGCGGGCGTCTGCACCTGCATCGTGACCGGCTGAACGATATGGTGGTGAAGCAGGCCTGCGCCGCGGTCGGACAGAGTTTACTGATGCACGAGTATGAACAATTGTTTCGCGCGTATGGCATCAGCCTGGCGCAAGTACTGCTTACGGAAGGGGACTTCGTCGACCGCACCCGGTATTCCAATCTGCGGCAAACGATGGAAGCGCTGCTGAAACTTGGCGTGCTGCCGGTCGTCAACGAAAACGATACGGTCTCCACCGCCGAACTGGATTACCTCAACATTCGTGCCGGCGAGCGCATCTTCAGCGACAACGATCGCCTGGGCGCGCTGGTGATGAGCCACATTGACGCCGATGCGCTGGTCCTGCTCACCGACGTGGACGGATTGATGGAGCTCGGGCCGTTGGGCGCGAAAGACGCGGGCTCGAAAGTGATTCCCCTGGTCGAGGAAATCACGCCGGAACTGAAAGCGCTGGCGCTCGGCCCATCCGAGGGCGGACGCGGCGGCATGCTTACAAAACTCGAAGCCGCGGAAATCGCCATGCAGGCCGGTGGAGTCGCGGTAATCGCGAACGGCACAAAAGCGGATACACTTGGAAACATTTTTGAAGGTGAGCCAACCGGCACGGTATTCGTATCGAAGACGCGCATGGCCGGAAAGCGGCGATGGATCGCCTACGCCGCAGGAGTGCGCGGGCGCGTGATCGTCAATGCCGGAGCGCGCGAAGCGCTTACGGGCGGCAAGGCGAGTTTGCTGGCTTCGGGCGTGACCGGCGTTGAAGGCGAGTTTGACGCGGCTGAAGTCGTAAGCATCGTGGACACCGAGGGCCTGGAATTTGCGCGTGGCATTTCGGATTATTCGCGCGGCGACGCTGAGGGGATGATCGGCGAGGGAAGGCCCGGTAACGGCTCGCATGCAACCGAAGGCTCGGAAAAAACCGGCAAGCGTGCAACAGTGCTCGTAAAGCGCGACAATATTGTTTTACTGGAACGCAAATGAGCGTCGTACAAAAACACCTCGAACCTTCCGACATCCATCATCTGATCCGCCGTGCGCGGCGGGCCGCGCACGTGCTGGCGACGCTTTCGGGCGAGCGCCGCAACCAGGCGCTGCTCTCCGCGGCCGACGCCATCGAAGCCCGCGCGGAAGAAATTCTGGCCGCGAATGAAAAAGATTGCGCAACAGCGCAACAGGCCGTCGAACGCGGCGAACTGTCCCGGGCAATGTTTGCGCGCTTGCGAACCACGGAACGAGGGATCGCGGAAATGGCCGCGAAGGTGCGCGACGTTGCGCGCTTGCCCGATCCGCTGCACCGGCGTTTGTCGACCATGGAACTGGATGATGACCTCGTTCTCCACAAGGAAACGTGCCCTCTGGGCGTGGTCGGCGTAGTGTTCGAGTCGCGTCCCGATGTCGTCCCGCAAATTTCTTCGCTGGCGCTAAAATCGGGAAACGCAGTGTGCCTGAAAGGCGGCGCGGAGGCTGCCGAAACCAACGCGGTGCTGGTTGCGATCTGGCGCGACGCGCTCACGGCGTTTCCCGATATTCCTGCCGATTCCGTGGTCCTGATTCATACGCGCGAAGACGTGGCCCAGATCCTTACGCTGCATGATGAAATTGATTTGATCGTGCCGCGAGGGTCGAACGAGTTTGTGCGTTACGTCACGGAACACAGCCGCATTCCCGTGCTGGGACATGGCGAGGGAATCTGTCACGTGTACGTGCACAGCGACGCGGATTTACTGAAGGCCATCGATGTCGCTTACGATTCCAAAGTTCAGTACCCTGCGGTGTGCAACGCAATGGAAACTTTGCTGGTGCATGAAGGGATCGCGCCGGTGTTTCTGCCAACCATGATCGCGGAATTCCGCAAAGCGGATGTCGAGGTGCGCGGCTGCCCGAGGACGATGGAATTAGCCAAGGGGCAGGACGTCATCCCGGCCACCGAAGACGATTGGAAGAAGGAGTATTCCGACCTCATCGTTTCCATCAAAGTTGTGGACGGAGTGAACGAAGCGATCGAGCATATTAATCGCTACGGATCGCGGCACACCGAAGCGATCGTGACCGAGGATCACGACGTGGCTTCCCGCTTCATGGAATTTGTCGACGCGGCCAACGTATTTCAAAATGCCTCCACGCGATTTTCCGATGGGTTCCGTTACGGCCTCGGAGCGGAAGTCGGAATCAGTACTGGAAAATTGCACGCGCGTGGGCCAGTGGGACTCGAAGGCCTTACTATCTACAAGTACAAACTCTTCGGAAAAGGCCAGACGGTGGACAGCTACAGTAAGGGGCAACGCACGTTTAAACATCGCTCGATCGAAAGTTGAACGAAAGAGCCCGCCGGACGTTTCCGTAACGGAAAAGAGTTCCGGAGGGACGTCACACCGTAGCCCACCGTTTTAACGGTGAGACGCACACGGTGCATTTCCTCAAAGCCCCGTAGAGGCGGCACATTGGCCTCACAATTTCCCGCAGTCCGCGTTGGGCTACGCTCTTTCGTCCCTGGCGGGACTCGCCGGACTGGCGGTTAACACGCTGACCATTGTCACCCGCTGTCAATTGTTGATCGATTTAATGTCGAAAAATGCTAGCGCCAGCGGAAAAGCTTCAGGGCCAGCGCGAAACAAATCGCCAGCCAGAATGCGATGATGCCGATTTGCGGCGCGAGCTGCGCCAGATTTGCGCCTTGCAGCATATTCGCGCGCAACGCGTCGATTACCGCGGTCAATGGAAGAACTTTTATGACCGGCTGCATCAGTTGGGGAAATTTCTGCGACGAAAAGAAAACACCGGAGGCGATCCACATTGGCATCATCACGATATTCATCAGTCCGGAAGCCGCTTCGATCGTTCTGGCTCGCGAAGCCAGCAGCAATCCCAATGCGCTAAAAGAGAGCGAGGCTAGCAGACACACCGCGGCGAGACTGGCGAGCGAGCCTCGAACCGGCACGTGAAAAAGCACTGCGCCGAATCCCACAAGCACTCCAACCTCCACCACCAGCAGCAGAATGCGCGACAGAAGAAACGAGAGCAGATAATAAGGCCGCGGCATCGGGCTGGCCACCAGCCGCTTTAACAATTTCTTCCGGCGCGCATCGACGATCGCAAATCCCATTGACCAGATCGCGCTGCCCATCAGGTTCATCCCCAGCAATCCGGGAATCAGAAAATCGATGTAGCGCGAGCCGGTCTCGCGCATCAACTTGTCGGTGGCGACCACCGGATCGATGCGCCCCGCCGCCTTCTGAATCGCGCGATCCGCCAGCAGGCGCGCGGCGCGGCCTTCGGGATTCGTATCGTCGTAGCGGTACTCCACCGCGCCGCCGGAACGCGGCTCGACAAGCAACGCGACTTTTCCGGTGCGCAACGCTTCCTGCGCCGCCTGGGAATCCAACTGCTCAACATCCAGAAGTTTTTCCTGCCGCAGAGACTGCGCAAGTTCCGGACTGACGACCGCAATCGTGAGCACGTCCGCCGGGCGATTTCGGAACGCAATTCCCAATCCCGCCGCCAGCAAAACAGGAAACACGAACACCCAGAACAGAGCTTCGGGTTCGCGTATGAATTCGAGAAACCGCACGAGAGTCAACTGCACGAGCGGGTGGTCCGCAAACGAATTGACGCGGGGAGCCTTCTTCCCCGCCACCGCCGCACCAACTTCGGAAATGGTTTTATCAGTCATCTCGCAGATGGCGCCCCGTCAAAGTTACAAATACGTCTTCCAGAGTCGCGGAGTGCGTTCGCAGTTCGGTGAGAGGAATATGCTGGCGGGTCAATTCCGCGAGCAGCGCCGGAACGGCGGTGTGCAGTTCGGCGACCTGCAGAAGCACCGCATCATTCTGCGTGCGAACTTCGCGCACGCCTTCGACGCGCCGCAATGCAGTCAGATCCAGCGATTTCGCGGCGCCGCCGGCCGTAAACTCCACCATTTGCTCCGCGCAAGTGGATGCGATCAACTCGCGCGGCGTGCCGAGGGCGATTTCCTTGCCATGATCGATAATCGCCACGCGATCGCAAAGGCGCTCGGCTTCATCCATATAATGCGTGGTGAGCAAAATTGTGCGGCCGGACTTTTTGAATTCCTCGATCAGGTCCCAGAGCTGCCGGCGCGCCTGTGGGTCCAAACCGGTGGTAGGCTCATCGAGAAATAGAAAGTCGGGATCGCCGACCAGGGCGCAGGCCAGTGCCAGGCGCTGTTTCTGCCCGCCGGAAAGATCGCCGACTCGCGAATTTTGTTTTTCTTCCAGCTGTACGCGCGCGATTACCTCGGAAGCTTCCGCGCCTTGCCGGAAAAAGCTGCGGAACAGGCGAACCGTTTCGTGCACTGTGAGTTTGTCGGAAAGCTGTGTATCCTGCAATTGAATGCCCAGCCGCTGGCGAAGCCGCGCCGCATCCGAACTCCACCGCATGCCGAGCACTTCCACTTCTCCCGAGTCCGGTGCTGTCAATCCCTCGCAGATTTCGACGGTGGTTGTCTTTCCAGCGCCGTTTGGACCCAGCAGTCCGAAGCACTCGCCACCGCGCACTTCGAGGTTCAGTCCAGCGACGGCGACGACGTCCTTGAAGGCTTTTCGCAGTTCCCGGACGCGAAGCGCTGCTTCGTATGAGGCTTGCGGCATCCGGCCAGTATCGCGTCGTGAGGCCGCAGATTCAAGGCTCGATTGCCGCATTGCTGGAGCCCGAAACGAGCCAGTCCGACAGCAGAGCCGCTGAAAATCCGCCCGCCAATTGCGCAACCACAAACTCCGGCACATCCACTGGACGAATTCCGGCGAAGCTGTCACTGAGCGAACGCGCGATGGCTACAGCAGGGTTTGCAAACGAGGTTGACGCAGTGAACCAGTACGCGGAAGCGATGTAGGCGGCGACCGCAAACGCCAGCCATTCGGGTGCGAATCGGGCGCACAGCCTGATCACCAGCAGCAATCCGAAGGTGGCGATCACTTCGCTGAACCATTGCGGCGCGCCGGTCCGGGCGTGATGCGAAATGGAAACTACCGGCAGCGCAAACATGACGTTCGCGCACAGCACTCCGGCGATTCCCCCGAAGACTTGCGCCACAACATACAGCGCCGCTTCCGGCCCGGCGATGCCCCCTCGAAGCACTTCGGCCATCGAAACGACGGGATTCAGATGCGCCCCGGATATCGGCCCGAACGCCAATATCAGCGCGGCTAGCGCGGCGCCGGTTGCAATCGTGTTGGCCAGCAAAGCGACGGCCATATTGCCGCCGGCAAGCCTTTCTCCCATGATGCCGGAACCGACCACGGCGGCCACCAGAAATCCGCTTCCCAGAAATTCGCATGCGAGACGTCTCGAAAGGGAGAATTTCATTCGAGACCTATGCGGTCAATTTCGTTCTTGATCGCCAGCGAGCTGAGCGTGGAGAGTGGGAGCGATACAAACAGCGAAATTCTGCGGTCGAGAATAACAAACGCCTCCCGAAAGGCCCGCTCGATTTGTTCCGGCGTTCCCTGCACCGCTGCCGGATCGGCAACTCCCCAATGCGCGGTCATTGGTTGGCCCGGCCACACCGGGCAGATTTCGCTGGCCGCGTTGTCGCACACGGTGAATACAAAATCCATTGATGGCGCTCCGGGTTGGGCGAATTCGTCCCAACTCTTGCTGTGGAAGCCTGCCAGGGGCAGGCGCGCCAGTTCAATCTGGCGCAGAGCCTCAGGGCGGACCAATCCGGACGGGTGGCTGCCCGCGCTATATGCGGCAAACGTAGGCCGGCCCCTACGATTGAGAATGGCTTCGGCCATGATCGAGCGCGCCGAATTTCCCGTGCATAAAAATAGGACGTTGTAGCGAATTTCCATTGATGCTCCTCTCGCGGCAATTCCTCGAGGTTCAGGAAGCGACGGGCGAGCAGCAGTCCGGACCGCAGCACGATTTTGCCGCAGCCGGCTTTTCCGGAAGGTTGTCCTTTAACACGGCGAAAACTTCCCATTCGTTCCCATCGGGGTCGTGCACCCACGCCTTGTCCTGCAACGCGAAGCAGCACTCGGTGTTCATTTCATCGCGAGGCAGCAAGCCAGCTTGCTGCCACTTGCCGCGCACGGCCAACACATCGGCAGTCGATTCCACCTGGATGCCCAGGTGGGAAAGTGCACCTTTCCCCGGATCGGCCCCTTGATTCAACGTAAAGTTCAGAGGCGGGTTGGCCACGTCAAATTTCGCGTATCCGGTCCGCACCTTGCTGGGTTCGATCCCAAACAACTTGCGATAAAAGTCGATGCTGGTGGTGACATCGTGAACGTGAATCGAGATGTGGGCTTTGAGCGCTTTCACGGATATTGAAGCCATAATTGTCCTCCCGGTGGATCGAGCAATACATACGCATATGCGTATGTATACAGGCTAGCCCTCATTGCTCACATCTGTCAAGCCATATATACTTCGGACGTGCCTCGAACCCAAAAGCGGTTTCCCGTCGAGCTCCTCTTTCGAGCCTTGGCTGATCGTACTCGCTTGCGTCTCCTTAACCTGATCGCCGACCGGGAAATCTGCGTCTGTTACTTCGTGGATATTCTGGGCATAAGCCAGCCAAAGGTTTCGCGCCATCTCGCCTATCTTCGCCGGGCAGGGTTCGTCTCCGCCAGGCGCCAGGGAAGGTGGATGCACTATCGGCTGGTGTTTCCTGCTGACGCGGTAGCATCGGCTATCCTGAAGGAAACATTGGCCCATCTGCGGCAGATGCCGGAGATGGAAAGCGATGTCGCCAAGCTGGAAGTGAATTGTTGCAGTTCGACTGCTTCCGAATTGATTCGGCAAGCGCCTCAACCACTTCTTATGCTGGCCCCAAGGCAGTAGTCTTGCCCTAGCTGACAGCGACGGCAATCGTTGGCGATTGACCGGCCTGCGTAGTACATTCCAGTTTTAGAACGGGCGCGACCACTCTAGGCGCGAAAGAAGAGTTGTCCTGCCGGCAGATTTCCAGACTTCTCCAGAGGACGACTGATTCCCGGACGCGGGTCTTGCACGCCGCAAAGTGACGAATGGAGCAATAGGGCGTAACCCTTACGAAATTGGCACATCCTGCGCCTCGACGCCCGAGTACCAGAATGCTACGCTTTGGAATTGACTGTAGGGAGACATTGTGGCGGAATCAAACGTTCATCCTGACCCGGAATCTCAGAAGCGCCGCAGCACGCGAATCGTACAGGCCGTACCGCTTACGGTTACGGGTGTCGACGCGCTGGGCAGGCCATTTCAGGAACGTACTTCCACGCTGATCGTCAATTGCCACGGTGCGCGCTATCAGTCCAAGCACTATGTGCTGAAGAATATGTGGGTCACGCTCGAAGTGCCCCACAATGCGCCCGGTCATGCCGCGCGAACTGTCCGAGGTCGTGTCACCTGGATTCAGCGTCCCCGCACCGTCCGTGAGTTGTTTCAAATTGGTGTGGAGCTGGAAGTCTCGGGTAACGTTTGGGGCATCGCTTTTCCTCCGAGCGACTGGTTCTCATTTCCCGAATCAGGCGCGACCCCGAAACTGGAGATTCCCGCCGCAGCCGAACCTCAACAGCCTGTTCCCGAGATACAAGTTCGGTCCAAGGAAGAACCCCTCGTAACAGTGGCAGCAGAAGCTGCGGAAGAGACCCCAAGAGAGCGCGTAGACGATAATGTGCGGGTGCTGCCGATGCCAGTGGCAGGCGACCCATCGCTGCAGCTCGCGCGGCAAATGGCCAAGCTGGTGGCCGAGGCCAAGCAGCAAATTCAGAGCGCGGCGCGGGAAAGCGCCACCTTCGCAGTGGCCGCGGAAACCCGTCCGCTGCTTGCCGCCCTGCAGACACAGTTGAGCGACGCGGCGGAAAAATCGGTAGCGGCGGCCGTCTCCGCACACATGGAGAAGTCCCGCCAGCAAACTCTGCAAAATCTGGAAAAAGAGCAGGAAGCCGGCATGGCAGCCCTGCGGGAGCGGCTTTCCCGTGAATTGGAGTCGCGGCTGAACGAG
>CAVOIX010000075.1:0-20027 GCA_963695945.1 uncultured Acidobacteriota bacterium | reverse complement strand
TATCAACCGCTGGACGGTGTTGCTGCCGCCGCACGTGGACAAGAAATCGCGCGAGCAGTTGAAATGCGCACACACAAGCGTCTGATCGATATTCTGGAGCCGACGCCGGACACGGTGGACGCGCTGATGAAGCTGGACCTGCCGCCTGGAGTGGACGTGGAGATCAAGGCCTTCGGCCGCGAACACGGCGGTAAGTAAGAATCGGAAATCACCAGCAGGAACGGCAATAAACTGAGGAAGAGGCAGGGCAACTTCGATGGCTGTGAACGGAATTCTCGGAATCAAGCTGGGCATGGCGCAGGTCTTTACCGACGATGGCCAGGCAGTCGGCTGCACGGTGCTGCAGGCCGGGCCCTGCGTCGTGGTGCAGCGGCGCACCAAGGAAAAGGACGGCTACGATGCCGCGCAACTGGGCCTGGTGGAATTCATCAAGCCGCAGCGCGTGCGAAAACCGATGGCCGGGCACTTCAAGAAGGCCGACGTCGCGCCCATGCGGAGACTGCGGCGAAGTTCGCCTGGAGGATTCCGCCGACGAAACCAAGACTGGGCGACCGCGTGCTGGTGGACCGTTTCGCTCCCGGCGAATTTGTCGATGTCACCGGCATCAGCAAAGGAAAAGGTTTGCCGGCGGCGTGAAGCGCTGGCACTACCGCGGCGGCGACGCCACGCACGGTTCGATGCATCACCGCGCGCCGGGCGGCATTGGCGGCGAGCTCGTTTCCTTCGCGCGTGTGGCCGGGACAGCATTTTCCGGGACACATGGGCAACGCCGCAGGTAACCGTCGAAGAATCTGCGGGTCGTGAAAGTGGATACGGACGAGAACCTGCTGCTGGTGTTCGGCTCGGTTCCCGGCCCGGCGGGCACTTACTGTCTGATTCGCAAAGTGCGCGAAAGCCGAAGTAACGACGAATTGCGCTAAACGGAACGCTTCGCAGAAGAAGGTTTAAGGACGCAACGACCATGGCGGTAGTGGACATCAAGAATCTCGAAGGCAAGAACGTCGGGCAACTGGACCTGCCCGACGCCGTGTTCGGGGCCAAGGTGAATCCGAACCTGCTGCACGAAACGGTGCGCTGGTATCAGGCCGGCGCAGCGGGCGGGAACCCATAAGACCAAGGGCCGCGGCGAAGTTTCCGGCTCGGGGCGCAAGCTCTGGAAGCAGAAGGGCACGGGCCGCGCGCGCGTCGGCTCGATCCGCAGCTCGATCTGGCGCAAGGGCGGCACGGTTCACGGACCGCAGCCGCGCAGTTACGCCTACCGCTTGCCGCGCAAGATGGTGCTGGGCGCGCTGCGCTCGGCGCTTTCGGCGAAGCTGGCCGATGCAGAAACTGACGGTGGTGGATGGCTGGCAACTGGATCGCACAAGACCAAGCCGTTTCGCGAGGCGCTTGGACTCTTGGACGGTGACGCAAGACGATTCTGCTGGTGGAAATCGCGGACAATCGCAACCTGGAACTGGCCAGCCGCAACCTTGAGGGCGTGAAGCTGGTCGCCCCGCACGCGTTGCAGCCGTACGACCTCTTGCGGCACGACCGTCTGTATCTTTCGAAAGACGCCGCAGTGCGCCTGGGCGAACGCTGGGCTTCGGCCCGCGTACGCCGGCTCCCGACGTCGTGAGCATTGCGGCAGCCAAGCCGGCTGAGTCCGCAAGCCCGCGGCCAAGGAAAAGAAGGCTCCGGCCAAGAAAGCGGCGGCGAAAAACCGGCCGCCAAAGATAAGAGCAAGGGCAAGAAGTAAGCCCGGGACGCAAACCCAGGACGCTTACCGGAAATCCGGCGAAGGACAGGGACGAACGTTATGAGCATCAGCGCATTTCAAGTGATTCGGCGGCCCATCATCACCGAGAAAGGCCTGGGCGTGAAAGAGACCCAGCACACCGTGGTGTTTGAAGTGGCCAAGGAAGCGACCAAGACGCAGATCCAGGAAGCGGTGCAGAAGATTTTTAAGGTGAAGGTCGCGGGCGTGCGCACGGCGATTTTTCACGGCAAGTTCCGCCGCCGCGGCCGCGCCGAAGGCCATCGCCGCGACTGGAAGAAAGCCTATGTGAAGCTGGCGGCCGGCGAGAAGATGATCGAGTACGCGGACAATTTGTAATGTAGCCCGGGATTTCGGCGGCGGAGCAGATGTGAATGGCAAGCGCGGCCGGCTGGAACCGCGGAGCGCGCTGCAGAGCCCGAAGGAAGAGAGTTAAAGTTATGGCACTGAAAACATTTAATCCGTATACAGCATCGCGGCGCTTTCTGACCATGCTCGATAAGAGCGAGATCACCAAGCAGACGCCGGAAAAGTCGCTGGTCGAGCCCAAGAAACGCACCGGCGGACGCAACTCCCACGGCGAAATCACCATCTGGCATCGCGGCGGCGGACACAAGAAGCAGTACCGCTCGATCGATTTCCGCCGCGAGAAGAAGGGCATTCCGGCGAAGGTGGCGGCCATCGAGTATGATCCGAACCGCTCGGCGCGCCTGGCGCTGCTGCACTATGCCGACGGAGAAAAACGCTACATTCTGCATCCCGTGGGGCTGGAAGTGGGGATGACGGTGCAGACCGGCGAAGGCGCCGACATTCTGCCGGGAAACGCAATGGCCATCCGGCCATTCCGCCCGGAACGCAGTTGCACAATCTGGAACTGCAGCCCGGCAAAGGCGCGCAGTTGGTGCGCGCGGCGGGCGGTTCGGCGCAACTGCTCAGCAAGGAGGGCGATATCGCCCTGGTGAAGCTGCCGTCGGGAGAAGTCAGAAAGTTCTCGCTGGACTGCATGGCCACCATCGGCCAGTTGGGAAATCTGGATCATGAAAATGTGACCTATGGCAAGGCCGGCCGGACGCGCTGGCATGGACGCCGGCCTACGGTGCGCGGCGTGGCCATGAACCCGGTGGATCACCCGCACGGCGGCGGAGAAGGCCGCGTGAAGGGCAACCATCCGCAAACCCCGTGGGGATTCCCGACCCTGGGCAGCGAAGACGCGGCGCAATCGGCGTTCCGACGGCCAGATTGTGCAGCGCCGCAAGCCATAACGATTTTTCTTTGGGCAGTGGTTGTTTTCAGGACAGCGGTAAAAATACTCAGCCTGGCGCGGCGGGTATTTGAGGGGAATTGAGACAACGATGATGAGCGCATCACGAACGAAAGGGTCTCGACCAGCGGCACGGCGGGTGGCGCGAACGCGCAAGCCGGCGCGCGCAACCCGTCCAGGCGGCAAAAGCGGTCAGCCGGTTTACACCGGTGGTTCCCGTGCAGGTGCTCTACCGGCTGTGCAAGCCGGGATGGGCGGTCACCGTGGAGAAGACGCCGAACGCGCAGGGCACGCGTTTTGTGTGCCCGTTCTGTCCGGTATCGCACCGCGTGCCCGGCCCGGTGCGCGGCTTCCGCAAGCTGCGGCGCGCGCAATGGATCAAGCTGCGCCGGGTGGAAGAATAGAAGTGCCAGGCAAGCGGCCGCGGAAATAAGGCGGCCAAGAGTACGAGTGAGTCGAGGCGCAGGGAGAAACAATGGCACGTTCGCTTAAAAAAGGCCCGTTCATCGACGGCCACCTTCGTGAGAAGGTGCAAGGGATGAACGCGCGCAACGAAAAAAAAGTGATCAAGACGTGGTCGCGCCGGTCGACCATTCTTCCGGACATGATTGGCCACACCATCGCCGTGCATAACGGCAGGAAATTTATTCCGGTCTACGTTACGGAACAGATGATCGGCCACAAGCTCGGGGAATTCGCGCCCACGCGGACCTTCAAGGGCCATGCGGTAAAAGCGGCCCTGGAACGCGCTGCGGGAGTGGCCGGGCGCCCCGGCAGCGGGAGCGGCACCGGCCGGAGGCGGCGCGGGAGCGCCGAAGGCATAACCCATGGCCAACGAGACGCAGCAAACCCCGGCAATTGAAGCGGTCGCCATAGCCAAGCATGTGCGCATGTCGCCGCAAAAGATTCGCCTGGTGGTCGACATGATTCGCGGACAGCGCGCCGAAGACGCGCTGCAGATCCTGCGCTTCACCAAGAAGCGGGCCTCGCGCGACGTGGAAAAAGTGCTGCGCAGCGCCATCGCCAACGCCGAACGCAAGGCCGAAGATGCCGGCGCATCGCTCGATGTCGATCACCTGTTCGTATCGAACTGCTTCGTGAACGAAGGTTCGCGCTGGAAGCGGTTGCGTCCCGGCGCCGATGGGCCGCGCCTTCCGTTATCAGCGGCGCACCGCGCACATCGTCGTCGGCGTGGCCGAGCATCATGTGGCCGCGCGCGAGCGCGTGGCGGCCGCCGCGGCCGAAGCGGAATCGCAGAAGGGCGTTGCGGGCGCGGTGAAGAAGGCTCGGCAGGCGCTGGCCGGGAAGAAAAAGCCGGCGGCTCGCAAGTCGTCAGAAGAAGTAGCGGAGGGAACGACTTTGGGACAGAAGACACATCCATACGGATTTCGGCTGGGCTACAACAAGCCGTGGAAGTCGCGCTGGTACGCCGACCGCGATTACGCCGACCTGCTGCACGAAGACGTGCAAGCTGCGGGCCACGCTGAAAGACCGCCTGAAGTCGGCGGGCATCAGCTCGATCGACATCGAGCGCGCCGCCAACAAGCTGGTGGTGCGCCTGTTCACGGCGCGCCCGGGAATCATCATCGGCCGCAAGGGCGCGGAAATCGACAAGCTCAAGGACGAAATTCAGAAGCGCACCAAGCGCGAAGTGCACATCGACATTCAGGAAGTGCACCGCCCGGAACTGGACGCCACGCTGGTGGCCGAATCCATCGCGCTGCAACTCGAAAAGCGCGTGGCTTTCCGCCGCGCCATGCGCAAGGCGGTGGACTCGGCGCTGCGTTTTGGCTGCAAGGGCATCAAGATTCGCGTGGCCGGACGCTTGAACGGCGCGGAAATCGCGCGCAAGGAATGGTACCTGCAGGGGCGCCTGCCGCTGCAGACGTTGCGCGCCGACATCGATTATGGCACGGCCGAGGCGCACACCACCTACGGCGTGATTGGCGTGAAGTGCTGGATCTATCAGGGAGAAAACGTTCCCGCAGCGCGGGATCGAAAAAGCCCGAAGCGCAAGCCGTCGCGGTTTAAAAGCGGTCAGATTCGCAGGCGATTCGAAAAGGGTTTGAGGGAAGACGACGATGTTAATGCCAAAGAAAGTGAAATACCGGAAACAGCAGCGCGGCCGGCGCGCGCGGAAAAGCCTGGCGCGGCAGCGATCTGTCGTTCGGAGAGTACGGACTGAAGGCGCTCGAGCCGGCCTGGATTACCGACCGCCAGATTGAAGCTTCGCGCGTGGCCATTACGCGGTTCATCAAGCGCGGCGGAAAATTGTGGATCCGCATTTTTCCGGACAAGCCGTTCACCAAGAAGCCGGCGGAAACCCGCATGGGCAAGGGCAAGGGCGCTCCGGAACGCTGGGTGGCGGTCGTAAAGCCGGGGCGCGTGATGTTTGAGATGGCCGGAGTGGATCTGGCCACGGCGCAGGAAGCCATGAAGCTCGCGGCGCACAAGCTGCCGATCCGCACCAGCTTTGTCAGCCGGGCAGGAGCGCTCTGATGGCCAAGCGAGTGGAAAAGATGCGCGATCAGGATACCGCGGAACTGAGTCAACAGCAGAACGAGCTGGCCGAGCAGGTTTTCCGGCTGCGCTTTCAGCTGTCCACCGGGCAGGCCGAGGCCGTCACCAAGCTGCGATCGGCGCGGAAGGATCTGGCCCGCGTCAAAACACTTTTGCGCGAGCGTGAATTGAGGAAAGCCTAATGGCGAACTGAAACTACGGCCGCATCGGCGGCACCGGTCGACGCGCGCCACGAACGCCAGGAACTGACGGGCGTCGTGACCAGCGCCAAGATGGAAAAGACCATCATCGTGAAGGTGACGCGCGCAGTGCAGCACAAGCTGTATCGTCGCGTCATCCGGGTAACCAAGAAGTTTTATGCGCATGACGAAGCAGCGCAAGGCGCAAGCCGGGCGATACGGTGCGCATCGTGGAAACGCGCCCGCTGTCCAAGCTGAAACGCTGGCGGCCTGGCGGAAGTCGTGACGCGCAGCACGCGGGCCTCTAAAGTGCGGGAGCCAGACGCGACCAGAGAGATAAAGGACAACTGCCATGATTCAGATGCGAAGCTGGCTGACGGTGGCCGATAATTCCGGCGCGCGCCAGATGATTGTATTTTGCCGCTGGGCGGAGACGCGGGCAGCCGGCGGGACTGGGCGACGTGATCACCGCCGCGGTGAAAGAAGCCGCGCCGGACAGCGCGGTCAAAAAAGGCTCGGTGGTAAAGGCCGTGGTGGTGCGCACCCGCAAGGAACATCGCCGCAAGGATGGCACCTACATCCGCTTTGACGATAACGCCGCGGTGCTGATCAACGACGCCAACGAGCCGGTGGGCACGCGCGTGTTTGGTCCGGTGGCGCGCGAATTGCGCGAAAAAAATTTGCGAAGATTGTTTCGCTGGCGCCGGAGGTCTGGTAGTGCCGATGAGAAAACGAATCGAAATGACGCACGACCGCGGCGGGCATTCAAGCGCGGCGATCAGGTGCGGGTCATGTCCGGCCGCGATCGCGGGAAAACCGGGCGCGTGCTGGCCGTCAATCCGGGCAAGCGCACGGTGATGGTTGAGCACGCCGGCATGATCAAGCGGCACACCCGTCCCAACCCGTCGCAGAACGTGAAGGGCGGCATTGTGGACAAAGAAGGCACGCTGCCGATTTCCAACGTGCAGCTGCTGTGCCCGGCCTGCAACAAGGGCACGCGCATCGGCCACAAACTATTGCCGGATGGAACCAAGAACGCGTTTGCCGCCGCTGCGGCAACACGCTGGAAAAGTAAGCTGGGAACCTGCCGCCGGCGGGCGGACAGAACGAACAGGACGGAATAGACCGAATCATGATGAGCCGAATGCAGGAACAATATCGCAAGGAAGTGGTTCCCGCGCTGATGAAGCGCTTTGACCGCAAGAATCCGATGGCCGTGCCGCAAGGTCGCGAAAGTGACCGTGAACATCGGCATGGGCGAAGCCAGCCAGAATGTCAAGCTGCTGGACGTCGCGGTCATCGAACTGGGGCAGATTGCCGGGCAGAAGCCGGTGATCACGCGGGCCAAGAAATCGATCGCCAACTTCAAAATTCGCAAGGGCATGCCCATTGGCTGCTGCGTCACGCTGCGCGGCGACCGCATGTACGAATTCCTGGACCGGCTGTGCAACGTGGTGCTGCCGCGCGTGCGCGATTTCCGCGGCCTGCCGCCCAACGCGTTTGACGGGCGCGGCAATTACACGCTGGGGCTGAAGGACCAGCTGGTGTTTCCGGAAATCGATTACACCCGCGTCGACAAGATCAAGGGCCTGAACATCACCCTGACCACCACCGCCAAGAACGACGAAGAAGGCCGCGAGCTTTTGAAGCTGCTGGGCGTGCCGCTGCGCCAGCAAGGCAGCAGTCCGACGAAAGAAGTTTGAGGAGATACAATGGCGCGAGATTCACAATTTGCCAAGATGCGCAAGAAGCCGAAATTCAAGGTGCGCGTGCGCAACCGCTGCCGCATCTGCGGGCGCCCTCGCGGCTATTTGCGGAAATTTGAGATGTGCCGCATCTGTTTCCGCGGACACGCCCTGCGCGGGGAAATTCCCGGCGTGGTGAAGGCCAGCTGGTAGGAGAGCCGAAAAACGATTATGCAAACCGATCCCATTTCCGACTTGCTGACGCGAATCCGCAACGCGGCCAAAGCCCGCCATGCGCGCGTGGATATTCCCACCTCCAAGCTGAAGGTCGAAGTGGCCCGCATCCTGAAGGAAGAGGGCTACATCTCCACCTACAAGCTGATCGAGGAAAACAAGACGCGCAAAGACTTTGCGCCTGTTTCTGAAGTACACGCCGGACAAGCGCAGCGTGATCACCGACCTGAAGCGCATCTCCAAGCCCGGCAGCCGCCGCTATCGTGGGCTCCGCGGAAATCCGGCCGGTGGTGGGCGGAATGGGCATCAGCATCATGACCACGCCCAAGGGCGTGATGACCGGCCGCGCGGCGCGCAAAGAGCACATCGGCGGCGAAGTGTTGTGCGAAGTCTGGTAACCATCGGTAGAGGTTCGGCAAAGTCTGGCAGGAGAGTCATCGAGCTATGTCACGAATTGGAAGTAAACCGATTCCCGTGCCCGCAGGCGTGAAGATTCAGCTGGCGCCGGACAAGATGGATGTGCAAGGGCCCAAGGGCAAGATGAACGTGAATCTTCCCCGGGGAATCACTCTTGAGCAGAAGGGCGGCGAACTGCATGCCATCCGCCAGAACGACGAACATGCGCGCGCTGCATGGCCTGGCGCGCGCGCTGGTGGCCAACGCCGTAACCGGCGTCACCGACGGGCTTTAAGAAGGAAATGGATATCGTCGGCGTCGGATATCGCGCCGAGCTGAAAGGCAAGATGGTGAGTCTTCGCGCTGGGCTATTCGCATCCGGTGGAGTTCCACATCCCCGAAGGCATTCAGATCACTGTCGAGAAGCAGACGCACCTGACGGTCACCGGCGCCGATCGCGGCCAGGTCGGCCAGGTGTGCGCGGACATTCGCGGTTTGCGTCCGCCCGATCCGTATAAGCAAAAGGGCATTCGCATTACCGGCGAGCGCCTGAAGAAGAAGGCCGGAAAAGCCGGCGCCGCCAAGACGGGCGCGTAGAGCCGGCGTGCTCGGTTCGCGCGAATCTGGACATTTATAGATGCGATTGTCAGAATGAAGGAGAACATCGTGGCAACAGTAACGGTCCGAAAACTTTCTCGCGAAGAGCATCGCCGCCGCGATTCACCTGCGGGTGCGCACGCGCGTCGATGGGCACGCCCGAGCGCCCGCGCCTGTGCGTGTATCGCTCCAACGGCCACATCTACGCGCAGGTGATCGACGACATCAGTGGACGCACGCTGGTCTCGGCCAGCTCGATCGACAAGGAAACGCGCAAGGACCTCAAGGGCGGCAATAACGTGGCGGCGGCAAAAGTGGTCGGGAAAAAGATTGCCGAGCGCGCCCGCGCGGCCGGGATCGAGCAGGTGGTGTTCGATCGCGGAGGATACATGTATCACGGCCGTGTGGAAGCCCTGGCGCAGCGGCCCGGGAAGCGGGGTTGAAATTTTAAGTCTTATGTCGAAACACATTCTCAGAGAAACACTGGCGGTCCGGCGGCAACATCGAGGTCAACGCCAATAGTTTGAAAGACCAGGTCGTGGCCATCCAGCGCGTCACCAAAGTGGTCAAGGGCGGAAAGAACCTGAGCTTTTCGGCGCTCGTGGTGGTGGGCGATCAGCAACGGCCATGCCGGATTCGGCATGGGCAAGGCCCGCGAAGTGCCCATGGCCATCCGCAAGGCCATCGAGCAAGCCAAGAAGAATTTGATTCACCTGAATTTGAAGGGCACCACCGATTCCGCACCAGGTGCTCGGCCTGTACGGTTCGGGGCAAGTGATGCTCAAGCCCGCTTCGGAAGGAACCGGAATCATTGCCGGAGGTCCGGTGCGCGCGGTGATGGAGGTTGCGGGAATTTCCAATGTGCTGACCAAGTCCATCGGCACATCGAACCCGCACAACGTGATCAAGGCCACGTTCGATGCGCTTGCTGCGGCTGAAAGATATTGCCAAGGTAGCCGAACTGCGGTCGAAAACGGTGGAGGAACTCACGCGCTAAGGCAGCGCCGGGAACGGAAACGAACCATGGCCAACAAAGCATCGGGAAAACTGAAAATCAAGTGGGTGCGAAGTTTTATCGCCTGCCCGCAAGGACATGCGGCAGACGATTCGCGGCCTGGGATTTCGCCGGATGAATCAAGTGGTGGAGCGGGCCGACACGCCCGGCGATTCGCGGAATGATCCTGAAGGTCCGGCACCTGGTGGTGGTCGAAGAGTAGCTGCGGAATTAAGCTGGAGCTGATGGCACTGTGCGTGGGAATCGCACATTGAGGACAACATGGCTGTGAACCTTTCTAATCTGAAGCCGCCGCGCGGATCGCGGCACCGCAAGGTGCGCGTGGGACGCGGCATCGGCTCCAAGCTCGGCAAGACCGCGGGCAAGGGCAACAAGGGACAGAAATCGCGCAAGGGCTATTCGCGGCGGCCCGGCTTTGAGGGCGGCCAGATGCCGCTGCGACGGCGCATTCCGAAGCGCGGGTTTCACAATCCGATCGCGTGCGAATACGCCGTGGTGAATGTTGAGAGGCTTAACATTTTTCCGGCCGGCACAAGGTGACGCCGCGAACTGCTGCTCGCTTCGCGGGCTCGTTCGCCAGGTCCAGATCGGCGATCAAGGTTCTGGGCGACGGCGATCTGACCACTGCGCTCACCGTGCAGCGCGCACAAATTCAGCAAATCCGCCGAGGAGAAAATCACCGCGGCCGGAGGCAAGGTCGAAGTTCTGTCATGAACCAGTTTTTTGAAGCGTTCGCCAACATGTTCCGGATTCCGGACCTGCGCAAGCGGCTGTCTGTTTACGCTGGCGATGCTGGCGGTGTATCGCTTGGGCGCTTTCTTGCCCACGCCGGGAATCAATACCGATGTGCTGGCGCAGTTTTTCTCGCAGAACCAGGGTTCGGTGCTGGGCGTTATTGACCTGTTCAGCGGCGGCAATTTCCGCCGCCTGACCATCTTTGCGCTCGGCATCATGCCGTACATCACGGCCTCCATCATCCTGCAACTGATGACCGTGGTATGGCCGTATCTCGAGCGGCTGCAAAAAGAGGGTGAACTCGGCCGTCGCAAGATCACGCAGTACACGCGCTACCTGACGATTCTCTTGAGCGTCGTGCAATCGCTGTCGATCGCGGTGACCCTGGAGAAGACTGGCGGGCCGAACAATCAGCCCCTGGTTTACAACCCCGGCATCGCTTTCGTGTTGATGACCATCCTGACTTTGACCACCGGTTCCGCGTTCATCATGTGGCTCGGAGAACAGATTACCGAGCGCGGTGTCGGCAACGGAATGTCACTGATCATTTTTGCCGGGATTGTGGTCGGCCTTCCCCGAGCGGTTGGCGACCTGTATGACAAGGTCAGCACCCAGCAGTGGGGACCGTTCACCGGTTTGGCGATCGTTTTCCTGATGGCCCTGATGATCGTCGTGGTGGGCGTAATTGTTTTCGTGGAGGGTGGCCAGCGGCGCATCCCGGTGCAATACGCCAAGCGCGTTATGGGTCGCCGCATGATGGGCGGCCAGATGACGTATCTGCCGCTGCGGGTTAATTCCGGCGGCGTCATTCCGCCGATTTTTGCCAGTTCGCTGCTCACGTTTCCGGGAACGATCAACCTGTTCCTGGGCAAGAAATTCCAATTGTTCGATCAGATCGCGCAGAAATTGTCATGGGGCGAGCCTTTGTACACCGTGGTGTACGTGGTACTAATCATCCTTTTCGCGTTTTTCTACGTGGGAATTGTCTTCAATCCCACGGAACTCGCGGACAATATGCGCAAGTACGGCGGATTCATCCCCGGCATACGCCCCGGGCGCAACACCTCCGAACACATTGACCGCGTGCTGCGGCGACTGACGTTTGTAGGCGGCGTTTATCTCGCCGTGGTGTGTCTCCTGCCGGAGTGGCTCATGGCCGGCATTCACCTTCAGCACCTGCCGGTCGTCGGCACGTGGTTCGACAATCATATGTGGCGCTTCGTTCTGGAAGGGTTGAAAGTCAATTTCTACTTTGGCGGTACCTCGCTATTAATCGTAGTCGGAGTGGCGATGGATACGGTTCAGCAAATTGAGGCCCAACTGGTGATGCGGAACTACGAAGGATTCGTGAAGAAGGGGAAGCTGCGTGGCCGACGTTACGGCTGAGCGTGGCGCGGCTGGCATATTACAGGGACTGGGGCGTGCGGTAATCCTGCTGGGTCCTCCGGGAGCCGGCAAGGGTACGCAAGCTCAGCGCATTGCGGAGCACTATAACTTGCCGCACCTGTCCACCGGGGACATGTTTCGCGACAATATTCACCGCGAAACGGAACTTGGTCGTAAAGCCAAGCCGTTGATGGAGCGGGGCGAACTGGTACCCGACGAGATCGTGCTGGGAATGGTGGAGGACCGCATCAACCAGCCGGATTGCGCGAACGGATTCGTATTTGACGGCTTTCCGCGCACGCTGCGGCAGGCGGACGACCTGGAGCGGATCTGCACGGACCACCATTTGCGCTGCACGGCGGTGCTGCACATGGTGGTGGACCCGGCGCTGCTCATGCGGCGGTTGACTGGCAGAAGAATCTGTAAGGCGGATGGGCACATCTATAACATATATGACCGCCCGCCCATGCGCGAAGGCATCTGCGACGTCGACGGCAGCGAACTGATCCACCGCCCGGACGATTCCGAGGGCGTGATTGGCGAGCGCCTGGCGGCTTATGACCGGCAAACGCAACCCTTGGTCGAGTATTACAGACTGCGGGGTTTGCTTACCCCGGTGGATGCAATGGCTAATGCGGACGCGGTCACCGCAAGCGTTTTCCAGATCTTGAACGGAGCGAAGGCTCACCAATGATTGTCTGCAAATCACAGGCGGAGCTCGACAAGATGCATCGGGCCGGTCTGGTGATCTGGGAAGTATTGAACGAATTGCGGGGAATGGCCAAGCCCGGAGTGAGCACCAAGGAACTGGACGAGTACGCGGAGCGCAAGACGGCGGAGCGCAAAGTCCGGCCGGCATTCAAGAATTACCGGGGCTATCCGGCGACTCTGTGCACTTCGGTGAACCAGGAAGTGGTGCACGGGATCCCGTCGAAGTCGCGGGTGTTGCAGGCGGGTGATATCATCTCACTGGACTTTGGCGTGGAATGCGAAGGGTACTACGCGGATGCGGCGGTGACCGTGCCGGTGGGTGAGATTACCCCGGAGCTGAAAAAACTTCTGCAGGTGACCCGGGAATCTTTGGATATGGCGATTGAAAAGGTGCGTGTGGGAAACCGGCTGTCGGATATTTCGGCCACGGTTCAGGAGTGGGCCGAGCGCAAGAACGGCTACTCGGTGGTGCGCGATCTGTGCGGCCACGGCATCGGCACCCACATTCATGAGGAGCCAAACGTGCTGAATTATGGCGAACCGGGCCGCGGCCCGCGCCTGCAGGAAGGGATGGTTCTGGCCATCGAGCCGATGGTGAATATCGGCGGGCCGGATGTGCGCGTGTTGGATGACGATTGGACCACCGTGACGGCCGACGGCACCAAGTCGGCGCATTTCGAGCACACCGTTGCGGTGACCTCGAATGGACCCTGGGTGTTGACGCGTCCCCGTGAAATGCAGGGACCGTCTTGGTAGGGGGCGCGAGAGGGCACATGGGCAAGAGACCCGAACCGGAAAAGCGCAAGGCCGACGCGTCCAACCCGAAAGAGGACGCGATTGAAGTCATGGCCACGGTGATCGAGCCGTTGCCCAACGCGATGTTCAAAGTGGAACTGGAGAACAAGCATCGTGTGCTGGCGCACATTTCCGGAAAGATGCGCAAGAATTTCATCCGCATCCTGGCCGGAGATAAGGTCGCCGTGGAGCTTTCACCGTACGACCTGACGCGCGGCCGGATTGTGTACCGTTACAAATAAATATTTTGCTGAACATTTTTGTTGAGTTTGTTGAGAGTGATGGGCGAGGAGCAGGAAATGAAAGTTCGGGCATCGGTAAAAAAGATTTGTGACAAATGCAAGGTGATTCACCGGCGCGGCGTGGTGCGTGTGATTTGCGTCAACCCCAAGCACAAGCAGCGCCAGGGATAATTTTATGCCAGGTGCGGGCGCCGTTGAATGCCCGCAGGAAAATTGAGGAACCAGGATGGCACGTATCGCAGGAGTGGACTTACCGCCGCAGAAGCGCATCTGGGTCGGCCTGACATCGATCTACGGAATCGGGCAGCCGCGCGCCCGGCACCTGTGCGCCAAGGCCAACGTGGAAGAAACCAAGAAGGTCAAGGACCTGACCGAGGAAGAAATCAACCGCCTCCGCCAGGCCATTGAGTCCGAAGGCCGCGTCGAAGGAGATCTCCGCAAGGAGGTCCAGATGAACATCCGCCGGCTGATCGAAATCCAGTGCTATCGCGGCTTGCGGCACCGGCGCAATCTTCCGGTGCGCGGACAGCGCACGCATACCAATGCGCGCACCCGCAAGGGACCACGCAAGGGCGCAGTCGCGGCCAAGAAGAAAGTGGCCGCGCGCAAGTAAGATAGGGATGCGTTGCGGATTGCGGCTTGAGCCGCGACCCGCAGACGCGAGCATCACAGGGCTTCGGCCCCTGATGGGATTCAGCAAGTTTGAAGCGAGGGTACTGACTTGGCAAAAGAACCGCAGCAGGATGCCGGCCTACAGGCGCCGGCAAAAGCAGCAACCAAGAAGAAGAAAGAATTCAAGAAGAAGCGGGAGAAGCGCACCGTCCCGCACGGTGTGGCGCATATCCAGGCCACCTTCAACAACACCATTGTCACGATCTGCGGCCCGGACGGACGAACTGTGTCGTGGTCTTCGGCCGGATCGATCGGCTTCAAGGGATCGCGCAAGGGCACGCCCTACGCGGCCCAGCAGGCCTCGGTTTCGGCCGCCGGCGTGGCCCGCGACCAGTACGGCATGAAATCGATAGAGGTGCGCGTCAAGGGCCCCGGCTCCGGCCGTGAGTCCGCCGTGCGCGCTCTGGCCTCGGCCGGGTTGCATATCGTGCACATCAAGGACGTAACGCCGATTCCGCACAACGGCTGCCGTCCGCCGAAGCGCCGCCGCGTCTGAGATTTTGTCACGGCGACTCTTCGCTGTGAGGCTTTTGCAAAACAAAAGTTCGAGAAGGTTCTCAGGGGAACGAGCGAAAGCAAGCGAGAAGGAGAAACGAATTTGGCACGTCACAGAGAAGCAGTTTGCCGGCTCTGCCGCAGGGAAGGGCAGAAGCTGTTCCTAAAAGGCCTGCGTTGTTTCACGGAAAAGTGCGCCATCGAAAAGCGCAACTTCGTTCCCGGGCAGCACGGGCAGTCGCGGCGCGTGAAGAAGCTAGCCGGATACGGCCTGCAATTGCGCGAAAAGCAAAAAGTGAAGCGCACCTACGGATTGCTCGAACGGCAATTCCGCAACTACGTGGAAAAGTCCGAGCGCGCCCAGGGACCCACGGGCGAAAACCTGATCGTGATGCTGGAGCGCCGTCTGGACAACGCGGTATGGCGCGCAGGCTTCGCCAGTTCGCGCTCGCAGGCCCGGCAGATCGTCCTGCACGGCCACGTGCTGATCAACGGGAAAAAGGTCAACATTCCCTCGTACCTCGTGGACGTCGGCGAGGAAATTGCGCTGAAAGACAAAATGCACCAGAATACGATGGTGCTCGAGGCGCGCAACGTAGCGCAAAGCCAGAACGCGGTGCCGTGGCTCGAAATCGATCGGGATACGTTCAAAGCGCGCGTGGCCGCTCTGCCCAAGCGTGAAAACGTGCAGACGCCGCCGATCACCGAGCAACTGATCGTCGAGTTGTACTCGAAATAAGACGGCGGACGCACGGCGCGGGGAAGATTTCAGATCTCCAATTTTAAATTTAAAATCTGAGATTTCCGGATTCAGTAGAGATTCGATGGCCCCGCACCCGCGGGGAGGAAGGACTAACAGATGTGGAAAGGTTTTCAGAAACCAAAGCGATTGGCGACCGAACTCGAGTCGCTGACAGACAAGTTCGGGAAGTTTTCCGCGCAGCCGTTTGAGCGCGGATGGGGCACCACGGTAGGCAATTCGCTGCGCCGGGCTCTTCTGAGCTCGATTGAAGGCGCGGCCATCACGGCCGTAAAAATCGAAGGCGTGCTGCACGAATTCTCCTCCATTCCCGGCGTCGTGGAAGACGCTACCGACATCATCCTGAACCTGAAGCAGGTTCCGCTGAAGCTCAACAACGATCAGGCCAAAACGATTTTCGTGAACGTGGAAAATCCCGGCGTCGTGACTTCCGCCATGATCGAGGAAGACTCCGACTTCGCCGTACTCGACAAGACGGTCTACATCGCCACGGTGAACGAAGGCGGCAAGCTGCAGCTGGAAATGCGCGTGAAGAACGGCCGCGGTTATGTGTCCGCGGACCGCAACTTTGACGAAGATCTGCCCATCGGCTACATCCCGGTGGACTCGGTTCACTCGCCCGTGCGCAAGGTCAACTACTCGGTGGAAGCGGCGCGTCTCGGCCAGATGACCGATTACGAAAAGCTTTCGCTGGAAGTCTGGACCAACGGCGCCATCACGCCGCAAGACGCGATCGGCCTGGCCTCCAAGCTGATCAAGGACCACATGAGCATCTTCATCAACTTTGAAGAGCAGCCCGAAGTGGTGGAAGAGTCCGTCGAGTCCTACAACGACCCGCGCGTCGAGCACCTGGACCGCTCGGTGGAGGAACTCGAACTCTCCGTGCGCTCCTACAATTGCCTGAAGAACGCCAACATCCAGACCATTCGCGAGCTCGTTCAAAAGAGCGAGAACGAAATGCTGAAGACCAAGAACTTCGGCCGCAAATCGCTGAATGAAATTAAGGAAATACTGAACAAGATGGGCCTGAGCCTGGGCATGAAGTTTGACGAGCACGGCCGCATCATCTGGCCGCCGCTCCCCAGCCAGACCGCACCCCTGACGCCGGAGGAAACCGCGGGCCTGTAGTCGAAAGCCTCCGGAGAAACCAAGCATGCGACACCGCAATTACGGATCGAAACTCGGACGCCAGCCGGCGCACCGCCGCGCGACGCTCCGCAACCTGGTCACCAACGTGATCGAGAAGGAACGCATCACCACCACCGTGACGCGCGCCAAGGCCGCGAAGCCCCTCGTCGAGAACATGATCACCCTCGGCAAGCGCGACACGCTGCAATCGCGCCGCCAGGCGGCCTCGTACCTCATGACGCCGGGCGCCACCAAGAAACTGTTCACCGACATCGCCCCGCGTTTTGCCGACCGTGCGGGCGGCTACACGCGAATCATCCACGCCGGCTTTCGCATCGGCGATGGCGCGCAACTGGCCATCCTCGAACTGCTCGGCTCCAAGCTGAAGAAAAAGGAAAAGAAGGACAGGACTCCAGCGCCTGAGAACGCCGAGGAGATCAAGGAAGAAGTGCAGGGCAAGTCGCTGAAGTAAGAGTAATTCGTGATTTGTGATTCGTGACTGGTGACTCGCACAACCTCTGCCGGGTCGCGTGAACGGCCAACAGGCAGACCTTGGGCCGCAAACCCGACTCCCAAGCCTGATGATCCGCTTCGCTGGCGCGATAGTGAAGTCGCCCGCCATGGCGCGCCACTTCACGGCTCACCGTCGACACCGCCCGCTGCAGGCCCTTGGCTATAGCACGAATAGACCAACCGCAAGCGATCCCTCGGGAGATGTCCTCCCGCTCCGCGGCGGTCAGCGTAAGCAGCGAGCGCCGACGCGCTGCCGGAGCAATCCCACCATGAAGCGCCAACAGAAAGTAAATGGCTCCATGGTTCCGGCCAAATACCCGCCCAATCTCATGTAAGGACTGTCCCGCCTTCCAACGCTTCCAGATGTCGCTCTTCTGCGTCGCAGAGAGTCTCGCCGGTCGTCCATGCGTCATAAACACCACCTTTAGTGAAAAGATTTATAGCAGATGGTGTTGCATCGACCGGTTGAACTGGCAGCGTTTGTCGGGCGCAATCCGGCTTTGGTAGCTGGGTGGAGGGTCGCGTATCGAGAGGATGAAGGCTGGCCAGCCCTTGGGTAAAGCTGTCCGTCCGAACAGGTATCGCCATTGTGACGTTTCAGGTTTTATTGCCCGGTCGCCAACAAGAGTCTGATAGCCTGAATTGAAGAGAAGTAGAGTGCGTATGACGTTGGCAACAAGGAGAATTCTGTGGCGACTAAAGGAAATGCCTTTTGTCCGGATGTTTCGACATTGGAAGGTGCACAGCTGGCAACCAAGCAGGGCATCTGGGCTGCAGCGTTCGTAGCAGTTGTGACGGGCGTCGTTGCATCAGCAGCGCTGTTTCTCCATAAACCGATCCTCGGAATCAATGGTTCGGCTCTTATTGACACAGCGATCTTTGCGGCAGTCGCATTGGGCATCCACAAAAATTCTCGGTTCGCTGCCGTTGGCGGCCTTGTCATTTATCTATGGGAACGATTCTACATGCTGAAAGCTGGCGGATCTGGTGGCGGAGGATCAAGTGTGATGATGATATTCTTGGTGCTCGCCTTCGTTACGGCAATTCGCGGCACATTCGCCTATCGAAAGCTCGCCGCGCCAACAAACTCCCCACGACCGATTTCGGGCTGATACCATCCCCGATATCAATTTCGTTTGAGTCGCGTGCTAGCTACCGAGTAACACGTCGGTAGCTGGTATTTCCGGCACAGAAGACCCCGAAAAGCCATTTACCTATATCGGCTTTCTCAGGCACTGGCAGATTCGCTGGCACGCAGTGTTAACATGTGACGAGGCATCCACAAGAATGGCTTGGTCGCCGGAAATCCTCAAATGAAGCCCTCAATTCATCAAAAATACCTTTTGACCATCGCTCAAATCTTTTGTTGGCTAGGGTTCGGAATTTGGATGAGTTTTATCTACTTAACTCCAATATGACGCCACCCGTCCGACAGTCTCCCGTCCGAGTGAAGATAGGATTTATATCCAAAATACTCACGGACACTATGTCTATTTGAATTCCGAAGAACAAAATAATCTCTACTATCTAGAGACAGGAGCATTCGCGTTTTTTCTGATCGGTGCGTTGATGACGTATTACGCGAATCATCCCAAGCGACTTGGAGAATTGGTATAATTTTTTAGCTTGCGAAAATAAAGTGGTTCTCGCGAACGATGATGATCGACAAAAAACGAAACTATCACGAATATGCCGCCCGACGAGCAGACATTGAGCCATACCGACATCGCGCCTCTCTCAAGTCCCTGAAGGATACCTAATCTTCCAGTTACCGAGAACGCTTGTAGGAAACTGGCATGCGAAAACTCCGTTGGAATGATCTCAAGTGAAGTTAGGTGAGTTTTGGTCACAGAACGAAACTCAGGTAGCGCTTGTCTCCGCTGATCGCAAGGGGAAGCGGGTCAGAATCAGCGAGACTGGGGATAACTCGTGGACTCTAAACTCGACAGGCTGAAGCCTGTTCTACTTCATTCCACCTGATAATTTGGCGCTTCCCGCGTAATGATCACGTCATGCACGTGGCTTTCGCGCAGGCCGGCGCTGGTGATGCGCACGAAACGCGCGCGCTCCTGCAGTTCCGCCAGCGTGGACACGCCGCAATAGCCCATTCCGCTCTTCAGTCCGCCCACCAATTGATCGACCAGTGCGCTGAGAGAACCCTTGTAAGGCACGCGCCCTTCGACACCCTCCGGCACGGATTTCCCGCGCGCCGCGCCTTCCTGCGCGTAGCGATCCGCCGCCGCCGAACCTGCCTGCATGGCCCCCAGGGAACCCATTCCGCGATACGATTTGAAGGTGCGCCCTTGATACAGGATAGTTTCGCCGGGAGATTCTTCGGTCCCCGCGAATAACCCTCCGAGCATGGTGACTGCGGCGCCCGCCGCAATGGCTTTGCTGACATCACCGGAATACTTGATGCCGCCGTCGGCGATCACCGGCGCGCCGGTTCCTTTTGCCGCGCGCGTGGCCTCCATAATCGCGGTGATTTGGGGAACGCCTGCGCCGGTAACTACCCGCGTCGTGCAAATGGATCCGGGGCCGATGCCCACTTTAATTCCGTCGATGCCCAGTGCGATCAGATCGCGCGCTCCTTCATAGGTTCCTACGTTTCCAGCGACCAATTGCATTTCCGGCAGGCGGTGCTTCACCGCGCGGATCGCGTCCATCACGCGCGCAGAGTGCCCGTGCGCCGTATCGATGGCCAGCACGTCGGCCTTCATGCGCGCCAGTTCCACGGCGCGCTCCAGAAAATCGCTCGTAGCGCCAATGGCCGCGCCGACCAGCAAGCGGCCTTGACCATCCTTGGCGGCACTCGGGAATTCCAGCTTTTTCTGGATGTCTTTTACGGTGATGAGTCCCTTGAGATTGAATTCAGCGTCGACCACCAGCAGCTTTTCGATACGATGTTTTTGCAGCAGGCGCTCGGCTTCCTCAAGCGTGGTGCCCA
>CAVOIX010000074.1:0-84335 GCA_963695945.1 uncultured Acidobacteriota bacterium | reverse complement strand
TCCAATTTATAATATTTGTAAATGCAATAAACTATGCTTATGACACCCTAGCCGAGTCCCGTAAAATCTTCTCGGAATGTGGGAATTTCTGCGTATTTGGTTTGGGAGCTTCCGCGCCTACGATTCCCCTCGTCCCGTCGCCGCTACCGCGAGTCGCGACTCTTCGGGTGTGCGCGCCCTTGCAATTCTTTCAATGGGTTCGAAAAGGTCACGCACGTACGAGGGGAGTGACTACCACGAAGTCGGAGCAGCTTGGGTTGCAGCATCTGAATATTGTCACTGTTCTAGCTTTTCGAAACGGCCCTATTGGGCTAGATAACAGAGAATCTAGGCGTTACTTATAGCTTTTCTCCGTGTTTTAGAGAATCTCTGGGCCCTTCAGAGATCCACAAACGCCATTTATGCAGCCAAATGGCGCTTTTTCAGCGGAACAATATTATCTATATAGATAACTAACGACTGCGTGGCGGAGGGGGAGGGATTCGAACCCCCGGGACCCTTCGGGCCCAACGGTTTTCAAGACCGCCGGATTAAACCGCTCTCCCACCCCTCCGGAACTTTCCTTATTGTAACCCGAACCGACTTCTTCGAGCGTTACGGCAAGGCGAACTCAGGGATTAGCTCACTCCGCACTTACTCAGCTAGGAACCAGATAAGAGGCTCTCCATCTATCGCAATCCGTGCTCTTGCTGATTCCTATCGACGGTGAGTCGAACGGTTGCGCCGTTTCCATCCGAGAGACTATCAAAATTCGGCTCCTGCGCGCCGGCCGCGTCCCTACACTGTAATCCTGGTGCATCTACACCTCTCTCTGGATTCGCACCAGGCCCCAATCTTCTCGATAATTAGATCATTACATATCGAAGTTTCGCCGAAACAGGAGATTTCGTGCAACGATTTGACTATGTCCTGCGCCGTGCCAAGCGCATTTTAGCAGTTTTCGGTTTCGCGGCTTTGATATCCGTGGCCGCGCCTGTCTCACGGGCACAGGATACTTTGAACACGCTGGAAGCCGAGCCGATTTCGCAGGAGGTGATCGCGGAGCGTGCCGCGCCACAGCCATACACCGACCGGTCCAGCCAGAGCTCAATAACCGAAGAAGCGGCCTCCGATTCAAATGGGCGCTCGTTCGCCGACGAAGGAGTTGCAGACGATCCGCAGACTTCGCCAGCTCGCAATGCTCCAGACCCGGCAGCCGATAAGAACGTCACGTGGAAAAATCTCCCGGTTCGTGTTCTGGGTGATCAGAAGCTGATCTGGCTTTTTCCATTGCACCTCGCGCAAGGGCAACACTGGCTGCCAACGCTGGGGACCGTCGGCGTGACGGGAGGACTTATTGCCGCCGATCCACACATTCTAATTCACATTCGGAATACCACGGCGTTCCACGAATTTGACGAAATATTCAGCGGCACGAATACCGGCATCGTTACCGCATTAATTCCCGCTACGTTTTATGTGTATGGTCTGGCACACAAGAGCTCTTACGCGGAGCAGACTGGCCTGCTTGCTGGTGAAGCGTATCTGGACAGCGCAATTCCTGAAGTAGTGATGAAGATTGTCAGCCGCCGGCTGCGGCCTAGCGCGGTCTCGCCAACGAGCAATTATTCGGATACTTTTTTCGCGAGCAGCGTTTCGGTGTTCGGTAAAGGCAGTAGTTTCCCGTCCGGCCACGCGGCGGGAATATTTTCCGTGGCCACCGTTATTTCGGAGCGGTATCGCCAACATCAGTGGGTCCCGTGGGTAATGTACGGGTTGGCGGGAGCCATCAGTTTTTCTCGGGTACCCACATTCGCCCATTTTCCCTCAGACGTGTTTCTGGGGGCAGTGCTCGGATACACAATTACAAGATTTGATGTCCTGCGAAATCGCGGCCACCAGGTGCAGTGAATGGAACGATAGCTCAATGGAACCCACGGCCGTTCCGCGAGTTTTTCCTTTGGAACTTTCCCACCGAATATTTTGATTCACCCGGAAAGAACTTCGGGTGTATAAAAATGGCTATCGGGACGCTCACCTGAAATCGTTACCAATCGTTTTTGGCTGAGAACGTGTGCTGGACCACAATGCCGTCCCGTTGAATGTCGAGGAGTTCTTTGATGAACAGGTTCAGGAATATTTCATTCCTCATTACAGCCGTGCTGGCGATGTCAGTTCCCGCGTTCGCTCATCACGGCGGCGCGGCATACGAAACGGACAAAACGATTACCGTGAAGGGCAAAGTAGCCGACTACATCTGGTCAAATCCCCACGTATTCGTGAAGGTTGATGTGAAGGACGATAGCGGTAACCTGGTCCACTGGATCGTGGAAGCTCAAAATCCGGTGTCCATGCTGCAAATCGGCTGGAGCAAAAATACCTTCAAGGCCGGGGACGATGTTGAGATTGACGCCATGCCTGCCAAGAACGGCAATCCGGTGGCGTTTCTTGGGAGTTCCAGTCCCACCGCTCCGCGGCGAAGAATTGTAATCAATGGCAAGCAGTTCCAATAGCGATTGCCTTCAGCGTGTACTCGACGGGTGCTATCCAGCGCGAAATCGGTTTTTGCTGCAGGCAATCATGCCCTGGTTTGCGTGACGATCGAAGGCCCAGGGTCGAAACTGGCGGAGGGATTTTGGCAATGTCCAAGCGCTTGATGGTTTTGGTTGTGGCACTGCTGGCCGGGCTGACGATTTCCTCAGTAGCACACGCCCAAGACGCTTCGTCCAAAGCAGCCAGTGGAGATGGCAAGCCCGACCAGTGGAACAGCATTCCTCCGATCAAACCTTCGTACGCCGGGAAGAAATCAGCTCCTGCGCCGCGCCGCGACATTTCAGGAGTTTGGGACGCCGCGGAACTGGATGGCGGACGCCAGCCCAGCGGGGCCCTGGAACATCCGGCCCTGCTGAAACCCCGCGGACAAGGGATCGAAGGAGGACGGCCGGACGAGACGGGCATTATGCGTCCTCTGCATTACACGCCGGAAGGCCTGGAAGCGCTGAAAGCGAACAAGCCCTCCGGACCGAGCGTGAGGCAAGTACCCGCCGCTCTGGCCAACGATCCGGGCGACCAGTGTGACCCGCTGGGGTTTCCGCGCACGGAGCTGTACGAGTTGCGGACCATCGAGCTCGTTCAGACCGCGAACCAGGTCATTTTCTTGAATGAATTTTATGGCAATTACCGCGTTATCTGGACGGATGGCCGGGATCTCCCCAAAGACCCGGAACCGCGGTGGAATGGATATTCGGTCGGGAAGTGGGAGGACGATTACACGTTTGTGGTTGAGACGGTGGGTCTGAATCCAAGGAGCTGGCTCGATCACGCCGGCCGTCCCCATAGCGAAGATTTGCGGGTCGAAGAACGATTTCACCGCCTGGACCACGACAACATGGAGCTCACGGTAACGATTATCGATCCGAAAATTTATACCGAATCCTGGCAAGGCCTGAACAAGTTCCCTCTCCACCTGCAACCGGCCGGCTTTGACATGTCGGAACTACTGTGCTCGCCGATCGATATGGCGGAGTACAACAAGCAAGTGGGGAATGCCGTCGCGACTCCTGCCGGCAAGAAATAACCAACGCACAGGCTTACACACAGATCCGTGGCAGGTCCCGCAATACACCCAAGCCTCTCTGTGCGTCGTTTGCGATCCTCCCTCAGCTGCCGCGTAAACTTGCGGCTTACAAAAACACACAGCCATGAGTGGCTGTGCTACAGGCCTATCCCGCGCGAACTCCGGTAACTAATAACTAATACGAGGCGACGTGCCAAGAACCATCAGGACAACCCCGCGCATCAAAGCTAATGTGGATTGCAGTCGGAGCGAACTGCAAATCGGAGCGGGGCCTGCAAATGCTCGTGACGCTGCTCATACTTCTGGTAGTGCTGGGCATGGCGCTGTTGCTTCGTCCGTGGCCCTTCTTCCTCACGCCTGAAGATCCTCAACAATCCTATCGTGACCGCAACGTCGCCGTGGAATTCGTAAAGTGGGTCGAGCGGCAAGCGATGGCGCGCGGACTGAACGTGCGCGGCGTGGCCCGGCCCATTCCGCTGGATTGCAAGAAGTGTGGCAAGTCTTCCAACTATTTCGTTTACCCCGATGAAGTCTGTGAACGCTGCTGGCGCGCCAGCCTCAAGCCGATCGTCAATCACCCCAAGGAACACCGCCCATAAATTCGGGATGGCCTCGTTTAACAAACAACTTTGAAAAGAATTGAACATGTGCTTCTGAGTGCAGTCTAGCTTCTCGTTTTACTTTCAGGAGGTCGGGGCTTCAGCTCCGACGTTACCGTCGACACATTCCGTGGCTTTAGCCCCTGAAGCTTGCGCATCCACTGTCCCCTTAGCACGGCCCTTTGCCGAATTAAACATTCGACTTCGTGCGCGGGAGTTCCCCGGGGCGCTCTACTACAAACTCACGCAATTTGATTCGACGTATCGGTGGCCGTGAAGGAATTGGGCCGGGCACCCCGCGCTGGATCGGTGCTGGAAGATTTGAAATCTGGCTCGTACGCACGGTAGGCAACAGATTCCTTGTGGCGCAGGCTTCAGCCTGTGGGTTTCGGACCTGCAAGGTCTAAGGGCCACAGGCTAAAGTCTGCGCCACTGATTAGGAAGCTCTTAGTTAGGATCTCTTAGTCCGCAAGAGCCGCGGTCAGCCGAGCCACGTCCGGCGCGGTCTCCAGCGATTTCACAAGTTCAATGACCGTCGCAGCTTTTTGCGATGGCCATTTCGCAAAATCCGCATTCCCTCGAAACTTGTCCGCCACCTCTTCATAGGTCATGGGATTTTCCGGACTGCCTTTCGCGGGTTTTGTGATTCCGGAAATAACCTTGCCGCTTTTCATGTAAATCTTGAGGCCGCTTGGCTCGACGAGGATGGCTTGCAGTGACGCGCCCTGCAGCTCGAGCTTGTTGAATTCGGGGTCCACGGCATAGTGGACGCGGGCGATCATGTCCTGCACGTCGGGGCGCTGTACTACCGCGTCCGTGAAAGAGGTTAGCGTGGCCTTGCGCTCCAGCAGCAGAATGGCCATGGCGTATTCCATGCTGAATTTTCCCTGCAGGCCGGTGGTGGGATGGTGCTGGAAGAGCGTGCGGTAATTGCTCAGGTTTCCGCCAACTTCCACTTTTTCCACGTCCGCGGCTTTGATGTCGTTCTGCTGGATCAGGCGCAGCATTTCGTCCATCACCTGCTGCTGAATCGTGCCGCAGGGGAAGCGTTTGATCAAGTCTCCGGGGGAAGCAAACATCCACGGCTTTCCCAGTTTATCGACGATAATTTTCGGATCGAAGCCTCCGCCAATCGCGAAAAATCCCAGCTGCGCTTCCAGAATGTCGGGGGCCGCGGTCCAACCGATCGCCGCGAGGTCAGCGGCGACCGTGCCATTTTCTCCGGCATGGCCGGCGTGGAACGGTTTGGTCATGGAGCCGAAGTTATCGCGCAGGCCGCTGGCTTCTGAAGCGGCGATGGCCAGCGTGATGGCGGTCTTGTCCGCATCCAGGCCGCGCAATTTCGCGCAGGCTGCGGCGCTGCCCAGGCTTCCGATCGTGCCGGTGGTGTGAAAACCGTCCTGCTGGTGGCGCGGAGACATGGCGTCTCCGATTTTGTTTCCGACTTCGACCCCGACGTGAAACGCGAGCATCAGGTCCTTGCCGCTGCGGCGGCCCAGTTCGCAAAGCGCGAAGGACGGCGGAAGAACCGGCGCAGCGACGTGGAAGGCCGAGCCGGTGTCATCATAATCATCGGCGTGGATGGAAATTCCGTTGGCCAGGGCGGCGTAGCGCGGATGCACTTTCATTTTGGTGCCGATGATGCTGGAGCTGCCGCCGCACGGGCCGAGTGAATCGATGTACTGGCGGATGCGCGGTCCGGCCGTGGACGCGGAGCCCGCTAGCGCCAGGCCGAATCCGTCCAGCATCGTTTTCTTGCCGAGGGCGATCACGTTTTCCGGGATGTCTTCGTACTTGGTGTTGACGATGAATTCAGAGACATATTTCGTCAGGCCTGGGGCTTTGGCCAGTTCCTCCGCCGGAATTGGGAGGGCGGCTTCGGCGCGTTCGCTGCCGCTTAGCGCCAGGCCGGCAAACGCCAGGGAGGTCTTGCAGAAATCTCGTCGGATCATGGGTCACCTTTAGGTTTTTTGTAGCACAGCGACTCTTCGCTGTGCGGGTTTTGCAATCGATATTAATTCAGCGGCCTAGCCCCGCGAGAGTTTCCGCCACCGGCTGATGAGAGTCAAGAGCGCCCCGGAAAGTACAAGTTTCCATGCGGGCACCCTACATGTTCGCTCCTCTTACGATCCTGAATCCGCTGGGTTACTATTTTGCTGTGGAGAAGTCACTCGTGAACCCGCTCCACACCCAGCCCAGCGGCCATCGTTTATTTACAGGAGAATTCTTGAATGCGGATCATAAAGTTCATCATGATGCTCGCGCTTTTGGCTGCGATGCCGGCATTTGCGCAGCAAGGGCCGCCATCGTTCCCACCCGAACAGCTTGATCAGTTGGTTTCACGCATCGCTCTGTATCCGGACCCTCTGATCGCTCAGATTCTGGCGGGAGCCACCTATCCCGATCAGATACCCGATGCGGCTCGCTGGGCCGATCAGCATCACTATCTCACCGGACAGGCTTTGGCTAATGCGATTCAGGGAGACCAACTCCCCTGGGATCCCAGCGTTCAGGCGCTGCTGCCGTTCCCGTCCGTTCTGGAAATGATGGCGTCGGACATGAACTGGACGACCGACCTCGGTAACGCGTTCCTCGCACAGCAGCAGGATGTGATGGAGGCCGTGCAACGGGAACGCCGCAAGGCGCGTGACTACGGATATCTTCGCAGCAACGGCCAGGTGGTGGTCAGCGGCGGGCCGTATATTACGATCATGCCCGCGAATCCCGCCTTCGTCGTGGTTCCCTACTATGATCCGCGCGTCGTATTTTTCGCCCCGCGGCCCGGGTTCTTTGTTGGAGGAGCGATTCGCTTCGGTTACGGCGTCTCCATCGGTGGATTTTTTCGGCCATGGGGCTGGGGCTACAACCGGTTTGACTGGGGCGGCCACGCAGTATTTCTTAACAACGATCGATGGGGACGAACCTGGTACAACCGCGGCGACTACCATCATCCCTACGAAGGCGTGCATCGTTTCGGACCGGGAGATCGCGCCCCCGAACGGCACGAACTGGAACAGCGCTCCGAGCACGAACGCGGCTTTGAGCGCGAAGGACGCCGAGCGCCGGAGGAGCACCACGGAGGTGATCACGGCGGGAACCGCGGGGGCGACCATGGCGGTAATCATGGTGGAGATCATGGCGGCGATCACGACCACCGGTAGTTGAGGGTACTGACGGCTTTGTAGAAGCCGCCTTCAGGCGGGCACTGCGAGTTCCAGCAGATGCTCGCCTGAAGGCGAGCGCCGCACGGAGCGGAATGGATTCCGTATCAGAGGGCTAATCAGGCCATTGTTCAGGCCGCGCGCGGCCGCTTCCGATTTGCCAGGACCAGGCCAACAATCCCCGCGACCGCGAGAATCCCTCCTCGCACTGCCCAACGCGTCTGCCCGGTCATAAAACTGCCGGGCAACACATTGACGCCTTGCAGAAACCAAATGCTGCCAATCAACAACAGCACTACGCCCACGATGTTCAGGACAATTCGCATAGTTCCTCCATCCGCTTGACCCGTAAGGCAGAAAAATATCGAATCGAGGGCCTGCTCATCGCCGTCAAGCGCGCTGCACCAATGGCCGCAACTCGCGAACGTCTTTAACCTTTTCGAGGTTCAGCATTTTATCGATGAGCGCATCGCACTTCGGCGCGCCGAGAATCGGAACGATCAGATCGCGCGCTTTGGCGACCACTTCTTGGCGATCCATCGGATTTTCCGGCGTGCCGCGCACATTCTCCACGCGCTCGGTTAGTTTGGTGCCGTCGTTCAGTGTCACTTCGACGATGGCCACGCGTTTCGGAATCAGTTTTTCCAGATCTTCGTCGCCGATCAGCTGCACTTTGGCGCGTTCGCGCAGGATCGCCGGATCCTGCATGCGGGCTTTATCATGGGCCGCCTTGAAGGACGCGGTCTTGTCGAGAATCATGACCGCGACCATATGCTGCAGGCAAATGTCCGGCATTTCGCGGTTATTCACCGTGTAGGCTGCGCTGGTCGACGTTCGCACAACCACTTGCTTCACCTGGTCGGGCTCGAACGGATGTTTCTTCAGGATCAGCTGTAGGGCATCGAGCGGCGACTGGATGGGACCTCCGGTGGTCCACCTCTTCAGAGTAGTCAGCGTGATTTCGTACCGCTCGCCCAGGCCATCGATCATCTTTGCGGGATCGCCCTTGGGATTGTAAGAAACTACGAAATTGTCAGGGCCGGAGAGAACATCATTCACTCCAGTCCAGCCAAGCTGCACAACCATCGCAGCGTTCACGCCATTGCGGGCCGAACTGCCGCCGAACACAAATCCCTTTTCGATGTGATCCGTATCCCGCCGCCAGGAAGCAAACCCTGCTCCGCCCTGCTGCGCCGCATAATCGACCAGCCAGCGCATCTGTTGAGCGTCAAGACTCAGCGCGCAACCAGCTGCAGCGGCCGCGCCAAACGTTCCCACCAGAACGTGCGTGTCTTTCAAAATAGGTCCGGTGCCGACGGTTTGAAACGCGCGCATTCCGACGTCATACCCGAGCGCCACGGCGCGCGTGAAATGTTGGCCGCTGATGCCGGCTTTTTCACCCATCGCCAACGTGGCCGGCACAACCGCGCTGCCCGGATGCGCGCCGCCGCCGGTGTAGTCGTCATCCGTTTCATCGGAATGAGCCAGTTCTCCGTTGGTGATGGCCGCCTCAATTGGCCCCAGGAGAATGTCCGATGCGACAACGGTGCACGTGTTCGTGCCGCCGTACGCGCGGGCAAACTTGAGAGCCATTTTCCCCGGAGGTAGTTCTGAGCCCGAGATCATGGCCGCAAACGTGTCGAGAATGTGATGCTTGGTTTCTTCCAGGACTTTGTCGGGCAGCGTGGAGTTGCGGGCCTCAGTCATATAGTTGCTGAGCTTGAGCATCACTGGGCTGACATCTTCGGCGTGCAGTCGCGCGCCACCGCCGGAAATCGCGGCAGCCGCAGCGGCCCATGCAGCGCGCTGCACGAGTTCGCGCCTGGTTAAATTTGCATTGCTGCTTGCGCCCGGAATGTGCGCATCGCGATCGTGTCCCATGACTCTTCTCCCGTGTTGCCAGGTGTGGTTTTCGCTCCGGCACAGACCGGAGGATTCACTGTGTTGAGGCATTGTATCTGAGTTTCCCGCGACAGGGTGCCGCACCCTTGCGGTTTTCAAGGGTGCGGGTTTAGATGAACACTGATCGAGGCTTGTCAATCGGCGCGATCTGCCGGCCGTTCTGCACGTCGATTTTCCCATTCGCGGTGGTATCATCCGATCCGTAAATGAACCCAAATCAAGTCCCGCGCGGTTTTGAACCCATTTCATTGCGTCGCGGCGCCAAGCTCTCAATCCTGCATTTCGTTCGCAGCGTCGCCGCCGCACAATGACCCCCACTCGAGCCCCACTGACACCGAATCAAGTCCGCGGATTCTGGGCCGCGTGGGGCGGATGGGTGCTCGACGGCATGGATTCCTTCATCTATGCGCTGGTTTTGGTCCCGGCGCTGCGTGAATTGCTGCCGCGATCAGGAATCCAGGCGACCACCGCCAACATCGGCTACTACGGCGGCGTGCTGTTCGCGTTGTTCCTCGTAGGGTGGGGGATGGCTCTGCTGTGGGGGCCGGTGGCCGATCGCTTCGGTCGCGTGCGCACCTTGATGCTCACCATCGTCTGTTTTTCTCTTTTTACTTTGCTGAGCGCCTTTGCCAACAACATCTGGACTCTGGCCGTGCTGCGGCTTCTCGCTGGAATTGGTATCGGCGGAGAATGGGGCATCGGCGCGACACTGATCTCGGAAGAATGGCCGGAAGACCGGCGAACGATGGGCGCGGGAATGATGCACACGGGCTATTACTTCGGATTTTTTCTTGCCGCGCTGGCGAATTATTTCGTGGGCAGCCGCTTTGGCTGGCGGTGGATGTTCGTCGTGGGCGGAGTGCCGGCGCTGCTCGTCCTGCTGATTCGCAGAGGAATGAGCGAACCCGCTCGATGGCAGGCAAAACAAGGATCCGCAGTCCAGAAATTGACGATGCGAGAAACCTTCCTGAAAATATTCTCGCCGCGCTATCGTTTGCGTACACTGCTCAATCTCATGTATCAACTTGTCTCCACGATTGGTTTGTGGGCCGGATCGGTTTATGTACCCGCAGCGATCACTTATTTGGCGGTGAAGTCGGGACATGCGGCGTTTGAATCGGCCCGGCTTGCCTCGTATGGGACCGCGATCCTCTCGATTGGAACGATTCTAGGGGCTTTGAGTGTTCCGGGCATCGCGGACCGGCTAGGACGCAGAGTGAACCAGGCGATTTTTTATTCGCTGATGGGCGTGGTGATCGTGGTGACCTTCGGATATGTATTTTATTTGCAGACCGACGCGCTGAAATGGTTTTTTGTGTGCCTGTTTTTTCTGGGCATTGGCGGAGCCAACTACACCGTATATTCTTTCTGGCTGCCGGAACAATATGAGACGGAATGCCGCGCGAGCGCCCTGGCGTTCGCGCAAAATGTCGGGCGCTTTGCGGGTGCCGGCGCTACGTTTCTTGTTGGCGTCGGAGTGCGCCACTTTCAAACTCTGGGAATTCCCGTGGCCCTTACCGCCGTTGCTTTTGTTGTTGGACTCGCGCTGTTACCCTTCGGCGTGGAAACAAAGGGAAAACCATTACCCGCTTAATTCGCGTCCCGCGATGGAATCACGAGGATTGTAGATGACTGAGGAACGAGACACGCAGGCAAAATTTGAAATTCGCGATGGAATGAGAATCGATTGGGACGCGCCGATCCCCATGGATGACGGCATCGTCTTGCGCGCGGATGTTTTCCGCCCGGTGGGAGAAGGCCGCGACTCCCGTGTTGCTCACATACGGGCCCTATGCCAAGGGACTCGCTTTTCAGGACGGCTATCCGGACGCCTGGGAAACCATGGCGCGCGAACATCCCGATGTAGCCGGCGGGCTCAGCCAATCTCTATCAAAACTGGGAAGTTGTGGACCCTGAAAAATGGGTGCCGCACGGTTACGCTTGCGTGCGCGTGGACAGCCGAGGTTGCGGACGCTCACCGGGTTACGTTGATCCCTTTTCGCCGCGCGAGACGCGCGACTTCGCGGCATGTATCGCATGGGCCGGCGAGCAACCGTGGAGCAATGGCAAGGTTGGGTCTGAACGGCATTTCGTACTACGGGATCAACCAGTGGCAGGTGGCGTCGCTGCAGCCGCAGCATCTGGCGGCCATGTGCGTGTGGGAAGGCGCGGCGGAATGGTACCGCGACACTTCGCATCACGGCGGAATTTATTGCACGTTCTGGGAGAACTGGTATGACATGCAAGTCAAAACGGTTCAGCACGGATTGGGAACGCGAGGGCCACGCAGCCGCGCAACAGGCGATCTGGTCTGCGGACCGGAAACGTTGACAGAAGCCGAACTCGCCGCCAACCGCTGTAATTTCGGTGCCGACCTTCTGGCGCATCCGCTCGATGATCCATTACAGCAAGGATCGCTCGCCCGACTGGTCCAAGATAACCGTGCCGCTTCTTTCCGCCGCGAATTGGGGCGGCCAGGGACTGCATCCGCGCGGCAATTTTGAGGGTTTTATGCGCGCAGCCTCAACGCAAAAATGGCTCGAAGCACATGGGATCGAACATTGGACGCATTTTTATACCGATTACGGCCGCGAATTGCAGAAGCGTTTCTTCGATTATTTCTTGAAAGGCGAAAAGAATGGCTGGGACCGCGAGCCGCGAGTGCTGCTGCAGGTTCGTCACATCGACGGTTTTGACGAGCGCGTAGAGCAGGAATGGCCGCTAGCCCGCACACAGTGGACGAAATTTTATTTCGACTTCGCCAGCGGTTCGCTGACAACGCAGCCGCCCGCCGGCTATGCCCATGTATCTTTTGAAGCGATGGGTGATGGCTTCACGCTGATGACGCCGCCGCTCACAGCCGAGACCGAGATCACCGGTCCGTCGGCGATGAAACTATTTCTTTCCTCGAGCACGGACGGACGCCGATATTTTTGCGGTGCTGCGCGTTTTCTCTCCCGACTTGAAGGAAATTGTTTTTCAGGGAGCCATCGATCCGCACACGCCGATCGGCCAAGGATGGCTGCGCGCCTCGCATCGCAAGTTGGACGCCGCGCTGTCAAAACCGTGGCGGCCGTATCACACGCATGACGAATTGCAGCCCCTAAAGCCCGGCGTGCCCGTGGAACTGGACCTGGAAATCTGGCCGACCAGCATCGTAGTGCCCGCGGGATACCGAATCGCGGTCACTATTCGCGGCAAGGACTACGAACATGCGTGCCGCGGAGGAAAACTTTCTAACTTCAAAAATGAACTGCGGGGCTGCGGACCATTTCTGCACGATGATCCCACGGATCGCCCGGCCAATATTTTTGGAGGAATGACTACACTGCACAGCGAAAACAATCGTCAGCCTTATCTCCTGGTTCCCATCATTCCAAAAAAATAATTCTGGGATCGGCCGCAGTGGCGCAGGCTTCAGCCTGTGGAACTGAGTCGGGGCCTGATCGATCTTGCTGCAACCAAGTTCCACAGGCTGAAGCCTGCGCCACTAAACAACCTGGAGCAGCGGCCGCAAGTCTCGAATGTTCTTCACCCGTTCAAGGCCGAGCATGTTTTCGATGAGGCTTGCCGCCTTCGCCTCGCCAAGCACCGGAGCCATCAATTCGCGCGCCTTCGCCACAACTTCTTCGCGGGTCATCGGATTCGACGGAGTTCCTCTTACGGCCCGGACATGCTCGCTGAGTTTTGTACCATCGGCCAGCGTGATTTCGACGATCGCTTCGCGGCGCGGCAGCGCGTGCTGGAGTTCATCATCGTCGAGAATAAGATTCACTTTCGCCCGCAGGCGTAAAACGGCCGGATCCTGCATGCGCGCCTTATCATGGGCCGATTTGAAAGTTGCAGTCTTATCGAGCAGCATGACCGCGACCATATGCTGCAAGCAGATATCGGGCATCTCACGATTGTTCACCACCGACCCTTGCGTGCGCGCGATCCGCACGTTCAACTGCTGCACGTCCTCGGCCGAGAATTGCCGCCGCTTCAGCAGAACTTCCAGCGCGTCCAGGGCGGCCTGAATCGGCGCTCCCACGGTCCATTTTTTGATGTCCGTAGCCACGACCTCGAAGCGCTCGCCCAGTTTGTCGACCAGCCCAATGGGATTGGCCTGTGGCGCGTATGCCAGAAAGAAATTATCGGATCCCGAAAAAATATCGTCGACCCCCGTCCAGCCCGATTCCACCAGCAGCGCCGAGGTCACACCTCCGCGCGCCGGCATTCCCGCATATACAAAACCTTTTTCAATGTGTTGCGTGTCACGCTGCCACGCGGCGATTCCGGACGATTGTTGCGCCGTGTAGTCGAGAACCCAGCGCATCTGTTGCGGATTGAGATTCGCGGCGCTGGCGGCCGCCGCTGCCGCGCCGAAAATTCCCACGATGCTGTGCGAGCTTCTGTGTTCCTCGGTCTGGACAGAAGCGCCGCCCATTGTCAGTACCACGCGCGTTCCAACGTCATAACCCAGAACTATGGCCCGCAGAAATTGCGCGCCATCGATACCGAATTTTTCGCCCGCCGCCAGCGCCGCCGGGACCACCGCCACTCCGGGATGCGCAAGCGTCGGGGCATGCGCGTCGTCGGTTTCATCCGAATGGCCGAGAACACCGTTAACGAGGGCCGCTTCCATGGGTCCGCACAACAGATTTGAGCATAGAACCGTGCAGAGCTTCTCGCCTCCGTAAGCTTTCGCAAATTTGAGCGCCGCAAGCCCGGGCACCAATTGCGAACCGGAAACCATCGCGGCAAAAGTATCGAGGATGTGGTATTTGGCAATCTCGGTTACATCAGCTGGTAAAGAGCGATTTCGCGCGTCACTCATATAGGAACTGAGCTGTGCGGTCGCCGGACTGATAGAATCCGCGGCCAGCGCCGTCGCCGGTGAAAGACCCACGGCCGCCGCGGCCCATCCCGCGGTTTGTAACCAGCGCCGCCGCGGAATTTTTCGCTCGCCGTCCGAGGCGAAGCCATGCAAGTTGTTATCGAAATTCATAGCGTTATGGCCCCCACCGCGCAGGACACTTTCAGTTCAAATTGAGAGCGAAACGATCCTCGCGGCATTGTAACTGAAACGAACGGTTCGAGTCCTCGCCCGCTCACTCTTGTTCACAGGCAGACTTACGTGTAGTAATAGTGCGGCATTGGATCGGCGGGAAAGCCAGGTTCCCGCGAATCGCCAAGGAGCGCCATGAGCTACGTCAGAAAACATCTTATCGACGGCGAGAAGATCATCTACGAGACGCGCCTGCACTGGATCGTGCTCATCGGTCCGATTGTTCTGGGGTTTCTTTTTGGATCGACGGCCGTGGCCATGTTCGTACTCGCTTCACGAAACACCGACGCCGGAAACATGGCCCATCAATCCACGATCATCGCGGGGGCGGCCTTTCTGGCCATCGCCCTTGTTTTCGTGGTTCGCGGCGTCCTGGAGCGCAACGCCACGGAAATGACTGTAACCAACAAGCGCGTTTTCGTGAAGACAGGATTGGCGGCGCGCCGCACCATTGAGCTGTTGCTTTCCAGAGTCGAAAGCATTGGCGTGGAAGAGAGCGCGGCCGGCAGAATGTTTGGATACGGCAAAGTGATCATCCACGGAACGGGCGGCACCCCGGAAGTTTTTCAAAAGATTGCCCACCCGCTGGAATTCAGGACTCAGGTGCAGCAGCAGATTGAACAAACGCAAGCAAGGCAAGCGTAGTCGCCATTTAGTACTTCATAATTTTTGAGGAGCGTGATCAGCTCGGGCGAACGGTGGCCGATGGCGCGGGCCAATCCGTGGGAACAAAATCCACGCCCCAGAAATGCGGCGCAGGCGTTAGAAATTCGAGGCCCACACGCTGCCCTTTGTCGGTGGCTTCGCCGAGAAAAACGATGCGCGATTCCTGCTCTTCCTGCGTGAAAGGATTGGTGAGCACCAGGATCGCGTTCATGGACAGCGGCTGGTTCAAGTACATCAGGCCGCCGTGCGCATTGATCACGATGGTTTCGCAGGCTTCGCGAAAGCGCCGATTGTCGGAATTCTTTCCGGCTACCACCACGCGAACCCGCATGAAGACCCGGGTACTGCGGCGAACCGTGTTGTATTCGTTTTCGGGCATGTTAACACCATGCTGAGGCAGTTGTCCGGGCCCGTCAACGCCGTGTTTCCGCATGTTCCCGCCGTATAACCTGCCCGCTTGGTAGTACCCAAACGGCACAGACTTCCATCGGTGAGGTTTGGTCCTTGCATGCACGAAACCCCACAGGTTGAAGTCAGTGCCGCCTATATGCCTTCGATTCATTACGCGCTATCATTCCGCCGGGCGGTTCGCAACTTCCGAGCGATCCCGGAGGCTCCCAATGAACCTGAGCGAATACATCGATTCCAGGCGCGATGAACACCTGAACGAACTGTACGAATTTCTTCGCATTCCGAGCGTCAGCGCGCAATCCGAGCACAAGCCGGACATCGAGCGCGCAGCGAGATGGGTGGCCGGGAAATTGCGCGCCGCGGGCCTCGACAACGTCGAAATCCTGCCGACAAAAATGCATCCGCTCGTTTATGGCGAATCGCTGCGGGCCCCCGGCAAACCGACGATTCTGTTTTATGGACACTACGATGTGCAGCCTGCCGAGCCGCTGGATCTGTGGACCTCTCCGGCATTTGAGCCCGCCATTCGCGGCGGCAATTTGTACGGCCGTGGCACGGCCGACGATAAGGGACAAGTGCACATCCACATTCGCGCGCTGGACGCCATCATAAAACGGCAGGCAAGCTGCCCATCAATCTGAAGGTGATGATCGAAGGCGAAGAGGAAATCGGCAGCGTGAGCCTGTGGGATTTTGTGAACGCGAACAAAGCGCGAGCTCAAGGCCGACGCTCTGGTGGTCTCCGACACTGGCATGCTCGCGCCGGGCGTGCCGTCGATCACCTACGGGCTGCGCGGACTGAACTACTACCAGATTGAAATTACGGGTCCGGCGCAAGATCTGCACTCCGGAATCTTCGGCGGCGCGGTGCCGAATCCGCATCACGATCCTGTGCGAGCTGTTTGCCAATCTGCACGACAAGAATTTTCGCGTGGCCATTCCCGGCTTTTACGACGACGTCGCGAAGCTTTCCGCGGCGGAGCGCAAAGCGCTCAATTCGCTGCCGTGGAAGGCAAGCGAATTCAGTAAGACCGTGGGCGCGCCGGGCCTTTGCGGCGAAAAAGGATTTTCCATCGTCGAGCAATTGTGGACGCGCCCCACCCTGGAAATGAACGGCATCTGGGGCGGCTACACGGGCGAAGGCGCGAAGACCGTGATCCCGTCCAAGGCCTACGCGAAATTTTCCACGCGACTCGTGCCCAATCAGAATCCGGAGAAAATCACCAAGCTCGGTCGAGCGGCAGATCCGCAAACTGCTGCCGAAAACGGTGAAATTCAAATTCGATGTGCATAGCCAGGGCAAAGCCCTGGGTCGCGCCATATACCCATCCTTTCTTTGAAGTGGCGCACGACGCTCTTGAAAAGGGATTTGGCAAGCGCGCCGTCTTTATTCGCGAAGGCGGATCGATCCCGTTCGTCACGCAGATGCATGACACCTTCAAGGTGCCGTGCATCCTGCTGGGCTTTGGATTGCCGGATGAAAACGCGCATGCTCCGGACGAGCACATCGCGCTGGAAAATTATTTCGGCGGGATTAAGGCCGTGGCGCAATTCTACGAGGGCTCGGGGGCTGTAGGCCCTCCAGTGGCACAGACTTCAGTCTGTGGGGTTGTGTCCTCGCCAGCACAAAATCCCACAGACTGAAGTCTGCGCCACTTAAAGCTCCTTCAAAGGCCCATTTGTAATTGGACGAAAAAGCTACATCGTCGAAAGCGACGCCTGCCTGCCGCGCGCATATTCTTCCAGTGTGGCGTTTGCCGTGGCGATAATTCCCAGCGCATCTGAAACGGCTTGCACTTTCGCGCCGGGCACGACGATGTACATTTCGTCCGCGCCCAGATTGGTGTAAACGCGATTGCCGATGCAGCCCAGGCTCGTAACCGTTCCATGCAGCAGCGCCGCAGGGAACGCCATGCACGACGGCCGGCCAAGCAGGGGCAGCGAGCTGCTGGCGCCCGCGCGGATCGATGCCTCATTCAGCAGCATCGCAGCGGGGGATTTGCACGCAAAGAGCACCACGCTGGGCGCCATGGCGTATCAGCCGAGCGGCGCAAAGACGACTGCTTTAGGTTCCTTCTCCAGGCGCGGGATGCCGGGAACCTCTTCCGGCCGGACGTAGCCGAGATTGAACATCATGCCCAGGGTCGTTTCGGTTTCCTGAACGCGCTCTGGCGGCAGCTGAATGTTGTGCGTGTACGCCCCCACGGCGCAATTAAAGTGATCGGCTGGAACGGTATAAAACGTGCCGCCGGCGGCGGCCAATCGCCAGAAGCTGCACCCGGCCGGCTCCGTCCCGGAGAATTTAGATACGCCCGAAGGCTCCGCGTCAAGAAATGTGACAGCCACCGGCCGCCGCTCAAGTTTCAGACGAGTCGTGAACTACTTTTCGAGTTCTTTCCAGTTTGCCATGTGGACTCCCGTAAAAAACGACCAAATTTGGAACAGTTAGATTACCACAGCAGCGTACGCGGGTCGCGCAGCGCTGGAAGCCGCATCATTTCTGGGTTTTTATATGTTTTTTCTTGCGTTGAGCGAACTTCGCCCGTATAGTGCTCGCCGTGCGTGGCCCGCGCGCTCCGACGCGTGCAGCCACATTCGCAGTCTCAATTCTGAGGAGGAGAAAGAAACTAGATGGCAAAACCAATGAGCAAGTCCAAGATCGTCGCGCACGTCGCCGAAAAAGTGGGCACGTCCAAGAAAGTCGCCGCGCAGTTCTTCGAAGAACTGTTCAAGCTGGCGGTTAAGGAAGCCAAGGGCGGCGCGGGCAAGTTCGTGATTCCGAACATCGGTCGCGTCGTGAAGGCGCACCGCAAGGCGCGCATGGGCCGCAATCCGCAGACCGGCGAAGCGATCAAGATCAAGGCGAAAACCGTTGTTCGTCTTCGTGCCGCAAAGGCTTTGAAGGACGCTGTTCTCGGATAGTTCGCGCTTCGCGAGACAGGATTTTCGAAGCAACGTGCGGGCTGGGTGTCTCGCCGTGGTTCGCTATCCGCTTCCGCGGTTGGCCGGGACGTGGCATCTTCCGCTCCATTACCCAGCATCACTTAAAACTTCGCAGTGATTGGATCACTGCTTTTCCGCCCCGGGTCCGGCCCTCCGGGGCTTTGTTTTTGCGGGATGGGTTTCCGCCGGTCCAGCTTATCCGGTTTCAAAATGGGTCACGTCGCGGATGGCCGGCCAGCGCGGGCGCTTTCGATTCGATACCTGCGCATGGCGGCGTCTCAACCAGACGGGCTAACTTCTTTCCTACATAATCGATGCGATTCCTTCGCGGTTAGGTTATCTTTAAACTGTGATCGCGGAAACCCAAAATATCGTATTGCGATATGTACAACGGCGCGTGCTGCTCTTCAGTATGGTGCTACTGGCGCTCTTATTCGTGATCACCGCGGCCATGGCCCGAACGTATCACGCCCGGGAGGAAGCTCTGGCCACCGACTGGTTTCAGAAGGGCAATGCGGATCTGGGGAGAGGGCAACCGGCTCAGGCCATTGAGGATTTCCGCAACGCCCTCTACTACAATGCCGAAAACACGGACGTCCAGCTGCATCTGGGGGAAGCCCTGCTGGCCGACGGCCGGTATGCCGAAGCGCGCTCCTATCTTGTAAATCTCTGGAACCTGGCGCCGGGCTCGGGCCAGGTGAATCTGGACCTGGCTCACCTGGGCATGCAGATGGGCGACATGGACGAGGCCATTCGCTATTTTCGCTGGGCCATCTCCGGAAGCTGGGAACACGAGCCTGCTCTGGAGCGGCGCAAAGTTCGGCTGGAGTTGTACGAGTACCTCCTCGCTCATGGTCGGATCAGCGACGCCCAACGGGAGATTGCGGGACTCGCCGCGGATACCCCTGCCGAAGATGGCATGTTGCGCGAACAAAACGGATTTCTATTCTTGAGAGTCTCCGAGCCGGGCAAGGCGCTGGCCGAATTTGAAGCGGCTCTGCGGATTAATCCACGGCAAAGCCAGTGGCTCGCCGACGCCGGGCAGGTTGCGTTTGACCAGGGCGACTATTTGAAAGCGGAAGCCTATTTTTCCAGAGCGGACCGCGAAGACCCCTCCGAAAAAACTCACGCATCCATGGTGCTCGTGCGGGACGTTCTGGGCAACGATCCATTCCTGGCCGGGTTGAGCGATGAAGAACAAGCGCGGCGCACCTTACGCGATTTCGAACTGGCCGAAGCGCGTCTTCACGCCTGCGCGGGAAGCTCCACGGCCAGTTCGTCCTCCGTTCAAGCGCCGACCGATTTGCAACTTCTGAATCAGCAGGCGCAGGATCTGCAAAAGCGTGTGAAGCTGGGCTTCCTGACCGAAAATCCCCAACTGCGCGATGAGACCATGCAATTCGTCGCACGAGTCGAAAACACCAACGCGCCGGCGTGCGAACCGGCCAAGGGCGTCGATCAGGCGTTGATTCTTATCCTAAAGCGGCAAGAAGGAAATACTCCATGAGTGATGGACAGACCCCGCCGCTCGCCACCACCGCAGTTCCGGCCCCACCCCGAACACCTGTTTCGGAGGAATAAAGGACCGGTGGGATCTCAAGTGGCTGAGTAAATCCCCACGCGTTCGCTCTCTTTCCGAAGGCAATCTCTTCCTGCTGCTGGCCATCATTATTGGATTGTTTTCAGGCATGGCGGTTGTTTGTTTCCGTATCGCGATTGAGTGGATTCGTCTGGGCCTGCTGGGGTCCGCTCTCGCGCCGCCGCATTGCGGGTCTTGCTGATTCCGGTGGCGGGAGGACTGGTCGTCGCGTTCCTGGTTCAGAGATTTTTCCTGGCCGCGCGCGGCAGCGGAGTGAACCAGACCAAAGCGGCCGTTTACGTATTCGACGGCTACGTGCCTTTCCGAACGGTGATTGGGAAATTTGTGACTTGTTCGCTGGCGATTGGCAGCGGTCAATCGCTGGGACCCGAAGATCCATCCCTGCAAATGGGCGCGGGAATCGCCTCCGCGCTCGGGCGTCGCCTGAAGCTTTCCCGCGATAAATTGCGGTTGCTGGCGCCCGTGGGCGCCGCTGCCGGTCTCGCGGCTGCGTTTAATGCGCCAATTTCCGCCGTTTTGTTTGTGATCGAAGAGGTGATCGGTACCTGGAGCGCCAGTGCGCTTGGAGCCATCATCCTCGCTGCGGTTTCCAGCGCCGTGGTGATGCGGTCTTTTCTTGGAGGCGAGCCGATGTTCCGCGTGCCTCCGTACACGCTGGCGCATCCCGCCGAATTGCTTGCCTATGCCGTACTGGGAGTGGTCAGCGGCGTTCTGTCCCTGGCCTTCACGAAAATCATCGCGTACTTTCGTCCAAAGCTTCGAGCCCTGCCGCAATGGACGCACTACCTCCAACCCGCAGCCGCGGGACTGGTGATCGGCCTGATCGGCCTGCGCGTTCCGCAATCCATGGGGACGGGCTACCCGTACATCGACCAGGCGCTGCATAGCCAGTACACCTGGCAGATTCTGGCGCTGCTCGGATTTGCCAAAATTCTTACCACCAGCCTGTCGTTTGTGAGCGGCACGCCCGGAGGAATGTTCGCGCCCGTGTTGTTTATCGGCGCAATGGTTGGCGGAGCAATCGGCGGTCTGGAGCACCATTTTTTCCCGCAATTGAGCGCGTCCGTGTCCCCGTTCGCGCTGGTCGGAATGGGAACCTTCTTCGCGGGATTTCTGCGCGTTCCGATCACCTCCGTGTTCATGGTCGTCGAAACCAGCGGAAGCTATTCCATTGTTTTGCCGGTAATGATTTCCAATACGATCGCTTACCTGATCTCCCGAAGGTATCAGGACGTAGCGCTCTTCGATATTCTAGCCAAGCAGGATGATCTGGAATTGCCTTCGATGGAAGAATTGCGCGAGCAAATTGTCCTGCGCGTCGAGGACGCCATGCGGCAACCAGATTTTACTCCGTTGCAGGCCAGCGACACTCTGCTTCGTTGCCTCGAGATTGCGGAGGCGACCACCGAGGATGTATTGCTGGTTCGTTTTCCGACCGGACGTTGGGCCGGCTTGCCCAGGAAAGATTTGCACACATTGGTTTCCGAGCACCCCAAGGAGACCCAGTTGCGTGAAGTGCTCTCCACCGCGCGTTTGCCAATCCTGCATCCGGACTTGCGGCTGGACGACGCCCTGCGCTTCATTCAGGGCCATGCGCTATTGCCGGTCGTCAGCCGCGCGGGCTCACGCAAGTTGGAGGGTGTGCTTTCGCTGCCAGACATTTTGACGGCGTACCAGAAGGCTTCCTGAAGGTCTTGGTACCGTTCGCAGATAGTGGTCGGAGCGCTGTGCGACCGCCTCCTGCCGGGCGCTGCCCCTAGCGGGCCAGGTCCGAGGCATACACCAGATGCACGCCTTCCTTCTGTGCTTCGGGAAGCATTTCGTTTAGCACTTCCAGGGTTGCCGGATGCGGATGGCCAATGGCCAGCGCGGAACCGTTATCGCGCGCATCGTGAATGGCCAGCGCAAATTGTTTGCGGATTGCCGGAACCGATTGTTTGTCGTCCAGAAATACGTTGCGCCGGGCGGCCGCCACGCCTGCCGCGTGCGCCGCGCTTTCCGCAACCGTGGCTACTGTCGTGCGGCTATCAATAAAAAATAGATTGCGCTGGTGCAGCAACGGCATCAGCTCGTCCATCAACTGTTGATCGGCGGTGCCGAGCGAGCCTTCGTGATTGTTCACTCCGGCGGCATAGGGAACCGTTTCCAACATATCCGCGAATGTTTTCTCCACGATCGCCTGGGGCATCCCGGGGTGCAGCTCGATGAATTCATCTTTATCTCTGGCGTTCGAGGCCATCGGGAGATGCAGCATCACCTGGTAACCGCGCCGGTGCGCCTCTTCAGCGATTTGCCCGGAGTTCGCCTCATGCGGCAAAACTGAAATCGTAAGCGGATACGTTAGCCGGAACAGAGAGTCAGCCTGCGCACGATCGTTTCCCAGGTCGTCGATCACGATCGCAAGTTCTGGTCGAACGGCCCCGAATCTAAGCTTTTGCGCCGGATACGCCAATGCGGCTTCCGCTTTTGCCAGCGGCGTAACCAGGTGGATGGACTGCGTTCGCCGGCCGTCCATCAGGTAGTCAAAGCGCTCCAGGCCGGTCGCCCCGGGACGCGTGACCCGCTGCAAATGGTGAAACTCCGCAACGCGCGCCATCTCCGCTTCGATCGAATCGCGCGCGGCGAGATCCGGTGCTCCACCCTTGGTTAGCGGCACGGTGATGTAAATGTGATCGGCGACCAGGATTTGCGGCTTGCCGCCCTGGTGCAACGCGAATTCGGGACGCATACCCACTTCGGCGCGTCCGCCGCTGGCATTGCGCGCGGCAAACACAAATTCACGGGTGATGTTTCGGACCGCAACGCTGGAAATTGCCGCGGATTTTTTCTTGCAGCCCGCAACGAAGAAAAGCGCGCAGGTACACAATGAATATAAAATGAAATGTCGGGAAGAAGTATAAACCGCGATTGGGCCGAACGCTTCGGGTCGGCGCCTCACACTTCAGGCGGCCTTCTGGAGCGCGGCGCCTTTTAGAAGTTCAAGACCCTTGTTGTAAACAGGATCGTCCGTCTTGGGCAACTGGCCCGGACCGAGCGGCGCCTCGTCCTCCGTGTCAGTGGCCGGTGCGGTATTTGGGTCCACAGACTTCGGGTGAACTTCCACTGTGGGAGACACTCCATCCTCCACGATGGACTTGCCATCCGGCGTGGAGTAGAAGGCCACCGTAAGGATTAGCGCTCCGCCGTCATCCATGGGAATAATTTTTTGTTCGGAGGCGGAGCCGAAGGTGCGCTCGCCAACCAGATCGCCACGCTTGTTGCCCTTGATCGCTCCCGCCAGAACTTCCGCCGCGCCTGATGTGCTGGGCGAAATCAAAACGTCAACCGTGGAACGCCAGACAGCCTTGTCCGGCTCGGCTTCGAAATCCTTGTGCGAGACGGTCTGGCCTTCGAGCGACGTAATCTTCCCTGAGTTCAGGAAAAGTTGCGCCGCGACCACTGCTTCCGGCACATCGCCGCGCGTGCAATCGCGCAGGTCCAGAAGAAGTTTGTGCACGCCCTGCTTGTCAAACTGCGCCAGCTTGTCGCGAAGTTCCGAAACATCCAGTGGCTCCAGCGCGGGCATTCGGACGTAGGCCACATCGTCGCCGACGCGGTCCGCCGTAATGTGTTCCGGACCGATCACCGTGCGATTGAGGCTCACTTCCTGAGGCTCAGTCTTTCCGCGGCGGATCACATCCACCGTCACAACGGTTCCGGGAGCGCCCTGCAACAGAGCGTTGGCCTGGCCAACCGACATGTCACGCGTCGCAAATCCACCGATGGCTTCCAGGATTTCGCCGCTACGCATCGCGGCCTTTCCCGCCGGACTGTCTGGAACGACCGAGACCACGACGATGTAGCCGTACCGCTTCGATACCGTCATGCCAGTCTCGCCATGCACCGAATTCTTGAGGCGATCGCGATAGTCGGCGTACTCCCGCGGGCTCAAGTATCCCGACGCGGGATCCAGCGATTCAAGAAGCCCATGCATCGCTCCGTTGGTCACCACCGCCAGATTGGGTTCATCCACGTAGTCTTCCTGAATGTGCTGCAACACCTCGCCAAACACGCTCAGGGAGCGATACGATTTATCGTCTGTCGTTTTACCGAGCACGTAGCCCAGCCCGACGTACAAGGACACCACGACAGAGAGTGTAACGATGGAAATTCTAGCGAGGCGGCTCATTCGTATTGGCCTCTATTCGCGAAGATAAAATCCTGATTATGATAGCACGACTGGGACAGCTTCGCGCTTCACGATTCTTAGACGGTTCCAGGCCGGGATCGTCTCTACATTTCGGAGTGGTTTAGTAGCGTCTATTCTCCTCAATCGGCGCGAGATAGGTGTGCGAAATGCGATCGTGCCAGCACAGATGATCGTCATCCCAAAAGGCCCACAGGAAGCCCAGGAAACAGCTTCCCGCGGAAATCAGGTAGCCAAAGCTTCTCCAGGCCATCTGACGAGGAGTGGGCACGCCGCCATCGAAGCTGACTACTCGCAATCGGCCCAGCATCATTCCTGGCGTCGCCCCTCCAAACACGGTGAACAAGGCGAAATACTGGGCATAGAAAAGTGCCAGCGTCCCGCCCACCAGCAGCAGGTCCCCACGGTTAAGCCCGATCCGCCCGCCCAGGACCGCAAAAAGCGCAAGCATGCCGCCGTAGCTGAATAAAAGCAGCCCGAGGTCCACGATCGCCCCCCGGCGCCGATCCCCGAGCGGAGCAGGGGAAAGCAGGTGCGGCTCCGGTAATGTTGCCTCGCGGGGGTAGGTGTCGGTGCATCGGTCATGGATCGCGGCTGACGCTGCTTCCAGCTTGGGAATCGAGATCTCGAATCGTTCAGAGCGCGATGCGCGAGCGTTCGAAGTTTTTTTAGGAGGCGCGGGCGATACCACCTCCGTAGTCACCGAAGCGGATGGCACCGGCGTGGAGGCATCAGGTTCAAACGGCAGAGCCGCTTGCAAGCCGGCAGCTGCTCCGCCGCGGCGGCGGGCGCGATAATCCTGCAGCTTGCTGGAAACCTCGCGCCGCCATTCGGATTGAATGGCCAGGTTGCCTTCGGTAAGCGTAGTCACTCGGCGCGAAATCGGCGAATGTCCGGAGCCGCCCAATGAGGCGTCACAGAAACAACACACGTCGGAGGCATCGCCATTCACGGCGCCGCACTGCTGGCAGGTTTTTATCACCGTTCCGTTTTGCGCTGCGGACGTCTCGCCGAACGGAAGTCGGGAGTCGCAGACATTCTATCAACAGAAGGCGGCCATGGAAACTTTTGCCGGCAGTCGATACGAATCGGATACCCCAGGCAGCCCTGCGGTTCGCAACGCAATCTATAGAGTCTGCCAATGGACGCGCCAAAGGAATTTAAGGCATCGTGATTCCGGGCAAGGTTCTGGAATCGTTGTAAGGCTTCGGAGGGAATGCTAGGCTTACGAGCTATTTTTATCGATGCCCTTTAGTCTCAATTTTTCTCCTGAGCAATGGGCTGCGCCAATTCATGGGACAATTTTCTAAATTCGCCGGCACCGCGCTAGGAAGAAAACGCACACTCATCGTACTTGCCGCCGGTTTCTTTGCGCTGCAGGGAGCCGGCGCGCAGGAAATCGCCGGCCCTTCCTCATCGGCTCAGCCCAGCGTGCGGCTCGAAGCGGAACAGCAGCGCAAGGAAGGCGACGTTTATATCGCCGACGGCAAAGTCGAAATTCAATACAAGAACCTTCGCGTTCGCGCCGATCACGTGCAGTACGACACCAAGACATATAAGGCCTCCGCAAACGGCCACATCCTCTTCGATGTGGACACCCAGCACCTCACCGCCGACTCCGCCGAGTTCAACGTGCAAAGCGGGGAGGGCGTTTTCGAACATGTGAGCGGCCAGGTGACCACGCAACACCAGCCCAACGCCAGCGTGCTGATCTCCCCGAATCCGCTGGCCTTTGAGGCCCGGGAAGTGCGGCGCATCGACGCACACACGTATGAGATCGATCACGCCTGGGTGACGGTGTGCGAGCCCGATCATCCCGTCTGGAAGTTTTTTAGTTCCCGCGCCACGCTGCACGTGGACCAGAGTGTGGCCATGTTCAACGCCGACTTCCGCATTTTCCGCATCCCATTGCTGTACACACCCTACGCGTCATTGCCGGCCGGCCGCCAGCTGCGGAAATCCGGATTCCTGATTCCGGAATTCGCGGACACCTCCGTGAAAGGCATCGTCATCGGCGATGGCTATTACTGGGCGCCCAAGGATTGGGCCGATATGACTCTCGGTCTGGCATACCTCAGCCGCCGTGGGTGGCAGCAAAACGGAGAATTTCGCGCCAAGCCCTGGGAGAACGTTTCGGTGTCGGCGAAATATTTTGGCGTGATCGATCGCGGATTGCCCGAGACCCTGCTCAATTCACAGGGCCTGCCGGTCCTGAATTCCTCGGGACTGCCGGAGACGACGCTGGAAAGCCAGGGAGGCCACAGCGATCAATTCAAACTGGACGCGCAGCTGCGCAATGGCTGGCGCGCTGTCGCCGACGTCAATCAGCTCAGCTCTCTCATCTTTCAGCTGGCTTTCGCGCCGACTTTCGGCGAAGCGGTGAATTCCGAAGTGCGCAACGCCGGATTCCTCACCAATAATTTTCGAGGATTCAGCGTCAATTTTGCCGCCACCAGTTACAAAAACTTCGTAAACGCCCAGCCGCAAGTCAGCGCCGATGTTCGCCGCGCTCCGGAGGGCCGATTCAGCTCGGTGGATCAAGCACCATGGAAAAACGTGCCGATTTATTTTGGACTGGACGCCTCCGCCGGGGCGGTGCACCGCGACGACGAAAACCTGGTGACGGATTCCGTTACCGGCGCCGAATCCGTGCAACCCGGAGTTGTAACGCCCGCGTTTGTGTCGCGCTCGGAAATCGCGCCGCGCATCGTTGTGCCGCTGCGCTGGGGACCCTGGTTGGGGGTGACCACCGGCTTCACTTCACGAACGACGTTTTACAGTTCGCAACTGATCGGCGGTACCGTGGTCAGCGATCCTCTGCGGCGAACCACCGGCGAAGTAAACATTGATGTGCGCCCCCCGGCGCTCGAGCGCATATGGAAGTCCGCGAGCGGCAAATGGAAGCACACCATCGAACCGGAGATTGACTACCACTACGTCGAAGGCGTCGATCTATTCAACCGTTTCATCCTCATTGACGAGGACGAGACTCTTACCAACACGAACGATTTCGTTTACTCCATTACCCAGCGGCTGTTTCGCCGCAAGGGCGACAGCCAGGCCAACGACCTGGTTACGTGGAAAATCGCGCAGTCCTATTATATTGACCCGACTTTCGGCGGCGCGCTCACTCCCGGAACTCGCAACGTATTCCAGGCTCTGGACTCGATCACGCCGTTCGCGTTTGCCGACCAGCCGCGCCGCTTTTCGCCCATCAACAGCGACCTGATCATTTCACCAGGTGGGAAATATGACGCCGAGGTTCGCTTGGATTACGACACCGTGCGCCGCCGCATCACCACCGCGGAGACACTGCTGAAAATTCGCCCCACCGAGAATTTTAATTTTACCGTGGCGCAGTTTTCCATCGACAATACCGCGACCATGCCGCCCTTCAATGCGGTGCTGCAACCGGCTGCCAACCAGATTCGCGCCCAAGCAGGATACGGCGAGTCCAATCGCCGCGGCTGGAATGCCCAGGCCGGATTCGGCTATGACGTCAAGCAGAGCCTCCTGCAGAACCAATTTATCGAGGTGAGCTATAACGGATCCTGCTGCGGAATCTCCGTGGAATACCGCCGCCTTTCGCTTGGCGAGATCCGCACGGAAAATCAGTTTCGCGTTTCGCTGAATATCGCCAATATCGGAACCTTTGGAAATCTGCGCCGGGAGGATAAGCTCTTTTAACCATGAAGAATGAAGATTCGCTCGCGTTCGCCACAATTGAGGAACTCGCCGCGTTACTGGCAAAGCGTAAAATTTCACCCGTTGAACTCACGGAATTGTTTCTGCGCCGCATCGAACGTCAAAATCCTTCCCTGAACGCGTTTCTGACGGTCACCGCGGAGCACGCGTTTGCCGCGGCGCGACACGCGGAAAAACAATTGCAAAGTCGCGGCCGCAGTTCGCGACGCGCTCATTCTTTACTCACCGGAATTCCGATCTCGCTCAAGGACAACATCTGGACGCGCGGCATACGCTCCACTGCCGGCTCGAAAATATTGAGAGATTTCATTCCGGCGGACGATTCCACGGTAGCGCAAAAATTGAATCGCGCCGGCGCCGTCCTGGTGGGCAAGACGAACCTCAACGAATTTGCCTACGGAATCACCGGCAGCAACGTTCACTACGGGCAGGTGCGCAATCCGTGGGCGCTCGACCGGATTCCCGGTGGATCGAGCGCCGGTTCCGCCGCCGCAGTCGCCGCGGGCCTCTGCGTCGCATCGATCGGCACCGATACCGGCGGCTCGATCCGCGTCCCTTCCGCGTTTTGCGCAACCGTCGGCTTGAAGCCAACCTTCGGGCGCGTCAGCGTTTATGGAACCATGCCGCTCGCGCCTTCCCTCGACCATCTTGGCCCGATCGCTCGCAGCGTTGCTGACGCGGCCATCCTGCTTGGCCTGATCGCCGGTCGCGATTCGCTGGACCCAACTGCTTCCCCCAGGCCGGTGGAAGATTTCCACGGGGCGCTGCGAAAAAAACCTCTGCGCAAGTTTCGCCTGGGCCGTCCGCGCGAACACTATTGGGAACGTTTGGACTCCGAGGTGCGCCGTGCCGCGGAAGCCGCCGTGAAGAGCATGGAGAAACGCGGGGCTGTGGTCAGCGAAATTTCACTTCCCCACTTGAAATCATCACTCGATGCCGCCACGGAAATCTCACTCGCGGAAGCGCTCCACGTGCACGCAGCCGCCGGGTATTTTCCCGCTCGCGCCGGCGACTACGGCGAAGAGGTGCGCCAGCGGATTGAAGCCGGCGGAAACGTTCCGGCCGTTCGTTACCTCGCGGGGCTCGACGTACGAAAACAGTTGCTTGCCGAATTTGCCGCGGCGTTTCACGAAGTCGACGCCATCGTCGCTCCATCACTTCCGGTTGCCGCTCCGGTTATCGACGCTGAATTCGTGACCATCGATGGCGAAGAAGTGGCCACGCGTGCGGCAATCGTCGGGCACAGCCGTCCGGCAAATTTCACCGGGCTGCCCGCTATTTCTATTCCGTGCGGATTCACCCGAGCCGGATTGCCTATCGGCTTGCAATTCATCGGCCGGGCGTTCGATGAAACCACACTCTTGCGGATCGCGGATTCGTACGAGCGGGAGCACGATTGGCGCACGCGGCATCCCCGGGAAATGTAGGATCGGCTTTTAGCCTGTGGGGTTGGTTGCGGCGCGTCACTGTTGCCGTCACAAGGCCCACGGAGGGAAGCCTGCGAATAGCAGCCGGATCTTCAGCGGGCCCGCGGCTAAAGCCGCAGTGAAGCTCATGCATCACGGCAAGGCTGAAGCCGTGCCCTGAAGGGATTCCGCAGTATTCACGCGGATTCTTCAGCACTGTCCGGTTTTGAATTCTGCCGCGCCCAAAACGGCTTCCGTTCCAGCCACAGAAGTCAAGCGCGGGCAGGCTCGAGCCGATCCCACCAGGATGAAGAGAAATCCCCTTCCCGGCTACGATTGTGTGAAAATAGGGGACGGGTTGAATCGTTGGCGGGTCTTCAGCCGTCTAAACCAACGATGCTTGGTATGGATCGCAACACCCTTCGCCGGAGATAATTTCGTCCGATGCAAGTTTCGATTCTCTATGCCTTCGTAGCGGGAATAATCTCGTTTCTGTCGCCGTGCGTGCTTCCACTGGTACCGGGATATGTATCGATGCTCTCGGGCATCGGCGTCGAGCAGCTGCGCACCGGGCAGCCGGCGCGCAATAGCCTGTTTGCGTCGTCCGTGGCGTTTGTCTGCGGTTTCTCCGTGGTGTTCATCAGTTTTGGCGCTTCGGCCAGCGTTGTGGGGCAATTTTTGCTGCAGCACAAGGCGCTGATGGGTCCCATAGCCGGCGCGGTCATCGTTTTGTTCGGCCTGCATCTGGTCGGCTGGCTGATTAAGCTGCCGGTAAACGCCGGCCTTGTAATCGGCGGCGTACTGGCATTTGGCGCGGCCATTCTTTGGCGACGCGCGGGCACAGATACCGTTGGTCCAGGCGGCCTGTTCGGTTCCGTGCAGCTGCTTTCTGTGGCGCTTATTTTTCTCGCCGGACCGTCCCTCACGCGCTGGCTGAATCGCGACGTGCGCTTCCACAATCTGGGCAGCCAGACACCGGAAGAGGCCAAGGCCGGCGGCGCGCTTTCCGGCGTGACCAGCGGTTTTCTGCTGGGCTTCGCCTTCGCTTTTGGCTGGACGCCGTGCATCGGACCGATTCTCGCCGCTGTCCTGGTGCTCGCCGCGAATACACAAACGATTTCGCGGGGCGTTTTTCTGCTGGCGATCTACTCGGCCGGCCTGGCGGTTCCATTCTTGCTGACCGCGATCGGCATCAATCAGTTCCTGCGATTTTACCAACGCTTCCGGAAGCATCTGCACACTGTGGAAGTTTTGAGCGGGGTGCTGCTGCTATTCGTAGGCGCGCTGATTTTCCTGAACCGGCTGACCTGGCTGTCAGGTAAATTGGGATTTCTGAACAAGTTCTCGTTGTAAGGAGTCGGCATCATGAAAAAGGGCATATTTATCGCGTTGGGCGTCGTGGCGCTGCTCGCGGTCATGGTCTGGGCGGATCACAAATTCCCGGCGGCCGGTACCGCGGGTGGTGCCAGTGCGAGCGCGGCCTCCAAGCCGACGGATGCGCCAACGGTAACTTTGAAAGACCTTAACGATAAGGACGTCACCCTTCAGCAGTATAAGGGACAGGTGGTCTTGGTGAATTTCTGGGCCACCTGGTGCGGACCCTGCAAAGTGGAAATCCCGTGGATGATCGAGTTTCAGAAAAAGTACAGCCCGCGCGGTTTCACCATCCTGGGCGTCTCAATGGATGAAGAAGGCAAAAAGGCCATCGATCCGTTTCTTGAAAAAGAACGCTTTGACGTAGGCGGCCAAAAAGAGTCCATGAACTACCCGATCCTGCTCGGCAACGACGCCATCGCCGAAAAATTCGGCGGAATTCTGGGTCTTCCCACAACCATGCTCTTCACGCGCGACGGCAAAAAGGTAAGAACCATCGTCGGCCTCGTGGACCATGACGATCTTTCCAAGGCGATCGAAAGTCTGCTTTAGCAAACCTCTCCGCCGCAGTATGTCCTGACTCAAGTTTCGCCTTGCCGATCGTTTACTTCCCGCCGTGGTGTAATGGTACCTTCTTGTGGTATATTGGTACCAATGGCCATGAATATCAAAAACGCCGAGGCACAGCAGCTCGCACGCGAACTCTCCGAACTCACGGGAGAAACCATGACGGCCGCCGTGACCGAAGCTGTGCGCGAGCGCCTGGAACGGGTCCAGAAAGACAAGGGATACGGAGTGGCACATCGTCTGCAACTGATCGGCAAGGATTGCGCGGCACACCTTAAAGAGCCGTTCCGTTCCGTGGATCACGGAGACTTTCTGTACAACGATCAGGGTTTACCTCGATGATTGTGGATACCTCTGCCCTAGTGGCCATTCTTCGCGATGAGCCCGATGCGGAAGCATTTGCCAGAGCAATTGAGAACGCACGTATCCGCCGAGTTTCAGCGGTGAATTACGTCGAGGCGGCAGCCGTGATTGATGGCAGCCGGAGTCCTGTGGCCAGCCGGAGGTTTGACGATTTCATGCGTGAAGGCGCCTTTAGAATCGAGGCGGTCAGTGCCGAACAGGCCCGGGTTGCGCGCGAAGCCTACCGCGATTTCGGCAAGGGTAGCGGGCATCCTGCGCGTTTGAACTTCGGGGACTGTTTCGCCTATGCTTTGGCCAAGGATAAGAACGAGCCCATCCTCTTCAAAGGCCAGCATTTCAAGCATACGGATCTCATCGCAGTACTAGAATAATCAATCGCAACCGTTGAAACTTTCCCGCCCGCGGCGCATATGAAACAATAGAGCTGCGGCAGTGAAACGCATGACACCTCGACTCCATCGCTTTCGGGAACCCATCGGCGTAGCTCTGGAAACGCTGCGCACGCACAAGATGCGCTCGTTTCTGATGCTGCTGGGCATCGTGCTGTCGGTTTCCACGCTCATCATGGTGGTGGCGCTGATCTCCGGAGTGAATCTGTACGTCGCCAATCGCATTGCCAACCTCGGTTCAAACGTTTTCCTGGTCCTGCGATTTCCTATCATTACGGACATGGACGCCGTCGTGAAGGCCACGCGCCGCAACAAGCCGATCACCTGGGACGACTACGTATATCTGCGGGACAATTCCAAACTGGCGCTGCGTGTCGGCGCGCAGGCCAACTGCCTGGGCCGCACCAAGGCCAACGGCCAGACCGTCGAAGACACCACCATTTATGGCGTCACCGCGAATATCGGCGACATGAAGACGGAAGGTCCCGCGTCCGGCCGCTACATCACGGACACCGACAATGAGCATCGCTCATTCGTCGCGCTGATCGGCTCGGACATCGCCGACAAGCTTTTTCCAGGCACCGATCCCATCGGCAAGGAACTCGATATCGACGGCCGCCCCTATCAAGTAGTGGGCGTTGGCAAACCGATTGGGACGGTACTGGGCCAGACCCAGGATAACTACGTCTACATCCCGATCGAGACGTGGATGAAATTCTACGTCACCGGCACGACCAGCCTGGGTATCAACGTGCAAACGCGCGGCGCCGGCTGGATGGCCCGCACCCAGGAGGAATCACAATCCCTGATGCGCGCGCGCCGTCACCTGCACCCGAGCGATCCTGACAATTTTGGCATTCTGGACGGCGGTTCGCTGGTGGAACTGTTCCAGCGAATCACCGGAGCGCTGGCGGCTTCCATGGTCGGGATTGTCGCCGTATTTCTGGTGATTGGCGGCGTGGTGATCATGAACGTGATGCTGGCGACGGTCACCGAACGCACGCGCGAAATCGGTTTGCGCAAATCTCTGGGCGCGCGCCGCGCGCGACATTCTTCTGCAATTCCTGACCGAGACGGCGGTCATGTCCACCATCGGCGGGGCCATCGGCGTGGCGCTGGCATACATTTTCGCGCTGATCATTGCCGCCAACACGCCGGTGCCGATGCACGTTCCAATTTCAGCTGTGATCATCGCTCTCTCGGTTTCCACCGCCGTTGGCGTTTTCTTCGGGATCTATCCGGCGAGCAAGGCGGCGAATTTGAGTCCGATTGAAGCGCTGCGGCAGGAAGTTTGAGCAGAATGCGAAACTTTCCAACAAGCAGAATTCCATGCGAATAGCGATCGGCGAAAACGCGATTATGGCGCTGGACACGCTCCGGCGAGAACAAACTTCGTTCGTTTCTGACCGTGCTGGGCGTGGTCATCGGAATCACCGCGCTCATCACTGTTTCGTCCATCCTGGTGGGATTCTATTCGGACGTCACCGCCTATCTGACGGACTACGGCGTGAACACGGTCTGGGTTTTCAAAGTGGCTCCCGGCATCAGTACCGGACGCCTGACCGCGGAGGAGCGCAACCGCAAGCCGCTGACCTACGAAGATGCCCAGGCCATTCGGGAGCAATGCCCTGCGGTGCGGGAAGTTTCCGTGTCCGTCATGCAGCGCATTTATGACATGCATAAGCCGCCTGTAATTACAGCGCGCTATCAGGATAAGGAAGTCAGCGGATTGAATTATTCCGGAACCGACATCTATTATCCCGATGTCTATAACGCTAAAACTTACATCGGCCGCTATTTTACGGAGGCCGAGGATTTGCACCGCGAAGATGTTGCCGTGATTGGCTATGACCTTGGCAAAACATTTTTTCCGGGTGGAAACGCTCTGGATCAGATCATTTACGTGGAGGGATTTCCCTACCGCGTGATCGGCGTATTCGAGCACCGCAAGGGTCAGTTGTTCCAGGATCCTCCGGTTGAAAAGCAGGTGCTCGTTCCCTACCACACGTATCGCAAGCATCATCCGGCTGATGACGAGCATTTCATCGGCGCGGAGGCCTATCCCGGAAAAATGGCGGAGGCCAAGGACGAGATCAGCGCGGTGCTGCGACGCACCCGGCACGTTCCTTATTCGGCGCCGGAAAATTTCGGCTTGTCATCCGCCGAGGAAGTTGCCAGCCAGTTCAAGCAGATCACGGGTTCGGTAGCCTTGCTCACCGCGGTGGTCAGTTCGATTGGATTGCTGGTGGGCGGAGTCGGTGTGATGAATATCATGCTGATGTCGGTCACCCAGCGCACGCGGGAAATTGGCGTGCGCAAAGCGATTGGCGCGCGCCGCCGTGATGTTATCTGGCAGTTTCTGACCGAGGCCGTGGTGCTCACCGGAGCGGGCGGCGTGATCGGCGTGGTGCTGGGCATTGGGATCAGCGTGCTGATCAATATCCTGTGGCCGCGATTGCCTTCCAGCGTGCCGTTGTGGGGAGTTCTTTTGGCGGTGCTCGTGTCCATGGCTGTCGGCCTTTTCTTTGGCATCTATCCCGCTGTAAAAGCCGCACACCTCGATCCGGTGGACGCTTTACGCTACGAATGAGAATCGATCGCTGCGAATCTCTCCCCGATCGCCTGCTTGGCGCGACCTTCCTTGCCCCGCTTCACTGCTTCGCGGTATTCTCTTGACCATGGACGAACAGGAATTTCAAAAACGCTGTGATGCTGCCTTTGAGCTGCTGAGAAAGCGCCTGCAGGATGCCGGCGACGCTCACGGATTTGAGGTTGAGGGTGGCAGCGGAAAACTTGAAGTGTTGTTTGAGGACCCCGGCGACACCAGATTTGTGATCAGCCCAAATGCTCCTGTCCGCCAAATCTGGATTTCGGCGCTAACGACCAGTTTTAAGCTGTCCTGGTCGGATGCGGCGGGAACTTTTGTGCTGGAAAAGACCGGTGAGACGCTCCTGCAGCTCATGGGTCGAATTCTTACGGAACAACTCGGCAGCCCGGTGACCGTCTAAACTTATATGACTCCATTCATTTTGAGCGATAGGCAGCATCGCGCCGGACGCGGACTCATACAGGCGCGAGCCATCACCACGAATCGCGGAATTCGCCATTCACTGCTATTTACATTCAGCGTTTTACTCGCGCTGGTGATCCTGGCCGCAAATGCGTCGGCACAGGACAGTGCTTTTCCGGCAGCAGCCAGCGTGCTTCAGCCACAGGCGTATGTATCTTTGCAACCGGTGCCGCGCGGCCGGGCGTTTCAGGTCGCGGTCGTCGCGAAAATTTCTCCCGGCTTTCACATCAACGCGCATGTCCCTTCGGAAGATTATTTAATTCCCACGAAGATTACGGCGGAGCTCGCCCCTGGAGTATTTCTGGTGGAGACGAACTACCCGCGCGGAGTCATGCGCGCGTTCCGCTTTTCCAAGACGCCGCTGCGCGTTTATGAAGGCTCGTTCACGGTGATGATGAAACTGCGTACCAACGGCACCGCCCCGATCGGCCCGCAAAAAATCGCGCTCACCGTGGCCTATCAGGCCTGTAATCAGGACGCCTGCCTGCCCCCGACAAAAATTCCGGTGACGGCGGATCTGGAAATCGCCGCCGTGGATACGCCTACGCATCCGGCGCACACCGATATTTTCTCCGCGCCGCCTGAGAAGTCCTCCGCCCAGCACTAGAACGGAATTCTCTTCAGTAGGATAGGCTTCAGTCTGTCTGTGCTTTGTAAGAACGGGATCTAAAGATTACGAGGAACGCTTGTCTTTCTCAGCTTGCCGCAAAAGCCGCAACCGCGCTGCGCAGGCGGCTGACCACGCGGTCCTGGCCAATCACCAGCATGGTTTCAAACAGCGGTGGCGCGACCGCCTGCCCGACGATCGCCACGCGCGTCGCATTGATCAGCAGACCCGCTTTTACTCCCTCGGCGGCGGCAAGCTCGCGCAGGGCGTGGTCGCAAGCGTCATGATTCCAGTCCGGCAACGCCGCGAGAGCGTCGGCCAGCTTGCCGAGCATGGCGCCCAGTCGCTCGTCCTTCCAGAATTTCTCGCGGGCCTGCGGATCGTACGCAAACGTATCGCTGAAGAATGCGCGCGCCCACGTCGAAAAATCTGGAAGCAGGCGCGTGCGCGGGCGCAACAGGTCCACCGTCTTGGAAAACCACTCGCGCTTGTCCGCCGCCCATTCCGGCTGCCATAATCTCGATCGCTCCAGTTCGCCTTGCACAGCAGGAAGCAGTTCATCAATCGGAAGTCTCTGCAAGTATTGCGTGTTGAACCATTCCAGCTTCGGGCGGTCGAAGACCGCATTCGTGCGGCTGACGCCTTCGAGTGAAAATCGCTCGATAATTTCGGGGGTGCGCAGGAATTCTTCGTTTCCCGCGGACCAGCCCATGAGCGCCAGGAAATTCCGGAACGCCTCGGGAAGAAATCCTTCGTCGCGGTACGATCCGACGCTGGTCGCGCCGTGGCGCTTGGAAAGCCGCGTGCGATCCGGACCGAGAATCAGCGGCACGTGCGCGAAGATCGGGGGCGTGGCCCCGAGGGCGCGATACAGCAGCGCCTGTTTCGGCGTGTTGGAAATGTGATCGGAGCCGCGAATTACATGGGTAATTCGCATGTCAATGTCGTCGACCACGGCGCTCAGTTGATACGTCGGATTCCCGCGCGTCTGGCCGTCCTTGGGCGAACGCAGCAGAACGAAATCCTCGATCTCGTCGTTGGACACTTCGCGCGGACCGAATACCGCGTCCTCAAATTGAGTCACGCCGCCGAGCGGAACGCGAAAACGGATGGCCGCGTTTTCCGCGCTCAGCCCGGACTTGCCCTCGCGGCAGGCGCAGCGCGTGATGCGCCGCGGTCCCGGCTCCTTCTTCACGTCGTCGGTTTCCTCAACCGCATCGCCGCCGGCATATTTTTCGGGCGGACAATCGCAGTAATACGCCGCGCCCAGCGCCGCCAGCTTGATGGCTGCCTCGCGGTGCAATTCCAGGCGCTGCGACTGAAAGTACGGGCCTTCATCCCAATCGACGCCCAGCCATCGCAGGCCATCCAGAATACCTTCGACCAGTTCCGGCCGGTTGCGTTCAACGTCCGTGTCCTCGATGCGCAGCACCATCGTGCCGCCGCGCCCGCGCGCAAACAGCCAATTAAACAGCGCCGTGCGCGCGCCTCCCACGTGCAGATACCCGGTCGGTGAAGGCGCAAATCTGACGCGAATTTCGCCCGAAGGCTTTCCCGCTGAGCTAGAGGTCGTCGACATTTTTCTTGCGGATCTCTCCCGGAATGAAAAACAGTTCATTTTAGCTGAACCGGCAAAGGAAGGCGAGCCAGCCCCGCCGGCGGGTAGTGGGCTACCGGGTAACTCCCGCGATGCAGAGCGGGATTGCCGATCACATCTGGACGCTACAAGAACTTTTAGAGGCTGGGGCGTGAGGCGTCAATGGCTTCCTACACTCGCGCGCCCTCCACCAAGCAACACACAATTAGCCCACTACCGAGCTTTGGGACCTAGCTGAGATTTTTCCGGCCTGGCAAACCGCGAAAACCGTCAATTTCCAGCCGGTCAATTATGTGTCCGATCTCGCACGTGACTTGTTCCCGACTGGTACCCCCGTACCCTTGACCGTCCGGAAAGGCGTCCTTTATAGTCGCGAATGTGGCAAAAATTCGCGGGAGAGGTGTGAATTCTCTGTCGTCGGCAACTCCATTTGTGTCGGATGAAGCCCTGTGTGGGTTCCTCGAGCTTGCTATTCAACCAAGCTGGGTCTTTTCGCCAGGCCGGGTGTACCAGCGTATTCCAATTCCACGGGAAGTGCGAATTGCGCCATTGGCGGCGCGCTTGATTTGATGACTTCGGAAAGCATCATCGCGATTACTCTGCTGGCAGCGTCGGCATTGACTTCGGGTTTCTTTGCCTACATGCATAGCTTGCGCCGGCAGGCCTACTTGATGCTATGGAGCGCCGGATGGTGCTTGCTCGCGCTCCATTACCTTAGCCCGGCAATTGCTCCGTGGACGGTACTCGCTCCGTGGCAAGCAGCAGTCAATGAATGGCTGCTGGCGGCCGCGGCCATTCTGTTCTTCAGCACCGCACAGGTGTACACCAACGCGAAGGCCTGGGTGCGTCCGCAGATCGCCGCCGGAGGAGTGTTCGCTGTCTGGTCCGCCGCTTACTATCTGCATGCTACGAGAGTTTCACCACAGCTGGGCGTCGCGGTGGTGCTCGCGGTCATCGCCTGGATTTTTTATCAGGAAAGCCGGCGTCACGAAACGTTCGCCGATTTGTTGCTGGCGGCTTCGTTTCTCAGCTGGAGCGCCATTCTTGTGGGCGAACTGCTGCTCACACCGGTCATCGCCAATTCGCTGCGCGCGCTGGAACTTCTGCCGCAACTGTTCGCCGCCGCGCTGATGGTGATGGGCTTGTACGAGGAAGAGAAGCGCCGCGTTGAGCAGAACATGCTGGCGCTGTCGAATGTCAATCTGGCCACCTCCAGCTTCGTGGGGCCCGAAATTCAGCAGATGCTGTCGCACGCCCTGGAACGGGTGCTGAGCGTGGTGCGCATGCCGGCCGGAGCGCTGTTCCTGCATCACGGACACGCGCATGGTCCGACTTCGGTTGTGGCCGTCGGACTGGCCGAAAATTTCTGCGCGGATTGCCCAGGAAGAGGGACTGGACGATCATCTGGTGGAAATGGTTTCGCGCCTGGGCGGGCTGGTCGTTTTCCGCGATCTCGGGCGCAACTCCTCGTGGGCCGCGCTCGAAGGCGAGGAAGCTTTCCGGCGATTCCGTCAACTGGCGATCAGCCAGAAGCTCCGCACGGTCGTTGGCATCAGCCTGCAGGCAAAGGAGCAAGCCTTTGGAGTGTTGTTCCTGGGTACCGCGGATTCGCGCAAGTTTACCGCGGCGGAGCTCCGGCTGTTGCTGGCCCTGGGCCATCAAATCGGAATGGCGGTGGAAAACAGCTACCTCGTCCAACAGACGGCGCGACGCACCCAGGAGCTGCACATGCTCAACGAAATCGGGCGCGCCCTCAGCTCCACGTTGGATCCTGACACCCTGTTCGAGACCATCCTCACCGAAATCAGACGCCTGTTCGATGTAAATCATTTCTGCGTCGCCTTGCACGATCCAGAGCGTAATCAAATGACGTTTGAAGTGGAAGTGCGCGACGGCGAAGTCCTGCCCAAAAGGACCCGGCCGTTTGGCAGCAACAAGGTGATTGAATATCTGATGCGCACGCGCCAACCCATTCTGATCCGGGAAAATTACGGCGAGGAAATGCGCAAGCTGGGTGTTGAAACTCAGAACGCCACCGGCGGAAGTTTCTGCGGTGTGCCGCTGCTGCTGTGTGAGCGGCCGATCGGAGCGATGATTCTGCAAAGTCCCCTGGAACGCGCGCTCGATTTCGGCCATCTGGAAATGATGCGTGTGCTCGCCAGCGGAGCGGTCATTTCGCTCGAAAATGCCCGGTTGTTTCGCGAAGAGCGCGCCAAGTCGCGCCGTCTGACTCTGTTCAACAACATCTCCCGGAATATCATCACCACCCTCAATCCGGATGAAATGCTGGCGAAGATCGCCGACCAGCTGGAACAGGGCCTGGACTACTCGCACATGGGAATCGGACTGCTCGAGTATTCGTCCAAGGAAATTGTGATTCAGGCGGAGGCCGGACGCCGCAAGGGCGCGCTCGGCCGACGTCTGGACCTGGATGGCAACGTGGTTGGACGCGTGGCACGCACGGGACAAATTGCAGTCGTTACCTATGACGGGCACCACACCACCGGCGAGCCGGTGCTGGAGGGCTCGGAAGCCGCGATCGCGCTGCCCATTGTTTATGCCGATCAGCTGCATGGAGTCTTGTACGTGGAAACGGACAAGAACTTTGTCTTTCCGCAGGAAGAGATTGTGTTCCTCGGGACGCTGGCCGACCTGATCTCTGGCGCCATGCATAACGCCATGGCGTTCCAGAAGGCCCAGGAACAGGCCATCACCGACGGCATGACCGGTCTGAAGACGCATCGTTTCTTCATGGAAGCGCTCTCGGGAGAGTGGAAACGCTCGACCCGCGCGGGACGTTCCTTCTCCCTGGTGCTGATGGACCTGGACCGCTTCAAGTTCGTCAACGATTTCTACGGGCATCTGGACGGCGATCTCTTGCTGCAACGGGTGGCCCATATTCTGGAGTTGAATTGCCGGCGTTCGGATGTTGTGGCGCGCTATGGCGGCGATGAGTTCGTCATTTTGATGCCCGAAACTGATGCCGAACAGAGCCAGCAGCTGGCCGCCAAACTGCGCGCGTGGATTTGCTCCGATCCCGTGCTGCGCGATAAAAACGTGACTTCTAGTTTCGGCGTGGCGACCTTCCCGCTTAACGGTTCTTCCCCGCAAGAGCTGATCCAGGCTGCCGATGCTTCCATGTACCTTTCCAAGCATCAGGGCGGCAACGCCGTTTCCACCGCGGAGCAATTCAATTCGGATGATTCGCGAAAATGGAAACGTGACGTCCTGGACGCCTATCTGGGCGTGACCCTCAAGCGCCTCTTCGCCACCGGGCCGGATGCATTTGTAGAGATCCGCAGCCGCATCGAGCAATTTGCCAGATCGCTCGCGGAAACGGAAAAGGCCTCCAAACATCCCGGCGCAAATCACTCATCAGAATGCGCGAATGGCGAGCCTGCCTCGTTTGAACCGCTGCCTGCGATCGTCATGGACACCCTGACGTCGCTGGCGCTGGCCGTGGATGCCAAGGATCAGTTCACTCAGGGCCATTCGCACAAGGTTTCCAGCTACGCCGTCTTGATTGCCGAAGCCATCGGTCTGCAAACCCCTGAAATTGAATCCGTGCGCCTGGGCGCCCTGCTGCATGACGTTGGAAAAGTGGGAATCGTGGAATCGATCCTGAACAAGAACGGCCCGCTCAATCCCGAAGAATGGGAAGCGATGAAGCGCCATGTGGAGTACGGCGCCAAGCTGCTTGAACCGTTGCGCGGCACCGAAAGCATCCGCGAAATGGTCGCCCATCATCATGAATTCTTCGACGGCTCCGGTTATCCGGAGGGACTCGCTGGCACACAGATACCGGTGGGCGCGCGCATCATCGCCATCGCCGACGCCTATGACACCATCACTTCCGAAAGAACGTACAAAAAAGCGCGCACGCCGGAAGAGGCTTTTCAGGAACTCGATCGCTGCAGCAATGCCCAATTTGACCCGGAACTCGTTCGCGTGTTTATCTCTCGTCTGCGCGAGTTGCCGAATCCTCTGTTGTTGAATCCTACCCCCGCCCAGGAACCCGAAGTTTTCCACTAGCCGCGCTGTTCCTTACCGCCAAGGCAGAGCCTTCGCTGTTGATAAATTCCCCGAGCGGTTAACGCTCTTGCGCAACGCGCCGCTTTATCTCCAACCCCTGCGCGAGACCGGCTGCGTGCCCATGTGGCCCCAACGCACAACCGGCGGCGCCACACCGCCGCACCAGCTGGAATTTTTATGCTGCGAAAACCGCCGGCGATAGCTCCGCCGTGATTTCCCGCGAAGCCTGGCCAGAGGAAGCTTGTTTCGCTGCCTTCGATTGCGTAGAATCGCGATTCTTCTTGCCGGGGACGGACAAGCCTCACGGAGAATGTATGTCCAGACGTATTGCAGCGAAAATTACCGGTGTCAGTGGATACGTACCGCCCCGGGTGATGTCCAACGCGGATTTGGAAAAGCTGGTGGAAACCGACGACGCGTGGATCCGGCAGCGCGTCGGTGTACGCGAACGCCACGTCGCCGAGAAAGGCGTAGGGGCGTCGGACTTGGCGACCGCCGCCGCGCGGCAACTTCTTAACTGCAAGAACGTGCCGGCTTCCGAAATCGACCTGATCGTGGTTGCCAGCGTCACCCCGGACATGATGTTCCCGGCCACGGCATGCCTGGTGCAGCAGAAACTCGGCGCCACCCACGCCTGGGGCTTTGATCTCTCGGCGGCCTGCTCCGGATTTCTCTACGCCCTCACCGTCGGCGCTCAATTCGTGGGCGCGGGCACGCAAAAAAAGGCCCTGGTGATCGGAAGCGATGTGATGACTTCCATTATCGATTTTAAGGATCGCGCCACGTGCGTGCTGTTTGGAGATGGCGCCGGCGCCGTGCTGCTCGAACCCACCGACCGCGACGACGAAGGCATTCTCGACTTCGTGCATGACGTCGATGGCTCTGGAGGAAAGTTTCTCTACATGCCCGCCGGTGGCTCGCTTCTTCCGGCCTCCCATGAGACCGTGGACCAGAGGAAGCACTACGTTCATCAGGAAGGCGCCCAGGTCTTCAAGTATGCGGTGCGGCGGATGGCGGATCTTGCCTGCGAGATGCTCGAACGCAATGGATACACCAGCAAGGATCTGGCTCTCGTCGTGCCCCATCAGGCCAACTTGCGGATCATCCGAGCCATGCAGGAGCGGCTGGGCGTGGAAGATGCCCGCATCATGGTGAACATCGATCGGTACGGAAATACCACGGCGGGAACGATCCCGCTGGGCTTGCGTGATGCCGTCGCGGAGGGCCGCCTCAAAAAAGGGGATCTCGTATTGCTCGTTGCCGTGGGTGCGGGCTATACGTCTGGCGGAGTACTTCTGCGGTGGGCCTACTAGCTGAATTCCCTGCTATTCAACTCAATGTGTAGGGTGTCGATTCGAGTTCTACATCCCGCGGACTTGCGCGGCGCAAACCATGTTGCGTTCCAGGTGCTGGTCCATCAGGACGGCCACGTAGCGCGAGCAGGTGGACATTTCCGAATTTGCCCAGTTGGCCATCGCCGGGACAATGCTGCCAATTTTATTGACCACCGCGTAGTAGGCCCGGACCGCTGTGAAGTTCCCCGTCGAGCCCCGCAGATCGGGCGACAGGTCCTTTAGAATCAGTATGCTATGGAAGTCTTGCGCGCCGATTCCGGCGTGCGTGATCCCTGCCGCGGCATGGACTCGCTCTGAAATTGCCTGCGCGGCAACTCCGGAGATGGTCGCACGCCAGTAATAAAGCCCAAATTGGGCCACGGCGACCACAGAAACCATGAATATGATTGTCGCGATCATCAGGGATCGTTTCCTCAGGATTACAGTTTCGTCTATCGCTTTATTTGAAGCAATGGACTACTAGTACTGAATCGGTACATCTAAAGTACTATCCATTCACCAAAACGGTGCAACATCGCTGTTTGGAAGCCACTCACACGGAGCTCCGCGATACTGCGCGCCAGTAATACAGTAAGAAATCCCTGCACGCAATTGCTGATAGACCGAATACCAAAACCGCCGGCATGCAGAGCCTCCCTTCAAGATCCATTTTGAAACAGCGAACCGGCGGGGACAATGGACCTGACGTACTATAAGTTTTTTGTGGGACTTAGTGAATGCTGCGCAAATGGCTACGTGGCGAGCCCCTTGGCCCTCGAATCAGCGTGGCGGCAGCGGGTAAATCTGCTTTGAGTTCGTGGAGTTGCAATCGTATTCGCGAACTTCGATTCGCCACTGCGGTTCGCCCAACTGCGGGAAAAATCGTTGCTTCCACTGATAACCCTCATCGCGCATTCTGAGCCGCGACGAAATGGAACCGCAGGACTGATCCAGTTGGCGCGCCGCCTCGTCGATGGGCTCGTTTCCGCCGGGATCGCGACCACCCCGAATCAACAGCATTTCCCCGCTGGTTGGATGCCCCGACGCGAGCCAACCCGTCGAGGAATCGACGTGCGGATCTTTCACCGTATCCGGAAGCAGCCCCTCAAATTTCCATGGCACGTTTTGCGTGGGAACGCGCAGAAAATAAGTGAGATAAAACAGAAACGAAGGATGGTCCGCGATGACCGTGGCTCCAGCGCCAATTTTCGCGGCGGCCTCCGCAGCGACTTCCTGCCACGGTTCGATGAATCGAGGCGCGGAATAAAATCGCCGCGAATAGATTCCGTACCAGCCCGCGCCTCCGATGACCAGCAGGGACGCCGCGAGCGCGAAGGTAGCCCACCGGGGCTTCGCGGTTTCAATCGCGACGCCCATCGGCAGCAAAACCCAAGGAGACACCATGAGCAGATATTTCGTCTGGAGGATTCCGATCAAGGCCATCAGACAATCATTAATGCCGCGCTGTAAATCAAAAATCGCCGCACGGAACCGTGGATCCACCAGACCACCAGATGCCAGGCAAGCCAGTACCGCGAGACCGGCGGGTATGCTCAACCACCACACCCATGGAGCAACCGATTCGCTCACGAAAAGTGAAAAAACATTGAAAGCCAGCATTGGCCAGAATCGTCACGGGACGCTGGTGAAAATTCACTCCATGGGCGAGCTCCGCGCGAAACGCCCAAAGAGGGGGATGAACGATATCGCGAACATGGCCGCAGTGCTCAGCAGAACTCTGGTTGGCGGCCACGGCATCCTTCGATCGGCAGCGAACAATCTGATCGACCGCGAGGCAGGCCAGGATGGCCAAGGCGAAATAATTAGTCCAAATCAAGCCGTACGCCGAACAAAAAAATACGCCCCAACGCCCGAACTTTGCTCTTCGAGATACTTGAAATAAGAGAGCGTTAAACCGGCAACCAGGAAAAATGAAAACGAGTACCAGGCCGCCAGGCGGCCGAAATTGAAACCGAAGGGAAACAGGACCCCAGCCAGATGACCGCATTGCCGCCATTCGCCCCGGTGAATAGGCGGCTAGCGCGGCCAGCAAAAAAAGCCCCGCAATAAAAACAAGATGGAGGGAATCCGCAGATAATCGAAATTTCCGCCTGTCCAGCTCAGCCAGAAGTGGAGAAGGATGTCATACAGCGGAGGATGCTCGTGTGTTGCCAGCGCCGGAAAAAAACTAGCGCCAGCATCGTGCGCAGCGGACTTGCTGCGGCTCCCAGAATCGTGGACTCGTCATCGATGAACGTAACGGAATTGTTGGTAGTGATCAGGCCCATGCCCAGAAGAAGCAAGGGAATCACCTGCTGTGTCAATTTCGCTTGGCGTTGCGCGTGCCGTACCGGCATGATTAATTCTGGCTCGGGCGCAGGGGAAAGCCGGCCCAGGCATTGAGGAGACCCAATGATTCGCGCACGACATCCAGTCGCGTCCTGGGTATGGCGCCACCAGTGCGCGCCGTCGTAAGGGTCATCGCTGTGCGTACCGTACGGATCATTTGCGGATCAGAACCCACCAGCTTTCTCCAGATCGTGCGCACTCTGCGCGTGTGGGCCTTGGACGTCACGATGATCACGGAATGATAATTAAACTTGCGAAGATCCTGCGCGATTTGGCGCACTTCGGCCTCGGTGTTGGCATCCGGTTGGTCCAGGATGCGAATGGCGTCCGCCGGTACTCCCTTCGCGATTAGAACTTTTTCGTTGTAAAAATCCTCGCCCAGAAACGCGATATTCATGGCTTTCAATTCTTCCACGGGAGCTATGGGCGGAGAAATCCAAATCTGGTCGGCGTAGCCGGCTCGAAAGACTCTGGCGGCCTCGATGGCGCGCTCCGGAAGGCGCCCGCTCAGAACCACGATCACGTCCGCGTGAGAGAGCGGATCCTGGACCACCAGCCATCGACCGACGGTAAAAAACAGGGCGATCGCCGCAAAGACCAGCAAAAGCAAAGTGCCGCCGGGAATCATCCAGCGTCGCGTTCTGACCACCGCTTCCCTTACACCCACACCTTCATCATCCTGCGGTGCGACCGCGGTGAAATCGTCGCGTTCCTCAAACATGCCGGCGAGCCTCTGTCTCGGGTTCCTTCAACGCCCTGGTAAATATCAGATTATAGTGCCGCTTGGTGCAGTCCTCGCAGCGAAAAGGCCGCACCAGAAAAAATGGCAGAATGAGGATCTCGAACAACCCCCGGCGGTGCGAACGGCGAACGTCCAGGCTTTTACAGGACGGACAGCATCGTAATAGAAAAACGCGGGAGTGTGACATCGTCATAGAGGGCAGATCAGAATCGTAACCCGAGGCCCATTCGAGGTCAAATCGGGCCCAGGCCATTCCCCATACCTCCCGCTGGCCGTAGCAGACATTAACGACTACGCGCTTCCGCGTTCGAAGCAGCCTTTGCGGCAAAGTTCGTCGCGGCTACAATGAAATGCAGGAAACGAAGCGTCTCGGAATTTTATATGGAGCGAGGGAAGACTGAATCATGCGCAAACGTAACGATCTGGAGATCATGAGTTTAGAAGGGTCATGCCATTGCGCGCGGTAGTCACCGGGGGGGCTGGTTTTCTCGGTTCGCATCTGTCCGACTGCCTCATTGAACACGGCTGGGATGTTCTGGCCATCGACAATCTGGTCACAGGCACCCTGACCAATGTGCGCCACCTGGAGGGTAACCCTCACTTCCGGATGTTGCAGCACGATGTAACGAAATTTATCGATGTACCGGGACCGGTCGACTATGTGTTGCATTTCGCATCGCCGGCCAGCCCGGTCGATTATTTGAAACTCCCGATCCAAACCCTGAAGGTTGGCTCGCTCGGGACGCACAACTCCCTGGGCCTGGCGCTGGCCAAGAAGGCCAAATATTTCCTGGCATCCACGTCGGAGTGTTATGGAGATCCGCACGTCAGTCCGCAGCCGGAAACGTATTGGGGCAATGTGAACACCGTTGGCCCGCGCGGCGTTTACGATGAAGCCAAACGTTTTGCGGAAGCCATGGTCATGGCCTATCACCGCGCCAAGGGACTGGACACGCACATCATCCGCATCTTCAATACCTACGGCCCGCGCATGCGCCTGAATGACGGTCGAGCCCTGCCGAATTTCGTTTACCAGGCGCTGACGGGGCAGCCAATTACCGTGTATGGCACCGGAAAACAGACGCGCAGTTTCTGCTACGTATCCGATTTAATCGACGGAATCTACCGTCTGATGATGTCCAACGAACACGATCCGACGAATATAGGCAATCCCCATGAAATCACCATCCTGGAGTTCGCCGAGCGGATTCGCGAATTGTTGGATGCGACCGCGCCCATCATTTTCGAGCCGTTACCGCAAGATGATCCCAAGCAGCGCTGCCCGGACATTTCCAAGGCGCGTCGCATCCTGGGATGGGAACCGAAAGTGAATCTGGAAGAAGGATTGAAGCGCACGCTGGAGTCGTTCAAGAAGCAATTTGCCGAAACAAAAACGTAAGATACCCTTCTGCCTGTCGCTTTTGGTTCGGGTTCATGCGCGAAAGACGGCATGAACCCAGACCAGCTGAAGTCTGATTTACTTATTGCCCTGCTAATACCGCCACAGTATCGGGCCGCCCAAAACTCTCATACTCGAATCCAAGTTCTCTCATCTCCGCGGGGCGCAACATATTTCGTCCATCGACCACCAGTGGCCGCGCCATTTCCTTACGTATGCGCCGCCAGTCCAGCCTCCGGAACTGTTCCCACTCGGTAAGCACCATCAGGGCGTCAGCGCCTCGGGCCACTTCGTACGGATCCGCGGAGTACTTCAAATCCGGAAACACGGCGCGAGCCCGTTCCATTGCTTCTGGATCCGTGGCGCGGACTTCCGCCCCTTCGGCGAGCAGCCGCCGGATCACTTCGACGGCGGGCGCCAGCCGAATGTCGTCCGTGTTCGGCTTGAACGCGATTCCCAGAACGCCAATCTGTTTTCCTTTCATCACCCACAATGCTTTCTTGACCTTGTCGAGAAGGCGATCGACACGCTGGCGGTTCACTCGCTCGGCTTCCTTGAGCAGGCCGAAATCAACGCCGGCGCGATCGGCCAGCTTGATGAACGCCTGAATATCCTTCGGTAAGCAGAATCCCCCAAAACCGAGCCCTGCCTTCAGAAACTGGCCGCCAATTCGCGGGTCGAGACCCACGGCGCGGGTCACTTCCTCCACATTGCCGCCCAGCCGCTCGCACAAATCCGACAGGACGTTGGCGTACGAAATCTTCAAGCCCAGGAAAGAATTGGAGGCGTGCTTGATGAGCTCCGCGCTGGCGATGGTGGTCACCACAAAATCCGGGGTTGTCACGGGAGGACAGTTGGGCTGATGCACGGGGCAGCGGAAGCGTCCCTCCAGAATCGGCCGGTATACCTCGCGTAGCTGCTGCTCGCTTTCCTTCTCTTCAACGCCGACCACGATGCGGTCCGGATGAAAGAAGTCTTCCACCGCTGTGCCTTCGCGCAGGAATTCGGGGTTGGAGGCCACGCGAAATTTCGCTCCGGGATTCGTCGCGTACACGGTAAGCGCCCGCTTGAGCTGCTCGCCCGTCTGCGCCGGTACCGTGCTCTTTTCGATCACCAGCTTCGGAGTGCTGGACTCCTTGGCAATCATCCGCGCCACGTTGTCAATGGCCGAGAGGTCCGCTTCACCGGTTTCCGTGGGCGGCGTTCCCACACAAATAAAGACCACGTCGGACTCACGCACGGCCTGCGCGCTATCCGCGGTGAAACGCAGGCGCCCTTCGCGCACCACGCTTTCCAGCACTTTATCCAGGTTCGGCTCGTAGATCGGAATTTTTCCGGCTTGCAGTGTCGCGATCCGGCCACGGTCGTTATCCGTGGCAATCACATCATGCCCGGCTTCGGCCAGGCAGCTTCCCGAGACCAGTCCAACGTACCCGCAACCTATCACTGCCAATTTCACGCTGGTTCTCCTTAACGAAACATTGGTCGTTCGCACGTCCGCGCTGTGACCAACGATTCTCGCCGATTCTACCCCTCAAAAAAAGCGTCATTCACCATGCCGTTGCCATACAAACACGGCCCTCCAGCATTCCATCGAGGCCTCTCGAAACCGTACCTAAGCATTCGATCGCAGGCCTGGGGGAAAGGTTTCTAAAGGACCGGAAAGATGCCGGGGCCGGTAGAACTCATTGCGGGATTGGCGTGTGCTTCCGGCGAACCTATCGGCGAGCGGTGGCTACGGATCAGACGCGGCTTTTGGGAAGAATCGAGCCCCCGGAGATAAGGCCTCGTAATGCCATAAGCAGCAGGCGCGGCTGGCTGAGGGCAAGCTTCCACAGGATGCGCGAGGCCTGATCGCGTGTGTATTGGCTGAGCGAGCGCCGCGTGGAATCATTCATCAGATCCACCAGACGGCTGTAATCCGCCTGCTTGAATTGATGAATGGTCTTGCGAATCAGCAGGTGCAGGTCAAGTTCCCTGCGCAGGGAGCGCAGTTCGCGGCTCTCGCCGCCGTTGATAATCGATTCACTCACGCCGATCGCGCCTCGAAATCCGGTGACGATTCCACCGACCGTCGAAACTTTCACTTGCCCGGCGGCGTCCCCACCAAAAACACGCGGCCCGCCCCACGCGGCGCTCGCACCGGCGTCCACCGGTCATATACCGGGATCCGCGCGCCCTGATAACCCGAACGGCGTGAAACCGCGCTTTTCCATGAATCGTTCAGGCAGCGGCGTGTTTCCTGGCCATCTCTCGCCGATCAAGCCCAGCACTGCGCGCTCGCTCGATTCCGGAATCAGCCAGTAAAAGTAAGGCGTATCGTCCGGCACGAACCACACCCGCACCGTGTTTGCCGACATGTCCGTGGGAACGCGCACAACAGCCTGCACCAGAGGGACAGTCGGTTGGCGCGGCCAGCCGGCGCTTTGCGCTACGCGTGATAGGGCTCCATCGGCCCCGACTACCACATCAGCGTGCAGTTCCTCTGCGCCGGAGTTCTGGGCGCGTTCGACGCTGACGCGCAATCCGGTCCCGTTGCTTTGCAGATCCACAAATCGATTGCCGAAAGAAACCTTTGCGCCGTGGCCCTGCGCCTCGCTGGCAAGGTCGCGGATCAGGCGCGAGCGCTCAATAATCAGATCCGGGCGATTCAAGGGAACCTGGGCGGAGCGCCCGTCGGTGAATAATTCAAATTTGCGGATTTCATTGACGACCGCTGCCTCAGCCCACCTTTCCGAGGAGGGAGCGCATGTGGCTGGTTACGATGAGGGTCCGGGGTGTGGGGTCCAGCTGGTCGGCCCGCTCGAGTACTTCCACCGAGCATCCGGCCCGCGCGAGAAGCGACGCCGTAAAGAAACCGGAAGCGGAACCGCCGACGATGGCAACCTGTGGTCCGGCTTTAGCGCTTGCGCCTTTTTTGATTCCTTGCTGCAGTGTGACCTTCCCCCGCATCAGTGTCTTGTTGCACACCGGTAGCGCATCAACTTGGGAGCACTCTCATTCTCGAAGCTGTAGACGAAATGCAAGGATGAGCGGCCAGGGCCGGCCGTCACTCTTCCCCTCGCGGCAAGTTGCGGAATATCCTGAATCGAAACCTCGGATATCCCATCACATAGCCGGAACAACGACAAAGCAGTATAGCCAAACGCGGACGTTAGGCAAAGCGGAAGGCGACATTTCCAAAACTAAATCACTTGATCGAAGTTGAACCGCTCGCCCCAAGACGAATATCATTCCCAAGTGCCCATGCAATTGCGATGGTGCTGCGCTCGCCTGCGCTTCCGCGATGCGCGACAGAAGGGGACCGGTGAACGCCAAACTCATCTCGTTGCAAGTCGGAGTGCCTCGCACCGTGGTGCTTGAGGGCGGCGAAATCCCGACGGGTATCTTCAAATTCCCCGTACCGGGCCGCGTTCAGATGCGCACGCTCAACCTCGATGGCGACCGGCAGGCCGATCTCACCGTGCATGGCGGACGCGACAAAGCAGTTTACGGCTACCCTTCCGAGCACTACCCTTTCTGGCAGAACGAATTGCCCCGAGTGGATCTTCCGTGGGGCTCGTTTGGAGAGAATCTCACGACCGCGGGGCTGCTGGAAGACGAAGTTCATATCGGAGATCGCTTCTCCATCGGTTCCGCGGAAATTGTAGTCACGCAGCCGCGCCTTCCCTGCTACAAACTGAATCTGAAATTCGATCGCGGTGACATGGTCAAGCGTTTCCTGGCGAGCCACTTCACCGGATTCTACTTTCGCGTCCTGCGCGAAGGAGAAGTCGGGGCGGGCGACGATATCGTTCTGGTTCATGCTGATGAAGACCGCGTTTCTATCCTCGATATCCTGCGCCTGTATCTCGGGGAATCGAAATCGACTGAGCTGCGAAGCAGGGCCCTCCGGGGTAGATACCTTTCTCGATCCTGGCGCGAAGAACTGAGCGTACAAATTTAACGTCGACTCGGGTGGCGCAGGCTTCAGCCTGTGGAAGTTACTCCTTGCAAGAACTAAGCCCGCAGGCTAAAGCCAGCCCCACTCGATGGTGACCCGCTATCGGCAAATACATTGCCTCCAAGGGGCGCGAAGCGTACGATGCGCGGGCCGGATTTTCTGAAACAAGGCAGTCCGGCGGTTGCGAGGGACGCGAAGAACTCCAGCGAACCTGGCGCCAGCGAAACGATAAGGGAGCGATGATGAAATTGAATGTGGGCTTGATTGGGCTGGGCAGGCTTGGGCGAGTCTATGCGCGCGACCTGGCGGCGCGCGTCACCGGAGTGCGCCTGGCGGCCTTGGCAGACACGAATGCCGCGCTAGCGGAAGAAGTCGCGCGCGAATTTGACGTGCCGCAGTGGTACCCGGATCCCCTGGCGATGCTCGATGACAAGGGAGTGGACGCTGCCATTATCGTGAGCCCCACCGACACGCACACCTCACTGGCTGTCGCTGCGCTAGGCCGAGGCAAGCCCGTCTTCTGCGAGAAGCCCCCCTCGCTGTCTCTCACCGAAACACAAAAAATGAAAGACGCCGCGGCGCGCACCAACGGTTTTCTGCAAATGGGTTTTATGCGCCGCTTTGACGCTGGGTACGCTGCCGCCAAAAAAAAGGTCGAAGAGGGTGTGATCGGAACGCCTATCGTTTTTAAATCTTCCTCGCGCGATCCTTACCGCCCCTCATTGGAATATGCAAACCCAAAAAGCAGCGGCGGCATGATCCTCGACATGGGCATTCATGATTTCGACCTGGCGCGGTGGTACATGGGCGAAGCCGCATCGGTAACCGCAATCGGAGGAACACTTGCCTATCCCGAGTTGAACGAAGTGGGCGACATCGACAACGCCATCGTCGCATTAAAGTTCGAGAGCGGCCGCATCGGCGTAGTCGACCTGAGCCGAAGCGGCATCTACGGCTATGACATTTTTGGCGAAATCCTCGGCACCACCGGGACTCTGCGAATCGGATACCTGCGCGAAACGCCGCTATTCGTGATGACCAAGAATCACGTGGCGCACGATACCGTCCCGTTCTTCATGGAACGATTCCGCGACGCCTACACAGTTCAGCTCCAAAACTTCGTCGACAACCTGAAGAATGACCGCCAGCCGCCGATCACCATTGATGATGCGATGGGTTCGTTGCGCATTGCGCTGGCCTCAACGCAGGCGCAAGCAACAGGAAAATCCGTTGCTCTAAAGGACGTCACGTCCTAGCCCAGTCTCTATTACCTGAACGGCGACTTGCAGGCTCAGAGTCCCCATCCTTATATGATATTCAAAGGGCGAGGGATTCTGGTTTGTGAGATTTAATTGGGAGATATTCGGCGCTCGCGCTTCGACAGGTCGGACGATTCTTCGCTATTTGCGCGTTTGCCGTTCATAAGGCGCGCGCTCCAGCAAACCCACGGCGCCAAGCACGCCCAGACCGGCAACCGAAGCCACCAGATAGGCAGGTCCCGCCGGAAGGCGGCTGATCACCAGCGCCAGCAATCCAAAAAATGCCCCCAGACCGTACATCAGCAAAACTGCGGCGCGCTGGCTCTGGAAAAGATTCGAGAGGCGATGCGCGGTGTGATCCTTGCCGGGGGTGGTGAACGGCAGGAAACCGCGGCGGGAGCGCGAAATCGAAATCAGGATGGTGTCAAAGATCGTGGCGCCCAGAATAAAAATCGGAATCAGCCACGCGGCGTTGTGTCCCGCGGCGACTTCCGGACGCAGCTTGAGCGAGAGTGCAGCCATCAAGAATCCAAGGAACATCGCGCCGCCGTCGCCCATGAAAATTTTTGCCGGCTTGAAATTCCAGCGCAGAAATCCCGCGGCGGCTCCCAGAACGGCCGCGGCCATGGTACTGACCAGAAGCTGCCCGCTTTCCAGCGCGAAGATGGCGAAAAACAGCGAGGCCATCGCCGCAACGCCCGCGCACAAACCGTCCATGTGATCCAAGATGCTGAAAGACGCGGTGATTCCGACGACCCACACCACGGTGAGCACGGTATCGGCCCAAACCCCGACTTGTCCCGGTAAAACATTACTGAACACCTGCGCGCGGATACCCGTGACCAGCAGTATGACTGCGGCAAGCGGCATGGCTCCGAACAGTTTGATCTGATGATGCAGCAGGCCGCGATCGTCCAGAATCCCAACGACCGCGACGAGCGTCGCGCCCAGGTAAATGCCCACGACTTCGGTTAGCGCCTGTCCCTTCATGGACACCAGCAGCGCAACTAGCACCCCCAAATAAATGGCCAGGCCGCCGAGCAGCGGCATGGGCTGGACGTGCACCTTGCGCGGTCCGGGATGATCCACCATCCCGACGCGCAAAGCCAGTTGCCGCACCGGCACGGTGAGCCCCATCGAGGCAATCAGACCAACGGCAAATGCAATCAGAGTTGTATTCATGAAAGCACCGGTTTCAGCGCTGGCTGGGGATCCACGCGATGAATACCTCAATCTGTGATCGAATTCTGCCTTTGCAATACCACATAATTAGTGACGAATACCGATCATGCGCTGGCGACTCGAAACTCTCCGCCGGCCTTCTCCGCCGCCGCTGCTTCCACCGCTGCGGAGAAAATTTTCAACTGCTTCACTCTATCATAGGACCCGGAAATCTCCCGCGCCCGTCGGCCCATCTCTTGCAATTGTTCCGAGTCGTGCAACACGCCGCGGATGGCGTCCGCCACGCTCGCCGGGTCATCCGGATCCGCCGCGAGGCCGCAGCCCGATCGCCGGATAATCCGCACCAAGTCGCTTCCCTCGGGAGCAACTCCCAGGACCGGCCGGCCCGCCGCCAGCGTGGGATACAGCTTGCTCGGGACGACTACACCCTCCAGCCCTCGTTTCACGGTGACCACATGCATGTCCCCCGAGGAGAGCACCAGAGGCACTTCGCTTGCCGGGCGAAACGGAAGGAAACGAATCGCGCGGCATCCCTGCGCCATCGCTTCCAGTTGAGGCTTCATGGCTCCTTCGCCGATGAATACCAGTCCCACCCCTTCATTTTCGAGCAGTCGCACAGCGGAAATCAGGGTCTGCCACGCGCCGTAAAAACCCACGTTTCCGGCATGCACCAGCAGAAAACGGCAATCACCGCGAATTTCGCGCGCCACGGAATTTTCGGGTGATGGCAGGACTTCCGGAATGTTGACTCCGTCGCGGGAAATCACCACGCGGCTCGCATCGACTCCTTTCGCGATAATACGATCGCGCATGTCTTCTCCAAGCACGATGATGCGAGCGGCGTGGCGCAATGCCCAGCGGTGCATGCTCTCCCATCGCGCCGTAAAACTCCCGGCACGAACGATAGCGCCGCCCACGGCCATGTCCGGATACATGTCGCGAATGTTGTAGACAAACGGGCGGCTGGAAAGGCGGGCAACGAGCGCCCCGGCAATGCCTTCGATCGGAGGATCGGTCATCGCCAACACAATATCCGACTGAATGGTGAGAGCTCTGGGAATGGCTAAAGAAAGGTAGGTTAGATAGTTCGACACGCGGCGGCGCATCTGAAATCGCGGATAAGCGGTCGAACCTACGCGCTCAACAACCAGATTCAGGTTGCCGCGCACCTCGCGCCGCAGCAGATACCGTGGATGAAACTCAGACGGATCGTAGCTGGGGCGGCCAGCGAGCACGGTAACGCGATGATCCGCCGCGAGCCATTCGGCAACCAGCGCCGCCCAATTGGCGGTCGCGCTCGTGTCCGGCGGAAAATATTCGTTCAGAAGGAGAATGTGCACGGGATCAGCTCAAAGTGGCGCAGGCTTTAGCCTGTGGATTTTAGAGCTTGCTGGAACGAAACCCCACAGACGGAAGTCCGTGCTACCAGTTCCACGATCACCGCGGCGCTCCGGCAGTGTCCGGCTTACGCACCAGAACGTCGCCCAACACCAGCACATCCATCTTGGTGCGCAGAAAACAATCGATGGCCTCCTCGGGGCGGCACACAATCGGTTCATTGTCGTTAAACGAAGTATTCAGCACCACGGGTACGCCCGTGAGGTTTGCAAACTCGCGAATTAGCGTCCAGTACCGCGGGTTCACTTCCTGCGTGACGGTCTGTAAGCGGCCGGTGCCGTCCACGTGAGTAGGCGCCGGAATCGCATCGCGCTTTTCAGGCCGCACGGTGTAGGCCTGCGTCATGAACGGACACGGATAGGATTTCTCAAAGTATTCTCCGGTCGCTTCCGCAAGAACCGACGGAGCGAACGGCCGGAACATTTCCCGGTGCTTGATCCGGGCATTCAAAATATCTTTCATGTCCGGACGGCGCGGATCGGCGACGATGCTGCGATTGCCCAGTGCCCGGGGTCCCCACTCGGCACGGCCTTGAAACCAGCCAAGAATTTTCCCCGCCGCAATTTCCTTGGCCGCTTCCTTGGCGATCACACTCTCGATGAAGCTCGGAAATATCCAGGCCTTCGCCACTGAGTCGGCTGCCGGCCACCGCCGCACGGATCTGTTCCGGAGTGTAGCCCGGTCCCCAGTAGGAGTCTCTCATTTCGAATGAACGAGGCTGGCCGAGGGTCTGATGATGCACGAAATATGCGGCGCCGATTGCCAGCCCCGCATCCCCGGAAGCCGGCTGCAGGTAGATTTGCTCAAATGGCGTCTGATCGAAAATCTTGCCGTTGGCCAGGCAATTGAAGGCTACGCCGCCCGCCAGGCAAACCGCTTTCTGTTTGGTGCGGGCATGCAGCGCGCGGAGCATCTCGAATAAAACCTCTTCCAGGCGAGCCTGCAACGAAGCCGCGCCGTCGCGGTGCACTTTTTCAACGGGAGCGGCCGGATCGCGCGAGGGACCGAGGCGCTCGACCATGTAGTCGGAATACATCGCGCCCAGCTCTGGCGTTTTATCGGCATCGCGCCAGGTCATTTCCGGTCCGGTGCGATGGTGTTTGAAATATTCGAGGCCCAGGCGGAATCCGACGCCGCCGTTAGTGCGGACGATGCGGCGGAATTCGTCCAGGTAAGCAGGCTCGCCGTAGGCGGCAAGTCCCATGACTTTGATATTCGTCGCCGAATTTGCGGAAGCCGAGATATTGCGATACCGCCGTGTAATACATGCCCAGCGAGTGAGGAAAGGCGATCGAGCCATCGATGTCCATACGATTGCCGCGGCCCGTGCCCCACATGGTGCTGGCAAAATCGCCCAGGCCATCGGCGGACAGCAACGCCGCCTGCTCAAAGGGAGAAACAAAAAATGTGCTGGCCAGATGCGCCTGGTGATGTTCGATGCGGTGATACTGCGCGCGGATTTTTTCCGGCGCCATGTCAAACGCCTGCGCCAGCGCTTCCGGAATGCCCGTGAACCGAACCATAACCTTGGCCCGTTCGCGCGCAAAACTCGGCATCCTCATGGCGTAAAGAAGTTTCGTTCCCAGCCGCGCCCAGGGATTGCGCGGGATCGCGATGTGATCGACTTCACTCAGCTTGATGCCGGCGGTGTCCAGACAATAGCGAATTGCCGCCGACGGAAACCCTGCCGCGTATTTCACGCGGTTGAAGCGCTCTTCCTCGACGGCGGCGAGCAGGCGGCCGTCCGCAAGGATCGCGGCTGAGGCGTTGCCGTGGTAAGCGTTGATTCCCAGAATGTACATCCGGAGTGGTTTTCCCTTTCCTCTAAGACCGCGGCTGCGAAGCTGTCGCCGAAGCCGCGGCGGTGTGCACGGCGTTCGCGGTCGAGACCGGGCTGCTGGCCGCCTCGGTCACATGTTGGCGGACCCATTGATTCAGCACAAACAAACTCCACGGGCGCGACCAGTTGGTCTGCCCGATTACAAAATTCTGCCACGCGCCCCGTATGGCGCGCATGTTCAGGTACGGCCGAAGCGGAGGCGTAATGTTCGCCAAATCCTGCGAGATGCGGACACCCAGCGGCCCCCTGAGCCACACTTCCCACGGCAAGGTGAAAGTGCGTTTGGATTGGCCGACGACGTCATCCGGCAACACGTCGGAAAGCGCCTCAACCAGCAATGACTTCGGCACGCCCCGCTTATATTTTAATTTTCTGGGCAGGCGGCCCACAAATTCCACCAGGCGATGGTCGAGGAACGGCACGCGCACCTCGAGAGAATTCGCCATGCTGGCGGCATCCGTGTCGCGCAGCAGAGTGTTCACCATGTAGGACTGCAATTCGAAGCAGGAAACGGACGTAAAGGAATCAAGTTGCGCGGCTTGCCGGGTGGTTTCCCGCATGCGCTCGCGCCAGGGTTGTGGCACCATCTTTCGAATACTCGTCGGATTCGAAATATGGGGAGAGCAAGCGCCGCACGCGGGAAGGAGTGAACAGAAGCCGGGTGAAATAATAAGCATGCGGAAAATCCTTGGGAGACCGCCAGGCCGCGGCAGCCTTCCCCACCGCGTCTCCCGCGGCGATTCGTACAGCCGCCGCGGCGGTGAGGCGACGCAAAGGCCCGGGAGTCCAGCGACCGATCCCGGCCACGAATGCGGCCCGCGGGGTCGTTTCAAACGTGGAATATCCGCCGAAAATTTCATCGCTGCCCAGACCGGAGAGCGCCACTTTCAAACCGCCCTCGCGGGCGGCACGCGACACAAAATAAGTATTCAACCCGTCCATCGTGGGCTGATCAAGCGAGTTCACGGCGTCGTCCATCTGAGCCACCAGCATGCTCGGAGAGAGCAGTATCTCCTGGTGATTCGTTTTGAAGTGCTTCGCCGTTTCGCGCGAAATCTTCGATTCGCTGAACTGCTGTTCTGGGAAAACCACCGTAAATGTATGCAGATCGCTCTGCATTCGGCTCCCGAGAGCAACCAGGCTGGTGGAATCCAGTCCGCTGGAAAGAAATATTCCCAGCGGCACGTCCGCGATCATGTGGTCGCGAACCGTTTCCTCCAGCAATGGGCGCAGTTGTTTGGCAGCTTCCTGAAAATTCCTGGGCTTGGAACCTTCCTCATGAAGCACGACGTCGGAATAAACCCAGTAGGGTTTGGGCGCTGGTTTTTGCGGCGGAGCTTCGGCTGTGAATGAGAGATGGTGCCCCGGAGGAATCGAGAAAACTCCGTTCACCAACGTGCACGGTTCGATTACGGAACCGAAGGTAAGATAGGCTTCCAGGGACTCCGGCGCTACGCGCGGCGGAACCTGGCCGCTCGCCAGAAGCGAACGCACTTCGGACGAAAACAGAAATGCGCCGCCGACAGACGCGTAATAGAGCGGCTTAATTCCCAGCCGGTCACGCGCCAGAAAAATGCGTGCGCGCCTGGCCCCATCTCCCGAGGTTCCCGAGGCTCGCGCATCCCAAATCGCCAACGCAAACATCCCGCGGAATTCACGCAGGCAATTTTCGCCCCACTCTTCGTAGGCATGGACGACCACTTCGGTGTCCGAATGCGTTCGGAATGCATGCCCTCGCCCTTCGAGCGTTTTCCGCAACGCCTCGAAGTTATAGATCTCTCCGTTGTAAACGACGGCCACATCATTGGTTTCGTTGAAAACCGGTTGGTGCCCGCCGGGAAGGTCGATGATACTGAGGCGGCGCATTCCGAGCGCCACGGAGGGAGCCACCAGGAGCCCGTCTTCATCCGGCCCGCGATGCCAAAGCGCGCCCATCATCCGGCGCGTGATTTCCTCGGCCAGCTCCGGACGCTGCATTCCAATCACACCACAGATTCCGCACATTCCGCGCTAACTTTACCGTGAACCCGGCCGCAGTTCCACCCTTACCTGCAAATTGTTGCGCATATGGTTGCAAAAAGTGGACGTCTCCGCGGTCCTGGAGGCGCCATTCCATTTGGAAATTCGCGAATCAATACCGGAACGCATGCCCAAGCCGTAGAAGAGGCTGCTCAAAAAATCGCCAGGACAATTTCGCTAGCGAGTAAGTGATGAGTGCGGCCAGCGCGGTCACCCCGGCCGCCCTGACGTCGGTGACCACTGGCAGCGCGTGAAAGAAAATCTGGTGGCAGAACAGAAAGACAGCCTCATGAATAATGTAAATGCAATAGGAAACGCCGCCGAGTTCTCGCAGAAGTCCGAGCCGCATGAATCCGGCGATCCAGGGCGCACCCCGCGAGATCACCAGGAGCAGCAGAACCGCAAAAAATACTGCCAACCACGTGTACCCCGCGGTCTGCGTCAGTGACTGCAGGGGATCAGAATGCCATCGCCACAGATAAGTGACGCCCGCGAATAAAATGACGAACGCGCCGTACAGAACCGCAGCACGGCCCTCAATCCACGCGCGTGATTTTGCGTTTCTCCAAACCATCGCCGCGAGAACTCCCACTGCCAGCGAGTCCGCGCGGCAGGGCATCAATCGGTAGGCCAACCAGGGACCGTTTGAAATTCCGCTGCGAACCATAAGACGCAGCACAGGAGCTCCGAGCGTCACGAAAATTAAAACGACCGCAAGAATCCGCTTGGGCAGAAAACGCACAACCACCGGCGCAACCAGATAAAACTGTTCCTCCACCGCCAGCGACCAGGTGGATGAAAACCACCAGAACGACACCGTGCTTTTCAGAAAATCACGAAAATTCTGGAGGAAAAGAAAATGTGCGAGGATGCCGCCACCGATTCGCTGCACGGTTCCGATTCGCTGCGAAAGAATACTTCCAGCCGCGGCGGCCAGTACGATATAGAAAAGAATCCATGCGTAGTAGAGCGGAATAATTCGAAAAAATCGGCGCGCGTAGAAAGTTTTGAAATAATTCGGCGAATCGCGGGCTCTCAGCAGAATCCCGCCAATCAGGAATCCGGACAGGACAAAAAACAAATCCACTCCGGTCCAGCCCAGACGAAACCAGTAGCCATTCAGAAAACTGGCGGCGCCCGTACCCGGAACCGCGAAATAGTGCGCTGTGAGGACCAGCAGGATTGCCATGCCGCGCAGGCCGTCGAGTTCCGGTATTCGTCCCTGCGGCGTCGGGTCCATCATGAAGGGCCTTTGACGACGTTAACAGCCGGGCAGAAGAAGGGTCAAGCGAAGCGCAGAAGCTCCGTGGGTACCGCATCCGGGTAACGCAAGAGCGGAATGAACTTCGAACAGCCGGCTAGGGATTCACTACGGAATCGAGACGCTGACCGTCGGGCGCGTGCCCTGCCAAACGCCGATTCCCACTGCAGCCGCGCTACCGGTCAGGGTAATCACTAAAGGCACCAGCGGACGCGTCGCAGCGACGGCTGCGGCCTGTCCAGACGTTCCCGTGACATCTGTGAGGTTCTGGGCGGTCTGCGCTTCCTGAGCCGTCGTAGAGGACGGTCCTTCGAACGCGCCTGATCTGGAAATGCGCAGCTTGTTTCCCGCGGACACCATCGTCGTCTGGCCGTTCAGGTTCGTAAAGCGCACCGAGCCCTCAAACACCATTAATTCCACATCGTCGCTCGTAACCAGCAGTGAAAAGTCCGTTCCGACGAGTGCCGCGACGCCGAGCGGCGTGTGAACTTCGAATTTCGCCCCGGCGCGAGTCAACTTCGTGATCTTGCCGCGCATGCGTCCGAGCAAAAGGTCAAGCGAGGTCTGTTGCGCCTGGGCATCGTGCTGCACGATGCGCAGAGACGAATCCGATCCCAGATTCAGTTGCGATCCATCTTTCAGGGTCACGTGCGCGCGCCCGGTTGGGCCGCTGCGCAAATCATCATTCCAGAAGATGCGATCGGAAACCGCGGCAACCAGATGTTCCGAGGCGCGATCGATCTGCACTTGCGGCAGCAGGCGAGTGAGCTGGCCAGCGGCAGGATTGGTTGGGCTTTGAGCGGAAGCGCCGCCAGCGTTCGGGCTTGATGCTTCGAGTGTCGCGGTTTCGCCAGCGTGCAACGTGTAAGGAGTCGCGCTTCCCGCGGCGGTCAAATCGGCGGCGCCTGCAACGGCGGAAACCTGCGCGCGCGTTCCGGTCAAACGAATCTCCGCCGAACTCGGAACGCCAGCCGCCGCGGCCATGTCGACGCGAAAGAACGGCCCGGAGACCGCAAACGTCTCGCCGCTATTCGCACGCACCTGAAGCCGCCCAATGCGCAGGCCCACACCCGCGGATTCGACCGTCAATTCGGTGAGCGGAGCCGCCAGAACCGTGCTCTTTCCGAATCGCAGCGCGACGGTGGAGTTCTGGCCCAGGCGAATCACGTCGCCGGGGAAGAGCGTCGCCCCGGTGGGCATGGGCGCGCCATTCAATTCTACTTCCCTCCCAAGGCTACTGGACGCCAGCGCCGCGGGAACACTCGCGGGGGCTCCTGCAGAAGCGGAAGCCGCCGACGAAACGAAGAGACCCGCAAGTAGGACCAACCAGGGAAATTGGGAACGAGAGAGTCGCGCGCGGCGGAATGCGCGAACTTTGTCGCAATGATTGCCGTGCGCCAGCAATAGCGTATTCAAGGTTTCCACCTCAGATGAAGTCTGACACGCACGCGCTAACTTCACGGCCTGGCAGCGGCACTATAGTCGATCCCGCGGTCGAATCTCAAGAGCATCCGGGGGTTGGGTAGTGGGCTAATTCTGTGTTGCCGAAAAGTGCCGTAGGGACGACAAAACGTAGCCCACAGCGGAAGTGGCAAACGGGCGAGAGAATCAAGAAAGCCCCGGCGGGGCGACACAACGGGTTTACCCGTTCAACGATGCTTCACCACGCTTGGCAACCCTGTGTCACCCCTGCCGGGGTTTGCGGCTCGCCAATGATATGAATTCCCACCGCTGCCGCGGTGGGCTACGTTATTTCGTCCCTTCGGGACCAGCAACACAGAAGTAACCCACTACCCAGGGGGTTGCTGGGAACCGCACATATGGTGGGCTGCTCAACTCAGGAAATTGCCGCCGCGATATAATTTTATTGAGGAAATTTTATGATGAAGGCACTTGGAGTTGTAGCCATAATGATCGCCGCAGCAGTCGGCATCGGCACCTACATGTATACGTTGAAGCAGGCGGCGCCGGCTCAGGGCATGGTCGTGACCCAAAACATCAGCATCGTTGGAGTGAAGAACGACCTGATTGCGATCGCGCAGGCCGAGCGGATGTACTACACACAGAACGGCTCTTACGCGGACTTGTCGACGCTGTCCTCTACGGGGACGATGAATATCGCACGGACCAGCCGCGACGGTTACACCTATGCGGCGGAGCCGTCGGGGAACGCCTTTACCGTCACCGCGACGTACACCGCGCCGCCCGTGGAGAATTCCGCTGGCGTGACACCGCCGCACTTTCCAACCTACACGATCGATCAGACCATGGAAGTTCGCCAGGGCGACTGAGTCGCGCGGCTTTTGTGGGCAGGCTTCAGCCTGTGATTTTTTGCGCCTGCTGGTCCAGAATTCCACAGGCTGAAGCCTGTGCTACTCGAACCGCCTATGTTTTCTTGTTTTTATCCGAGACCAGCATTCCGCCCGACGCGAAGTCCGTGTGCGGAATATCCACGAACACGATGTGCGTGGATTCCGGCTTGGCGCCCGCTTCGTCGACTAGCACCTTGGTAATGCCTTCCACCACTTTGCGTTTCTGATCGACCGTACGCCCCGCCAGCCACAGAATATGTACATCCGGCATTGCGATATCCTCCCGGGTGATTCAAACAAGTTCACGAGTCTAGCGCGAAAAATCACCCAGGAAAACAGATGCCCGCAATTATTTCAATTCCGGGACAAGCTCCGATGGTGTGCTAAAATGCCTTGCGGATGCACCCCCACCTCAAATCACTGATTGAGCTTCAGGCCGTTGACCTTCGTATGATTGGAATTCGCGAGCGCCTGGACCGTTTTCCCAAGCGCCTGGCGGAAGTGGAATTGCGCGTGACCGCCGCCAAGCAGCAGGTTACCGCCGCGAAAGAAGCGCTGCTGACTGGGCAAAAAGAGCGCAAGACGTTCGAGATGGACGTCGACCAATGGAAAGAGCGCGCCAGGAAATACCGGAGCCAGAGCGGCGAGGTCAAGTCCAACGAGGCCTACAAAGCGCTGCTGCACGAAATCCAGAACGCCGAAGATGAAGTGGCCAAGGCCGAGGATCGCCTGCTCGAGCGGATGGTCTCGGGCGAGGAGTACGACCGGCAGGTGAAGGCCGCCGAGGCGGCCGTGAAAGAGGTCGAGGCCATCGCCGGCAAGGAACGCCATACGATTCAAGCCGAGTTTAACGCCACGCAAAAAGAATTGACCGCCGCGGAAGCCTTGCGGACCGCGGCAATCGCGGCCGTGCCCGAAGATCTGGTCGATCACTACGAACGCATCGCCAAACGTCACGGCGGCATCGCCCTCGCCGAAATTCGCGGCGAAGGCTGCGGACAATGCGGCGTCCACATTCGCCCTCACGTCATCCAGAAATTGCAGCGCGAAACGAACGAGGAATTCTTCCACTGCGAGACCTGCACGCGGATTCTGTACTACGCCGATCATTCAGCGGCGCCGGCTGCTCCGGGAACTTCTGCATCCGCTGCGGCTTCCCTGGGCGATCCGCCCACAGCGCCCGCCCGTGAAAATTAATTGCGAGACGCCGGCCTCAACCGTTCATTCATCTTCCAACCCAGAACGCGGCGCGGCGGTGGCAGGGGTGTGAGTGGCGCAGGCTTCCGCCTGTGGAATTTGGCCGGTGCGCGATTACTGGCGCTGAAAGAAAATTCCACAGGCGGAAGCCTGCGCCACTCGGAAAAGATAGAATCCGAGATCGGAACTGTCGGGAGAACAATTCGGCGGGACAATGAATTGAATTATGATCAAGCCCATGCACAAAGTGTCCGGTAAATTGTTTGAGGAGCCTGAAACCCCCTCGGCGCGATCCGAAGGCGCATACACGGCCAATATCGACGGCGCGGCGCGCGGGAATCCAGGCCCGGCGGCTTACGGTGTAATTGTGCGGAGGCCCGACGGCAAGACCCATGAATCGTTGGGAAAATATATTGGCCGCACGACGAATAACGTCGCCGAATATTACGCGCTGATCGCGGCGCTGGATTATGCGGCGGCCAGCGGCATCAGCCGCCTGCGCGTGTACAGTGATTCCCAATTGATCGTCAATCAGATCAAGGGCATCTACAAAGTGAAGCATCCGGACCTGCGCCCGTTGCACGAGCGCGCCAAGAAACAGGCCGCCACACTTGAAAGCTTCACCATTCAATACGTGCCCCGCGAGCAAAACCGCGATGCCGACGATCTGGCCAATGCCGCGCTCGACAGCACTGGCGGCGTGAAGCCTGCCTATGGCTCCGCGCCGGCGGCAAAGGCGCCGGTCCCTCGCAAAGTCTTATATCTGGAAGATTTGCACGTGGGGCAGAAATTCGTGTCTGACACCTACCGCATGGATGAGGCCAGGATTAAATCGTTCGCCGCGGAGTTTGATCCGCAGCCGTTTCACCTGGATGATGCCGCGGCCCGGCAAAGCGTTTTTCGCGGACTTGCCGCCAGCGGCTGGCACACGGCTTCGGCTACGATGCGGCTGCTGGTGACCAGCGGCCTGCCGTTTGCCGGCGGTCTTGTTGGTTTGGGTGGTGAAATCGCCTGGCCGCGGCCGACGCGGCCCGGGACACGCTGCGCGTTGAGAGTGAAATTCTGGCGATCGTGCCTTCGCGTTCGAAACCGAATCAGGCGGTTGTTACCGTGCGCAGCATCACTTTGAATCAGCATGGCGAACCGGTGCAGGCGCTGACTTCAAAAATTCTTTCGTTTCGACACCAAGAACGACGCGACCGCGGTGGATTTAATCGCATCGCCGCGCGTCGCGCCAGGACGCTTGTTTGAGCGCGTAGGAGCGGTACAGCGTGTCGCGCTGCGCCGGCATGTAACCGGCGTCATGAATGATGCGGCGAAGTTCGGCTTCGTTGGTGCGGTTGCGCACGCCGGCGGCGAAGACCACGTTTTCTTCAATCAGAATGCTGCCCACGTCGTCAGCGCCAAACTGCAGACCCACCTGGCATACTTTAATTCCCGGCGTGAGCCAGCTGGACTGGATGTGATCGATATTGTCGAGATATAAGCGGCTGATGGCCAGCGTTTTCAAATAATCGACAGCGGTAGCTTCCGCAATTTTCTTTCCCAGCGGCGTATTGTCCGGAGCGAACATCCATGGGATGAACGCGGTGAAGCCGCCCGTGTCTTCCTGAATGCGGCGCAGGCGCTCCAGATGGTTGACGCGGTGGCGGAATTCTTCGCCGCAGCCGAACATCATGGTGGCCGTGGTGCGCATGCCCAGTGAATGCGCGACGCGGTGCATGTCTTCCCATTCGTCGGACGGTGCACTTGAGGCGGGAGATGCGCGCGCGAATTTCGTCGTCCAGAATTTCGGCGCCGCCGCCGGGAATGGAATCGAGTCCCGCAGCCATCAGGCGCGCGATTGTGTCGCGCACGCTAAAGCCGGAGACTTCGGCGATGCACCGATTTCCGGCGCCGAAAAACAGTGCAGATGAACTTGCGGGAATCGCTGCTTCAAGCGAGCGCAACAGATTTTCGTAATATTCGACGCGCAAGTCGGGGTGCAGCCCGCCCTGCAGCAGGATGCCGGTGCCGCCGAGCTCGATCATTTCGACGATCTTTTCATAGATGGTCTCGAACGAAAGCAGGTAACCTTCCTTCGATCCCAGAGGACGATAGAACGCGCAGAACGAGCAGTACTCGGTGCAGAAATTGGTGTAATTGATGTTGCGGTCGATCTGGTAGGTGACCACCCGCGGGTCGGTTTTCTTGCGGCGCACTTCCATGGCGGCCATGCCGATTCCGACCAGATCGTCGGAGCGAAACAGGTCGAGCGCTTCTTGCTGTGAAATTCCCATGAACGTTTTTCCTTTTTGATCGCGGTTCTGTTTGCCTGCCCTTGTGAACGATGGACCGCCCGCCTTCAGGGGGAACTTACATTATCTCGCCACGCTCACGCCGTTTACAAATTCCAGCTCACGCGCTTTGGGGATCAATCCGGCGCGCGCGCACTCCTCATAATACCGCCGGAGGCCCGCCAGATTTTCTTCATCGAGCGAAAAATCAATATTGTCGGTCAGGTAGCGCTCTAGCTCCCGCGGCGGCAGTTCCAGTTTCAGTGCGGCGCCTTCGGCGATGTCGCCGATGCGCGCAAGGCCATACTCGCGCGAGGCCTGAAAATCCGCGACCATTTCCGGTGTTAGCGCTCCCCGGCGGGCCACCCAGATTGCCAGGACAGCGGGGAGTCCGGTCATCTCCCGCCACTGCTGGGCCATATCGTAGACAAAGAGCGTTTCGACACCCTTCACCGGCTGCTCGTCTTCGCCGCCGCAACAACAGAGCCCATCCGTTCCGGGAACCTTGGCCTGCAGCGCGTCCACTTTCAGGCGCAAGCGCAGCGCAGGGTCGCCAATCACGAGCGCCGCGTCGGCGCGTGCCAGCATGGCGTCCGGATCTGGCGGCATGTCGATGAATTCGGGATCGATGTTCCAATAACGCTGGCTGAGAATTCGCGCCAGGCCAACCGTGCTGCGCGAATTTGTGTCCAGCGCCATGCTTTTCGCCAATTCAATCGGCACTTTGGACACCACCAGGAGGCTGCGCACTTCCTGCTTTGAGGCAATGGACATTCCTGGCAGGACTACCACGTTTTCCATTCGCTGGTACTCGATGGAGGGAATGATGCCAACATCGGCCCGCCCGGCGCGCAAGTCCTCGGCGCATTGGGACGGCACCGCAAATAATAGTTCGTATTTGCCCGCCAGAGGGCCGTCCGTGAAACCCCAGACCAGCGGCGCGGTGTTCAGGAATTCGACGATTGAGATGCGCAGTTTGCCCATAACAATTCATGCAAGGGGACTAGCCAAATATAGCACAGCGCATCTTGCCAAATGCCAGCCAGAGGATCCTGGCAACACGAACCGGATAGTGACTCCGGGTGGTTTTGATATGTCACTTATCGTGGACAATTCACGCCAGCCAGCGGAATAAACCTCGCCCGCACAGAAATCGAATCGGGAACAATCTCAAGTATAGTTTGTGGAATTCACAGGTTGAAGAAACGGGAGACACAGCGATTCGTCAAGCCTGCATTGCGGAAAAAGACTTTCGAGGCCTGCCGGTTCAGTTCCACCTTCCTGCCGGTACTAGAACGCCTAGCCATCAGGCTCTCGGGCTGCCACGCAAGAACGCGAAGCATGGAAGCCCAACTGCTTGCTATTCACCATGCCGGGAGGGGAATTGCGTTGCGGGGACGCCGGACCCGCGCAAGCGAGTCCGTGAGCGCATTCCCTCCCCGGTTTTATCGTGCCGCTTGATAATCCAGCGATGTTTTTCTGCCAAGTGCGAGAATTTAAGGGCGACCTGCGACAGGCGGGGACAAAAAAAAGAGAGGCGCCTGGCAGAATCACAAGCGCCCCCCTCACAGCCGAATCAAAGTAAACCGTACCTCACTGGATCACCTCCTTCTCGACAGAGATGTCGATAAAGCCAGAACTATTATAAATCCGTTTTTGGTTAGATTCCAATCGCGATTTCGGATGCCCTGACGCGTAAAATTAAATGGATGAACATCGGCCCCATGCAGGCGTTGGAGATCGCCGCGCATGCCTGCATTTCGTCCGGCCGGAGCGTCTTGACTTCCGTCCTCCCACAGGGTTTACTTACGTCAATTCAATCAGCTAAAGAGCGGGCGAACCTGATTTTCCGATGCTGCTCGAGACGCACAAGCGGTTGCCGGACTCGTCGCGAGGATACGAAATGGAGCGAACCATGCGGGATCGCAGGGAATTTCTGAAGGCCATTACGGGCGCCACGACCGGAATATTGTTGACTGGAGAGCTGGCGGGAAATGCGTTCGCTGCCTCCGCGCTTCAGGGCGGTACAACCGCACCTGGCGCTCCCGTTGTGCGCCGCGAGGTCTTCATCGGCGGGCGGCGCGTGAAGGTCATTGACGTCCACGCTCACTGCGTGGTTCCGGAAGTGTGGGAACTGGTGAAAGACACCAGCCTGGCTTCCAGTGCCGGAGGGCGGGCGCGTGGGCCCAATCTCATGGGCCCGGACCGCGTGCGCGCCATCGATCAACTGGGAATCGACGTTCAAGTCTTGAGCATCAACGGATACTGGTTCTACGCGGCGGATCGCGACCTGGCCGCCAGGATCGTCAAACTTCACGACGAGAAACTCGCGGAGTGGTGCAACGCGCATTCGGACCGTTACGTTGCGCTGTCGTCCGTCGCGCTGCAGTTTCCTGACCTGGCGGCCGAACAGCTCGAGTACGCCGTAAAGAAATTAGGGGCGCGCGGCGCCGCCATCGGTGGACACGTGATGGGCGAAGACGTCTCCCTGCCCAAGTACGATCCCTTCTGGGCCAAGGCCGAGGAGCTCGGCGTCATGGTGTTCATGCATCCCCAGGGAGCTGAGAACGTGGTCAAGCCGGACGCGTGGAAGGGCCGAGGCGATCTGGGCAACATCATCGGAAATCCGCTGGAAACCACGGTTTTCCTCAGCCGCATGATGTTCAATGGAGCGCTGGACCGTTTTCCAAATTTGAAAATCTGCGCGGCGCATGGCGGTGGCTACCTGCCGTCATACCTGGGGCGCACGGAGATCGCCTGCGAAGTGCGGCCCAACGCCGATTGCGCCAACAAGAAACATCCGAGTGATTATCTGAAGAGCCAGATTCTGGTGGACACGATTGTGATTTCGGACGAAGGGCTGCGTCATCTTACAGCGGAAGTTGGCACCGGCCAGGTGGTGTTCGGCACGGACATGCCTTTCAATTGGCATTCCAACGTGGATCTCGTTTTGAAGGCCCAGTACCTGAACGACGCGCAGAAAGAAGCCATCCTTGGGGGCACGCTGGCAAAGTTGCTGCGAATTTGACCAACTTGTGGCGCCCGCCGTCCGGAGGCCATCCGCACTTACCGATGGATGCACCGGGGAACGCGAATGCTGAAGCTAGAAAACAAGAGTCCACACCCACGCGAGGGCTCTGACGGATACGTTTAGCAGTCGAGCGAACCAGCGGTTGGAGCAATGGCGAAGATTTCCCTAATGCATGTCCGCCGCACGGCCTCTGTGAATATCCGCGCCCCGTTCCATCGCCTACTAAGCCTGCCGCCTCGATTGCAGTGCAAACTACTGCCAGCCATATTGGTTTCCGTGTTTTGCATGATGGCTGGTGTTTGCCAAGCGCAAACGCACGGCGTCCTGTGTCGCGACGGCGTCGGCGATTTTGACGCCGAGTTTCCGACCGGCGTGGGGGCCCACGTCGGTGCAACCAGAAACCTGGAATTGGCGGCGCGAGCTTGCGAGGCAGCCCTCAATTGGGGCGACCAGAATCTGGCGGTCGCGACGGCAAGTCCGCAGCTGGATTTGGATGCGTTCGGAGTGGATCTTGGATACGGCATGCCCGTAGTGGCTTTTCAGGTGAAACGATCGAAGGCTGACTGCTGCATGGAGTATCAAATTTATTCACTGAAGACTCCGCCGGCCCTGCTGCGCACGATCTCTGGTGGGGAGTTTTTCAGCGCCGCGGATACTGATCTGGACGGACGAATTGAAATCTGGACGGGCGATGCGGCCGCGGTGAGCGGCTTTGAGAACTTGCGCTTGAGCGAATTGGACTTTGCGCCGCCCATGGTCCTGCGGATCAGCCGCGGGCGGCTGCTGGACGCGAGCGCCGAATTTCGCTCCTATTTTGATCAGAAAATTGACGAAGAGCGGGCCAAGCTCACGTCACAGGATCTGGCGGAATTCAAAAGCAGCGATGGGAAGCTGATGCCGGCGGCCGCTCCGGGCGACAAGCCCGCGCCCTTGCGAAGCGTGAAAGTGAGAGTGCTGGAAATCGTTTGGTCCTACCTGTACAGCGGCCGCGAACAGCAGGCCTGGCGGGCCCTCGCCGAAATGTGGCCGCCGCAGGATCTGGATCGAATTCGCGCTGCGATCTTGAACGCGCGAACTCATGGGATGTTCTCGCAATTGGATGGCGTGTCCACTCCAATTCCCGCCAGCCGCCAAACGCACGCAAAAATATTCGATGGAACCGTAACGGTGGTCGCCACGCCCGGGCTCACGCCCAAAGGCGTAAAGCCAAAACCGGAAATCACTCCGCCCAAAGCGATCCTCATGGAACGCGAGCCTCCTTCTGATGTTTACGAAGCGGAGCTGGCGCGGACGGAGTCGGTGTTAAAGCTGGTGATTGATTCCGCGGGAAAAGTTCGATCGGTGGAAGTGTTGGGCAATCCTCAAACGGTAGACGATGGCCTGCTCAAATCAACTGTGAATTGGAAATTCATTCCCGCATTCAGCGCCGGCGAGCCTGTGGCCAGCCAGATTTTGCTGGGCGTCTCACTGAAACGGTAAGCTTTTTCAAGTCGAGCAGGACTTTCTTGCGACGGCTGAAGGGACACGATAGACTTTTGTGTTTGTAGCAGCTTGCTCACTCCAGTTAGGAGCTTTTATGGCAAAAGGTTATTGGATCTGTTTCTACCGATCGATCTCGAATCCGGACGCGGTCGCCGAATATGCGAAATTGGCCGGCCCGGCGATCCAGGGCGGCGGCGGGCGATTTCTGGGTCGCGGGTTGCCCTCGAAGACCTACGAGGCCGGAAAGAACATGCGGACCGTGGTCATTGAATTTGAAAGCGTGGCGCAAGCGACCACTACATTTGAGAGTCCTGCTTACCAGGCAGCTTGCCGCGTGCTGGATGGGGCCGCAGAGCGGGATATTCGGATTATTGAAGGGCTGGCCTGATCGGGTTTACGTGCAACAGACTGCAGCCTGATGGGTTTTGTTTCAGCCTGTGCGACGGAAAAGCGAAAGGCTGAAGCGTGTCCTACTGTTGCTCGCGCATCAGCGTCCAGATCCATCCTGCGAAGGTTGCTACCAGCAGCGGGTAGGCGAAAAACGGAAGAGGCGAGGTCAGCGGATTTAATGGCTGGCCTGAAAAGATTTCTGTAGCGGTGACCAGGAAAAGAAGCGCTGCTACATCGCCTACCACTCGAATCCAGAACGCGAATTCCCGGGGAAGATTGGTCAGCACGATGCCCACGGCCCACAGCGCTGTGCCTGCGGCGAATGAGGGAGCGCTTGCTGCGAGTCCCGCCGCCTGGCCGGAAAGCATCACGGATTCGCCAATCGCGAAAATCAGAAATCCAGCCGCCACCGCATCGCAGCCTTTCCTGAAAAATTTAATTGCCAGGAGAGTGGTGGCCACGATCAATGCGAGCGCGTCGATTTCCCATGCAATGTTCCGAAGATTTTCCTGGCCGACGAATGTCCCCGCCAGCCCGAACACTCCCCCGAGCGCAAGCCCTACACAGGCAGCGATGTTCAACCTTCTGCTGGAATCTGGGTTCATCAAGTTTCCGTCCCGCTGATTTTGTTTGTGCACATGCGGATCAATGCGCCAGTGGATCAGGGCGCAGTTGGAAATGCAAGAGGATCGATACCGCGGACTTTCCTCCCTCAATATGCCATACCGGAATCTCGGAAAAATTGGACCACACGCCGCGGCCTTTCCAGCCGCCATTCGGATCGTCGATGCGGCCATCCAGCCCGCGGGAATAAAATCCCAACGGATAGGGCACGCGAAGAACGACCCACTTTCGCGTGTCCGGCTGCAGAACGAGAAGCGAATCGGAGTTCGTGCCCGTGGCCATCGGAATATTTTTGCCGAGGCCAAAAGTGTCGAAGCGGTCCACCCAGTTGTAGTAAGGATAATCCGCGCTCCCAACGTCGGTCCCTTTCAACAGGGGGCCTGGAAGGTGGTAGAGCGTCCATCCTTCCGGGCATTGCTGTCCCGTGGCGTTCGGACCGCTGCGCACGACGCACTTGCGCCGGTCAAAACTTGCGAGGTGCCCGCTGCCTGCGAGCGAAGTCCAAACGACGCCGTGGCTGTCAATGTCAACGCCATGGGGAAAAAATCCCTGAGTGGCGGCAACGTTTGATTTATCGAACGGCGGTTCGTAGACTTCCGTGCGGCAAGTGAGCGGCGGGTTCGAGCCGCGATCGACTCGCACCAGTTTTCCGGGCACGCCGACCGCGGCGTACCACGCGCTGCCATCCACAGGATTCACCGCCAGCCCGTACGGAAATCCAGGGACGGAGCTGTCTGTCTTCCAATCGAATTTCCCGTCTCCGCGAGTATCGATGTAAGCCGGGCACCAACCCTGCGCGGCCTGCTCATCGTGCGTTTCTTCATACATGCGCGTGTTGACCCAACCGACGGCTCCCTCCTCTCCGCTGAAGTACAGCGTGTCGTCCTTGTCCTGCGCAAATTGCAGGTGATGGGTGCCAAAGCAGGTGTCGATCATCGTCCACTTTTTCGTTTCCGGATCATACATGGAAAGTTGCCGGATGCTCACGTCCAGCGGATCGTACTTCGCAAAAATATTGTTTGAGCCTTCCTTACAATAGGCCGGATCTTTTTTGTTTCGGATGGCCGACGTTACCCAAACCCGGCCCTTTTCGTCCATCATCGGATTGTGCGGGCTGTTGGTGGCGGTCCACAGGGCCTGGTCGCCGAAATACGGTGACGGAAATCCCACTTCCAGCGACATGAGGTAAGGATCGATTTCTTTTTGGTCCACGCGCGTCGGAATATCGATATGACTCGATTCATTGGTCAACGGATTTTCAACTTCGAGCGTACCGGCGCCCTCCGAAGTTGCGTAGACGAGCCCGTGCGGATCCACGGTGGGATTGCGCTTATCCGTGGTCATTTCGTCGTGCACCCAGTCAGCCGGACCGCGTCCCCACTCCCATTCGCTGATCACCACGTTTCGCTCCATGCCCTGAGGGCGCGGAGGCGCTGGAGGCACTTCACCGGCCTTCACGCGGTCGCTCCAGTCAGCCAGCATGGCAAGCGCGCGATCGTGGGGAAGCTGGTTCAAGGCCGTGGTCATCAGCCCGCCTCTCTGGCCAGATTTCAGACGGCGGTCCCATGCTGCCGCGGTGGAGTCGAATGTTCCGAGATTCGATTCGATTTCGCGGGTGAACTTATCCCCGACCTGATGGCATTGCGTGCACGTCCTCATGGCGAAGAGCCACTCTGACTGGTTGTGAATTCCGCCGGAGAGCACGCTGGCTTGCCCATTTTCCCGTCGACCGGTGCGCGAAGCGGAATTGCGTTCAGGCTTTAGAAATGGAAACTCGCTTGCCGCGGGAATTTGCAGGAGCGAATACCAGTAGTTCGCGGGATAAATTTGCGCGGCGGCGCGCGCGTCAGGAGCAGGCACGGCCGTCAGCGCGAGCGTTTTCCCGGGCGCGGAGGCCACCGGCACTGAATCGACCAGGCCGTATCCCCGCACCCAAACTTTGTAATTTCCTTTGGGCAGGTCCGGCACGAGAAAGCGTCCGCGGTCGTCCGTGACCACGATTTTGCGGAATTTTGTCGGCAGGTCGCTCGTTTCAGCAATTACCCAGACTCCCGCTTCCGGCCCGTTCGGCCCACTTACCGTTCCGCCAAGATCAGTTTGTGCGACGGGTGTCTTATTGGCGCGGGGTCGCTGGGTTGGCGCGGTTGTCATTTGACCCGCGGCACTCGCGGCAAGTATCCGGATCATGACAAGAAGAAATAGAGTTCGAATTGTTCGGAACTTCTTCGTCATCCTGCACCCCTGTGAGTTGCAACATGCTTATCAAAATACATGCAGAGTGGCAAGGCGGCTGATTCGCCGCAGTTCCGTGGCGCAGGCTTCAGCCTGTGGATGTTGGTCGCAAGAAACACGACCGTGGCTCCGACCAACCCCCACAGGCTGAAGCCTGCGCCGCTGAATCTGACAAATCATCTTGACACAAATAGTGACAGCATTGTAGCGTCACTTCTGCCGTGGAACTGGATGCTTCCCTCGACTGGCTGTCGCTGTCCCTGACGCCGGGCCTTGGCTCGCGCCTCACCGGAAGATTGCTGCGCCAATTCGGTTCGCCAAGCGAAGTGTTTCGCGCTTCCCTCACCCAGCTTGAGGCATGCCATCTGCCTGCGGTGCCGGTGCGAGCCATTCATTCCAAGCAAGCGCACCAAGATGCGGAAGAAGAACTGGCGCGCGTCCGCACATTGGGCTGCCGCTTGCTGAACTGGGATGAGCCCGAATATCCGCAGCGGCTGCTGGAAATTTACGACCCCCCACCGCTGCTCTATGTGCGGGGAGACCCCGGCGCGCTCAACCGCCATTCCATCTCAATGGTGGGCACGCGGCGGCCGACTCCCTACGGTAACCAGGTGGCGGAGCGCCTGGGGCATGACCTTGCCGCGCGCGGCCTCACCATCGTCAGCGGCATGGCTCGCGGCATTGACAGCCTGGCGCATCAGGGTGCCTGCCGCGCTCCCCATGGAGCTCCTGTGGGCGTGTTAGGCACCGGAGTCGACGTTATCTATCCAAAAGAGAATAAGAAACTTTTCGCGGAGGTCGAAAAGCGCGGCGCGCTGATCAGCGAATTCCCGCTGGGGACCCATCCGGCACCCGAAAATTTCCCGGTGCGCAACCGCGTGGTCGCGGGCATGTCGCTGGGAATCATTGTGGTGCAGGGAGCGCAATATTCCGGGTCCTTAATTACCGCGCGTCTTGGGATGGAGTTCGGCCGCGAGGTGTATGGCGTCCCCGGCAACATCACCTTGGACGTCAGCTTCGCCCCGAACCAGATGATCAAGCAGGGCGCCAAGCTGGTCACCTCCTGGGAAGACGTGGTCGAGGAGTTACCCACGGCGATTCGGGCGGAACTTTTTCCCGTGGAGGAGACCACGCATGCCGAGCGTGCATCCCTATTTGAAGAGGCGCTAACGCCCGGGGGAAAGAAAATCTTCCGCCTGCTGGGACCGGACGAGTCCATCCATGTGGACGAACTTGTTGAAAAGGCCGAACTAAACTCCTCGGAAGTGCTGGCAGCACTCTGCGAGATGGAGATGAAAGGGATGGTCAGGCAGATGCCAGGAAAGCAATTTATTAAGGTTCTCCTCTAGCCCCGGTGTTTCCGATTCAGCTTTGCCAGCTTCGACACCAAATGCCAACTACCGCGATTGTCATTTAACCTGTTAATACTGCAGACTTTACGCGAATATCCGGCAGACAATAGAATCGAGAAGGACACAAGACGCATCTATCAAGCGTTGACAAACGCTATGAACGGGGGCCACGCTAGGGGAACAGAAAGGGAAAAACGACTCCCATGGGGGATCGTTCAGGTCTGTAAATAAGATATGGGAAAATCGCTGGTTATCGTCGAATCGCCCGCGAAAGCGAAGACGATCAATAAATATCTAGGTCGCAATTACACGGTCAAGGCCTCCTACGGGCATATTATGGACTTGCCGAAGAAGGTATTGGGGATCGACATTGCGCACGGGTTTACGCCGACGTACGAAGTAAATCCGGATAAGGAGACGGTGGTAACGCAATTGCAAAAAGCCGCGGCCACCGCCGACGCCGTCTATCTGGCGGGCGATCCGGATCGCGAAGGGGAGGCCATCTGCCAGCATCTGGCCGATGTGTTGAGCGGACCCAAACTGGAATTTCTTACCGAAGAACAAAAGGCCGAAGAAACAAACGGAAATGGCAAGAAAGGCAAGAAGAAGGCCAAGAAGCCGGCCAAGCCGGTGAAGAAAGCCGTGGCCAAGGGCAAGCCGGTCATCGCCCGCAAAAACATCTTCCGGGTGATGTTCAACGAGATCACGTCCAAAGCGATCAAAGCGGCATTCGAGCATCCCGGCGAGATCAATGAAAATCTGGTGGACGCGCAGCAGGCCCGCCGCGTGCTGGACCGCCTGGTCGGTTATAAAATTTCTCCGCTGCTGTGGGACAAAGTGCGCCGCGGACTGTCCGCGGGGCGGGTGCAGACGGTTGCACTGCGCTTGATCGTCGACCGGGAACTCGACATTCGGGCGTTCATACCGGTGGAGTATTGGACCATTCACGCGGTGCTGGCTGCCGGAGCGCCGCCCTCATTTGAAGCCAAGCTGACCAAATTCAAGGGCGAGGATATTGAGATTCATACGCAGGCTGAGGCGGACGCGATCGTCGCCGCGGCCCAGAGCGCGCAATGGAACGTCGCCAGCGTCACGCAGAAGGAAAAGCGGCGCTTTGCGCCGGCGCCTTTCACCACGTCCAAGTTGCAGCAGGCCGCCTATAATCGCCTGCGCTACACCGCCAAGCGCACCATGGGTCTTGCGCAGCGGCTGTATGAAGGCGTGGAGCTCGGTGAAGAAGGCTCGGTTGCGCTGATTACGTATATGCGTACGGATTCGGTGCGCGTCTCGAATGACGCGCTGGACCAGGTGCGCGGGCTGATCGGCTCGAAATATGGGCAACCGTACCTGCCTGAGAAACCGAATGTCTTCAAGTCCAAGAAGGATGCGCAGGACGCCCACGAAGCCATTCGTCCGACCGATGCCGCGCGAACGCCAGAGGACATCAGGCCGTTCCTGAGCGAGGACATGTTCAAGTTGTACCAGCTGATCTGGCAACGTTTTGTGGCCTCGCAGATGGTTCCGGCGGTTTTTGATCAGACCACCGTTGATGTGGCCGCCGGCGATTACACGTTTCGCGCCAGCGGTTCGGTGCAGAAATTTGACGGGTATCTCGCGGTGTACCAGGTTTCCGCGGACGATGACGAAGACACCGACGCGGAAGCAGGCAAGGCCTTGCTGCCGGCGCTTACCGAGGGTGAAGCGCTGCGCCTCGAAGCGCTGCGGCCGGACCAGCATTTTACCGAGCCGCCTCCGCGCTACACGGAAGCGACACTGGTGAAAGAGCTGGAAGAAAAAGGCATTGGCCGCCCCTCGACCTACGCTTCCATCATTTCCACGATTGTCGACCGCGAATACGTGACCAAGGATCAGGGACGCTTCGCCCCGACGATGCTGGGCGAAAAGGTGAGCGTGCTGCTGGTGAAAAGTTTTGAGGACATTTTCGATGTGGGCTTCACGGCGCGCATGGAAGAGGAGCTCGACGAAATCGAGGATGGAAAACTTCCGTGGAAAAAAGCGGTCAAGGAATTTTACGGACGCTTCGCCTCGGATCTCGAACAGGCCAAGGACGAGATGGAATCCTATAAAGCGGGGATTCCCACGGGGCAAAAGTGCGAAAAGTGCGGGGAAGGAGAACTCCTGGAACGCATCAGCCGGCACGGCTTTTTCCTGGGCTGCTCGCGCTATCCGGATTGCGATTTCATTCGCGATCTTTCGCCGGAATTACCTCCTGAAGACGGAAAGATCGAAGCTTGCGACAATTGCGGACGCGAAATGATTATCAAGCGCGGGCGCTGGGGAATGTTCCTGGCCTGCACCGGATATCCGGATTGCAAAACCACGCGCCGCCTGAAGGCCGGCACGCGAAAAGCTTTGCAACCGGACGAGTTGCTCGACGAGAAGTGCCCGGAATGCAGTTCGCAACTGGTGAAGAAACACGGCCAGTACGGCGAATTCACAGGCTGCACCGCTTATCCGAAGTGCAAGTTTATCCGCTCGAAAACGCTGGGCATCAAGTGTCCGAAATGCGAAACCGGCGAACTGACGGAACGGGTGGCGAGGAAAGGAAAGCGGCGCACGTTCTACGGGTGCAATAAATATCCCGAATGCGATTTCACCACGCCGCACCTGCCGATCCCTGAGCCTTGCCCGAAATGCGGCGCGGTCTTCATCGTAGAGAAACGCGGCAAGCTGGGCGCGGTACGAGCGTGCCTTAAGGAAGGTTGCGACTGGGAAGCCGAGGTTCCGGAAGTTCCGGCCGCGGCTGTTCCCGAGCCCGTGGGCACGGCGCAATCGTAGACGGTCCCCAAATCCGGCCGTTGGGCAACACGCGGCGTTGATCCGGTGCGCACCCGGCGGCATCGATTCGAAATGGCCGCGTCTCTATTTCCTGTCATAATCAGAAGCGGGTGAGGGCGCCAACACGATTCGGCAATCACCGCGGTGCGGCGCAGGGGATAAATGGATAGCGCGGTAAAGCAGTTCTTGAATTATTTGCGCTCGGTGCGCAATTCTTCTCCGCACACGATCCGCAGCTACGAGAATGACCTCGGGCAGTTTCTCACGTTTCTGACGCCTCCCGGCACTTCCCTGCCGCCTGTCCAGGACGTCACCCACCTGATGATCCGGGAATTCGTGGCGCACCTGCACGACATGAACCTGGAAAAGTCCTCGATAGCCCGGAAGCTCGCCGCCATTCGATCTTTTTTCAAGTTTGCGGTGCGCGAGGGACTTGTCGTGCGCAATCCGGCGCGCATGGTGGCCACTCCCAAGCTGCCCAAGCGTATTCCAGCGGTGTTGAGCGCCGAGGATCTGAATGCATTTCTGGACAGCGTGGCAACGGGACCGGTGCGTGGAAGCGGACGCCGAAAAGGAGGAGCCGCGCAGGACGAGAGCCGCCTGATGGTTCGTCGCGACCGCGCGATTCTCGAAATGTTGTATGCCTCGGGACTGCGCGTCAGCGAACTGACGGGCCTGAACCTTGGCGACATGGACCGCAAGGAACTGATGCTGCGTGTACGCGGCAAAGGCAACAAGGAGCGCATCGTTCCCTATGGCGGCAAAGCGCAGCAGGCTCTTGAAGCGTACGAGCCACTGCGCCAGGAAGTGTTGCACAAGGCCGGAGGAAGAGGTGACCGGCAGGCCGTGTTTCTGAATCATCTGGGGACGAGGTTGACGCCTCGTTCGGTCGCCCGCATCGTCAAGAAATACGCGCGCCTGGCAAATGTGAATTGGGACCTGCATCCACACTCGCTGCGGCACGCCTTCGCTACACACTTGCTGGCCGATGGCGCGGATCTTCGCGCCATTCAGGAATTGCTGGGGCACTCTTCGCTATCGACCACGCAGCGATATACCCACGCGACGATCCGGCAATTGCTTGAGGTCTACGACAAAGCCCATCCGCGCGCTTAGCATTTCACAAAAAAGAATGACTCTGCAGCTGCGTTCGCGCTGCAAGGCCTGATGGCGCAGGCTTCAGCCTACGGAATTCGATTCAACCGCGGTCGCTCTTGCGACAACCAAATTCCACAGGCTGAAGCCTGCGCCACTCGACAATGTTGTCAAAACTGGGGACCTGCGGATCACTCTTCGGCGGTTCCGGGGACGGCGTGACCGTGTACTTTTGAATGTCGGCGGCGAAAGAAAAAAGTCAGATGCCTGGCGCTGCATTGGCGGCAACGGAATGGGCGAAGCAACAGGGGAATGAGGACGGTCCACTCCAGAACGCCACGACGGTGGGAGCGCAAAACATCCTCGCTGCCACAGCGGGGGCATTTCCTGGTCCCTAACCAAAGTGAGAGCGCTTGCGTCCGGGCCACGCATCCAATATATCGGGAAACGATAATACTTCAACAAGTTCCCGCCCCCAAAAGTACAATTGCCTCACCGGTTCGGTCTGGGTTATCCTCGGCAAGCCTTACTTCAAATCAAAAGCCGTAGCTTCGCGGCGGCCGCATTTCCGGCCGCACCTTGCGTTGCGGAGCTGCAACGCCTTCGATTCACCGCGTGCGGCCTGGATACTGCCGCAGGGACAAAATTGTGCGCAGGGCCGGACAACGATCCCTTAAGGAGACCACGGGCAAATGAAATACCTTCAAAGAAACTGGGGCTTCGTGCTGGTTTGGATCGCGTTCAGCCTGTTTGCCGCTCCCGCCAGAACCATGGCGCAAACCGATGAAATCCAGGTGTATGACGCCGCGATCGCCGAAAAGGGAAAGTTCAATCTGATGATTCACAGCAATTTCATTGCGATCGGGCAGAAAACTCCGGCATTTCCGGGCGGCATCATTCCCGATCGCTCGGTTAACGGCACGGCCGAGTGGGCCTACGGCGTCGCCGACTGGTTTGAACAGGGACTGTACCTGCCGGTTTACTCGATTTACTCCAAGGGACGCGGCGGATCAATCAACGGCTTCAAGATTCGCGAACTTTTCGTGAGGCCTCATGCCGAGGATCATACGTTTTTCTACGGCGTGAATTTCGAGTTCAGCGTGAATTACTCATATTGGGAGTCTCGCCACATCACATCGGAAGTGCGGCCCATCGTGGGTTTGCACCTGCATCCCGTGGACATTATCTTCAACCCAATTGTCGATACAGATTATGTGGGCGGGTTCAGGAATCTCGAGTTCGTTCCGTCCACGCGGGTCGCCTACAATGTGAACGATAAATGGGCACTGGCCATCGAGGAGTATGCCGATTTCGGCCCCCTGCGCGGTTTCCTTCCCCAGAGGGATCAGTTTCATGAAGTCTGGGCCGTCACGGATCGCAGCACAAAATACCTGAACATCGAAACCGGAGTTGGCGCCGGGGTGAGTCATGGCGCCGACAAGTTGACTTTTAAGCTGATGCTTTCGCGCGATCTGAACTAGATTCTCTCGGGCCAATCGTGCCGGCTTCAGCAGCCAAAGCTCCCACGGCGATATGGCCGATGTGCAGTTTGCCCTTCCTGAAGCCACGGGCGCACTCATCCTCGACCCGAGCACAGACCAGACCCATCGAGCAGGAGGAATTCGCCGTGCAACACCTGATTGAATATGAAGATGCGTCCGCGGAAGTCCGCGCCGTGTATGACGATATCCGCGCGGTGCGGAAGACCGATTTCGTCAACAATTTCTGGAAGGCGCTGGCCAATGACCCCGCTACCCTGAAGCGCACCTGGGAATCCACCAAAGAGATCATGGCCCCCGGAACGCTGGACGCGCTGACCAAGGAACTCATCTACATCGCCGTCAGCGTCACCAATCAGTGCCCCTACTGCATCGCATCGCATACCGCCGGAGCCCGCGGCAAAGGCATGACCGACGGCATGTTCCACGAACTCATGGCCGTGGTGGGCATGGCCAATGCAAACAACCGCCTCGTCGCCGGATACCAGGTCGAGATCGACGAGCGATTCAAGGCGACGTAAACGTGCTCTCGCTTGATTCTTTCACGCTTTTGCGCGGCCCACATTCTGGCGGGCCCTCCCTCCGTACGGATGCTCGCTTGAAAGCGAGCGCTACACGGTTCAAGTACAGTCCGAGCACCGTCCGGACACAATCCGAGCACAACCCGAACACAACCCGGATATAGCCTGGACTCCTCAACCCTTTCCTTCCGCGCCTGGTATAATTGAGCTTTATAGAAGTCACAAGCATTATAAATTTGATCTGTTTGCTGTTTCCATGTGAAATGAACTGAGTGGGAGAGTGCCATGGACACTGTAAGCATTTTTGACACGACGCTGAGAGATGGCGAGCAATCGCCCGGTTTTTCCATGTCCGTGCCGGAGAAAGTGCGCATGGCTCACCAACTGGAGTCTCTCGGTGTGGACGTTATCGAGAGCGGCTTCCCGATCGCGTCGGCCGGCGACCTCGAAGGCGTGCGTGCGGTTTGCCGCGAAATTCGCGGCTGCACGGTCGCTGCGCTGGCGCGCGCGCGTCGCGATGACATTGACGCGGCGCTGGAAGGCCTGGCCGGAGCGGCGCATCCCCGACTACATACGTTTCTGGCCACATCGGATCTCCATCTGCAATTCAAACTGCGATTGACGCGCGAAGAGGCGCTCGAAGCCATCTCCAATAACGTGCGCTACGCGCGGGAACACTGCGCCGAAGTGGAATTCTCCGCCGAGGACGCTAGCCGCACGGATATCGATTTTCTGTGCAAAGCTGTGGCCCTCGCCGTCCGCGCCGGGGCAACGACCATCAATCTGCCGGACACCGTGGGTTACGCGGTGCCCGAGGAATACGCGGCCATGTTCCGCCGGGTGATCGAGTATCTGGATGGCGCGACCGGCGTTACGCTGAGCGCGCACTGCCATGATGACCTCGGCCTGGCCGTCGCAAATTCGCTGGCTGCCGTGCAGGCAGGCGCTCGACAGTTGGAACTGACGATCAACGGCATCGGGGAACGCGCCGGCAATGCCGCGCTCGAAGAAGTAGTCGTGCTGCTGAGCGTACGGCAAAATACCCTGGGCGTGAAAACCAACGTCCATCTCGACACAACTGTTCGCGTCCAGCCGCATGCTGACAGAAATTACCGGCGCGCCGGTAGCGCCCAACAAAGCGGTCGTAGGCGCGAACGCCTTCGCCCACGAAGCCGGCATCCACCAGGACGGCATCCTCAAGAATCCCCTCACCTACGAAATCATTTCCCCCGAAGCGGTTGGCGTACCCAAGCGGCAACTGGTACTCGGCAAACATTCCGGACGTAATGCGCTGCGCGCGACGCTCGTCGATCTGGGCTTTCAGCCTTCGCGGGAAGAACTCGACGAATGCTACAAGCGCGTGGTGACCCTCGCCGATGAATCGAAGGACGTGAGTAATCGCGACCTGCTGGCCATCGCGCACCAGGTGATGCGCAAGCGCAGCAGCGAAACTACCGTCGCGGCGGAGTAATCCATCCGGCGGCACGGAGTTTCGACTTTGTGTTTTCGTGCTTGCACGAGCCACCTTGCGCCGACCAACTGCCACAGACTCGAAGTCTGTGTTAACGAAAATCCCGCTGGACATTTATCGTCAAATAGATTTCCATAGCCTCGTCCGAGAGCTTCCCTGGAGAGTTCCATGCGCAAGTATCTGCCCTTTCTCGCGGCTGGGATTATCGCGTGTTCGCTCGCCCGCGCGCAACAACCCTTACAGAAAAAGCCCTTGGATATTTATTTCCTGGATACCGAAGGCGGGCAGGCCACGCTGTTCGTTTCTCCATCGGGCCAGTCCATGCTGGTGGACACAGGATTTCCCGGCAATCAGGGCGCGGCAACTCCCGCGGAAGCGAATGCGCCGGGAATCACGCGCGATGCCGACCGTATCATGTCCGTGCTAAAGATGGCGAATGTAAGCGTCCTGGACTATGTGGTGATCACGCACTTTCACGGGGATCATGCCGGCAACGCCGCGGAACTCGCACACCGCATTCCCATCCGCCATTTTATCGATCACGGCCCGTACACCGTGGAGATGCAGGCAGGCCGCGACGCTCCGATCTTGTCTTATTTGCCGATCCGCGAGCATGCGCATGCGATGACGGCAAAGCCCGGCGACCATATTCCCGTCGAAGGTCTCGATGTGCAGGTTGTTTCGTCAGCCGGGGACGTGATCAAGGAACCGATGGCGGGAGTTCCTGGAGCGGGCGCTCCGAATCCACTGTGCCGCGAGGCCAAATTGAAAGAGCAGGACGCTACGCCGGAGAATTTTGAATCCGTGGGAATCGTGGTGCGCTACGGCAGCTTCCGTTTAGTCGATCTCGGCGATCTGACCTGGAATCAGGAGCACGCGCTGGCCTGCCCGAACAATCTGCTGGGAACTATGACCGTGTTTCACACTACACGCCACGGGGATCCGCACTCCGGAGCGCCGCAATTCGTGCACGCCATCCATGCGCGTGTGGCCATCATGAATAACGGCGAGCGAAAAGGCGGCTCGCCCGAATATTGGCAAACCTTTCACGAGGCGCCGGGCTCGAGGATTTCTGGCAGATTCACCGGTCGGCGGCAGGCGGCGTGGATCACAATTCGCCGGAGCAGTTCCTCGCGAATATCAACGAAACCGACCACGGGCACTACATCAAGATGTCGGTGACGGGCGATGGAAGCTTCACGATGACCAATGAACGAACCGGCTTCACCAAGGAATATCCCGCAAAGCGCTAAATTCGCGCGCCCTCTTTAGGTCTTCAGCTCGGAGCCACCGCGAATGGGAGGAGAGCAGGGAACGGCCAACAACGCTGGCCGTTCCCTCGCTCCGTCTGAAGGGTCCTATGAAGCACGAATGGCGGCGATCAGTCGTGGTCCGGTTGTGACACAGGGGGCGTAGGTGGCGCTCCGGTACAAGGAAGCGAAACCGCTGCGGCGCCTTGCAGAGCGGCCTGCAAGGAATAAGCGGTCTTTCCGGTTCCGGCACCGAGGAAAGGAGTGAGGGCTACGACAGCGGAGCTCTTACCGTTGTATACCGATGTCAGGCCATCGGTCTGCTCGTAGCAGAGTTGATTCGCCGGATTGGTATTGGAGATAACGCGGCCTAAAACGCGATGCTCCGATTCCACTCCCATGATGGAAGCGGCAACCTGCGCAAAGTATTCCAGATTTGAGGACGTGTAACGCTTGCCCGCGTAATCGAGCTCATGGGCGATCCCCGCTTTTGAATCCGCCGCCATCTGGGCGAATTCGATCGCGGCATTGAGGTAAGCGCCGATGAATGCATTTTCAAGCGCATCCAGGACAGCCAGAAAGGGGCCGATTGTGTCAAACGTCCCGGTGGGGAGGTAGAAAGTCTGGACCGGGTCGTTCTGTGCGTTTTTGCTTCCGATCAGGGAACGCAGCAGATCGGCGTGCATGATTTCTTCGCTCACGGCGGCGCGAATATATTCCACATTGCCTTCGTTACCGTTGGAGGCGGTTTTTGTAGCGGTGCCGCCGGTTCCGGCGAGACTCGGATCCATAATCACGCCGCCGGTAAGCCCATTGAAATAGAACGTGGTGGCCAAATCTTCAGCGATCAGCGCCGCGGTGAAAATCTGCTGGGCAGTATCGCCGCTGGTATTGT